>JAGBTQ010000032.1 GCA_017631275.1 Alistipes sp.
AGACGCACAGCCGAGGAGTATTGCTACCCTCGCGGTGGGCTCTTACCCCGCCTTCTCACCCTTACCCTTGCGGGCGGTTATTTTCTTCTGCGTTACTATACCCTCACGAGTATCAAGCCATTAACTTGTGTGGTGCTCTCTGTTGCTCGGACTTTCCTCTTCCACCATAGGTGTCAGCGATAGAGCGCATATGCGGCGGCAAAGGTACGAATTTAGTCGTAAAAAGCAACAAAAAAAGGGGGATAATTAATCCCCCTTCTGTCGAAATACCTATTTATATATTATAGGCGAGCCTTGATAGCCTTCGATGCCTCCTCGTAGCCTGGCTTGTCGAGGAGAGCAAACATATTCTTCTTGTATGCCTCAACACCTGGCTGGTCGAATGGGTTTACACCAAGCAAGTAGCCGCTGATGCCACAACCCTTCTCGAAGAAGTAGAGCAACTGACCAATAGTGCGCTCGTCGATGCGCTCAATCTCGATAATGAGGTTAGGCACACCACCATCAAGGTGAGCCAAGCGAACACCAAGCTCAGCCATCTTGTTAATATCTGATAGGCGCTTGCCAGTGAGGAAGTTAAGACCGTCGAGGTTGGCCTCGTCAGACTCCACCTTAACCTCATACTTCGAGTTCTTCACTGAGATGATTGTCTCAAACAAGGTGCGCTCACCCTCCTGGATATACTGACCCATAGAGTGAAGGTCAGCAGTGAGTGTCACGCTTGCTGGGAAGATACCCTTAAGCTCCTTACCCTCCGACTCGCCATAGAGCTGCTTCCACCACTCGGCGATATACTGCAACTTAGGCTCGTAAGAACCCAAAATCTCGATCTTCTTACCCGCCTTATATAGCTCGTTACGCACGATAGCATACTGAGCAGCAGGGTTTTGCTCGATAGGTGTAGCCTCAGATGTAAGGCGCTCCATGTCGCGTGCACCCTCAACAAATGCCTCGACATCGACACCCGCAACAGCCAATGGAAGAAGACCTACTGGTGAGAGTACAGAGTAGCGACCACCCACATTGTCCTCGATAACGAATGTAGGATAGCCCTCCTGTGTTGCAAGGGTCTTGAGAGCACCACGTGCCTTATCAGTAATAGCTACGATGCGCTCAGCAGCCTCAGCCTTGCCATAGCGCTTCTCTATCTCGGCCTTGATAAGGCGGAAGGCGATAGCTGGCTCAGTAGTAGTACCCGACTTAGAGATTACGATAGCAGCGATTGAGTACTCCTTCAACGCCTCCATAAGCTCGTAGGTGTAGTCCTCAGAGATATTCTCGCCCGCAAAGACGATTGTTGGATTGTCGTGACGCTTCTTGAGCGACTCGAACGAGTTTGACATAGCCTCCAACACAGCCTTAGCACCGAGGTATGAGCCACCGATACCGATACATACAACTACCTCAGCCTTAGAGCGTAGCTTAGCAGCAACACTCTTAATCTCAGCGAGCTCCTCAGAAGTGATTGACGAAGGAAGATTTACCCAACCAAGAAAGTCGTTACCAGCACCCTTACCACTGTGTAGCAATGAGTTAGCCTCGGCAGCAGCTGCCTGCATATCCGATGTGATTGCAACGCCCGAGTGAGCGGCATTAAATTTAATAAGCTCCATAAAATATATCGTTTAAATTATTACTTCAAAATTTTTGTTAGCGCCAGCATAGCATCGCGTGCCGAAGCATTGTTGTACAATACCTCCCACACCATATCGGCAATAGGCATCTCCACCCCCGTGTGCATCGAGCTACGACGGATACACTCGGCAGCATAGTAGCCCTCAGCCACCATGGTCATCTCGTTAAGAGCACTCTTCACCGAGCAACCCTTACCAAGCAGCGTGCCAAGACGGCGGTTGCGGCTTAGTGGCGAGTAGCACGTAACGAGCAAATCACCCATATATGCTGCAGCATTTATATTGCGGTTTTCGATTGGCACTGAGGCATTTAGGAAGTTATTCATCTCGTTGGCACAGCCCGAGATAAGCACCGCCAAGAAGTTGTCGCCATAACGCAAACCAACAGCGATACCCACTGCCAGGGCATATACATTTTTCATGATAGCTGCCGCCTCGACACCGAGCACATCGTGCGAGATGCTGCAACGGAAAAAGTCGTTGGCAAGAAGCTCCTTAACGCGCTCAGCCGAAGTGTTATCCTCCGATGCCACAGTGAGATACGACAGACGACACTGACCCACCTCCTCGGCATGCGACGGTCCTGTCACCACCACAAGGTTCTTCATCGGAACATCGTAGTAGCGGTTCATGTGCTCAACGATTGTGAGGTAGTCGCCAGGGATAATACCCTTGACTGCTGAGACCACAATCTTATCTGCAAGGCTCTCCTTCAAAGGCTCCAAAAACTTTGTGAGGAATGCCGAAGGCATAGCCAAAAAGACAACATCTACGCCACGCACAACCTCGTTAATATCCTTCGAAGGGGTGATATAGTCGCGATCGATGTAGCACCAAGGCAGATACTTTACGTTATGTGAGCGCTCCTCGAGCGACTTTAGGATATCGTCGTTGAGTACCAACCAATTGACATGCTGGTGGTTAACAGTCAGCGTCTTTACAATCGCTGTTGCCCAGCTACCATAGCCAAGAACGGCGCATCTAGACTCTTTATCTACGGTCATAAGCAAAAAATTATTGACAAATTTAATAAAAAAGTTAAGAAAATTGCAAATTCTCCACTTCTTTTTTTTATCTTTGTGGGTGATTATGCGCACGTGTGCGATAAAAAGCACGTATCGCGCTGCATATCAAAGAGTTGCCACAAAAGGCAAGCACAACTATTTTTTTGAGTAAAATTAATAGAGAAATATGGGACTATTTTCACTTACACAAGAGTTGGCTATTGACTTGGGTACAGCCAATACTCTTATCATGAGCAACGGCAAGGTGATTGTCGACGAACCCTCAATTGTTGCGGTAAACATCAAAACGGGTAACCTTATGGCTATTGGCCACAAGGCTCGTTTGATGGATGGTAAGACCAACCCCAACATTCGCACTATTCGCCCACTTAAAGATGGTGTTATCGCCGACTTCGAGGCTACCGAGCTTATGCTCCGTGGCTTCATCAAGAAGGTAAACGCCACACGTGGTATGTTTGCTCCATCACTCAAGATGATGATCTGTATTCCTTCAGGCTCTACAAACGTTGAGATTCGTGCCGTGCGCGACTCTGCTCAGCACGCTGGTGGTCGCGAGATCTACCTTGTGTTCGAGCCTATGGCAGCAGCACTCGGTGCTGGCCTTGATGTTGAGGCTCCAGAGGGTAACCTTATCATCGACATCGGTGGTGGTACTTCGGAGATCGCTTGTATCTCGCTTGGTGGTATCGTATGCTCAGAGTCTATCAACGTTGCCGGTGACGTGTTTACTACCGACATCCAGAACTATATCCGTCAGCAGCACGGCATCAAGATTGGTGAGCGTACTGCCGAGGAGATTAAGTGTGCTATCGGTGCTGCTGTGCCTGAGCTCGACAACGAGCCAGACGACTACATCTTCACAGGTTCTAACATGCTCACATCGCAGCCACAGACCGTATCGCTCACATATAGCGAGATTGCCTACGCCCTCGACAAGTCGCTCGTGAAGCTCGACAACGCCCTAATGAAGGTGCTCGAGGAGATGCCACCAGAGCTCTACTCAGATGTTGTGAAGAATGGTGTATATCTTGCTGGTGGTGGCGCCCTAATCAAGGGTCTTGACAAGCGTCTATCTAAGAAGTCAGGTCTTCCAGTGCACATCGCCGAGGATCCACTACGCGCTATTGCTCGTGGTACAGGCATCGCACTTAAGAACATCGGCAACTTCTCATTCTTGATGGGTGGCGACAAATAGTTTTACAGAGTAGTGGCATGGAGGCGTAGCCATACGCCAACCATTGCCATGCGAGTAAGGCTACACAACGATACTAATGAGGCTCGGAGGGCATACTTCTGAGTCACAAACAATTACGAAGGGCTGTCATTGCGACAGCCTTTTCGAAGTAAATAATGGCATAGTCCAGCAACAAAGATGCATAGACTTTTAGAGTTCATAAAGCGCATATATGTGGTGCTACTCTTCCTACTTTTGGAGGGTATTGCCATATGGCAATATGCTACATCAACACCCTATACCGAGGCAAAGATTTTGTCGCGCACAACCGCCATGGGTGGCTACTTCAGCCAGAAGATAACCAACATCGACCACTTCTTCTCGCTATCGGGCGAAAACGACCTGCTCACACGTCGCATTGCCGAGTTAGAGCAGACCCTGGAGCGTGAGCGCGAGATGTTGGCAGACTACAGCGAGGAGGCATGGAAAAAGAGGATGCAGAGCGAGGAGGAGGATGAGCTACACTACATCTACTACCCTGCTCGTGTAGCTTCGATGACCATCAGCCGCATGCGCAACTACATCATCTTGGATAAGGGCGAGAGGGACGGCATCAAGAAGAACATGGGTGTTATTACCCCCGACAAGAACCTTGTGGGCTATATCATCTCATGCTCCGATCGCTACTCTGTGGCTATGCCTGTCATCAACACCGAGTTTACCATGGGTGGATGTCTATCGATGACCAACTACACCTGCTCGCTTAGGTGGAATGGTAGCTCGCCAAGCCATGTAGATGTTATCGACATCTCGACCTATGCACAGCCCGAGGAGGGCATGCCTATCGAGGCATGGTCGGAGCGTCTGCCAAAGGGTGTTATCGTGGGCCACATCGAGAAGTTTGAGCACAACGCTGCAAAGACAGCATACTCGGCACGCCTGCGCCTTGCCGTAGATATGTCGGCACTGGACAACGTGCTTATCGTTGAGAATACACACTATGGCGAGATTGAGACACTGATGGACAACATCGAGAGTCAGACTTCATCAAGCAATAACTCCTTGTAAGCAATGATCAAACATATTCCACACATAATATTGGCCATCGTGCTTATGTTGGTGCAGGTGTTCCTGCTCGACAACATCGACCTTGGCTCGTCAATATCAATCTGGATACGTCCAATGATATTCCCCATCATTGTGCTTCTGCTTCCCACAGAGTGGAGCTCTATATGGGTGCTTATCACAAGCTATATTGTGGCGCTTACTCTCGATTTGCTGCTTGGTGGCTCAGGCCTCTACGTTGTCACACTCCTTCCGTTGGCAATCTTCCGCCCTGCGCTTATCTACATGACCACAAACCGCTCGATAGACTCCAGCGACCAGTCGCAACTACTGGCACGCATACCGCTACCACAGCTCATGTTCTACGTTGCGCTATCGCTATTGCTCTACCACGCTCTATTCTTTATCATGGAGGCTCTCTCGTGGGCAAACTTCTTCCGCACCGTAGCCACCATCGTACTTAGCACCATAGCCTCGCTTATCATATCGTGGCCCGTGGTGCGTATATTCACCTCTAAACTTATAGCATAATGTCGAAGGAGAGTAGAGGAAGACACCGTTATGAGGTGCTACGATATGTGGTGCTCTTGGCTGCATTGGTAATCTTAGGCCGTTTGTTCTATGTTCAGATTATCGATGATAGCTACAAGGCACGCGCCGCATCGAACATCATGCGCTCATACGTGGAGTATCCCATGCGAGGCGAGGTGCTGGATCGCCGTGGCGAATATCTTATCCGCAGCCGCATATGCTACGACGTGATGGTTGTCACACGCGACATACCGAAGGAGGGCTTCGACTCGGTTCGTCTTGCAGCAATCTTGAACATATCTATGGACAAGCTTAGGCGTGAGCTTAGGCGTGCTGGTCCACGCTCATATACCCCACACCTCGTTGTTGGCTACCTCTCGCAGGAGGCAAAGCTTATCTTCGACGAGAGCGACTTCAAGGGCTTCTACACCCGTTTCCGCACGGCACGTGAGTATCCCCGCCAGGTGGGTGGTAACCTGCTTGGCTATGTTAGCGAGGTGCGCCCCGAGGATATCGAGAAGTGGAAATACTACTCTGCGGGCGACTACATCGGCATTGGTGGCGTGGAGTCGGCATACGAGACTCTGCTTCGTGGCGAGAAGGGTGTGAGCTATCGTGTGAACGACAACCGTGGTGCGGTGAAGGGTTCATACAAAAATGGCGAGATGGACGTGCTCCCTGTTAAGGGTACGCAGCTAACATCGACCATCGACGCACGTCTTCAAGAGTTTGCCGAGAAGCTCATGGTGGGCAAGGTAGGTGCTATCGTGGCTATCGAGCCCAGCACGGGCGAGATCCTGGCAATGGTGTCGTCGCCAACGTACAATCCCGACCTTATGGTAGGTCGCCAGCGTAACACCAACTTCCTTGAGATGACACGCAACCAGCGTCAGCCACAGTTTACCCGAGCCCTTAAGGAGCACTATGCACCAGGCTCAACATTTAAGCTTGTGCAGGGTCTTGTCGGCTTGGAGGAGGGTGTGCTACATGTTAGCGACAAGCACCCATGTCAGCAGGGCTTCACCTATGGTGTTGGCCGCAACAGCCGTACGCTGAAGTGTCACAACCACGACTCACCGCTAAATCTTAAGCGTGCCGTAGCCGAGTCGTGCAACGCCTACTTCTGCTACGTGTTTAAGGATATCATCACAAACCCTAAGTACGGAAGCATAAAGAAGGGTATGGCAAAGTGGACCGAGTATGTCGAGAGCTTCGGCTTCGGCAGCCGCCTCGAATGCGACCTATATGGCGAGAGCCGAGGCTTTGTGCCAACAACAGAGTTCTACGACAAGGGCTATAACGGTCGTTGGAACTGGGGTACAGTAATCTCGTGCGCCATTGGTCAGGGCGAGATGGCATGTACACCTTTGCAGATGGCTAACCTCGCAGCTATCATTGCCAACCGTGGCTACTACTACATACCACACATCATCAAGGCTATCGAGGGTCGTGACTCTATCGACCGCCGCTTCTACGAGCGTCACCACACCATGGTCAGCCCACGCCACTTCGAGACAATTATCGACGGTATGTGGCTTAGTGTTAATGATGATGGTACCTCACGCCTTGCCAAGCTCGAGGGTTGGGACGTGTGTGGTAAAACGGGTACTGCCGAGCACAACCGCCGTGATGCCTCGGGCAAGCGCTACCCTGACCACTCTACATTCTTGTCGTTTGCGCCACGCAACAACCCACGTATCGCCATTTCGGTATATGTTGAGCATGGTGGCTTCGGTTCGGAGATTGCTGTGCCTATCGCCAGCCTTATCGAGGAGTTATACCTCACCGACACAATCAAGCGACCAGAGATGTTGGAGAAGGTGCTCAACTACAAGATTAACTACGGATACTACGATGCTAAGCAGCGCAAGTATGACCAGAAAAACCCAAAATAACAAAACAGATGCTATCGCAGTATAACATATCTCCAGGACTATCCTCGTCGCACAACTCGAACTCGCTGTTCGGGCGTGTTGACATGGTTGCCCTCGGCCTCTACTTTATCCTCGTCTTGGTGGGAATTTTGTCAATCACCTCAGCCTCGTATGATGCCGAGGTAGGCAGCTTCTTCTCCTTCAAGCACAACTACATCAAGCAGGCTATGTGGGCAGGCATCTCGGGTGTTATTGCCCTTGTGATACTGCTTCTTGAGCGTCGTTACTTCCATATGTTTGCCCTTCCGGCATACATCATTGGTATATTCCTACTTTTGGCATGTTTGGCATTTGGTGTTAAGGTTAATGGTGCTAAGGCGTGGTTCGAGTTTGGTAGTGTGCGTGTGCAGCCCGCCGAGTTCGTAAAGATTGCCACAGCGCTGATGATGGCACGCGTGATGAGCGACTACTCGTTTAGCATGAACCGCCTCAAGGACCTCATCAAAGTTGCGGGCGTAGTGCTCCTGCCTCTGCTTATCATCGTACTGCAGAACGACACGGGATCGGGCCTTGTGCTCTGCTCGTTCCTCTTTGTATGTATTCGTGAGGGCATGACGAAGTATATCTACTTCCCGATGATATTCACCGTATTCCTCTTTATCACCTCGTTTATCTTCACTCCCGAGGCGATATTCACGGCACTCATAATCATCTTTACCTTATATAATATGTTAAAGATGGGTGCTATCGAGGGTCATATACGCTTCCTTGCACTGGTATTCTTAGCGGTGCTGCTGCTATGTGTGCTCACACCTCTTAGTGGCTACGCCTCGCTTATGATCGTCTGCTCAATCACAGCTGTTGTGCTCGGCTTCGTGGCTATCAAGCTCCGTGAGACATCACTACTGTGGCCTATCATCATGTTTGTATATGCCATGCTCTTTGTGCCAACCACCGACTTTATGTTCGACCACCTTAAGCCTCACCAGCAGGACCGAATACTTACCTATGTGGGTGTTAAGAGCGACCCTAAGGGTATCGACTACAACGTCAACCAGTCGCTCATTGCCATCGGCTCGGGAGGCATGTTCGGCAAGGGATTTATGGAGGGTACGCAGATTAAGTACGACTACGTTCCCGAGAAACATACCGACTTTATCTTCTGCACCGTGGGTGAGGAGTGGGGATTTTTAGGCACATTTACCGTGGTTATGCTCTATATCACTCTCATCTTGCGCCTTATGCGCATGGGCGAGCGAATAAAAGAGCCCTTCGGCAGAGTATATTGCTACTCGGTGGCTGCCATTCTGCTCTTCCACGTATGGGTAAACATCGGCATGACCATAGGTCTTATGCCCGTGATGGGTATCCCGCTACCCCTTATGAGCTACGGCGGCTCGTCGCTCGTGGCATCGACAATACTTATAATGATTGCTATACGCCTCGACGCCTCAACCGAGGACGAGAGCGTCTATCTTGGATAAAACGCTGCTTGATAATGAAGAGACTTATATTTCTAACCAACGACGATAGCTACCTCTCAAAGGGCTTTCGCGCCGCAGTAAACCTCGCCCGCGAGTTTGGCGATGTTATAGCCATCGCACCCGACCGTGTGCAGAGTGGCATGAGTCAGGCGATAACCATCAACCAGCCGCTATTCATACGCCAGGTTGAGAAGAGCGAGGGTGTAGAGATATATGCCTTTTCGGGCACGCCTGTCGATTGTGCAAAGATTGCCTTCGACCACTTCTTCCGCGAGCGTAAGGTTGACCTCGTTGTATCTGGCATCAACCACGGCTCGAATGCTGCCGTTAATGTTATGTACTCAGGCACCATGGGCGCAGCTATCGAGGGTAGCTTCTACGGTATTCCCTCTATTGGCCTTTCGCTCGACGACCACGACCCTAACGCCAATTTCGAGGGCGCTGTGGAGGCTGGTCGCAAGATTATCGCAGATATTCTCGCGGCAGCAGATAGCCTACCTCGCCCACTATGCCTCAATGTGAATGTACCACGTTGCGAGGCATCTGAAATTCAGGGTATTCGCCTATGCCGCCAGACACGTGGCTTCTGGCGCGAGGAGTTCTACGCACGCCAAGATCCTCAGGGTCGCGACTACTACTGGCTTACGGGAGCATTCCAAAATGCTGAGCCCGAGGCGGAGGATACCGACGAGTGGGCACTCTCACACAATTACGTATCGGTAGTCCCCGTGCAGGTTGACATGACAGACTACCGCATGCTCAATAGTTTGAACGGCATAGTTAAGTAGGGGCGATGTCGGGTGTCGAGATACTGATAATTGTTGCCATCGTCATGCAGGTTGTGGCGGTGGTCATCGCGCTTAGGCTTATCCATAAGACTAAGTATAGCGCCCTATGGATCTCGTGCATCGTCACACTTATTGCCCTATGCTCCGAGCGTGTGATGCAGCTGATGCTCTTCGACGGCTACAATATCTCTGACTATACCTACGCCTGGGTTGGCATCATCGTGTCGTTGGGCATATCATTGAGTATCGTATGCGCACGCCTGCTCGTTAACCATGTCGAGCGAATGTCGCACCACCGCCGATTGCTCGAAAACCGACTCCTCACGGCTGTGCTACGCACCGAAGAGCGCTCACGTGCTTCGTTCTCGCGCGAGCTTCACGACGGACTTGGACCTCTGCTCTCTTCTGCAAAGATGTCGCTATCGTCGCTCTCAAAGGCGGAGCTTAGCGACAAGGAGCGCACCACACTACAAAATACTGTGGCAGTTATCGACGAGGCTATACGCTCACTGCGCGAGATATCTAATAACCTCTCACCACACGTTCTCAATAGCTTTGGTCTGGCACGCGGCATCAAGAATTTCGTAGATCGCACCGTGGCACTCCACGACGTGAAGATCGAGTTTAGCACACCTATTAGTAACGAACGTTTCGACTCGAATATCGAGGTTATCATCTATCGTGTTATCTGCGAGCTTATTAACAACTCGCTAAAACACTCATCGTGCACAACAATAAACATATCGCTGACGTTAAATAATGGACGTATCGCTGTGGTATATAGCGACAACGGCTGCGGCTTCTCGTATAAGGAGAGTATGAACATGGGTATGGGACTATCCAACATGAAGTCACGAATATCGTCACTCGGAGGTAGCCTACGCTTTAGTAGCAAGCCCGGCTGTGGCATGTCGGCACACTTCGAGGTATCGACAAATGGTAATATACCGCAACCCACAAAGCGCAAACAAAGACGAATAAAAAGATTGGAACGCAATGGAAAAAAGAATTAAAATAGCTCTTGTTGACGACCACACACTATTCCGCACAGGCCTCGCTGGCCTACTATCGCAGAATGACGACTTCGAGGTTGTGGCAAGCTGTGGCTCGGGCGAGGAGTTCTTGGCTGAGCTCTCGACACTCGATGTAGATGTGGTGTTCATGGATATATCTATGCCTGGCATCGACGGCTCGGAGACCACACGCCGTGCCCTTCAGGAGCGTCCCGAGTTGCGCATCATCACCCTCTCGATGTATGGCGACGAGCACTTCTATACCCTTATGATGGAGTGTGGCGCACGAGGCTTCCTACTCAAAGACTCAGACATTGAGGAGGTCTTCGAGGCTGTTAGGGTTACTATGGCTGGCGACAGCTTCTTCAGCCCCGTTCTGCTCGAGTCGCTCACGCGCAACATGAGCCGCCTGGCTATTACCACCCCCTCTGACGATGAGTCGCTCTCGGATCGTGAGATCGAGATCTTGGTGGAGGTGTGCCGAGGCCTATCAAATCAGGAGATTGCCGACAAGCTCTTTATCTCGAAGCGCACGGTGGATAAGCACCGCGCCAACATTCTCGAGAAGACCGGCTGCCGCAACACGGCAAACCTTGTGGTCTATGCCATTAAGAATAGATTGGTGGAGATATAGGAAGATAGGGAGAATAGGGAGAATAGGGAATTTAAGGAATTTAAGGAATTTAAGGAATTTAGGGAAAGACTATCGCTAAACTCATTAAACTCCTTAATTTCCTTAAACTCATTAATATACCACCTTAATCAGCGCACCTATTTACGCGAGAAGAGGTTAGATTTGGCATCTCACGAGAAATTTCTCGTTAGAAGTGCCAAGATTTGGCAACAAGTCGAAATTGCACTGGAAGGGGGTGTACTTGATGTACATATCCTTTCAGGGCAATGAGCTTGGGGGCGAAGATTGGTGCTTATCACGATAAATAATTTGTTGTCAGAAGGGTGCCGAGTGCTACACTCGGCAAAAATTCCGACGATGGGCTGTACTTGAAGTACTGCTCATTGTCGGAATTTTTTCTAGGGGCCGCAATCGACCCCTTATCACAACAAATTAGAAGGGGTAGCCAACACCAAAATTCAACGCCATATTCTTCCAACGGAAGTCGTGTATCCATCGCTCGCCCTCAGGGAGTCCTGGGTTGTGGAGCTGCACACCGAGATCGACGCGGAGAATTACGAAGGTGGCGTCGATGCGTAGTCCAAGGCCGGTGTTAAAGCCGAGCTGCTTGTAGAAGTCGTTGAAGTGGAATACCTCCGAGGGGTTGCTACTCTCATTCTCGCGCAGATACCACACGTTACCAGCATCGAAGAAGAGCGCACCATGGAAGATGTTCCATATAGGGAAGCGGAACTCGAGGTTAGCCTCAAGACGCATATCGCCCACCTGCGCAGGGTATAGTCTATTCTCAATCTGGGGCGATGCACCAGGGCCTAAGGTTCGAGGTATCCAGCCACGCATAGAGTTAGCACCACCGCAGTAGAACATTCGGTCGAAAGGTATCGAGCGGCCCTTAGAGTTGCCATAGGTAAGACCCACGCCCGCAAAAAGACGACCAGCAAGTGCTAGCTTCGAGCCGAGGTCCTGCGTGTGGCTTAGGTTAAGGTCGGTGCGCACATACTGCGAGTAGCGAATGCCCAAAATCTCGTAGTAGTTCTGCCCCTCGGCATGGTGCGAGAAGAGTGACTCAAGACCATGAATAAGGTTTCCTGAGGTCTCGAGGCTTGCACGGAAGAGGGTGCTTGTACGGTCGAGCTTGCCGAGCTGCGAGTTATAGACATACGACGCCGAGAGTCCTGCATTAAGCTGCGACTCGAACGAGGTGCGTAGATATTTATTGGCAATGTCGGCGAGGAACTGCTCATCGACACTCTTCACATCAATCCAGTTGATATCTATCGGGCGAAGCACAAATGTAGAACGCTCACGATAGCGCCAGTTATACGCCCAACGTGCCGTGAAGATGTTGCGACGATAGTATGGGCGATTTTGGTAGTCGAAGGCTATCTCAAAGCGTGTGCGTGGCTGCTTGATGTTATTGTCAGAGGATAGGTGCACGGGGGTTAGGAAGCGAGGGAACGACAGTCCCGCAGTGATATTTAGCTCCTGCGCACTGCGCTTAGCCACATCGCGGGCATACATAAACTCGAAACCAAAACGCGCTGCGACATCGAACGCCTCGGCACCACGAAAGACATTGTTGTTGGTATATCCGACAGTGGCACTAAGGCCATAGAATGACGATGTTGACGAGGCCTCGACATCCACCTTCATGCTCTGGCGCAAGGCGGGTGTACAGTAGATGTTGCAGTCGAGATACTTCTCCTTTATGTCAACAAACTTCTTTGCATTGTTGTTATCGGTGCCTAGATATGTAACAAAGCTATGTGGCTCTTCAGTGCGGTCGAAGCCCACCTTTACGTTGCGCAGGCAGCCGAGCGACATAAGCTCATTGTAGCTCTGCTGAACCTCGGAGGCGCTATATATAGCATTTGGCTGTAGGACGATAGTACGCGCAAGGACAACGTCGCGAAGCTGCATAGGGGAGCTCTCGTCGCGAATAATTCGTAGTCCGCCATAGGTTGTCGTATCAATCTCGGCATCCTGCTTAAAGCCACCCGTCGAGCGAAGCATAGGGTCGTAGGTGGGATATACATTTATGTTTGAGATACGGTATATCGCATTATCCTCATACTTAGGTCGGCCCATGGCGTCATACTCCGTGAGCATAGGCTCGATAATCATCATTACATCGGCCCTATCTTTGAGCCCGAGGGTATCTACCTCGTAGCTGATGTTGTTTGCCGAGAAGTCGAAATATCCGCGGTTATTCAGATACGACGATATGCGGTTGCGCTCCTCGTCGAGCTGCGTGATGTCGAGGATGTCGCCCTGCTGGATACGGCTATTCTGCGTGTCGGCAAGGATAACGCCACGTAGCGGCTCGTCGTAGAACCTATATTGCAGACTACCGATGCGTGTTGGCGTGCCCTGCGTAAGGTTGTAGGTTAGTTCCACACGGCGGCGACGCAGAGTATCAATGCTATAACTCACTGAAGATGAGTAATAGCCTCGGGTGCGCATATAGGTCTCGAGGTTTTGCACCGACTTATCAGTGAGGTCCTGATTTAGGATTACAGGCTCCTCGCCTATGCGTCGCATAAAGTTGTTCCACTTGTCATCTTTCTCAGGGTTGGCACGCTCATATACCCACACAAAGAAGTTTGTGCCGAGGAAGCGCTTATTGGGCGTCTGGCGCACGAGGCGCGAGAGGTCGTCCCTGTCGTTTGTTATGCGCTCAGCGCGTGGTGCACTCTCATCAGCAACAATCTTCACGCGTGAGAGGAGGTAGCTTCCCTCGGGGATATTGCGCGTGACGTTACATGCGGCGAGGGTAATCGCCACCGCAAAGAGCAATATGTAACGCCATAAGCTTCGCATAATCTATCTATTTAGTCTCTCTACAAACTCTTGCCACAACGCTTGCTCGCCCGTGTCGCTCTCAACATCGTAGCTTAACACCCCATTCTCGAAGCTGGCACTACCCCACCACACAAACGTAGCGTTGCCAGCAAGCTTGGTTACTATCTTATCGCCATCAAGACGTGTGGTGCAGAAGACCTTACCTCCACGATTCTTCACGTCGATACGCTCACCCGCAGCTGTGCGCTTGAGCAGGGCTGCAGCTGTTGCCGAGGCGGTCATTGCCGTGCCACACGACATAGTAATACCGGCACCGCGCTCATAGGTAGCCACAAACAACTCTCTATCACCTCGACACTCGTAGAGCGATAGGTTGATGCCATGAGGAAACTCATTTTTAAGGCTCTTAACCCTCTCGCCAAGACGCTCCAACAGAGCCATATCTACATGCTCGACCTCGGCAACGATATGTGGATTACCCAAATTGAGTGCCGTAAACCTCAGCTCAGGGTCGAGCGCCTCGATTTTTTCAGCAATAAATGGCTTGCCGTCCTCCGCGAAGCCAAAGCTGGGACTTGTAAGGTCGATAGCTATATCTACCGAGAAGGTGTCGATACCATCACTTAAAGCCTCCTCCTTGCCAATGCTGTAGAGTCTTGTTGATGAGAAGAGGATGCGACTATCGAGATAGCCACGCTCATAGGCAAGGCGGGCAACACAGCGAATGCCATTGCCACACATCTCAGCATGTGTGCCATCGGGGTTGAGCATATCCATGCCGTAGATACCCTCGCTATTCTTAACAACAAGAAGCAAGCCATCGCTACCTATGCCCGACTCTCTATCGCAGGCAACACGTGCGAATGCCGACCAGTCAACAGCCTGCAAGTCGGGATTAACCGTTAGGTCAATCATAATAAAGTCGTTTGCCGAGCCGTGACACTTTATTATCTCGAATTTGTGCCTATTACACATAAACATCTGCTATTATTAGCCAAAAGTTGATAGTCTATATTCGCTCAAAGTTACGAATTTTTTCGGGGACAGCAAAAAAATAGGGTTATTCAAATATATTTTTGAGTGCAGAAGTTGCATAGGTGCTCATTTTTTTGTAATATTGTAGAGGAAAATTGTACAAATATGGTTGAGAAATTTATAATGGCAGGCGACACGCCCATGCACGTTGCCGATTCAGAGAGGGGTGAAAAATGTGTGGTGCTACTACACGGATACCTTGAGTCGATGGTCATCTGGGAGGAGTTTGTGCCACTGCTCACGAAAGATGTTCGTGTGGTTACGCTCGACATTCCTGGTCATGGCATATCGCTCATTCAGGGCGAGGTGCACACAATGGAGTATCTTGCCCAGTGCGTGGCAAAGACAATGGAGGCACTCGGCATCGAGCGCTACTCGGTGGTTGGTCACTCGATGGGTGGCTACGTCGCTCTGGCCATGCTCGACAACTATAGCGACAGGCTCGAGTCGATAACCCTGCTCAGCTCATTTGCAAATGCCGACTCGGAGGAGAAGTGCGACCGCCGTCGTCGCGAGATTGAGCTTGTGAAGGCGGGCAAGAAGAGCATGATGGCACGCCTTGTTCCCCATGCTGGCTTTGCACCACAAAACACAAAGCGCCTAAAGGATTGGATTGCCGACCTCGAGGAGCTTATCGAGATTACGGAGGACGAGGGCGTGATAGCCATCTTAGGTGGTATGATTGCGCGCAAAGACCGCGACGAGCAGCTACGTCAAAGCGCTGTGCCCCACGCCTTTATACTTGGTCGCCACGACCAATATATTCCTAATGACCAAGCCGAGGAGATTGAGCGTCAGCACCCCGAGGCACGCATCATCTGGCTTGAGGAGTCGGGACACATGGGCTTCTTGGAAGAGCCCGAAAAGTGCGCCGAGGCAATACTTAGCATGGCACTTTCTTAAAGTGAAAGGTGAGAGGTGAGAGGTGAGAGGTGAAAAGTGAAAGGTGAGAAGTGAGAGGCAAGGTGCACCTAAGACATAGATATTAAAAATCAGCACGGGTATTATTTTTAATACCCGTGTTGCTTTTTTAGTGAAAAGGGAAAGAGAACAGAGAGAGCAAATTTACTATATCACAAAAGAATCCCCCTCGGGAGAGTACTATGACGTACAGCCCGAAGGGGATTACTTATTGCGATAGGACTGGATGTCCTATAAAATCGGAAATTACTCCAACTCGCTCTTTAGACCTACAACCAAGTCGTCATAGTCGCGAAGACCTGTACCACCTGGGATTGGGTTACCAGTGATTACGTTCTCCTTGAGGTTTACAAGGTCGTCAGACTTAGCCTGGATGGCTGCCTCGTTAAGAACCTTTGTAGTCTCCTGGAACGACGCTGCAGAGATGAAGCTCGATGTCTGCAATGCAGCACGAGTGATACCCTGAAGCACCTGGTTAGATGTAGCAGGAACGATAGGACGAACCTCAACCAAAGCCATGTCACGACGCTTGAGTGCCGAGTTCTCGTCGCGCAACTTGCGCAATGAGATGATCTGACCTGGCTGAACGTTCTGTGAGTCGCCAGCAGCCGTAACAACAACCTTGTCGTAAAGCTCGTCATTAACGTCCATGAACTCCCACTTGTCAACTACCTGATCCTCGAAGAAGCGAGTATCACCTGGATCCTCAATCTTCACCTTCGACATCATCTGGCGTACGATAACCTCAAAGTGCTTATCGTTGATCTTTACACCCTGCATACGATATACCTCCTGAACCTCGTTCACGATGTACTCCTGAACCTTTGTAGGACCAAGGATACGCAAGATGTCGCCTGGAGTGATAGCACCATCAGAGAGTGGCATACCTGCACGTACATAGTCGTTCTCCTGAACGATGATCTGACGTGACAATGGTACAAGATACTTCTTCTGGTCGCCATCCTTCGATGTGATGATAATCTCACGATTACCACGCTTAATCTTACCGAATGCTACCTCACCGTCGATCTCTGATACGATTGCTGGGTTAGATGGATTACGAGCCTCGAATAGCTCTGTTACTCGAGGCAAACCACCGGTGATATCACCACCAGACTTACCTACAGCACGTGGGATCTTGATAAGAATATCGCCAGAGTGAATCTTAGCGTTGTTCTTAACCATGATGTGTGCGTTAACAGGCAAGTTGTAAGCCTTAATCTCGTCACCATCCTTATTAACAATCTTAATAACAGGGTTCTTAGTCTTGTCACGTGACTCGATAACAACACGCTCAGAAAGACCTGTCTGCTCGTCACGCTCCTCACGGTAAGTAACACCCTCGATGATACCATCGTAGAGAATCTTACCCTCAGACTCAGCGATGATTACTGCGTTATATGGATCCCACTCACAGATCATATCACCCTTCTTAACCTCGGCACCGTCCTTAAGGAACAATGTTGCACCATAAGGCAAGGCGTGAGTGTAGAGAGTAATATCGGTGTTAGGATCGATGATGCGGAACTCAGACTGGCGCGACATAACGATGTCGATAGCCTCGCCCTGCGAGTTCTTACCCTTGATAGTGCGCAAGTCATCAATCTCGAGGCGACCCTCATACTTCGAAACAACGTTTGTCTCGACTGTAGAGCCACCCGCAACACCACCGACGTGGAACGTACGAAGTGTAAGCTGTGTACCTGGCTCACCGATAGACTGTGCTGCGATAACACCAACAACCTCACCCTTCTGTACCATGCGTGCAGTAGCAAGGTTACGGCCGTAACACTTAGCACAAACACCACGACGTGCCTCACAAGTGAGCACCGAACGAATCTCTACTGACTCGATTGGTGACTTGTCGATAGCCTCAGCAATCTCCTCGGTAATCTCCTCACCTGCCTTGCACAAGATCTCGCCTGTAGTTGGGCAGATAACATCGTTGAGGGCTGTACGGCCAAGGATACGATCGTAGAGGGTCTGAACAACATCGTCGTTACGCTTGATAGCAGTAGCTGTCAAACCACGCAATGTACCACAGTCAACCTCGTTGATGATAACATCCTGAGCAACGTCAACCAAACGACGAGTCAAGTAACCCGCATCGGCAGTCTTAAGAGCGGTATCCGCCAAACCCTTACGAGCACCGTGTGTAGAGATAAAGTACTCCAACACTGAAAGACCCTCCTTAAAGTTCGACAAGATAGGGTTCTCGATAACCTGCTGACCACCCTCAACACCAGACTTCTGTGGCTTAGCCATAAGACCACGCATACCAGAGAGCTGACGAATCTGCTCCTTAGAACCACGGGCACCAGAGTCAAGCATCATATATACAGGGTTAAAGCCGTCCTGGTCGCTCTTCAACGTGTTGATTACCTGGCTGGTAAGCTTATTGTTGATGTTTGTCCAAATATCGACAATCTGGTTATAACGCTCGTTGTTGGTAATAAGACCCATGTTATAGTCATCGACAACAGCATCGGCAGCGGCGTAACCCTCGTTGATGAGCTGCTCCTTAACATCAGGAATAACAACCGCATCGAGGTTAAACGACAAACCACCCTGGAATGCCATACGATAACCCATGTTCTTAATATCGTCAAGGAACTTAGCAACCTTATCAGCACCCGCCTTCTTCATCACCACTGCGATGATATCGCGCAACGAACGCTTAGTAAGTACCTCGTTAATATAACCTACCTCAGCTGGTACGTTCTGGTTGAACAAGATACGACCGATAGTTGTCTCCTTGATTACGAATACCTCGTTACCATTCTCGTCAAGGTCACGTACACGGCACTGAACAACGGCATGCAAAGCTGCACGCTTCTCGTTGTAGGCGATGATAGCCTCCTCAGGACCATAGAACTTAAGACCTGTACCCTTAACACCTGGGCGTGGCTTAGTGATATAGTAAAGACCCAAGACCATATCCTGCGAAGGTACGGTAATAGGCGCACCGTTAGCAGGGTTAAGGACGTTGTGTGAACCCAACATAAGGATCTGAGCCTCAAGGATTGCGGCATTGCCAAGTGGCAAGTGCACCGCCATCTGGTCACCATCGAAGTCGGCGTTGAACGCTGTACATGATAGTGGGTGAAGCTGCATTGCCTTACCCTCGATGAGCTTAGGCTGGAATGCCTGAATACCCAAACGGTGAAGGGTCGGAGCACGGTTCATCAATACTGGGTGACCCTTGATAACGTTCTCGAGGATACCCCAGATAACTGGATCCTTTCTATCGATAATCTTCTTCGCTGACTTAACAGTCTTAACGATACCACGCTCGATGAGCTTACGGATAACGAATGGCTTGTAGAGCTCAGCCGCCATATCCTTAGGAATACCCATCTCGTGCATCTTAAGCTCAGGACCAACGACGATAACCGAACGTGCAGAGTAGTCAACACGCTTACCCAAGAGGTTCTGACGGAAACGACCCTGCTTACCCTTCAATGAGTCAGAGAGTGACTTCAATGGACGGTTAGACTCGTTCTTAACGGCGTTGCTCTTGCGTGAGTTGTCGAACAATGAGTCGACAGCCTCCTGCAACATACGCTTCTCGTTACGCAAGATAACCTCAGGAGCCTTGATCTCGATAAGGCGCTTAAGACGGTTGTTACGAATGATAACACGACGATACAAGTCGTTGAGATCAGACGTAGCGAAACGACCACCATCGAGTGGCACCAAAGGACGCAACTCTGGTGGAATCACAGGAATATCGGTAAGCACCATCCACTCAGGGCGGTTCTTGCCATTCGACGCACGGAACGACTCGATAACATTCAAGCACTTCAAAGCCTCGGTCTTACGCTGCTGTGACGACTCCTTAGAGGCGCGGTCACGCAATGCATATGACATAGAGTCAAGGTCAACCTGCTTGAGGAGTGTGAGGATAGCCTCACCACCCATGTCTGCTACGAACTTCTCTGGGTCGTCGTTATCCAATGCCTGGTTGCCCTTAGGAAGTGCAGCCAAGATATCGAGATACTCCTTCTCTGAGAGGGTCTGCAAACGCTCAACACCCTGTGCCTTAGCAGCACCAGCGTTGATTACGACGTAGCGCTCGTAGTAGATGATAGCCTCGAGCTTCTTTGATGGGATACCCAAAAGGTAACCAATCTTTGATGGCAACGAGCGGAAGTACCAGATGTGAACTACAGGAACAACCAATGAAATGTGGCCCATACGCTCACGACGTACCTTCTTCTCGGTAACCTCTACACCGCATCGGTCGCAGACGATACCCTTATAGCGAATACGCTTATACTTACCGCAATGGCACTCATAGTCCTTCACAGGACCAAAGATGCGCTCGCAGAACAAACCATCACGCTCAGGCTTGTAGGTGCGGTAGTTGATTGTTTCGGGTTTGAGCACCTCGCCGCTCGACTGTGCACGAATCTCCTCAGGAGATGCCAAGCCAATCGAGATACGGCTATAACTGCTCATCTTATTATTATCTCTGTTAAATGACATAATGTCCAAAGTTTTAAATCCGCAAAATAGGTTACTCAAGCTTTACCGAGAGTGCCAAACCACGCAACTCGTGCATAAGCACATTCATTGCCTCAGGCACACCTGGACGTGGGAGGTTGTCGCCCTTAACGATAGCCTCGTAAGCCTTAGCACGACCAACAACATCATCAGACTTGATTGTAAGAATCTCCTGAAGGATGTTAGCAGCACCGAAGCCCTCCAAGGCCCAAACCTCCATCTCACCAAATCGCTGACCACCAAACTGTGCCTTACCACCGAGTGGCTGCTGAGTGATGAGTGAGTATGGACCGATAGAACGAGCATGCATCTTATCGTCGATCATGTGACCGAGCTTGAGCATGTAGATAACACCTACTGTTGCTGGCTGATCGAAACGCTCACCAGTACCACCATCGTAGAGGTATGTACGACCGCTACGTGGAACACCAGCCTGGGCTGTGTACTCGTTGATCTGCTCGAGCGATGCACCATCGAAGATAGGTGTTGCGAACTTCAAACCAAGCTCCTTACCTGCCCAACCGAGAACAGTCTCGTAGATCTGACCAAGGTTCATTCGTGAAGGCACACCAAGTGGGTTTAGACAGATGTCAACAATAGTACCATCCTCCAAGAATGGCATATCCTCGTCACGAACAACCTTTGCTACGATACCCTTGTTACCGTGACGACCCGCCATCTTATCACCAACCTTAAGCTTACGCTTCTTGGCGATATATACCTTAGCCATCTTGATAACGCCCGATGTTGGAATCTCATCACCGTTTGTAAGGTTATACTTCTCACGGTTTACCGCTGCTGCAACCTTCTTACACTCGATAGTGTAGTTGTTGATAGTAAGCGAGATGAGTGCATCGTCGTGCTCGTCGCCAGTCCAGCGTGTCTGACCCAAGGTCATATAGCCGTTAGGCACACCTGTCTTGCTGTCGAAGCTTGTTGATGCGATATCCTCCAACATCTTCTGCGAGAACTTCTCGCCTGCAGAGTAGAGCTCAACATTATAATAGTCATAGATACCTGTTGTGGTCTTGCCCTCCAACAAACGCCATAGCTTAGCTACAAGAGTCTTAGTAAGCTCGGCAATCTGCTGTGCATAGTCGGCATCGAGCTGCTCCATCTGAGCCTTCTCCTGCGCACGGTTGCGCTTGCCATCCTTCTGGATGTGGCTGTAGAGCTTAGTGTCGATAACCACACCATGCAATGATGGCTGTGCCTTCAACGAAGCATCTTTTACATCACCGGCCTTGTCGCCGAAGATAGCACGCAAAAGCTTCTCCTCAGGTGAAGGATCGCTCTCACCCTTAGGAGTAATCTTACCGATAAGAATGTCACCAGGAGTAACCTTTGCACCGATGCGGATAATACCGTTTGCATCCAAATCCTTGGTTGCATCCTCCGATACGTTAGGAATATCTGATGTAAGCTCCTCGACACCACGCTTAGTGTCACGAACCTCCATGATATACTCGTCAACGTGTACTGAGGTGAAGATATCCTCACGCTGGATACGCTCTGAGATAACGATAGCATCCTCGAAGTTGTAACCCTTCCAAGGCATGAACGCTACCTTAAGGTTGCGGCCCAATGCCAACTCACCCTTCTCAGTAGAGTAACCCTCGGTCAAAATCTGACCCTTAGTAACCTTAGCACCTGTAAGAACGATAGGCTTTAGCGTTACTGTCGTATTCTGGTTTGTGCGGCGGTAGCGTGGCAACTCGTAAACAGTCACCTCTGGAGCGAACGATGCAATCTGCTCGTCCTCGTTGCGCTCGTAGCGTACCTCGATGCGTGTAGCGTCGGCAAATACTACCTCGCCATCGCCCTCGGCAACAACCTGAATACGGCTATCAACGATCATATCCTTCTCGATACCTGTACCTACGATAGGAGCCTCTGGACGTACCAATGGCACTGCCTGGCGCATCATGTTAGATCCCATCAACGCACGGTTAGCATCGTCGTGCTCGAGGAAAGGAATAAGGCTCGCAGCGATAGAAGCAACCTGGTTAGGTGCAACGTCTACAAGGTGTACCTCGGTGTCGTGAACAACAGGGAAGTCAGCACCAAGACGAGCCTTGATACGATCGGTATTTAGGAAGTGGCCATCGTCAGTGAGCTGCTCATTTGACTGTGCCACAATCTGTCCCTCCTCCTCTTCTGCTGAGTAGTAACGGATGTTGTCGTTGTTAAGGTCAACAACACCGTTCTCCACCTTGCGGTAAGGAGTCTCGATGAAGCCCATGTCCGAAATCTTGGCATATACGCACAATGACGAAATAAGACCGATGTTTGGACCCTCAGGCGACTCAATAGGACATAGACGGCCATAGTGTGTGTAGTGTACGTCTCGAACCTCGAAACCTGCACGATCACGCGAAAGACCGCCAGGACCCAACGCTGACAAACGACGCTTGTGCGTGATCTCAGCCAATGGGTTGATCTGATCCATGAACTGCGAAAGCTGGCTCGTACCGAAGAACGAGTTAACTACGCTTGCCAAAGTCTTGGCATTGATCAAATCCTCTGGTGTGAAGACCTCGTTGTCGCGAACGTTCATACGCTCACGGATAGTACGTGCGATACGCACCAAACCAACCGAGAACTGGTTAGCAAGCTGCTCACCCACAGTACGTACACGACGATTCGACAAGTGGTCGATATCATCTACGTCGGCCTTCGAGTTGATAAGCTGGATAAGATACTTGATGATCTCGATGATATCCTCACGAGTAAGTGTGCGGATAGCAGGATCGATAGACAAATCCAACTTCTTGTTGATACGGAAACGACCCACATCTCCAAGGTCGTAACGCTTATCTGAGAAGAACAACTTCTCGATAACGTCACGTGCTGTAGCCTCATCTGGTGGCTCCGAAGCGCGAAGCTGTCTATAGATGTAAACGACAGCCTCCTTCTCCGAGTTACAAGGGTCTTTATGAAGTGTGTTGTAAATGATCGAGAAGTCGATACCCGATGGGTTATCGTTGTGAAGAAGGATAGTCTTAGCACCTGACTCGATAATCTCGTCGATGTGCTCCTCCTGAAGCTCTACCTCACGATCAACAATAACATTGTGACGGTCGATAGATACTACCTCACCTGTATCCTCATCAACAAAGTCCTCGACCCATGTTGAAAGTACACGTGCAGCGAGCTTGCGGCCTACGTTCTTCTTAAGGTTAGCCTTAGTAACCTTAACCTCATCAGCAAGGTCGAAAATCTCGAGAATCTGCTGATCGCTCTCGAAGCCAATAGCACGCAAAAGAGTTGTTACGGGCAACTTCTTCTTACGGTCGATGTAGGCATACATCACGTTGTTGATGTCCGTAGCAAACTCAATCCATGAACCCTTAAATGGGATAATACGAGCTGAGTAAAGCTTAGTACCATTTGTGTGCATGCTCTGACCGAAGAATACACCTGGTGAACGGTGAAGCTGCGATACAACAACACGCTCAGCACCATTGAAGATGAAGGTACCACGCTCTGTCATGTAAGGGATTAGGCCAAAGTAAACGTCCTGTACAACCTCGTCAAAATCCTCGTGCTCAGTGTCAGTACAGTAGAGCTTAAGCTTAGCCTTTAGGGGCACACTATACGTCAAACCACGCTCCAAGCACTCCTCGATAGAGTAGCGGGGCTGGTCGATGTAATAGTCGATAAACTCCAAAACAAAGTTGTTTCGGGTGTCTGTGATTGGGAAATTCTCGTTGAACACCTTGTACAAGCCCTCGTTCTTGCGATTCTCGGCTGTGGTGTCAAGCTGGAAAAAATCACGGAATGATTTAAGCTGAATCTCCAACAAGTCAGGATATGGAACCCTGTTCTTGATTGTAGAAAAGCTTATACGCTGTTGTTGTGTTGTGGACATATAATCCAAAAAGTTTTAGTGAATTTTACACTTTTTATTGTGTTGACCTATCAACCGGCCGTTAGACATCCGGCACTCATCGTTAAAGGAACTACGCTCAGTGATAACTCTCTCGATAAATCAGCGCCTAAACGCTAACTTAAAAGTGAAATTTCGACTCAGTTTCGCTCCACTCCCCTAACATTACGGCAAGACGACACAACATCCGTCTCGCTAGCACCAAGGAGCAACGATATGGGCATAAGCCTGAAAAAAGTCGGGAGTATTTATCCCGTTAATGCCCTCAGTGTCACGTACGTACACTCTGAGAGCATCAGATAATCTAGTAGCCTGGCACAGCCTCAATTTGCACTCCAGACTATTAGACCACGAAAGGCGTAGAGCTAACTTTTACGTTAGCCCTACACCTCGTAGTGTGTTTAGGTAAGCTAAAATTACTTAAGCTCAACCTCTGCACCAGCCTCCTCAAGAGCAGACTTGATAGACTCAGCCTCCTCCTTAGAGATACCCTCCTTGATTGCCTTAGGAGCAGCGTCAACCAATGCCTTAGCGTCACCAAGTGACAAGCCAGCAAGCTCCTTAACAACCTTGATAACCTGAAGCTTAGCCTGACCAGCGTTCTTCAAGATTACGTCGAATGTTGACTTCTCAGCAGGAGCAGCCTCACCTGCACCAGCTGCAGGAGCAGCAACTGCAACAGCCGCTGCAGCAGGCTCAATACCGTACTCCTCCTTGAGGATAGTAGCCAACTCGTTTACCTCCTTAACAGTCAAGTTTACCAACTCCTCTGCCAATACTTTTACATCTGCCATAGTTGTAATATTTTTTTTAATTTTGTTTTTTGTTACTTGTTAAATTAGTTGTTTCTCTCCTCGAGAGCCTTTACGAGACCTGCAATCTTCTGACCTGCATTTGACTGCAAAGCAGAAATGACATTCTTAGCAGGCGACTGCAAGAGCATAACGATATCGCCAATAAGCTCCTCGCGGCTCTTGATGTTGCACAATGTCTCGAGCTGATTGTCACCTACGTAAACGCAACCCTCAACATAAGCTGCCTTCAATACTGGCTTGTCGCTCTTCTTGCGGAACTCCTTGATGAGCTGCGCTGGAGCCTTACCAGTCTCGGTGAACATGATCGATGTCGAACCCTTCAATACAGCCAAGATATCAGCCTCAGCCTTACCGACATTCTCCAAAGCCTTGCCAAGCAATGTGTTCTTAACAACAACAAGCTTGATCTTCTTCTCGAAGCACTGGCGACGCAATGCTGCAGTCTGCTCAGCGTTCAAAGCCTCGATGTCAGCCAAGTAGAAGTGAGGGTAGGCATTGAGCTGCTCAGTAAGACCGTTGATTACGGCCATCTTTTCTTGCTTAGTCATATTTTCTATCCTCCTTCAATTACTTTGTTTCTACTGATTTAGGATCAACCTCGATACCAGGGCTCATTGTTGTTGAGAGGAATACGCTCTTAACATATGTACCCTTAGCTGCTGATGGCTTGAGCTTAATGATTGTGCTCATTACCTCGTTAGCATTATCTACAATCTGCTCTGGTGTGAATGACACCTTACCGATTGAAGTGTGGATAATACCATACTTGTCAACCTTAAAGTCGATCTTACCTGCCTTTACCTCCTGAACAGCCTTAGCTACATCCATAGTAACTGTACCTGTCTTAGGGTTAGGCATCAAGCCACGTGGACCCAAAATACGACCGAGAGCACCAACCTTACCCATTACGTTAGGGGTAGTGATGATTACATCTACGTCAGTCCAACCGCCCTTGATCTTCTCGATGTACTCGTCAAGACCTACGAAGTCAGCGCCAGCTGCCTGTGCCTCAGCCTCCTTCTCAGGAGTACAGAGAACCAAAACACGTACAGTCTTACCTGTACCGTGTGGCAACGTTACAACGCCACGAACCATCTGATTAGCCTTACGAGGATCTACGCCGAGACGCACGTCAATATCTACTGAAGCATCAAATTTCGTAAAGGTAATTTCCTTTAGAAGAGCTGCAGCCTCAGAAAGCTTGTACGCCTTGTCCTCGACC
>JAGBTQ010000007.1 GCA_017631275.1 Alistipes sp.
TACAAGGGCGGTTTGCGTTTCCACCCAGCTGTTAACCCATCAATGTTGAAGTTCCTCGGTTTCGAGCAGACTTTCAAGAACGCTCTTACTACACTCCCTATGGGTGGTGCTAAGGGTGGTGCAGATTTCAACCCAGTTGGCAAGTCTGACGGTGAGATCATGCGTTTCTGCCAGGCATTCATGCAGGAGTTGTGGAACAACATCGGCGTAGATACTGACGTTCCTGCTGGTGACGTAGGTGTTGGTGGCCGTGAGATCGGTTTCCTTAACGGTATGTACCAGAAGCTTGCTCGCAAGTACCACACTGGTGTATTGACTGGTAAGGGTGAGACTTGGGGTGGTTCTATCCTTCGTCCTGAGGCTACTGGTTACGGTGCTTTGTACTTCACTGAGCACATGTTGGCTAAGGCTGGCAAGAACATCGCTGGCAAGACTGTTGCAGTTTCAGGTTTCGGTAACGTAGCTTGGGGTGCATCACAGAAGGCTGTTGAGCTTGGCGCTAAGGTTGTTGCTATCTCTGGTCCAGACGGCGTTTGCGAGATCCCTGGTGGTATCACTAACGAGATGATCGACTACATGCTTGAGATGCGTGCTTCTAACCGTAACAAGGTTGAGGATATGGCTACTAAGTATCCTGAGGCATGTAAGTTCACTGCTGGTAAGAAGGCTTGGTCTGTAAAGTGTGACATCGCTTTGCCATGTGCATTCCAGAACGAGTTGAACGAGGCTGACGCTAAGGAGCTTTTGGCTAACGGCACATGGTGCGTAGCTGAGGTTTCTAACATGGGTTGTACTCCAGAGGCTATCAAGGCATTCCAGGAGGCAGGTATCCTCTTCGCTCCAGGTAAGGCAGTTAACGCTGGTGGTGTAGCAACTTCAGGTCTTGAGATGACTCAGAACTGTATGCACATTTCATGGTCTGGTAAGGAGGTTGACGAGAAGCTTCACTTCATCATGGAGTCTATCCACGAGGCATGTGTTAAGTTCGGTCAGCAGCCAGATGGCTCTATTAACTACGTTAAGGGTGCTAACATCGCAGGCTTCATGAAGGTTGCACAGGCTATGCTTGAGCAGGGTATCATCTAATAATTCCTTGTGATAGCGGCGCTACTGCGACGCTTCAATCAAAATGGCGAATGGGAAATACGTCAAGTATATCCCATCCGCCATTTTTCATGTCATCGCCACATTAGCACCACTCTGACAAGGAATACTTCTTTAGCGTGATAACGGGTCATTTTCGACCTATCCCTAAAGTAAGACCCTACGGGATGTACTTAGCTACTATCCCAAGTGGGATACTTTTATGAAGTACCACATCTCACAGCCTCTAACATCAAATTGTGGCGAGATAATATCCCTAAAGTAATACCCCACGGGCTGTACCCAGGTACTATCCCGTGGGGTATTTTTTTAATATATCAGCGCTATAACTTGCCGATATCGGCAAAAAGTAGAGTGTTTATTCATGGAAAATGCTTTAATACTTGCCGATAGAAAGCATTGGATAGTATAAATAAATGCGGGTTGTAGTTTTAGCTACGACCCGCATATATTCTGTATAAACCCTTTGTGAGGTGCTCTACTTCGCAGTGTAGATCAGATACTCCAACTCGCCCATAAGGCCACGCTGCTGCTCCTCAGGGGCGTAGAGCGCAAACATGATGGTGGTGATGATGCCACGCTCCTCGTCCAACGTCGAGAAGCTAACGAAAGGACCGCCCATCTGGTCGAAGGTCACCTCCCAGCAGCCACGAAGCTCATACCATATGCGGTTGTTGGCAACAACCTCGCTCCAGTAGATAGGCGCATTTTGGCTGATTGTAAGGCGTGAGCCCGGCTTGTCGCTATGCACCACGGCGAGCTTGTTCATAATCATGCGCTCGAGTGCTGCACCCTCGAAATCCTCAGGGCCGTTATACTTCTGCGAGAAGGCGAAGATGTATTGTGCCTTCTTCTCGTAGTCGCGCATAAACCATAGTAGGCTTCTATCGCCACTATTAGCACGCGCAAAGCCCGCAGGGATATGCATATCTATGCCCGTATGCTTCTTGAACTGCTCCATAAGCTTAGGGGTGCTGCTACGACGGCTATTTGTGAGTGAGCGGTTGCGCTCGCCAATCTCGAAGTGGCCAGCAATCTCGGCGCCATGCTCCTCCAAAAATTGTTTTGCACTCTCCGCTGTTGGGGCATTCACCGACACCACCACCTGAGGACGAGCATATACGTTGTCCTCGACCTTGAGCATAGGCTCAGTGTGTACGGGGTCGATATTTATCGAAATAAGGTTCGAATACTTTCTATCCATGGTGCTTGCCTCGCCGTGGCTCTTATGTCCCAAGATGTAGAAGTAGCTCTCGGGGCGTGGTAGTCCTGCCACACGTGCGCCCACTGTGCGGTATAGCACCGAGTCGATGCCGCTATCCCACGCATCCTGGCTACACAATACGAAAGCCTCGTAGGGCATGCCAATAGCGCTCTTAGATGCTGTCTGTGGCTTCGTTGTGCAGCCTACTACGATGGTAGTTGCGGCAACAACGAGCATTGCTATTTTAACAAGATTTCTCATACTCATCTTTTTTATTTGTGCCAATACAAATTGTAGGCAAATTATCGTTTATCATCACAAAGGTAGCGATATTTTTCTAAATGAGAAAAAAAAGTTATTTTTGCACTATTATATAATAAGGTATGCGCATAGGACCAAGAAACATATTTCGTAAGCTCTTCCCCGGGGCTGTCTGGGAGGTTGATGACCCCAATGGGCTCTACCTCACCTTCGATGATGGACCTACGCCCGGCGTGACAGAGTGGATACTTAACACCTTAGACAGGTACGACGCCAAGGCTACATTCTTTGTCTTGGGTAAGAATGTGGAGCTATACCCCGACCTCTACGAGATGATTCTTGCGCGAGGACACAAGGTGGGCAACCACACCTACTCGCACCAGAAGGGTTGGAGTATGTCGCGTGAGCGCTACATCGAGGATGTCGATCTTGCAGCCGATTTCGTCTCAAGCGAGCTATTTCGTCCGCCCTATGCCCAGATTACCAAACCGCAGCTTCGCGCCCTTGCGCACCGCTTCCAGATAGTTATGTGGAGCGTGCTCTCGCGCGACTACAACCGCAAAATATCGCCCAAGGCATGCCTACGTGGCACGCTCAAAGGGTTGCGTGGTGGCGACATAGTGTCGTTGCACGACAGCGACAAGTCGTTTCGCAACACGAGCTATGTGTTGCCCGCCCTTCTGCGTCGTGCTCGCGAGATGGGCTTAGAGTGTAAAATATTGGAGTTATAACTATGAATGTTATTGTTGCTATAACAGGCGCAAGTGGCGCTATATATGCCCGTCAGGTGCTCGGTCTACTTATTGATAATAAGGAGGTTGCTAACATTGCCCTTGTCCTAAGCGACCATGCACACGATGTTGTCGAGGCGGAGGGTGTGACACTCCCTAAGTCCGAGAAGATTGAGCTCTTCAAGAACGATGATATGTGGTCGTCGCTGGCAAGTGGCTCAGCACGCTGGGACGCTATGATTGTTGTGCCCTGCTCAATGGGAACGGTGGGACGTATCGCCTCGGGCGTATCTCGCACACTCATAGAGCGTGCTGCCGACGTGATGCTCAAGGAGCGTAGAGCGCTCGTCACGGTTGTGCGTGAAGCACCATACTCGCTAATCCACCTGCGCAACCTAACAACAATAACCGAGGCTGGAGCCATAGTCATACCCGCCTCGCCATCCTTCTACTTCCAGCCGCAGACCATCGAGGAGCTGACGATGACCATAAGCCAGCGTGCTGTGGAGATGCTCGGCACAGAGGTAAAACATAGATCGTGGGGCGAGTAGCCTGTGTGAATGGGCTAATTTATTGGAGATTAAAAATATTTTTGTACCTTTGTGGGCTGAAGGTATGTATAACGCCTTTAATCAGAAATCATTTAAACAATATACACTATGACAATTACAGCATCAGACATCAAGATTGGTATGTGCGTGGAGATGGACGGTAAGACATTTATCGTTGTTGACTTCCAGCACTGCAAGCCAGGTAAGGGCCCAGCTTTCGTACGTTCAAAGCTCAAGAACCTCGAGAATGGTAACGTTCTCGACAAGACCTTCTCTTCAGTATCTCAGAAGATTGAGCAGGTACGCGTAGAGCGCCGTCCATACCAGTTCACTTACGAGGATGACCTCGGTGCACACTTCATGCACACTGAGACATTCGAGGAGATTAACATCGACAAGAACCTTATCAACAACGCGGACCTTATGGCTGACGGTCAGATTGTCGAGGTTATGTTCCACACCGAGAAGGAGAGCGTGCTTTCAGCTGAGCTTCCTCCAATCGTTGACATGGAGGTTACCTACACTGAGCCAGGTGTACGTGGCGATACCGCTTCAACAAACTCACTTAAGGCTGCTACAGTAAACACTGGCGCAACAATCAAGGTGCCTTTGTTCATCAACACTGGTGATAAGATTCGTGTGGATACACGTACTCGTGAGTATTACGAGCGCATCAAGTAATTTCTTGAATTTGTTGTGATAAGGGGTCATCTTTGACCTATCCCAAAAAGTTGAGCACCCGAGGCTGTACTTCTTGTACTATCCTCGGGTGCTCACTTTTGCGATAAGCCAAATCTAACCCCTTCTGACAACAAATTATTTGCTGTGATAGCGGCGCATCAGCGACGCTTCAATCAAAAGCCCGAATGGGACGTACACCAAGTACTACCCATCCGGGCTTTTTTCATGTCAGCGCCACTGCTACACCACTCTAACAACAAATTTATTTTTTTCTTAATCGTCTTAATTGTCTTAATCGTCCTATCTGCCTTATCTTCCCCATCTATCCCATTCGTCCCATTTTCCCTATTCTCCTTATCGACCCCATAAACACAAACGAGGCGCATAGTGATATGCGCCTCGTTGTATTAAAAGAGTTATATTACTTCTTGAAGTAGCGGTTGTACAAGCCCTCGAAGCCCTTGCCGTGGCGTGCCTCGTCCTTAGCCATCTCGTGAACAGTGTCGTGGATAGCGTCGAAGTTGTTCTGCTTAGCCAAAGCTGCAATGCGCATCTTGTCGGCACAAGCACCGCTCTCAGCATTCATACGCTTCTCGAGGTTGGTCTTAGTGTCCCATACGCAGTCGCCCAACAACTCAGCGAACTTTGATGCGTGCTCAGCCTCCTCAAATGCGTAGCGCTTGAAAGCCTCAGCGATCTCTGGGTAGCCCTCGCGGTCTGCCTGGCGGCTCATTGCAAGATACATACCTACCTCGGTGCACTCGCCCATGAAGTGGTTGTTCAAACCCTCAAGAATCTCTGGGTGATCTACCTTGCCATCGCCAATCTTGTGCTCGGTAACAAACTCGAGAGCCTTGCCCTCCTCCTGCATCTCGTTGAACTTATCCTTGCCTACCTTGCAAAGTGGGCACTGATCTGGAGCCTCGTTACCCTCGTGAATGTAACCACATACTGAACAAATATACTTCTTAGCCATAATCTTAATAGTTTTTATAGGTTAATATTTTCTTTAGTTTTTTTGGTTTTGTTTCTGTTTCTGGTGCAAATATAAGGGCTTTTTTTTATTCCGCAATAGATTTTCCTTAATGATTTCTTATAGGGCTATAAGGCATGTCTATATATGCTGATTATCAGTCTATTTCTTGCGTGCGCCGATAGCGAGGATTACGCCGAGAGCAACGCCCAAAAGTGCCGCAAACAGAACACGTAGCTCGCCAGGGAGCATAAAGGTGATTGTGTGGGCAGGATACCAGAATAGTGGAATGGTCTTCTTGAAGATGAAGCTCCACTGGCGATCCCAGTTTAGCTCGACGATATGTCGGCGCATGTCGATAGGCTTAAGTAGAGCCTTTAGCGAGCCGCCATTCTCGGCGATATGCGTATCTGTAATCTTGTGGAAGGTCATGAACACAGGGGCAAAGAAGGTGTTCATCATAACCGAGATAGAGAAAGCCACAACGAGCTTGTCCCACGAAAAGCCGTTAGCCTTGAATGCTGCAACCATATCGTCGCCACCCATGCTTGAGATAAATGCTGGAATGCCATTCGAAAAGACGGTCATCGCCATAGATATTGCCATACCGAGCAGACCCCACACGACCATGCGTGGTAGCACGCCAAAGGTAGGGGTGGTGTAGTTGCCGGTAGATATTCTACAACCGAGCATCTCGCCAAGCGTTGCAAGAATGCCGAACTTAAGGAATGCCATAATCATCGCATGTGCGGCATTGAACGATTTGTACCAAGCATAGAGCTCGGGCGAGAGGAAGAAAGGAAGGAATATCGCCAACATGACGATAGCAAAGTAGAGGTCTTGACGTTTCATGTTTAGTAGTTTTATTTATCATAACAAAGTTACAACATTATTTTTAATCTACAAACATATCCCCATAATTAGGGAATTTATACTATTATATATATGGTAGTAGAGCAGATTGTCGGTTTGAGGTAAAAAACGTTGTTGTGGGATTAAAAATTTTTCTTACCTTTGCGCCCGAATTAATGTGGAGGATTTGGACTGATTGCAACCACAATAAAAAAATGCTAAAGCGGCACTCTTTTTATACGCAATTTCCCCTCCATACGTTTATTAACTATAAAAACTTATAACGTATGGCTTTTTTATTTACTTCAGAGTCTGTGTCGGAGGGACACCCAGATAAGGTAGCCGACCAGATTTCAGATGCAATTCTCGATGAATTTCTTCGCTACGACCTCAACTCTAAGGTTGCTTGCGAGACACTTTGTACCACAGGTCTTACTGTAGTTTCGGGCGAGGTGCGCTCTGAGGGCTATGTAGATATTCAGGGCGTGGCACGTCGTGTTATCGACCGTATTGGCTACAACCGTAGCGAGTATCAGTTCGATGCAGCGTCATGCGGTGTGTTGTCGGCTATCCACGAGCAGTCGTCAGATATCAACCAGGGTGTTGATCGTCCTGAGGGCGAGGAGCAGGGTGCTGGCGACCAGGGTATCATGTTTGGCTATGCCGTAGATGAGACCCGCGAGTTTATGCCTGCAACACTCATTCTCTCGCACGTAATCCTCAAGGAGCTTGCTGTTATCCGTCGTGAGGGCGAGCAGATGACCTACCTTCGTCCCGACTCTAAGAGCCAGGTGACAATCGAGTATGGCGATGACCGTCGTCCAAAGCGTGTTCACACAATCGTGGTGTCTACTCAGCACGATGAGTTTATCCTTCCTACACGTGAGCGCTCGGAGCAGGAGGCAGAGCAGCAGATGCAGCGCATCATCGCTGACGATGTTCGTAACATTCTTATCCCACGTGTTAAGGCGCGTCTTGAGCGTGCTCACGACCAGCTTGCTGAGCTTATTGGCGACGACTACATCTTGCACGTGAACCCAACAGGTAAGTTCGTGATTGGTGGTCCTCATGGCGACACTGGTCTTACTGGCCGTAAGATTATCGTTGATACCTATGGTGGTCGTGGTGCTCATGGTGGTGGTGCCTTCTCGGGTAAGGACTCGTCAAAGGTAGACCGCTCGGCAGCCTATGCAGCACGCCACATCGCTAAGAACATGGTGGCAGCAGGCATCGCACGTGAGGTACTTGTACAGGTGAGCTACGCTATCGGTATCGCTCAGCCATTGTCAATCTATGTCGATACCTATGGCACATCGAACCTAAAGATGACCGATGGCGAGATTGCCGAGAAGATTGGTCAGCTCTTCGACCTTCGCCCAGCAGCTATCGTTGAGCGCTTCGGTCTAAAGTACCCAATTTTTGAGGCTACAGCGTCGTATGGCCACTTTGGTCGTCGCCCTTACAATGAGCTTGTTCGCTTCATTGGCAAGGACGGCAAGGAGTTCGCCAAGGAGGTGGAGTTCTTCTCATGGGAGAAACTCGATGAGGTTGACCGCCTAAAGGCAGAGTTTGGTCTATAATGTAAAAGGCTCGATAGCAAGATGTTAGCTATCGAGCCTTAATTTTTTTAAAACTTTTTTGCTAAAAAATTTGCAGATTAGAAAATAGTTACTACTTTTGCACCCTGTAAACCTCAAAGCCCAGGTGGTGAAATTGGTAGACACGCTACTTTGAGGGGGTAGTGAGCGCAAGCTCGTGCAAGTTCGAGTCTTGTCCTGGGCACTGAAAACGATGGTCAAAAGCCATCGTTTTTTTGTTTTATACAATATTACCCGCACAAAAAGAGGGCAGATTTGACTAAACACCAAATCTGCCCTCTTTGTTAAAGCTTCTCTCTTAGTCGAGAGGGTAGGCTGCAACGAAGCAATCCTTGGTGCGGAGCTCCTCCTGGTGTGCCTTGAGGTTTGCGAGTGTAACATCGCCTACGATGTAGTTATACTCCTCTGACGAGTACTGCTCGCGAATCTTCGAGAAGTTGAGCAGGTTGCGCTGCTCGGCACTCTTATAGCGGAAATATACGCGGAACGTATGCTCGGTGTTGTACTTAGGTAGCACCGAGTCGTTACGCTTCTTATACTCGTAGCGGTAGTTGTAGGCACATGCCGTGATGTCGCTAAGCACTGCCGAGCCAGTAGGGTGGCCACCCGCACCGCGACCAAACATAAACTGCTTGTCGTAGAACAAGCCCTTGATAACAACGCCATTAAACTCGTCCTCGACACTATAGATATACTTGTTGCGCGAGATGAGCTGTGGAATGACGCACATGATAAGTCTGTCGTCGATCTTCTCGACGTGTGCTACAAGCTTTATGCGACGATCCTTCTCGAGTGCAAAGCGTATATCTGCGTCGTTCATGGTCGATATGCCATAAGTAAATATCTCGTCGGGCGACACATATACGCCAAAGGCGTGGATAGTGATGATAATGAGCTTGTAGAGCGAGTCCCAGCCGTCGATGTCGAGCGTTGGGTTGCTCTCCGCAAAACCGAGGTCCTGAGCAAGCTTAAGCGCCTTGTCGTAGGACATGTGCTCGTTGAAGATCTTCGAGAGAATGAAGTTTGACGAGCCATTGAGGATACCCTTAACCGACACCAAGAGGTCGTTGTCGTAGTACTCCTCGAGGTTGCGGATAACGGGGATAGAGCCACATGCCGAGGCGTCGTACAAGAGGGCAGTATTGTACTGATCCTGAAGGTCGATAAGCTCGGGGAGGTGGTGGCCAAGCATCTTCTTGTTGCCCGAAACAACGGGAATACGGCTCTTAAGCGCTCGCTTAACGATGTCGTATGCTGCCTCAGCGTCGTCGATAACTTCGACAATAAGGTTGATATCCTTGTCGGCAAACACCTCGTCTGGGTCGTTTGTAAACTCAGCCTTGATGCCACGCTCCTTGTTAATGTCGCGCACGCAGATGCGCTTGATGTGTACGTGTGATGAGTCAATGCGCTGCAATACGTCGTAAAGACCACGACCAACATTACCGAAGCCAAAGAGTCCTATATTCAAATTTTTCATAGCTATTTCTCGTTTATAAAGTTTTCAATTATTCTGTTTAGTTTTTCGTGTTCCACCAAGAAGCCGTCGTGACCAAACTCCGACTCGATTACGTGGTATTCTACATTAGCAATGTGCTCACGCAGGGGCGTGTGTGCCTCGATGGGGAAGAGTATGTCCGACGATATTGCTACCACAAGCGTGTGTGCCTTGATTTTGTGTAGTGCCTCGGCAATCGTGCCTCTGCCACGTGCTATGTTGTGCGAATCGACAGCCTCGCTTAGGCGGTAGTACGACATGGCGTTAAACCTGCGACGTAGCTTCTCGCCCTGATACTGCTGGTAGGTGTGTGCACGTCGCTCGAACGATGCCTCCTCGGGTGCTGTTAGCTCCTGCTGTGTGGCGTTGTAGGCGCTACCACCACGATAGCTAATAAGAGCTATTGAGCGTGCAACAGCCATGCCGTCAAGACCTGCATCGTCGCGTAGCTCACCCCACGTAGGGTCGAGGCGTATTGCCATGCGCTGCGACTCGTTGAAGGCGGCAGCCCAAGGCTCGGAGTAGGTCGTTGTGGCGATTAGTGCGAGGTGCTCCATGAACTGTGGCTCCATGATAGCCCACTCCATACACTGAAAACCGCCTATCGAGCTACCAATGAGCATCTTAACACGCTCGATGCCAAGAGCTTTGGCAAGTAGCTGATGACAACGCACCATGTCGCGCACGGTGACACGAGGAAAGTCGTAGTAGTATTTCTTGCCCGTTGCGGGATTTAGCGATAGGGGCGATGTTGTGCCGTAGTGCGAGCCGAGGAAGTTGGCGCAAATGATAAAGTAGCGCTCGGGGTCGAGAAACTTGCCCTCCTCGACAGTATGTGGCCACCAGTTGGCAACGTCGGAGTTTGCCGTGAGAGCATGGCACACCCAGATGATGTTGTCCCTCTTGTCGTTGAGTTTGCCAAAGGTGTCGTAGGCAATCTCTAACGACGGAAGTACTGCTCCCGACTCCAGCGTAAAGGGTTCGTTGTGTCGATATATCTGGCTCATAACTAGATGTTTGCAAGAGCCTCCTCGTAGTCGGCGATGATGTCCTCAACATTCTCCAAGCCAAGCGATATGCGTAGCAAGGTAGGTGTGATGCCTGCGGCACGCTTAGCCTCGTCGGAGAGCTGCTTGTGGGTTGTTGAGGCGGGGTGTGTGACAACGGTTATCGAGTCGCCAATCATAGTCATGTTGCCCGAGAGCTTGAGGCTCTCAACAAACTTAACGGTAGAGTCAAGGTCGCCCTTAAGCTCGATGGTCATCACAGCCGATGCACCATGCTTAAAGTACTTCTTTGCAAGCTCGTGGCTTGGGTGATCCTCAAAGCCCACGAAGCTAACGCGCTCAACCTTAGGGTGCTTACGGCAGAACTCTGCAAGACGGTATGTTGACTCCACCTCGTGCTTAACACGTAGCGAGAGGGTCTCAAGACCTATGAGCATGAGGTAGGCATCGAATGGTGAAGGGCAGCAACCGAAGTCGCGCATGCCATCGACACGGCACTTAACGATAAATGCCGATGAGCCAAACGCATCGCAGAGGTTAAGGCCGTGGTAGCCCTCCGATGGCCCGTCAATCTGAGGAAACTTGCCTGAGGCTCTCCAGTCGAACTTACCGCTATCTACGATAATACCGCCCATGGCTGTGCCATGGCCATTAATCCACTTTGTTGCCGAGTCAACGATGATGTCAGCACCCCACTCAAATGGGTTGCAAAGATAGCCACCAGCACCAAACGTGTTGTCGATGATAAGTGGAATGCGGTGCGAGTGTGCCACCTCGGCTACGCGCTCAATATCTATGACGCGGCACGTTGGGTTGCCCATCGACTCTGCGAATATAGCGCGTGTGTTCTCGTCAACGAGCTCGGCGATGTCCTCTGCCGAGTCGCTCTTAGCCAGACGACACTCAACGCCAAGGTTGCGTAGCGATATTACAAACTGGTTGTGTGTGCCACCATAGAGGTATGGCGATGCTACGATGTTGTCACCAGCCTTAGCGAGGGCTGTCACTGTAAGCAGAATTGCCGACATGCCCGAGGCTGTGGCCAACGCGCCAACACCACCATATAGCGCTGCGAGGCGCTCCTCGTATGATGCTGTTGTGGGGTTGTGCAGGCGAGTGTAGATATATCCTGGCTCGCTAAGTGTAAATAGGTTGGCAGCGTAGTCGCACGTAGGGAAGTGGTATGCTGCAGTAGGATGAATGGCAATGCCTCGTGCCTGCGACTCATCAACGTGATAGCCGCCATGTATCTGAAGTGTCTCGAAGTGTAGTTTACGTTCGCTCATAGTGAGTCATGTATTAACATTACATAATGCGTCCAAGCCTTAGCTGGACTATAAATATATAAATTGGGGTTGGGGATTGGTGGTGCGTAACCACCATGTGATAAGAGTGTGCCTAACGGCACATTCGCATAGACATAATGTTGATCATTGCACTGCTCTGCAATGTCGCTGGATAGTGATTTATGGTCGTGCGAATAGACATTTCTTCTCTCCTTGTTTATGCAAAATTAAATAATTTATTTTAATTATGCAAATTTTTTCAGAATTAATAGACCCTTTGCGTGCCATTGTACATACTTTAAAAACGATATTAGCCGTTTATATTTTTAGGTTTGGCATTAAATTATTATCTTTGTACCGATTATATTAACTTGTAACATGGGATATTTAAAGATTATATTCTACGGTTTGCTCGCCTTTGTTGAGCGTAACCCACTATTTACCTTGCTACTTGTGCTATTAGGCATCTTTGCCCCTGTGGTATTTAAGGTAGCGGGTTGGATTATTCTTGGCATATTGCTCGCCATTGTAGTGTTGGTGGCTATTGGCTCGTTGCGCCTACGTCGCATGCGCCAGCAGATGGAGGAGCAGATGCGTCAGGGTGGCTTCTCGTCGGGAGGCTTTAGTGGTATGGGTGGCTTTGGCAATATGGGCGGTGCGGCTAACGGTATGACCCTCGAGGAGCTTGTGCGTCGCATGCAGGCTGAGGCTGACGCTCGTCGCGCAGGTACTACATCGTCAAATGGCACCACCACAACAACATCGTCGCCTAAGAGCGAGAAGCGTGTGAGGGACAAGGTGGGTGATTATGTCGATTTCGAGGAGGTTGATTAGACTTAAAACATGAATAAATAGAAGTAACGATGATAAAACTTTTTGAACACATCGGCAGATACTTCATGCTCCTTAGCAAGGTCTTCTCGCGACCCGAGAAGATGCGTATCTACCGTAGTCGTATATGGTTTGAGGTTGAGGCTCTGGGCTTTAACTCAATATCGCTCACTGCAATCATCTCGGCATTTATTGGTGCTGTTGTGGCGTTGCAGATGGCAATCACGCTCGAGTCGCCATTTATTCCTCAGTTTATGATTGGCTACTCAACACGTGAGGTTATGGTGTTGGAGTTCTCCTCAACGGTAGTTGCGCTTATCCTTGCGGGTAAGGTGGGCTCGAACATCGCCTCGGAGATTGGTACTATGCGTATCACCGAGCAGATTGATGCTCTTGAGATTATGGGTGTCAACTCGGCGTCGTACCTCATTCTGCCGAAGATTGTCGCTACGGTAATCTTCTTCCCTATCCTCACGCTATTTAGCATCATCGTGGGTATCCTCGGTGGCTTTGCCATCGCCTACCTCACAGGCATCATGCTCACGGGCGACTATATCGAGGGTCTGTTCTACTGCTTCGAGCCATTCTCGTTTACCTATGCCTTGGTTAAGGGTGCTGTATTTGCATTTATCATTACCTCAATCTCGGCATATTGTGGCTACTATGCCAAGGGCAACTCTTTGGAGGTGGGACGTGCCTCAACAAAGGCTGTTGTTGCCAGCTCGGTGACAATCATGATTTTTGACCTAATTCTAACACAAATTATGCGTGTATGATACGTGCAGACCACATATCAAAGTCGTTTGAAGGACGCACCGTGCTCAACGACATTAGCGTTGAGTTCGACACAGGTAAGACAAACCTTATCATCGGCCGTAGTGGCTCGGGTAAGACCGTGCTGCTCAAGTCGTTAGTGGGCTTGCACGATGTAGATTTAGGTAAGATCTACTATGACGACGTATGCTACACCGACCTCGGCTTCAAGGAGCGTAAGGCTATTCGCAAGGATATCGGAATGATCTTCCAGGGTGGCGCTCTGCTCGACTCATCAACCGTGAGAGAGAACGTGCGCCTGCCTCTCGACCTCTTTACCGAGATGTCGGAGGGCGAGAAGCGCGACCGTGTGGACTTCTGCCTTGAGCGCGTGAGGCTGGTAGGTGCCGACCACCTATACCCCTCGGAGCTTAGTGGCGGTATGGTTAAGCGTGTGGCTATTGCTCGTGCCATAGTGCTCAACCCTCGCTACCTCTTCTGCGACGAGCCTAACTCGGGCCTCGACCCCCAGACATCGGTTGTCATCGATAACCTTATCCACGAGATTACCAAGGAGTTCAACATCACAACAATCATCAACACCCACGACATGAACTCTGTGATGGAGATTGGCGAGAAGATTGTCTATATCCACGAAGGTAACAAGTGGTGGGAGGGCACCAAAGATGATATTCTGCTTTCGGATAATGCCGAGCTTAATGACTTTGTCTTTGCCTCGGCAATGGCGAAGCGAGCTAAGATGGTTGCGAAGTAGGGATTTTATTAAAAAAACTTAAATTCTCTTGCTTTTCCAATAAAAAAATTATATATTTGTAAACTGAAACAAAGAAATTTAATCTATTAACAAAATAAAAAACAGAAGACTATGTCACAGATTAAGATTGGTATTAACGGTTTTGGTCGTATTGGCCGTATGGTATTCCGTGCTGCATGCACTCAGCCTGAGAAGTATCAGATTGTAGGTATTAACGACCTTTGCCCAGTTGATTACTTGGCTTACATGCTTAAGTACGATACTATGCACGGCAAGTTCGAGGGTACTGTTGACTACTGCGAGGAGAAGAGCCTTCTTATCGTAAACGGCAATGCTATCCGCGTAACTGCTGAGAAGGATCCTGCACAGCTCAAGTGGAACGAGGTTGAGGCTGAGTATGTTGTTGAGTCAACAGGCTTGTTCCTCACAGCAGAGAAGGCTCAGGCTCACATCGAGGCTGGTGCTAAGTATGTAGTTATGTCAGCTCCTTCAAAGGACGCAACTCCTATGTTCGTATGCGGTGTTAACACCTCAGAGTACGCTGGCCAGACTATCGTATCTAACGCTTCATGTACAACTAACTGCTTGGCTCCTATCGCTAAGGTTCTTCACGACAACTTCGGTATCGTAGATGGTCTTATGACAACTGTTCACTCAGTAACTGCTACTCAGAAGACTGTTGACGGTCCATCTTTGAAGGACTGGCGTGGTGGCCGTGCTGCTTGCGGCAACATCATTCCATCATCAACAGGTGCTGCTAAGGCTGTAGGTAAGGTTATCCCATCACTCAACGGCAAGCTTACAGGTATGTCAATGCGTGTTCCTACTTTGGACGTATCTGTAGTTGACCTTACTGTAAACCTTGCTAAGCCAGCTTCTTACGAGGAGGTATGCGCAGCTATGAAGAAGGCATCTGAGGGCGAGCTTAAGGGTATCCTTGGCTACACTGACGAGGCTGTTGTATCTTCAGACTTCCTTGGCGACGCTCGCACATCTATCTTCGATGCAACTGCAGGTATCGCTCTTACTGATACTTTCATGAAGGTTGTATCATGGTACGACAATGAGTGGGGTTACTCAAACAAGGTGCTTGATCTTATCTCAGTGATGAAGGCATACAACAAGTAATTTGTTGTGATAAGGGGTCATCTTTGACCTATCCCAAAAAGTTGAGCACCCGAGGCTGTACTTCTTGTACTATCCTCGGGTGCTCACTTTTGCGATAAGCCAAATCTAACCCCTTCTGACAACA
>JAGBTQ010000008.1 GCA_017631275.1 Alistipes sp.
CTCGATGAACTTACCATCACGTGGCGCTCTGCTATCTGCGGCAACGATGTGGTAGAAAGCATAACCCTTCTTACCGTGACGTGCCAAACGAATTTTAACAGCCATTTGCTATAAAATTTATTGGTTAAAAATTAATTACGCTCAACCCATTTGGGTTTTTCAGCGCGCAAATATACGGACAATTTTTTGATATACAAATATTTTACACTCTTTTTTACGCTTTAGGCTCGCATTTTGCACTATTCGACATGAGTTTAACTTAAAAATAATATTTTTATGATGCCAGTAAAGAAACTAAATCGACTTCCAGGAGTCTTCAGCGATCTGTTTTACGATCAGTGGCCAGAGGTGTTTGCGAAGCGTGGTCAGCAGCCTGCAATCAACGTAATCGAGACCGACAAGAAGTTTAAGGTGGAGATTGCAGCTCCGGGTATGACCAAAGATGATTTTCGCGTTGAGCTGAATGCTGACAATCAGCTTATTGTGTGCATGGAAAAGAGGTATGACGAGGGCGATAAGAAGGATTGTTGCATGGAGAAGGATTGTGACAGCGACGAGAAACATCAATATCTTCGTCACGAATTCTCGTATGCCTCATGCCGTCAGGTATTTAACCTCCCTGAGAGTATCGATCGCGACCATATCACCGCAAAGATGAAGCATGGTGTGCTCCATATCAAACTTCCTAAGAAGGCAGTTGCTGATAAGCCAGCCGATGTCAAGATGATTGCAGTCGAGTAGTTTTAAACAAGGATGACCGAGCGGTGGGCTCGGTCATCTGCGTTATGTTGTGTGTGGCTATTGCGTCACGGGCTAGTTGCCGCGAGGACGCTTCAATACATAGTATAGTGCTGTTGTCTGCACGTTAATATGTTCTGAGTATGCGCTCTTCTTAACGATAGATGTTCCAATCTGCGAGTGTGTTGTGACTAGCTCCCAACCCTGAAAACTCAGCTGGTTGAGTGTGGCTGTCTGGCTTGCAATATCTCTATCTGTTGCCTTTAACACCATGTATTCCCATGCGCCAGTGTTGTTGGCAATATGCGATTCGGTGTTTTCTGATTTGTTGCAAGCTGTTAGGGCTACTACTATAATTGCGCAAATAAATAGTACTCTTTTCATGGTTGTATCTTTTTGTTGGTTTATGCTTTGTGTGATTTAGATTTGTGCTGGTGCTATGGGGTTGATATAGTCACGTTTTAGAACATAGTTTACGGCGTATGTGCCAACAAAACCTGCTCTCCAACCTGAACGTTGTACGCCAATCTCGCCAATCTCAGTGTAGGTTGAAGTTAGCTCCCAACGATCTATGCCCGCCTCGTTAAGAAGGTTTGTTTGGTGCTCGGCGCTCTTCTCCGCAGCTACCTGAAGCACTTTATACTCTATCTGCCTCTGTGCTATGGTCTGTTTTGGGGCGTTGGGTGTGCGGCTAAGGGTGATCTTAATTGCAGATGTGTAAATCTTGTTGAGATCCCAACGTATAGGGTAGCGCACTGGACCAATCTCGGTGATTGTGCCTACAACCTCCCAACCCTGCAAACCTAACTCGTTAAGCTTGTTGTTGTGTGCTTTGAGTGTTTTGCCTCCCGCCTGCCATAGCATATACTCCCACGCAGTGTTGCCCTCTGCTGGGGTGATGCTTGGGCGTTTGAGTATGTGCATGATTGATGTTGTGCCTACGTCTATACCATTGCCGGCGCGATTGCATGCCACCTCGGTCTCGACACTCTCTACTTCCCAACCCTCACTGCCGAGTTGGTTTAAGATTTGAGTTTGTGCCTTTGCGCTCTTGCCCGAAAGGTTGATTACCTGATACTCTTTGATGGATTGTGTTTGCAGAGTTTGCTCCGTGCTCTCTTCGCTATTGCACGAGGCTGCAGAGAGTGCTATAAGACAGCAAATTAATAGGGGTATTCTCTTCATTGCTTAGTAGTTTTAGATGCGTTAAGCAAAGGTAGTCATAAATTTTAAAAGCTGAAAGCCTTTGCTAACTTATTTTATAAAAAAAAAGAGCTTGCCATCACGTGGTGTGGGCAAACTCTCTGGGCTATTATAGAGTTATTGTTTCAGTAACTATCTCTATCTTCTCGGCATTGCGTATCTGTGGACGCTTTATAATAATGTGTCCTTGGTGTAACGAATCGGGGTTTATTATCTCGTTAAAATCGAACTCTGTGCCCATATTCGTAAGCAGATGTAGGTTGAGTGTTGTAGTGGTTAAGTTATGCCACGTGTCGGTGAAGTGCATTGTTGAGTACTCACCCCATGTTGCACTGCCCTTTTCGGTGTATATACCCACCTCGTCACGACCATCGTTGTTGATGTCGCCCTCGAGGGTTAGGTGGCTTAGTCTGTTGCGAGATTCTAATATTGTGTTCTTATCTCTATTTATTATTAATATGTAGCGCTCGTCGATAATTGTCATGGTTGAGTCACGCTCCGCAATATGAAATATCTCTACTGTGTCGCTTGTGTTCTCGCCTCTAAAATTACCACTTGCCGAGTCTAGAAGTGTAGCATTGTCAAATATAGTTGGTTCGACCACCTCTGCTGTCTTTGGCGATAGAGTGCACGAACAGAGAATTAGTGCTATGATAAAGCTACAAATACGATAGGTCATAACAACTATTTTTTATCCTTTTCTCGCAACATTCGCGATACATCGGCAAGGGTGCGTAGTATTGCCCATGATACGAGTGATGTTAGAAATATGGCTACTGCAGCTCCGATTGATAAAAGTGTGGGGTTGTTATAGTTAAGCTCTATGAAGTTAGGTATTAGTAGAGCTCCTAATGCGAGGAATATACCGAGAATAAGCGTGATGTCGGCAGCATATACGAGTACCGACTCGCGAAATATATATTTATTCTTTTTTACCTCGCTGCTATTTGTGTAGTTTTCTACTACCACGACCTCTTGCTGTTCGCCATTTTCGCACTCGTCGCCTCGCTCAGCACCACACTTTGGGCAGAGGTTAGTGTCGGTCGAAAGTAGAGTGTTGCAGTTGCGGCAAAGCCACGTGTTGTTATTCTCGCTCATCGTCGTTAGCTATTTAGTGTGTTCGATATCGCAACCTGCGCAGTTGCCCGAGCAGATGTTATTCTCGTTACAATCATCGAGTCCCATATCCTCGCGTGTCTCCTGCACGGCGCACTTGATACCCATCTTCTTCATGTGTGGGTTGGTCGAGATCTCCGACTCGATGTGGTGACCCTTGAAGATATATGTTAGCGACATTGCGAGGGCGAAAAATCCCACCACGACAATGGCTGCGATTACAGTAATTAGAATGGTCTTCATTGCCTTTTTGTTAAAAACCTAGTTTTTAGTTGCTTTTTCGAGTGCAAATTTATATATTTGCAGTTGATTTTGCAAATGTTATAGCAAATCATTAGATAAAAGCTGTATATAACTGTTTTATACTCACTTGATTACTCTATGAAGATTATCATCGCTGGTGCTGGAGATATGGGTACGCATCTTGCCAAGATGCTTAGTGGTAACGACCACGATATCACTGTTGTGGATGTTGATGCTAAGGCGCTGGCTGAGGTCGATAGCCTTGTAGATGTGGTTACTGTTGAGGGCGATACCACTCAATTTTCGGTGTTGCGCAAGGCGGGTGTTCGCAAGTGCGACCTCTTTATCGCAGTGCGCTCTGTCGAGAACGATAATATCCTCTCGGCGGTTGTTGCCAAGCAGATGGGTGCAAAAAAGACTATTGCACGTGTCGATAGTAGCGAGTATCTCGAGCCTAACAGCAAGGAGGTTTTTATCGACATGGGTATCGACTATATCTTCTATCCCGAGCATATCGCGGCACGTGAGGTTATCAACCTGTTGGGTCACACCTCTACAACGGAGTATGTTGAGTTTGCAGGAGGCAAGCTCTCGTTGGTAGCTTTCCGCCTTGAACTCACTTCGCCTCTGTTGGGTAAAAGTGTATTCGATAAGGAGAGTAATGACGAGGATGTTGACTATCGTACCGTGGCAATTATTCGTGGTGCTAAGACCATTATTCCTAAGGCAGATGATGTCTATAAGGAGGACGATATGGTCTATGTCATTGCTCGTAATAGCGCTACACAGCATATAATCGAGCAGTCTGGCCGCAAGGAAGTTGTCATTCGCAATATGATGATTTTGGGTGGCTCGCGCATCGGAATACGTATTGCTCGTGAGTTGCAGGAGGATGTGAACATCAAGCTTGTTGATTACAATGCCGAGAAGGCTTTCCGTCTTGCCGAGTATTTGGATAAGACGCTTATCATCAACGAGGACGGCCGAGATACTGAGGCTATGCTCGAAGAGGATATTCAGGGCATGGATGCCTTTGTTGCAGTTACGGGACGTAGCGAGACAAATATCCTTGCAGCGATGCTTGCTAAGCGCATGGGCGTTAAGAAGGTTATTGCCGAGGTTGAGAATATTAACTATATCTCGCTTGCTGAGAGCATTGGTGTTGATACGATTATCAACAAGAAGCTCGTTACTGCCTCTAACATCTTCCGCTTTACTATGGCTACTGACGTGCAGGCTGTCAAGTGTCTTACTGGCAGTCAGGCCGAGGTTATGGAGTTTATCGTAAAACCTAACTCACCCGCCACAAAAGTGCCTGTCAGCGAGCTTGGACTCCCTGAGGATGCTATCATTGGTGGCGTGGTGCGTGGCGACAGAGTATTTATCGCTGTGGACGATACCGAGATTATGCCATACGACCGTGTTGTGGTATTCTCAATGCCTGAGAGCGTGATGCAAGTGGCTGAGTATTTTAACTAGAAAACAAAATAAAAATATATAAAACTACTGACTTATGTATATAGCTATTGCCGGTAATATTGGTAGCGGAAAGACTACGCTCACCGAGATACTTACAAAGCGCTATGGGGCTAAGGCTTACTACGAGAACCTGGCAAACCCATACATCAGTGACTTTTATGAGGATATGGGACGTTGGTCGTTTCACCTTCAGTTGTGGTTCTTAGGAAGCCGAATTCAGCAGACCTTGGAGATGTTGGCAGATGGCTCTGAGAATATCGTGCAGGATCGCACAATATACGAGGATGCCCATATCTTTGCTAACAATCTTCATGCTATGGGTCTTATGGCCAGTCGCGATTTTGAGACCTACATGAAGATGTTTAACATCGAGCAGGACTTGTTGCCAAAGCCCGATGTGTTGATCTACCTTAAGGCGAGTGTTCCTACGCTTATCTCGCAGATTAAGATGCGAGGCAGAGAGTACGAGCAGAATATCGACGAGGAGTACCTAAGCCGTCTTAACGACAAGTATAACCACTGGATTGAGAATGTCTATGAGGGTCGTGTGCTTGTTGTTGATAAGGATACCGATGATTTCGTTGCCGATCCTTCGATTATCGAGCGTATATGTGCCGAGGTTGAGGAGATGTGCAGCGGTAAACGTCAATTGTAATTAGTAATGCTACCACTTCCCGAGGAGTTTAAGGCGACGATGTGTCGTTCACTGGGCGATGACGAGGCGGCGAGATTGTTTGCTGCACTTGACACTGAGCCTGAGGTGTCGATACGTCTTAATCCTATGAAGCCTGCCGAGACATTCGATGGCGAGAGTGTCGGCTGGTCGGAGCATGGTCGTTACCTTGGTGAGCGTCCTCAGTTTACGCTCGACCCGCTTATGCATGGTGGTGCTTACTATGTTCAAGAGGCGTCGTCGCAGTTTGTTGGCTACTTGCTTAAGGGCTTGGACTTGCGTGGTTGCAGGGTGCTGGATATGTGTGCAGCGCCTGGTGGCAAGAGCACGATTTACTCTACGTTGGTCGGCCGTGAGGGCTTGGTTGTGGCTAACGACATTAGTCGTAGTCGCACGCTTGCTCTTGCCGATAATGTTCAGCGTTGGGGTATGGGAAATGTTGTTGTTACAAACAACGAGCCTCAGCATATCTCAGCCTTTAAGCATTGGTTCGATGTCGTTGCCGTAGATGCTCCATGCTCGGGCGAGGGTATGTTCCGTAAGATGGAGGAGGCACGCGCTGAGTGGAGCGCTTCAGCCCCTGAGCAGTGTGCCGAACGTCAGCGTGATATCCTTACAGAGGCGTGGCAAGCACTACGTCCAGGAGGTACGCTCATATATAGCACTTGCACATTTAACCCTACCGAAGACGAGGGTATTGTTGAGTGGCTAATGGCTGAGTATGGCTCTGAGCTTGAGTCTATTGAGCCTGTTGAGGTTGATGATAAGTGGGGTATTACAACATGTCGCATAGATGAGTTCCAATGCTTCCACTTCTATCCGCATAAGGCTCGTGGCGAGGGTTTCTTTGCTGCCATTGCTCGCAAGAGGGAGGGTGTTGTGCGCCGTCAGTCGCCAAAGCCACGTCGTAAAATCTTTGCGCTCCCCGCTAAGGGCGATGTTGAGGAGCTATCGCGCTGGGTTGATGATAGTGCCCAGATGGCTTTTCGTCAGATTGGCGATGTGATGTATGGCTATCATCGTGCTGTTGTCGATGATGTTGTGGCACTCAGCGAGGTGCTCACGGTCGTATATTCGGGTGTCTGCATGGGTCAGATATTTAAGCGCAAGCTACGCCCCGAGCACGCCTTGGCTCTCTTTGTCGGTATGAAAGCCGATGCTGTGCCAGGTGTCGAACTTAGCGAGGATGATGCCCAAGACTACCTACGCCGTCAGGATATTTCGGCGTCGCAGTTCGACGAGGGTATAAACAGGGTTATGTATCGCGGTGTTGCCATAGGCTTTGTTAAGCGCATAGGTGCTCGCTGCAACAATATGTATCCCAAGGATTTGAGAATAATGAAATTATAAACTAATAATAAGTGTAATCATGGCTAAATTACTTTACACCATGGGTGAGGTTACCGAGATGTTCGATGTTAACGCATCGCTCATTCGCTATTGGGAGTCGAAGTTCGACTGTATCAAGCCTCAGAAAAATAAGAAGGGCAACCGCCTATTCACGCCTTCAGATATCGAGAACTTCAAGCTTATCTACCACCTTGTTAAGGAGAAGGGTATGACGCTTGAGGGTGCTAACAACACAATGAAGCGTCGTGGCAAGAAGCTACACAAGGAGGTATCTATCCTTGAGCGTTTGCAGAGCATTCGTGCTATGCTTGTTGAGGTGCGCGAGTCGTTGGGTGAGAGTGCTGAGTATGAGGCACCTATCGAGGCTGTAAGCGACCTTATTGCTGATGTCGAGAAGGAGGCTAAGGCTCATGTTGTGGAGGTTGTAACTACGCCAGATGAGGTGGCTGCAGCCGAGCTTGTAGATGATGTAAAGACCGAGGAGGAGGTTGCTCCAGAGCCACGCCGTCGTGGTCGTCCACGTAAGGTTGTTGAGGGCGATACTGCGGAGACCACCGCTCCTCGCCGTCGCACAAAGAAGAAGGAGGAGAACCAGGAGTTGTTCCCATTCTACGAGCAGTCGTTGTTCTAAGCGCTTAGGAGTATGACAATACGTGATGTTGTATCCGCTATCGAGGAGTTCGCGCCCCTAAGGTTGCAAGATAGCTACGATAACTCGGGCCTTATTATCGGTCGCTACGACGATGAGGTGCACGGGGTGTTGCTTGCTGTCGATGTTACCGAGGAGGTTATCGCCGAGGCTGAGCGTGAGGGTTGCGACCTTATCATCACGCACCACCCAATAATCTTCACACCTCTGAAGCGTCTTAACTCGTCGAACTATGTTGAGCGATGTGTCGAGAAGGCACTGCGTAGTGGTATTGCCTTGTATGCTTGTCACACCAACCTTGATAGCACGTTCGAGGGCATGAGCTGGCGTGTGGCACGCATGATAGGTCTGGAGAATATCTCTGTTCTTGAACCACGCCCAGGCGAGCCTAATGTTGGCTATGGCGTAGTTGGCGATATGCCCGTGAGTGTAGATGCTGTGGCCTTTATGCGTGGTGTTGCCGAGCGGTTTGAGGTGGGCGCTATTCGTCATAGCGATATCCCATCTGAGGAGTTTCGTGTGCGCCGTGTTGCTGTGTGCACAGGCTCGGGTCGTTCGCTCATTGAGGCTGCTTTGCAGAGTGGCGCAGATGCTTATGTCACAGCTGATCTTCGCTATAACGACTTTATGATGGGCGAAAATCGCATGATTTTGATGGATATTGGCCATTTTGAGAGCGAATTTTGCGCAATTAACATCATAAATGATGTAATATCGAAAAAAATGTGTAACTTTGCGGTTCGCAAGAGTGTGAGTTCTCGCAACCCTGTTCACTACTTGTTCTAACGAAAATAACTAAATAACGAAATATATGGCACAGAAGAAGACAAACGAGGTTGACTACTCGATGCAGGAGAAGATTATGGCTCTTTACGAGTTGCAGAAGATCGACTCAGCAATCGACGAAATCAACAAGATTAAGGGTGAGCTTCCCTTGGAGGTGCAGGACCTCGAGGACGAGCTTGCTGGTTTGAATACTCGTATCGAGAATGTGAATGCCGAGATCGAGGAGCTCAACTCGCTCACTCGTCAGCGTAAGCGTGAGGTTGACCAGGCAAAGATTATGATTGGCAACTACAAGGAGCAGCAGAACAACGTGCGTAACAACCGTGAGTACGACGCTATTACTAAGGAGATCGAGTACCAGGAGCTCGAGATCGAGCTTGCTGAGAAGCGCCTTAAGGAGTACTCTGCACAGATCAAGACTAAGAAGGCTGTTGTTGACGAGACCAACGCATTGGTTGAGGAGCGCAACATCGACTATAAGGCTAAGCGTGAGGAGCTCGACTCAATCGAGGCAGAGACAGCTCAGCAGGTTGCCGAGCTTATGGCTAAGGCTGAGAAGGCTAAGGAGCCTATCGACGAGCGCTTGCTTTCAGCTTACAACCGTATCCGCACCAATGTTCGCAATGGCTTGGCTGTTGTAACAGTTACTCGTGATGCGTGTGGTGGTTGCTTCAACCGTATCCCTCCACAGCGTCAGGCCGATATTCGCCAGGGCAAGAAGCTTATTGTGTGTGAGTATTGTGGTCGTATTCTCGTAGCAGAGTAGTTTGTTGTGATAAGGGGTCATCTTCGACCTATCCCAAAAAGTTGAGCACCCGAGGCTGTACGTTTGAGTACTATCCTCGGGTGCTCATTTTTGCGATAAGCCAAATCTAACCCCTTCTGACAACAAACCAGTGTGCTAATTGAGGTGGCGGGGGTGAGATAAATAGGATCGCTTCGCTTGATGGGTAACGCTTTGCTCGATAAGAAAAGCCTCATTTATCCCATCTATCCCATTTATCCTATAAAAATCATCCCATAGGTATACTCTAATTAAAGTAGTTGCACGATGCACTCGGCACACTTCTGACAACAAACTATTTAGGATGTTAAATAAGTTCTGCCCTTCTGACAACAAACCGATGCGCGGGTAACAATATTTTAAATATCTCTAAAAAAAATAATGGGCTATCCAATCGCGGATGGCCCATTATTATATATTGGTATAACTCGGTTATAGTAGTTGCACGATGCGTTCGAGCCACTCTTGGTCGGTGCTATCGAATGTAGCAAGGTGTTCGCTGTCGATATCCAAGACGCCGATAATCTCGTCATTGTGCCACATGGGAACAACAATCTCGCTGCGTGAGAGCGAGCTGCAAGCAATATGTCCTGGGAACTTATCTACATCCTCGACCACTATGGTGCGCTCCTCGCTCCAGGCTGTGCCACAGACACCCTTACCCTTAGCGATGCGTGTGCATGCCATAGGGCCTTGGAATGGACCTAAAACAAGCTCGCCACCCACAACACGATAGAACCCAGTCCACCAAAAACCAAAGGTATGGTGGAGCATGGAACTAACATTTGCCATGTTGGCAATAGGGTCGCTCTCGGCGGCAACGACAGCTGCTATCTGCTTATATAGCAACTCATATTTTTCGTTCTTGCCACCCTCGGCAATCGCAAGACTCTCAGCCATTACTGCGCTTGGTTGCGGAGGAGGTAGCGATATACTCTAATCTCCTCGGGATCGCCCATCTCCTTGCCCTCGACATCTGAGAGCTTAACGCAAAGCTCCTTAGGCTGGCGCGAGTTGATCTGGCATGACGATAGCTTCATGACGATGTTGCACGACGCATGGCCTGTGTCGCACGTGAGGTTTGTGCCGATGCCGAACATGCACTTGATGCGGCCCTCGCATGCCTGCTTAATCTGCACGGCCTTCTCGAAGTTAAGCGAGTCGCTAAACACGATGCTCTTGGTCATAGGGTCAATGCCGAGCTCCTTGTAGCGGTTGATAGCCATGTCGATAAATGCGATTGGGTCGCCAGAGTCCTGACGCACACCGTCGAAGAGGCAGGCGTGCTTCTTCGAGAAGTTCTTGAAGAAGACCTCCGAGCCAAAGCTGTCGGTGAGGGCAGTGCCGAGGTAGCCATCATAGACCTTCACCCAGTCCTCCATCGTGAGGTAGTTAGCCATACGTGGACCACCCTTTACAGCCGCGATGAACATAGGCAACTCGTGAGGATATGTGCCAATCATCTTCATGTCGAGCTCCATGGCAAGGTGGCAGTTAGATGTGCCTGTGCAGCCACAAGGGTTGTTTTTGAGGTGCTTGATGACCATGCGCTGAACGTCGTATGAGAAGCGGCGACGTGTGCCAAAGTCAGAGAATATCAGATTGTTATCGCGTGCTATCTGTTCCTTCTCTTCAAGTCGCTTAATCATGGCCTCAGTATCGTAGCTGTTGCGTAGGTGGAAGAGCTCCGACACGGTGGCAAGGATAGGTATCTCGTAGAGTGTTACCTTGTACATGTAGTCGGTGACGTTTATCTGAAGGTGCTTCTCCTCGTCGAGCCACACGTTGATTTTCGATGCTTCAAACCTAAAGCCCTTGAGCCACTCGAAGTAGTTCTGCGGGATATACTTGCAGTGCTTGTTCATGTAGTTGAACTCGTCGTCGCTAAGCGCCAAGCGCTCCAAGGCTCTGAACTCAGCCTTTAGGTCCTCTAAAAAGTCCTCGTCAAACTCAGTCTTGGCACGGTCGTTAAAGGTGAATGTGCCTATAGCTTGTGGATAGAGCTTGAAGTAGGCGTACGAAGTAGTGAACTTGTACAAGTCGGTGTCTAAGATTGAACGAATCATACCATCTATTTTGTTTGTGTTTATAATCTCTTTAACTCCTCGTAGAGCATCTCAATGGCGTATGCTGATGCTCGGCTAATTATCTGTGAGCGGTCGGTGCCCGAGTTGCGCATCACGGCATACGAGCCATTGGGTGTTGCTATGGCAATCCACACAGTGCCCACGGGCTTTTGGCGTGTGCCACCACCAGGGCCTGCGATGCCGGTTGTTGCTATGGCGTAGTCGGCACCCGCAACACGGCGAACACCCTCGGCCATCTCCAATGCCACAACCTCACTAACTGCGCCGAAGCACTCTATGTTGGTGAAGTCAACACCGAGAATATCACGCTTAGCCTCATTTGAGTACGATGTTACGCCCGCCATGAAGTATTGCGATGCCCCTGCCATGGCTGTGAACTTTGCTGATATTGTGCCTCCCGTGCAGCTCTCGGCAACGGCAAGTTTAAGACCTCGCTCGATGAGTATATCGTGCACAAGGCTCTCGACGGTTGCGCCCTCCATACCCACAATGTTATCGCCGATAATCTTGCGTAGCTTCTCTATCTGTCTATCTATTTCATGCTCTGCTTCGCTCTTATCTACGTTGTATGCCGAGAGGCGCAGACGTACGATGTTGGGTGCTGGGAGATAGGCAAGGTGCAGATAGTCGGGTAGCGCATCTTCCCACTCTTCGATGCGTTCGGCGAGTATCGACTCGGGAATGCCACGAGTGATGATTGTGCGGTGTACAATGTCGTTAAGCGTGAACTGTGCCTTGAGTCGTGGTATAACCTCGTCGTCCATGAGGTGCTCCATCTCGAAGGGTACGCCAGGGAGCGACACGATAACCTTGCCCTCGTGGTTGAACAACATGCCTGGGGCTGTGCCGTGGGCGTTGTGTAGCACGGTGCAGCACTCGGGTAGCATTGCCTGATTGCGGTTAAGCTCCGTGAACTGAATGCCACGACGCTCCAACAACTGGCGCACATGCTCGCCCTCGGCGGGGTTGTATACGAGCTTCGAACCGAAAAACTCTGCGAGGGTGTGCTTCGTAATATCATCTTTTGTGGGGCCTAAGCCACCGGTGATGATTATCACGTCAGATGATTGCAGCGTGCGACGAAGTGTGTCCACTATCTGCTCACGGCTATCGCCAATAGATAGCTTCTCGCCAATGGCTATGCCAATGGCGTTTAGCTTGCGTGCTATCGACACGCTGTTGGTATCGACAATCTGACCGATAAGTATCTCGTCGCCTATGGTTATTATCGTGGCTCTCATTGTTTTGTGTTGTTTGTGGCAATCTGTGTTATTGCCCTCTTGAGTAGCTTAAATCCGTTCTCGCGTAGTCCGCTGCTTAGTGCTACGAGCGATGCTCCAGCCTCCATCATGCGCTCTATGTCGTTGGGGGTCATCATGCCACCCGTGCCGATGATAGGGTAGTTGTGCTCGCTGCGCTGGGCGATGTATCGCACCATCTCGATAGCTCGCTCGGTGAGCATTGCACCACATATTGCACCCTTCTCGGTTGTGCACATTGCTGTTGAGCCAGCCACAGCCTCGATACCGTCGAGGGGTGTTTCGATGAGGATGTCGATGATTGTGTCGAGCTCCTCTCGGCTGATGTCGGGCGATATTTTTAGGAGTATAGGGCGGTAGTCGAGCTGACCACGTCTAAACTCAAACATAGGCTCGATGAGTGCTAAAATCTCCTCACGAGTGTGGGGTACATAGCGCTTAGCGGCAGTGTTGCACGCAATGTTGATGACGAAGAAATCGACATACTGATATGTGTTGCGGAAGACGCGTAGATACTCCTTGACGATGTTTTTTGCAGGTGTTGTCGTGAGCTTGCCGATGTTGCAGCCTATGACAAGGTTGTGGTTGTGCTTGGTGCGCTTGCGAATATTCTGCATCACGTACTCTAGACCTCGGCTTGGTGCTCCAGAGTTGTTGATAAGCGACGACTCCTTGCGTAGGCGCTTAAGGCGTGGACGTGGTGTGCCGGGCTGAGGGCGTGGGGTTACCGAGCCAATCTCTACAAAGCCGAAGCCACACGATGCCAACTCGTCGAGGTGGTCACCATTGGGGTCGTAGCCCGCAGCAATGCCTATGGGGTTGCTAAAGTGTATGCCCATAACCTCGCGCTCGAGGTTGATGTTACGTGGGGAGAGTGTGCGATGAAGAAGCCTCTTGCCAAAGGGCAGTGCTCCCACGAAACTTAGCATCGCAAGCTGAATGCGATGTGATGCCTCGGCGGGAAAGAGGCGTATGATAAGTTGTAGCAGCGAGCGTCTCATTGCCATTCAAATCTGAATAATAATACAAATATACAAATAAAAGGCTATTGATGCAACCTTGTGCTCAGAATATTTTACATATTCTGGATTTTTGGCGGGTGAGGTTTAGAAATACTCCTCACGATAGAGGTAGTTGTTGCGCATCGCTTCGAAGTGTTCGGGGTGGCGTTTTAGCCTGTTGGACTCTTCCGAAATAGGATAATACTTATCTATTGTTCTGCACATCTCCTCCCAGCTAATAAGCTGTGCGCAACTACGCGGTGCATCTTCTGGATACCATGTGGTTAATGGTAGGTTGAAATACTCTGCTATTTGGTTGATAACCATTGCAGTGGCATTTGCTTTGCCTTGTGCCGAGTAGCCCGCAACATGGGGTGTTGCGATGGCCGATTTTTCGAGTACTATGGGGTCAATATTGGGCTCATTCTCCCATACATCGAAATAGTATCTATGCGAAGAATTGGCAACTGCAATGTTGTCTACGACACCACCTCTCGAGGCGTTCAAAATCACTGCGTCTGGACGAAGACGCTCAAGTAGCGATTTGTTGAGTAGATGGTGTGTTGTGGGGTCGAGTGGCGTGTGAAAGCTGAGTATGTCGCACTCCTCGGCAAGCCTCTCTATTGGGTAGAACTCGCCTCCCTCACGTTCGTAGCGTGGCGGGTCGCACTCCATGATCTTAAAGCCCCAGTGACGAGCATACTTGGTAACGAGTGAGCCTACCGAGCCTACGCCAATGATGCCTAAGGTGTACTCGTTGGGGTGCTTGTTGTCGGTGGTGGTGATGTGTCGTAGCGCTGCTGCCACCCACTGCAACACGCCACGGGCATTGCACCCCTTGGCATTGCGCACCTCGATGCCCGAACGTTGGCAGTAGTCGAGGTCGATGTGGTCGGTGCCTATGGTTGCAGTAGCAATAATCTTGACGCTTGAGCCACGAAGCAGTGCCTCGTTGCACTTGGTGCGTGTGCGCACAATAAGGGCGTCGCACTCCCTGACGCTTTGGGCGTTGATCTCTGCCCCCTTCATATATTCCACCTCGGCATAGGGCTCCAAGATGCCCTTGATGTGGGGTATATCGCTGTCGATGATTATGCGCATAATTGGCTTTTACTACGTAATTTTTAACAAAGATAGGCAATTTTTTGTAAATTTATATTATATTTGCATGATATTTTAGTGTGGCAGACGTGATATGTTTGCTGATGCTAATTAAAATTTGGAGCTATGACAACCAAGAGAAAGATGAAATTCGACCCTAACAGTCTTGTACCCGATAATGGTAACTACTTCGGTTTTCCGATTGAAGCCGAGGATGCTGCATTGGTTCTTGTCTCTGCACCTTGGGATACTACCGTGGCAACACGTGCTGGTAGCTCGTATGCTCCTGATGCTATTATCGAGGCATCGCGCTTTGTCGATTTTCATGAGCCTATGGCGCCAAATAGCTGGCGCAAGGGTATTGCTACGTTGCCTATCGACTACTCCATTCAGGATTTGTCGCACCGTCTGCGCACCGATGCCGATAGGATTATCAACATGAGCCACACGGATGCCGATTATATCATCAACAATCTTATGCACGATCGTCGCCTTCGTCGCATTAACGAGGCTTCACAACAGATCAACGAGAAGATCTACGAGCAGTCGAAGATGTGGTTAGAGAGGGGCAAGATTGTCGGCTTGGTTGGCGGTGATCACTCAACGTCGTATGGTAATATCCGCGCCGTGAGTGAGTGTTATGATGATTTTGGCGTATTGCAAATCGATGCTCAGTGTAACCTTAAAGAGGGGTGTTATGGCTTCTTGCACTCGCACTCGTCGGTGATGCACAATGTGCTCAACGATGTGAAAAACCTTAAGCGCCTTGTGGCGGTGGGTGTTCGCGAGTTTAGTCCAGGCGAGTGGCAGCGTTCTGAGCAAGATGAGCGCATACGTCTTTTCACGGGTCAATATATCTGGTCGTCGCACTTCGAGGGTGTTAACTGGGCTACTATCTGCGACGAGATTATTGGGGAGTTGCCTGAGAATGTATATATCTCGCTCGACATTGACGGACTGACCGTAGAGTGCTCGCCACATACTGGTACAACTATTTCGGGTGGCTTGCGCTTCCCTGAGGTGGTCTATCTTATGAGCAGGATTGTTGGCTCGGGTCGTAAGATTGTTGGCTTCGACCTAACGGAGGTGGTGCCCGATGTCGATGATAAGACCGATGCTGTGATTGCAGCGCGTCTGTTGTTTAAGATGTGTAGCATGGCACTTAAGCATCACCCTTCACCCGATGTATTGTAAAGTAGAGTTTAACTACTAAATCTTGGCTTGAATATGGCATATTTCACAAAGTTTGGCAGAGTAAAGCGTATGCACATCCTCTCGCAGCAGGGTCGTAACTTCTTGCAGGCACCTTGGGCTGGTGGAATTGTGTTGGTAGTGTGTGTGTTTGTGGCAATGTTACTTGCCAACCTCCCAGCAACGGCTCATATCTACCATAAGCTTCTACACATGGAGCTCGGTATCTCTATCGGTGGTGAACTCTTCCCCGAGAAGATGAGTGTGGAGAAGTTTGTCAACGATGCGTTGATGGTTATCTTCTTCTTCACCGTGGGCCTTGAGATTCGTCGCGAGATGTCGTATGGCGAGCTATCTACGCCCAAGAAGGCTATTCTCCCTATCATTGCAGCATTGGGCGGTATGCTTGCCCCAGCACTCATATTCACCTGCTTTAACCATGGTACTGCGACTATCAGCGGCTGGGGTATTCCTACTGCTACAGATATTGCCTTTGCAATAGGTATCATGTCGTTGCTCGGCAACCGTGTGCCTATCTCGCTTAAAGTGTTCCTTACTGCATTGGCTGTTGCCGACGACCTTGGTGCAATCATCGTCATTGCTCTGTTCTATGGCGAGACCCCTAATCTCGTGTTGCTGGGTATAGCGGTGCTTATTATGGTAGGCATCTACTTTATGCGTCGCATGGGCGAGTTCCGCACTATTGCCTATATTATCCCTGCTGTGGTTGTGTGGACTCTGTTCTACTACTCGGGTGTTCACGCAACAATCTCGGGTGTGGCGATGGCTATGCTTATCCCTACAACACCACGTTATAGCCGTTCGTATTATCTACATAAGGCAGATGTCATCGAGCAGGGTATTCGCAATGCCGATAAGATTGAGAACGAGAACGAGGCTGAGGAGGAGCGTATGTACTACCTCCGTCGTATGAAGCAGATATCGAATGGCGCTGAGAGCATGAGCCACCGTGTGGAGCACTTCCTTATGCCATACGTTAATTTCATCATCATGCCAATATTTGCTCTTGCCAATGCTGGTGTGCATATCGAGAGCGTTGATTATTTCAATATTTTCGAATATTCGGCTGCGGCTGGCTCTATTGGTATGGGTATCTTCTTTGGCTTGGTCGTTGGTAAGCCATTGGGTATCTCGTTGTTTAGCTACATCGCCGTTAAGCTCGGCTTGGCTGATAAGCCCCAGGGTGCTACATGGCGAATGCTTGTGGCTGTGGCGTGTCTTGGTGGTATCGGCTTCACGATGTCTATCTTTGTGGATAACCTCGCCTTTGATGCTGTATCGCAGATTGACCTTATTAACAGGGGAAAGATATCTATTCTTATGGCATCTACCACTGCGGCTATCCTCGGTAGTGTGCTTATTATGCTAAACTCAAAAAAGTCAAAATAGTCTAATTTAGAATATGAAGAAAAGGTCGTTATTGGCGCTTGTAGCCATAGCCTTTGTGGCTGTAGTGTCGTGCTCGCCTAAGGGTGATAAAAGTGTGGAGCATACAATGCAAAACGCTGTTGACTCGGTGTCGTATGCTATGGGTATGAACATAGCCCTAAATCTCTATGCTGCCGACTCGACACTGAATGTTGATGCGGTGTGTCAGGCAGTACGTGACGTATATGAGTCGAAGACTAAGATGAATGCTGACGAGGCACGCTATGCCTTTATGAAGTATATGAACTTCGATGTATATGAGCGCACAAAGGAGATGGAGCATCGCTACTTGGAGGATTTGCGTAAGGCAGACCGTAAGTTTGTGGCAACAACATCGGGCGTTACGTATAAGGTAGTTACGTTGGGTGAGGTTAAGCGTGGCCCACGTTCAAGTCGTGATACAGTAGTTGTAAACTACAAGATATTTAATGTAGGTGGCGAGATGCTCGACTCTACTTATGTTGCAAAGAGCCTGCGTACGACTCTCGGTAAGTTGCCAAAGGGTGTTCAAGAGGTGTTGCGCCTGATTGGTCCTGGTGGTAGCCTCGAGGCGTGGGTGCCTTCGGCATTGGCATATAGCTCGGGTGGTTGCGACTCTATTGGTGTTAAGCCAAACACCATGCTCTTCTACGACCTTAAGCTCAAAGATGTACCAAGAAGATAATAATAACTATAATTTATTAAAAACTGTATGAAGAAAATCTTGTTTATGGTAGCCGCTATGGCTACGCTTGTTTCTTGCGGTTCGCACGGAGAGTTCTACTTCGACGATGTGGAGAATCGTGCCTATAACAACACTGAGGCAGAGTTCGACTCATTGTCGTATGCCTATGGTGTTGAGATGGCTTTGCCTTTGTACACTCAGCTCAAAGATTTTGATTGCAACCATGAGCTATTCATTGAGCTTGCTCAGCAGTATCTTGCAACTGATGCAGAGTCGTTCCCTGATATCGAGACTGTGAATGCCGAGTTCGCTAAGTTTGATAAGGAGTGCATGCGTCCTTATATGATTGCTAAGCAGCGTCGTATGTTCGATCACAGTGCCGACTTGGAGCTTCCTGCAATCTACAACGAGAAGTATACTCGTGACATGTTCACAAAGTGGATGTCTCAGATGGCCTCTTACATGATTGTGTCTGCAGCTGCTCCTGTAAACATTCACTATGTTGTGGAGGGTATCAAGGGTACTAAGGATATTATTGGCGATCAGCAGGAGAACGCTATGATTCGTCTTGACTCTGCTACTCAGGCAAGACTTCAGCAGCATCGCTCATATATCCAGAACTACTATCGCAATGAGCTTCCTAAGTATCATATGACACGCACTGAGCAGTGGTTGAAGCGCGTTGCTCAGCAGCCAGGTGTTCAGCCTTTGGCTATTGGCAACGACACAGTGTACTATCGTATTAACAACCCTGGTGGTGTTAAGATCTCTGCTCCAACCGACTCTGTATCTCTCGACTATGAGATCTACAGCTACCGTGGTAAGCTTCTTCAGTCTTCTAAGACTCAGTTGAAGAGCCTTGAGCAGCGTATTATCGATACTAAGGCTAACAAGGAATTGACAGACTCAGCACGTTATGCTATGATTCGTCAGAGCGAGAAGATTATCAATGACCTTAAGAATCACATCGCACCAGTGAGCACTATCCGCATGGAGGTTATCAAGCACTGCTTGTCGCTTGTTGGTGAGTATGGTAGCATCACAGTTTGGGCACCTACTAAGTTTGCTCCTCCATCACGCGATCTTATGCCTAATGAGGGTATCGTGGTTGATTTCGAGGTTAAGCGCATCGTTCCAGGTAGTGCTGCGCCTGTTATGCCAGAGCTTCCTAAGAAGTCGACACAGACCGTAAAGCCTTCGAATGCTCCTGAGAAGACTGGTGTTGAGCCAGCGCAGGGTGGTCGTGTGCCAATGAAGATTGTGCCTGCAAAGAAGTAATTATTTCTTGTGATAAGGGGTCATTCTCGGCCCATCACACAAAGAAAGACCCCTTGGGCTGTACTATTTGTACTATCCCGAGGGGATCTTCTTTTGTGATAGACCAAGCCTAACCCCTTCTCGCGAGAAATCGGTGCGCTGATTGAGGTGGTAGATTAAGGAGTTTAGTGAATTTAATGAATTTAAGGAGTTTAGTGATAGCCTTTCCTTAATTTCCTTAAATTCCCTAATCTCCCTATTTTAGCGCCCCCATCTCTCCCATCTATCCCATTCGTCCCACTTTAAAGCCCCTACCAAGCACGCAGGGCTTATCTCTTCCTACGTGTCACGCGTCACTAAATAAAAAAAATGCCGACCCCAATAAGGTCGGCATTGTCTATGAGTTGGAGCGAAATTACTCGCAAACTGCGCTAAGCTCAGCGAACAAGCCAGCGAAGCTCTCAGCCATATCACGACGGAGGGCTGCGTAGTGCTTCTTAACCAATGAGCGGTTGTGTGGCTCAGCAGGGTTGTTAGCCTTTACGTAGAAAGCGTTGCGCAACTCTACGCCCTTAAGCATAAGCTCAACAACCTTCTCCTCCTTGTTAGGCTGGAAGAATGCTGCCATCTCGCAGTCAAATACGAACTCCTCCAAACGATAGTCAATCTCCTTCTTTAGGACTCTCAAATTTGCCATAATCGTAAATATTTAGTTAATTTATAAAAATCGCTATAAGCTATTACGCAAAGATACGAAATAGAATTCTTATATCCAAATAAATTTTTAAGAATATTGCGTAGCGATGTTGCTAAATTTTGCCTATCTTTGTATAAAAGATATATATAACAATTTTTACATAAGAGTTTACTATGGCTGTTGTTGTTTGCCCTAAATGTGGCATTATTGTTCCAGCGTCGAAGGGTGTGTGCATGCGCTGTGGTGCGCCACTACCTACGTCTACTAAACCGGTTGTTGAGCCTGCTAAGCCCGAGCCTAAGAGGCCTGAGCCCGTTGTGCCTGTTGCTCCGCTGGGTAGCGAGGATAATAGCTTACGCGAGGATACGCCTTTGCGCGACTCGCGACATGCTAGTGAGCCCAATCCCTATGTGTCGTTAGGCTGGACTATTGGTGTCTTTATTCTCTGCTGGCCTTTGGGTATTGCGTCGTTGATTCTGCGCATTCTCTCTACAAGGGCGTGGAAGTCGGGTAAGGAGGAGTCGGCAAAGAAGCTCGGCAAGATGTCTAATGGCGTAGCTATTGCGGGTATTGTGCTCGTAGTTTTGACTCTGTTATTCTATTAAGTGATGACTATTCAGGCTTGCTGTAAGATAAACCTCGGCTTGCGTATTGTGCGTAAGCGCCCAGATGGCTACCATGACCTGCAGACCGTGATGTATCATGTGCGTGGACTCTACGACGTTGTCGAGGTGGAGGCTACGGAGGGTGAGGGTGTCGAGTTTGTGGGGCGAGGCATTGTCGTTGATTGCCCTCAGGATAAGAACCTCTGTGTGCGTGCTGCGCGCCTTATGCAGGAGCGCTATGGCGTGGGTGGTGTGAGTATAACCCTTGATAAGCGTGTGCCATTTGGTGCGGGTCTTGGCGGTGGCTCGTCTGATGCCACTGCTGTGATTGTGGCTATTAACGATATATTTGGGCTTGGGCTTGAGCGTAAGATACTTGCCGAGCTTGCTGCCGAGCTGGGTAGCGACACGCCATTCTTTGTATATGACGAGCCGCAATATTGCACCTCTCGTGGCGAGGTCATGGAGCCTACCGAAGTTGATTTACGCGGCTTGTGGCTTGTTGTGGTGAAGCCACATGAGGGTGTCTCTACGGCTGAGGCCTACTCGGGTGTTAAGCCATGTGTGCCTACTGATGATTTGCGCGAGTTGTTGCAGCAGAGCGTGGATAAGTGGCAGGGTAGCGTGGTCAACGACTTTGAGGGTCATATCCTCGCGGCACACCCACGTATCGCCGAGATTAAGTCGTTGCTTTTGGATGATGGCGCTATGTATGCCTCGATGTCGGGCTCAGGCTCTGCGGTATTTGGGTTGTTTGAGTCACGTCCCGAGCTAAGGTTTAGTGACGATGTCTTTGTTCACGTTGAGTATATAGAGTAACGAAAAAGAGGAGACTTTAGCAGTCTCCTCTAACTTTTTTTCTTGATGTCTACTCCTCTAAGAGCTGGTCGGGGGTGAGGTGTACGACCTTGCCGTCACGCACAACAACCAGGTCGCCATTATCTCGTCGGGTGCGCTCGATAAGGCGGCGTTGGGCAAGAAGTATTCCGGCGTCGATACGCTCCTGTAGCTCTCTTAGCTCAAACTCACTCATAACTCAAAATTTTCTGATAGGCTAACGGATTGACGACCTCTTTTATTTCGCCCTTCGAGCCGTATGCTATCTTTTTCACCCCTTCGGCTGTCGAGTTGTCGTAGATCACCCAGTAGTCGCAGATGGGAACATAGAGCTTCGTAAGGTTACGCATGCTCGACTCGTAGCGACGACAAATCGTGTTTACAGGGATGTTGTGTCCACCGAGGCTTACTCGCTTAGCCACACGCTCGATGGCCTGCTCGGGCGAGGGTAGCCAGAAGTAGAGCAACGAGACGAAGTATCCGCGCTCGTGAGCTCGTTCGATGAACTTTTGGTATGTTTTGGTTGATAGTGTTGTCTCGAATGCAAAATCTGTGCCCTCCTCCAAGAGGTCGTTTATGCGGCGAAGCATGAGGCGACCAGCCTCGATAGCCATGCTATCGGGATTAAATGGTGAGAGTCCTCGGGCAATCTCGTCGGCGTTTACAAACTCGTGGCAATGCAGCAGCTCGGGGAGCATAGTGTAGGATGCCGTGGTCTTGCCGGCACCATTACAACCTGCTATGATATAGAGCTTGCGCATGCTTCTAAAAACTTATTCTATGCAAATATAGTGTTTTTAGTCGTAACGACAAAATATTTTTGCTATCTATTTGCGGGCGATGTGGTAAACCTCCTCGATTTTGTCGCACATCGAAGCCCACGAGAAGCGCTTGCGCTCCTGCTCCATGTTGTGGGTAAACTCGTCGAGGCGACCCTCTTCGTAGATGCGCTCCAAGCCGTTGAGAACACCCTCGACTGAGCTATCTACGACATAGCCCACCACGCCATCGGGAACAATCTCCTTCAGACCGCCCACGTTCGTAACGATGATAGGTGTGCGGAAGTTGTAGGCTATCTGAGTCACGCCACTCTGCGTTGCTGTTTTGTAGGGTAGCACCACGCAGTCCGCAGCGGAGAAGTAGTTGGCAACCTCGCTGTCGGGGATAAAGTGGTCGTGGAGGATTATATCGTCTTGTAAGCCAAGACGTTCAATGAGGCTTGTGTACTTGTCGCGTGAGGCGTAGAACTCGCCAGCAATGAGGAGCTTATGTCCCTTGCGGCGAAACTTAGCCCATGCCTCTATGAGGGTGTCTAAGCCCTTGTAGTCGCGTATTAAGCCGAAGAAGAGGGCGTAGCGAGTGTTAGGGTCGATGCCTAGAGCGTTGCATGCCTCTGTGCGCTCCTTGCGCTCTCCGAAGTGCTCGAACATGGGGTGTGGCGAGAAGAGTGCGGGGGCTTGGGTGTATGCCTTAAGCTCGCCATGTACCTGCTCCGACATATATATGAAGCCATCGACCGAGCGTAGGAAGTAGCGGTTGAACATTTTGTCGGTTATGTGGTGCTCGTGGGGCTCAACGTTGTCTATCTGGCAGATGACACGTGTGTGGCCATTTCTGCGAGCAAGGCGGGCGATAGAGCCGAAGCAGGGCGCCATGAAGGGTGTCCAATACTTCATTAGCACAATGTCGGGGCGTAGCTTGCATAGCTGACGACCTACACGCCACCATGTCATAGGGTTGATGGTCGACACCTTGCGCTCGATGCTAAGGTCGGTGGGTGGAGGGGTAGTCACCGTCTGGCTCTTGCCGGGGAATAAGAGGGCGGGGTATTGCAGCGTGAAGGTGATGATATCGACACGATAGCCTCGACGCTGATACTCGCGAGCCATAGTCTCCATGATGGATGCTAGTCCTCCACGATAGGGGTGTGCAGGACCAACTATGGCGATATGTAATTTGTGCTGTTCCACCTACTTAAACTCTACTTTAGCACGACAAAGGGTCTTCTCCGATGATGATATCTCAAAGAGCCAAGTGTTGCCCTCGTGCGAGTGGGCGATAGTAAGTCGCTCGCCATAACGGGCCTCGGCTATAAAGTTAAAATCAATGCGCATGCCACAATTATTCTCGATGACATCGAGCGAGATAGCATCGAAGATCATATCGACATAGCGCAATGTGTTCATGTGGCGATTAAAGTCGATGTCGCTATATGCCACGGTGTATTCACTCGATGCGGTGTGCTCTGCGGGGCGGAGGCGTGCTGGGGCGCTGATGGGCGAGGGGGCATCTACCATAACCTCGTCGTGGCGCTCCTTCATGATTGATAAATCCACAACCTGACGGCTCTCCATGTCGAGCACGCACCACTGCGAAACACCTGCTGCAAGCACCTCGTCGTCCTGACGCATGCGGAAGTTACGGGTTGAAGATAGGCGGTTGAACTCATTGACCCACGTATCTATGACGATGTTGCTATACTGCTCTGCCTGACGATAGATCTCGACACCGAGGCGCGAGAGCACCCATGTATATTTGTTGTCTTGGAGCGAGGCCACGCCAAAGCCCTTGTTGTCGGCATCGGTGCCCGCAACATTGAGCATGTAGTTGATGATTGATGATGCCGAGGCACGTAGTGTAAAGTCCACATCTTGTGGCTCGATACGGTATTTGTATGATGTGATTTCTGCCATACGTAGTACTATTTGAGTACAAATATACTAAACTTTGCAATAATAAGCTAACAAAAGCGTTGAATTATTGTGCAAATAAATTCAAAAAAAGTGTGCGTAAATGTTGATAATCAAGCAAAAAATAGTATCTTTGCTTGAATTAATGTTTGTAAATGCTCAGATAGCAACTAAAACTTAATATAATTACTTAATTATCAGCTTTATGAAAAAACTTATTTTTTCACTCGTAGCACTTGTATTCGGTGTTATGGGTCTTTCGGCTCAGACTCCGCTTCCGCTTGATGCTGAGGTGCGAGTAGGTCGCCTTGAGAATGGCATGACTTACTTCATTCGTCACAACGAGAAGCCAAAGGGTCAGGCAAGCTTCTACATCTACCACGATGTAGGTGCTGTTCAGGAGGATGACGACCAGCAGGGCTTGGCTCACTTCCTTGAGCACATGGCATTCAACGGCACAAAGAATCTCCCTGGTAAGGAGATGATTGAGAAGTTGGAGACTATCGGTGTGCAGTTTGGTTACAACCTTAACGCATTTACTTCATGGGATTGCACCGAGTATATGATTAAGGATTGCCCAATCACTCCTGAGAACCTCGACCTTGCACTTCTTATCCTTCACGACTGGTCACAGTTCATCGCTTTGGACCCAGCCGAGATCGACGAGGAGCGTGGCGTAATCATGGAGGAGCTTCGTACACGTGACGGCGCTAACCTTCGTGCTCAGTACGACATGTTCGAGAACTTGTTCAAGGGCACTATCTACGAGCAGCGCAACCTTATTGGCTACCTCGATGGCCTTAAGTCGTTCGACCACACTGCTTTGGAGGCGTTCTACAAGAAGTGGTATCGCCCAGAGTATCAGGCTATCGTTATCGTTGGTGACATCGACGTTGACGAGGTAGAGGCTAAGATTAAGGAGCTCATGTCTGACATCCCTGCTTCACCAGCTGATGCTGCACAGAAGGAGGTAGTATTCGTTGAGCCTACCGAGGAGCCTATCGTATCTGTATTCTCTGACGTTGAGCTTACTCGTTCAAGCGTGATGATGTTTGCTCGTCGCGAGGCACTTCCTAAGGAGATTAAGAACACCGTAGAGGCTTACTCTTTGGACGTTGTTTACAACCTTGCTACAATGATGATGAACAACCGCTTCGAGGAGATCGCTCAGAAGGCTGACGCTCCATTCTTGGGTGGTGGTATGTCTGAGGGTGGCATCGGTGTATGTCCTACAATGGACGCTACAAGCTTCTCTGTTGTTGCTCACGAGGGTCGCCTCATCGATGGCTTCCGTGCTATGTACACCGAGATGGAGCGTATGCGTCGTCACGGCTTCACTGCAGGCGAGCTTGAGCGCGCTAAGGAGGAGCTTAAGATGTATGCTGAGCGCCAGTACACTAACCGCAACGATGTTCGCAACGACGAGTATGCACAGCGCTACCTCGATTTCTATGCTCAGGGTACTCCTATGATGGACGCTGAGACTGAGTGGCAGCTCGACCAGCAGATGATTGCAAGCATCAACATCGACATCTTCAACCAGCTCTACAGCCAGCTTACAGCACCTGACCAGAACCTCGTAATCCTTGCTCGCACACCTGAGAAGGAGGGTCTTGTTATCCCTACTGAGGAGGAGTTCTTGACAGTTATCGCTGAGGTGAAGGCATCAGAGGTTGAGCCTTACAAGGACAACACCGTAATCGTTCCACTTATCGACGAGTCAGTTGTATTGAAGGGCTCTAAGGTGAAGAAGACTCAGACTAACGAGTCGCTCGGCTACACTGAGTGGACATTGAAGAATGGCATTAAGGTTATCGTTCGTCCATCTACACTCAAGGCTGACGAGGTGCAGATTAGCGCCGTGTCTAAGGGTGGTAAGTCGTTGCTCTCTGACGATGCACTCTTCACTGGTAACATGCTCGGCATGGTAATGGGTCAGTCAGGTATCAGCAAGTTCTCGGCTACTGAGCTCGCTAAGCAGCTTACAGGTAAGAACGCTCATGCTGGTGTTGGTGTTGGCGACTACGAGCACGCAGTGAACGCTGGTGGCTCACCTAAGGATATCGAGACTATCCTTCAGCTCATCTATCTCCAGTTTACCGACCCACGTTTCGACCAGACAGACCTCGACAACATCAAGAAGATGTATGTTCCTTACTTCAAGAATATGGAGCAGGATCCTTCATACGCAGTAAGCAAGAACTACATCGAGACTCTCTATGGCAACCACCCACGTCGCCAGATGACTAAGGCTGAGGACTTCGAGGCATTGACTCTCGAGAACTTGGCAGATGTTCACAAGCAGCTCTACAGCTACGCTAACGACTTCCGCTTCATCATCGCTGGTAACGTACAGCTCGAGACTTTGAAGCCACTCGTTGAGAAGTATATCGGCTCATTGCCAACAGCTAAGAAGTCGCAGTACTCTGCTCAGGACGATGGCGTACGTGTTGTTAAGGGCGAGGTTACTAACGACTTCACAACAAAGATGCAGCAGCCTAAGGTATCTGTATTCTTGACATACTCTGGCGACTTGGCTGACAACGCTAAGAACCGCCTCGTGCTCGACCTTCTTAGCCGTGCTCTCGACTCACGCTACCTCATCTCTATCCGCGAGGAGAAGGGTGGTACTTATGGCGTGCAGGTACAGGGTGGCATCGAGAAGTATCCTTACGAGCACTACGAGATGCTCATCGCATTCGATACTAACGAGCAGCTTGCTGACGAGCTCGTAGAGATCTGCGTGGCAGAGATCAAGAAGATTGCCGAGAACGGTCCTATCGCTGAGGATATCGAGAAGTCACGTGAGTTCCTTAAGAAGAACTACAACAACGTGCTCGAGAACAACTCAGGTTGGATGTCGGCTATCACACGTTGGTATGAGGAGGGCTACAACTACAAGGAGGATTACCTCAAGTTGGTTGAGAGCGTAACTTACGACGACGTGAAGGCTATGGCTGAGAAGGTGCTTGCAGATGGTAACTTTGCGAAGGTTATTATGCGCCCAGCCAAGTAATTTATTGTGATAAGGGGTCATCTTTGACCTATCCCAAAAAGCTGAGCACCCGAGGCTGTAGGTTTACTACTATCCTCGGGTGCTCACTTTTGCGATAGGGCAAATCTAACCCCTTCTAACAATAAATCTATTTCTTGCTGATTTAGGTGAGCAGGGGCTGGGATAAATGGGGGCGCTAACGCTTGATGGGAGAGATGGGAGAGATGGGAGCGCTTCGCTTGATGGGTAACGCTAACGCTTGATGGGAATTTCCCATTTATCCCATTCGTCCCATTTATCCCATTCGTCCCATTTATTCCATTCGTCCCATCTATCCCATTAATCCCGTGCGAAGCACACCTTACTTTTCACCTTTCACCTTTCACCTTTCACTTGTGAGGAACGCCATGGTGTCGATGCCGTCGGCGTAGTCCATGAGGGTGGGGTATTGCGCTGAGCCGAAGGCGATGGTGCGGCCGAAGGGGAGGTGGGGCGTGAGGGTGTCGAGGTGCGACACTACGCACTGTATATCCTCGCTATGCTCCCTGAGCCAAATCTCTACATCGCTGAGCGTGGTGTAGGCGTGGAGCGTGACCTCGCCAAGGGCGGCGGGGAATGTTGTGCCGAGGGTGGCGATATAGCCGTCGTAGTCGGCAAACTCTACGCCCTGCATTTTAAGTAGTGCCTTGCGCATACGCAAGCTCTGCTTTAGCTTTGTGCAGACTGCGGGGTGTGATGCGAGCTTGGGTGTGGTGCCTTGTGGGTAGAATATCATCGACACGGAGCGACAGCCAAGACCTGAGTAGGCCGTGATGTCGGTGGCAAGGGCGCTAAGCTCCTCCTTACTCTCGTTGCCGCTGAGCACGGCGATAGAGTGGCGACTGCCACGCAACAGATGGCGCGTAGTGGCGAAGTGCTCCTTGAAGTAGCGGTTTGCCTCATCGCCGCCTGTGGCAATAGCCATGTCGTAGTGCTCCGTGGGGGAGTAGTCATATATAGCGATGTTGGGGCGTATGGAGCGTAGCTCGTCGATGATGTAGTGCATGAGCACGCTATCCTTTGACGAGGGTTTTAGGTGGCACTCGTTGCCGCTAAGGAGTGTGCACATAAGGTCGAAGAAGCCCACGAGGGGTATGTTGCCCGCCATGATGAGGGCTACACGCTTAGGGCTTGCCACGGGGGTGTAGTGCTCGAGCCACGCCTCGATACTCTCTCTTCGAAGCATGGTGTGGCGTATAGCCTCTACCGAGCGTAGGATGTCGTGAGGGGTAAACCATGGGTTAGCCGCTACGGCGTTGTGGATTACCTCTGTTTGTTGGCTAAAGTGCTTGAGGCGGTTGCCCAGCTCTACAAATGTATCTATCATAGCTGTATGCCTTGGCTAATTATGTTCTCGATGTCGGCGATGCTAACGCCGTCCTTTACGAGCACGTGCTTATGACGGTCGAGAAGGTAGAGCGACGGAATTGCCTTAAGGTCGTAGAGGCGCTCCGAAGTGAGTGCCTGCTCCTTGTCGTAGCCACACGTCCACCCCTTAGGCATCTGGGGTAGGTACTGGCGCCATGCCTCGATATCCTCGTCGGGGTAGATGGCGAGGGTTACGATGCGATGCTTAGAGCTTAGCTCGCTGAGCCTTTTTGAATATTCTATCTCCTGGATAACCTCCTTGCACATCTCGCAACCGGGGTTGTTGAAGAGCAAGATGGTGTAGTCGGCATCGAGCGCGTGTAGCGAGTGCTGGGTGCCGTTTGGGAGGGTGTAGCGAAAGTCGTTAGCCACCTCTCCGAGCCTATTTTGCTTTACTATGTGTAGCGTGTGTTGGGGTATCTGACGGTCATACTCGTCGTATAAGGGCGACTTGGCGAGCTCCTCCAAGATGGGGATATAGTACTCGTCGTTGCGCAGTGGCGAGTTGGGGTCGTAGAGTATCTCGCCTGTCATCTCGGCAAAGAAGTCGAGCACAGGACGGCTTGCCTCGGCACGGTGTATGAGTGTGCGGAGCAGCGAGTCGGCCTTGGGTGCGGGGATTGTCACTACGTACTTGGCAAAGGCGCTATATACCTCCTCGGCTGAGTAGCGGTCGACATCGTCGCCAATGTCGAAGCGGAAGTCGTCCCAGAAGTGCGCCACGTAGTGCTCATATTGTTTGAGGCTCTCTATCTTTGTGAGGTCGTCGTAGGGGAGCTTAAAGCTTAGTGTTGCCTCGGTAGCCTCCTCCTCGTTGTTGGATGCCGAGGGTTGTGTGCCACATGCCACCATTAGGGCGACGAGAGCTAAATAGAATATCTGTTTCATAGACCGCCTATTAAAAAAAACGGAGTGCCTCGCTTTTTTTGTCGAAGCACTCCGTTGTTGTTTACTACATTCGCTCAGGAACGTTGATGCCCAAGAGCGCCATTGCCGAACGTATTACGCGTGCCACCTCTTGTGCGAGCTTGAGGCGCAATGAGCGCACCGCAGTGTTCTCCTCCTTGAGGATTGAGTGGTCGTGGTAGTAGCCGTTGAACTGCTTAGCAAGGTCGTAGGCATACGCCGCGATAACCGATGGGGCAAACTGCTCGCCCGCAGTGCGAACCACGGCTGGGTACTCCGCAAGAGCCTTGATGAGCTCTACCTCCTCCTGGAGAAGTGGCGCTGAGAGGAAGCTGTCGGTAGCGATGCCTGCCTCCTCGGCCTTACGCAAAATTGAGCGGATACGTGCGTGGGTGTACTGGATAAATGGGCCAGTGTTACCGTTAAAGTCGATGCTCTCGCGTGGGTCGAAGAGCATGGTCTTCTTAGGGTCGACCTTGAGGATAAAGTACTTCAACGCGCCAAGACCTACCATCTCGCAGATAGCTGTAGCCTCCTCCTCCGAGCAACCGTCGAGCTTGCCTAGCTCGTTCGACATCTCGCGTGCTGTGCCCACCATGTCGGCAATAAGGTCGTCGGCATCTACTACGGTACCCTCGCGTGACTTCATCTTACCCTCAGGAAGCTCAACCATGCCGTATGATAGGTGGAAGATGTTGTCGCTCCACTCATAACCGAGCTTCTTCAAGACGAGCTTAAGCACCTGGAAGTGGTAGTTCTGCTCGTTGCCCACAACGTAAATCATGTCGTCGAGCTTGTTCTCCTCGAAGCGGCTGAGCGCTGTGCCGAGGTCCTGAGTCATGTATACCGATGTGCCGTCGCCACGTAGGAGTAGCTTCTGGTCGAGGCCATCTGCCTCGAGGTCAATCCATACCGAGTTGTCCTCCTTGCGGAAGAATACGCCCTTCTGCAAGCCCTCCTCCACGAGGCTCTTGCCAAGAAGATAGGTCTGTGACTCGTAATATACCTTGTCGAAGTCTACGCCGAGAGCCTTGTATGTTACGTCGAAGCCCTCATATACCCAGCCATTCATTGTCTGCCATAGCGAGTATACCGCCTCGTCCTTAGCCTCCCACTTGCGCAACATCTCCTGCGCCTGGAGCATGATAGGAGCCCTCTTCTTAGCCTCCTCCTCGCTCATGCCCTGCGCCATAAGCTCCTTAACCTCCGCTTTGTAGTGCTTGTCGAACTCGACATAGTACTTACCTACGAGGTGGTCGCCCTTCATGCCTGATGCCTCGGGGGTCTCGCCACCGCCGTATAGCTGCCATGCGAGCATCGACTTACAGATGTGGATACCGCGGTCGTTGACCAAGTTAACCTTGATGACGTTGTGGCCGTTAGCCTTGAGGATTGTTGCTACCGAGTAGCCGAGAAGGTTGTTGCGTATGTGTCCGAGGTGGAGTGGCTTGTTGGTGTTTGGCGACGAGTACTCTATCATGATTGTGCGGCCCGACTTTTCAGCCATGCCGAAGTTCTCGGTTGATACAATCTCGCCAAAGCGCTCTGCCCAGAACGATGAATCTACGACGAGGTTAAGGAAGCCCTTGATAACGTTGAACGACTTGATTTGTGGTGTCGATGCCACAATCTTCTCGCCGAGCTCAGTTGCTGTTGCCTCGGGTGATTTTTTTGATGCACGCAAGAGTGGGAACACAACCACGGTGTAGTCGCCCTCGAACTCCTTGCGGGTCTTCTGTATCTGAATGTTGTCGCTTGTGCCCCATAGCTCCTCTGTTGCTCGGCACACGACGCCTGAAATAAACTCTTCGATGTTTAGCATTGTTACCTATATTTATATATCTAAAGCGCAAATATACAAACTTTTTTTGGATTGCGAAAAAAAGTGAGCCGTTCTGCCAATTTTTTTGTCGCTGATGTTCAATGCCTTAACCTTGTGTGTTAAATAATTTTTGCTTTGCCCTCTTGACAAGGGGGCTTTTATGTTATATATTTGTACTCGAAAAGTTCAGTTCTTGAATAGGGTAGCGCTTTGCTTTATGGGGTTTTGTGGGGTCGATAGGGGCGCTTCGCTTGATGGGAGAGATGGGTAACGCTTCGCTTGATAGGGTTGATAGGGTTGATGAGGCGAGGGTATCATAGTCCTATTCTCCCTATCTTCCCTATCTTCCCTATCGACCCCATCTGTCCCATTTATCCCATCCTCCCCCTCCCTGCTTTCACATCTTAAATAACATAACATTATGCAAAACATCATTGAACAGCTACGTCGTGACACGCAGCAACTTATGCAGCAGATGCACGACATGAAGGATGCCGAGAAGGCTACCTTTCGCAAGTATTTGGTTAATGGCTACGACATGCTCAACCTCTCGACCGAGGCCATGGACTGCCTCGTCGACCCTCTGCTCCCGCGCACGGGCTTAGCGGCGTTGGTGGGCACCTCCGACTCGGGAAAATCGACCCTCCTACGAGGCTTGGCTATGGCTGTGGCATCGGGCAGTAGTGAGTACCTTGGCTTTAGGCTCAGCCCTAAGCACCGCAGTGCCCTCTATGTGGCTACCGAGGACGATGCCTCGGCGGTGGGTGTGCTGATGCAGAGGCAGTTGGAGGAGCTGGGCACGCCCAAGGAGGCGTACCACACGCTCGACTTTGTGTTCGAGGTGGATAACCTCATCTCTAACCTTGATAAGATGCTCGAGGAGACTCCGCGCGACCTTGTTGTTGTCGATGCCTTTGCCGACCTCTACACCGGACCGCTGAACGAGAACAACCGCGTTAGAAGCTTCCTAAATCAGTTTTCGCAGTTGGCAGTGAAGCACTCGGTGCTCATCATCTTTCTGCACCACACGGGCAAGCGCACCGAGAGCCTTGCGCCATCGAAGCACAATGCCATAGGCTCGCAGGGCTTCGAGGCTAAGATGCGCCTTCTGATGGAGCTACGCCCCGACCCCGAGCGCCACGACCTGCGCCACCTGTGTGTGGTTAAGGGCAACTACCTCTCGGACGAGTATAAGCACGACTCCTACGTTTTGAGGTTTACCTCGGGACTTAACTTCGTTGCCACGGGCGAGCGTGTGCCGTTTGGTGCGCTTCGGGAGCGACTGCCCGAGCAAGATGCAGATGGTGCTGAGCGTCTGGAACTTATACGAGCGATGCGAGATAGTGGCATGACCCTCCAGCAGATAGCCGAGGAGTTGGGGTATAGGAGTAAAACGACGATAACAAATATTCTAAAAAGGTCATATGAGCAAAAGTCCAAGTCCATTTGTCCATTTTAACTATGTATTTGGACATTGGACTTTGAACTAAATACAATACAAAATATATCAATTATGAACGATTTTAGATATCAGTTAGAGAAGTATCGAGGCAGAGGAAGTAGATACGTTTGTCCTCAGTGTGGACGCAAATATACATTCACACGATACATTGATACTCATAATAATAATGAGTATGTTAATGAGAGAGTGGGTAAGTGTAATAGACTTGATAAGTGTGGTTATCACTACACGCCTAAACAATACTTTGAGGATAACCCTTGGAGGCGAGAAGACAAAAGTCCATTTGTCCATTTACATAGCCAAAATGGACAAATGGACGTGAACAAACCTCAACTTCCGCCTCCGCCCGGGAGAGAGCCCTATGGCGTAATACCGAGGTGGTTTATGGAGCGAACGGTGAAAAAGGAGTGCACCTACAAGGAGTGGCTCCGTGCAACATTCGGCAACGACACCGCCGAGCGCCTTATCAACGAATACTACATCGGTGGCAACGACTATGGCGATGCGGTGTTCTGGCAAGTCGATATCGACCAAAGGGTGCGCACGGGAAAGATAATGAACTACGACCCCACAACGGGCAAGCGCATACGTGGCTCGGAAGCCTATGTCGACTGGATACACAGCATCATGCAGCGCGAGGGGGCACTGCCCGAGGGGTGGCGCTTGGAGCAGTGCCTCTATGGCGAGCACCTGCTCAGGAGTCGTCCTCGGGATATTGTCGCCGTGGCGGAGGGTGCCAAGACAGCACACGTAGGCTCGGTGCTCCTCCCCGAGATGGTGTGGCTGGCGGTCGATTCGATGCTTGCACTTAGCGAGGAGCGCCTCAGCGTGCTCAAGGGGCGTAGCGTAATCTTCTTTGCCGACGAGGGTCGCGCCTACGAGGAGTGGAGCAAGCGCCTCAGCCCCATAGCCCACAACGTAGGCTTTAGCTATCTGCTCTCCGAGTTCATGGAGCACCACGCCCCAATGTCGGGCGGAGATATCGGCGACATAGTAACTAAGGAGAGTGACGACGTGCCGTTTTAGAGTAATTAGGAATTACTCATAAAAAACCTCTCACTTTTCACCTCTCACCTTTCACTTTTCACCTCTTACCTCTCACTTTTCACCTCTCCCCTTTCACTTTTCACTTTAAAAGAGTATCTTTGCCAAAAATTACTGCGCTATGAAGATTGCTGATATTGAACTTGGCGACAAGCCCTTGTTTCTTGCCCCTATGGAGGATGTCACCGACCCCTCGTTTCGCTATATGTGCAAGAGGTTTGGTGCCGACGTGGTATATACCGAGTTTATCTCCTCCGACGGCCTTATTCGCGATGCGTGGAAGTCGCGCGCTAAGCTCAATATCGCCGACTACGAGCGCCCCGTGGGCATACAGATATATGGCCACCTAATAGAGCCTATGGTCGAGGCGGCACGCATTGCCGAGAGTGCCAACCCCGATATTATAGATATCAACTTCGGTTGCCCCGTCAAGAAGATTGCCGCACGTGGCGCTGGCTCGGGCATGATGCGCGACCCCGACCTTATGGTCGAGATGACACGCCAGATTGTGCGTGCCGTGAATAAGCCCGTAACCGTCAAGACACGCCTCGGCTGGAGCGACGAGATGAAGAATATCGAGGAGATAGCCCTCCGCCTTCAGGATGTGGGCATCGCTGCCCTTACTATTCATGGTCGCACACGCTCGCAGATGTATCGTGGCGAGGCCGACTGGACCCTCATCGGCAAGATTAAGAACGACCCCCGCATAACCATTCCCATCATCGGCAATGGCGATGTCGATTCGGCAGTTAAGTGCAAGGAGATGTTCGACAGATATGGTGTCGATGGCGTGATGATTGGTCGTGCTACGTATGGTCGCCCATGGATATTCAAGGAGTGTAAGCACTACCTCACAACGGGCGAGCTACTACCTCAACCCTCAGTCGTAGAGCGCGTTCAGATAGCTCATGAGCACCTTACCAAGTCGCTCGAGATAAAGGGCGATAGGGTAGGTATCTTGGAGATGCGCCGCCACCTAACCAACTACTTCAAGGGTCTGCCCGACTTTAAGCAGACAAGGCTTAAGCTCGTAACATCGTTCGACGAGAGTGAGATACGCTCTACGCTCGACTACGTTGCTGAGCGCTGGGGCGACTACGATATGCGCGATGCTGTGCCCTCGCCACTATCGCACAACATATAAAATAAAGGGAGCCTGAAAGCTCCCTTTTTCTATTTCTCGTGGCACTCGTGGTGGTCACAACTTATGCCCGAGTCCATCACAAAGCCGTGGAGGTAGCCCTCGACAACGGCCTCGATGTCGCCCTTGCAACCACGAATAACACGTATGTTGTGGCTTGTGAGCTTGTTTAGCGCTCCGTTGCCCATGTTGCCCGCAAGCATCAGCTCGATGCCCATAGCCTCCATCTCGGAAGCAATGTTCGACTTGCAACCGCAACCCTCAGGCGAGTCGAGGCGCGAGCGCGAGATAATCTTGCCCTCCGCAACCTCAAATATTGTATAGTAGGCGCAGTGACCAAAGTGGTCGTCGATGTGCCCGTCACGCGTAGGAACTGCAATCTTCATAAGGGGAAAAGTTAAAGGTTAAAGGTGAAAGGGGAGAGGTGAAAGGGGAGGAGCACGGGATTAATAGGGAAGATAGGGAGAATAGGGAGAATAGGGAGAATAGGGAGAATAGGACTATGATACCCTCGCCTCATCAACCCTATCAATCCTATCAAGCTTTAGCGCCCCTATCGACCCCACAAAACCCCATCGAGCGTTAGCGCTCCCATCGCTCCCAATATTCTCTTGCCCCCACCCACAAAACAAGACCCCCAGGGAGAGTACTATGTTGTACGCCCGAGGGGTCTTACGTTATGAGATAGGCTTAAGATGCCTACTATTAATTAGAGATTTGGGTTAATTTTTGACCACTCCTCGATAGCTGGAACGATACCCAAAGTTACCAACTCGTCACGCATCTTGCAGAGGTGAGCGTATGAAGCGTCGAGCTTAGCAATCTCCTCGTCAGTACCCACAGGCATCTTGTATGAGCAGCCGTTCTGGTCGAGAACAGTGTCCATAGCCATCATGATGTGGTTGTAGCGCTCGTTAGATACGTAAGTACCTGCAGGGAAACGGAATGCCTCACCACCCATTACCGAGCGAATCATCTCTACAGAGAGGTATGATGGGCTCTGGAATGATGAGCGACCACGAAGCTTGATGATAGCAGCACCACCCTGGGTTACAGCAGTCTTCATTGCCTCCCACTCCTCAGCTGGGAACTCCTCAGTGCCGATGATGTCGGTAAGCTTGCGACCAGCAATCTTCACTGCGCTGCCGAATACTGCCATCTGCTCGCCATGACCGCCATAAGTTGCGCAACCCTCAATCTCCGACTGCATAACGCCGAACTTCTTAGCAAGAGCGCTCTTAAGACGTGTAGTGTCAAGACCTGCAAGTGTAGTCACCTGACCTGGCTTAAGACCAGAGTAGAGCAATGTAACAAGACCAGTAAGGTCGGCAGGGTTGAAGATGATAACAACATGCTTTACGTCTGGGCAGTAAGTCTTAATGTTCTTACCAAGCTGCTCAGCGATCTCGCAGTTGCCCTTAAGCAAGTCCTCACGTGTCATGCCCTCCTTACGTGGAGCACCACCAGAAGAGATGATATACTTAGCATCCTTGAATGCCTCAGCCACGTCAGTAGTAGCAGTGATGTTTACATTGTCGAAGCCGCTCTGGCGCATCTCCTCGGCAACACCCTCTGGAGAGAATACGTCGTAGAGGCAGATGTTAGATGTGAGGTTCATCATAAGAGCTGACTGAACCATGTTAGAGCCGATCATGCCGGCAGCACCAACGATAACGAGCTTGTCGTCTGTAAGAAAAGCCATAGTTTTACTTAAGTTTTAAAAGTTTATATTTTACGTGTATTTGCTTTCGATAACCAAATATCCATGCAAAATTAGAAAACATTTCTACGAAAAGCAAACAAATATGGAAAAATTACAAAAACTTTTGCTAACTTTGTGCTCACAACTGATAAAACATAGAGTTATGAAACTTTCAAGAATTATGCTTGCCCTTGTGGCTGTGGCTATGGTGGCATGCACCGAGCCAGCAACACGTAGCGTAGATAGCATCACCTCGTTTATCGCCGAGGTCGAGGCTCAGGGTATGTCGTATGGCGATGCGGAGTGGGCAGCTGCCGACCAAGAGTTTGAGCGCTTGTGTGCCCAGGCCGAGGCTAACTACGAGGGTATGACCCCCGAGCAGCAGCGTGCAGTAACCAAGGCTATGGGCGAGTATAACGGCATCAAGCTTCGCCTAGGTCTTAAGACCATTCAGCAGGAGGCAACAAAGCTCCTAGACCAGGCACCATCGCTTGTCGAGGGCTTCTTCGATGGCCTTACCGAGGAGTAATGCGCGCAAGGCTAAGAGGATATATCGACTCTGTTAAGCAACACCTCGCCCAGCTATCATTTCGCCAAGGCGTAGTGGTGCTCATCATGTGTGTAATCTTCTACGTAGCCTCGTTTGCTCAGATGGCACTACCCATCTCCGTAAAGGCTAAGAGCGTGCTGTGGATAGTGCTCTTTGGCTGTGCCAAGACCGCGCAATATACGGGCTTGGCGATAGTTGGCGTGGAGGGCTGGCGACGCATAAAGGCTTACATGCGACTAAATAAAAGAAAGGCTACCGAGAAGTAATCGGTAGCTTTTTTTGTTCGTGGTGTAGTGAGGTTTAGAAAAAAGTGCTATCTTTGTCGCCAACTAAGGGGTGCTTACTTCCTCGCATGGTGGCTGAAGCGTACGGTCGGCTAATCGTTGTGTGGGTGTAGGCTGAGATTAGACCCATCGTACTGGATACGGGTAATGCCGACACCAGGATAGGAGATATCTTTAAAAGCCCCTTTTCAACTTAATTTAAATAGAGTATGAAAAGGATTTTTTGTTTTATGTGCGCACTGCTCAGCCTCTGCGCGCTACGTGCCGAGGAGCACACACCCGAGAGGGTTGACACAACACGCATCTACGAGGTAGAACTCATCGAGGTGGTCACCACCGCTGCAAAAAAGAGCACGCCCGTGGCTCAGTCGTCGCTTGCCGAGGAGGATATCCTAAGCCACAGCTACGGCACCGACCTTCCCACAGCCCTCGCCCTAACACCGTCACTCATAGCCACCAACGAGACGGGTATCGGCATTGGTGCTACCTCTATCCGTCTACGTGGCACCGACGCTACACGCATCAATGTGACGATAAATGGCGTGGCTATGAACAACCCCGACTCCCACTCGATGTACTGGTACGACACCCCCGACCTTATCTCGTCGGTAGGCTCAGTACAGGTGCAGCGCGGTGCTGGAGTGTCGACCAATGGCTCAGGTGCCTTTGGTGGCTCGGTGTCGATGACCACCGATGCTCTCAGCACCGAGTTTTGTGGCTCGGCATCGCTCAGCTACGGCTCGTACAACACCAACAAGCAGGCCCTACACCTCTCCTCAGGACTCATTCGCGACAGATGGGTTGTCGATGCTCGCCTCACGCACATCGGCTCCGACGGCTACATTGAGCGTGGCGCTACCGACCTTAAGAGCTACATGCTGCAGGCTGGCTACTATGGCTCTAACACTAAGGTTAAGCTCCTCTCGTTCGGCGGCTCGGCAAAGACCTACCTAACTTATAATGGTGTGTCGAAAGCCGACATGGAGCGCTATGGTCGTAGGTATCACGACTCGGGTCAGTATGTCACCTCCGACGGACCCTTTGTCCTCGACGATGGCACACACGTAGCCTACTACGACGACCAGACCGACAACTACTTGCAGTTTAATAACCAGCTTGTGCTCAACCACCGCTTCAGTCGCGAGTGGCAGCTCAACGCTACGCTTTTCTACACCTATGGCTACGGCTACTACAACCAGTACAAAGACGATGCGTGGCTGGAGAGCTATCTTAACCTCGACACAACAACCCCACAAGCCGACCTCATTCGCCATAAGCTTATGCTCAATCACATGGGTGGCGCAAATGTCGCAGCATCATACACAACCACTAATCTCGACCTTGTGTTCGGTGGCTCGTATAGCTACTATCGCTCCCCACACTGGGGCACACTGTCGTGGGTAGATGGTGTCGAGGATGTCGCTGGCAGATGGTACGACAACGATGTCGTTAAGCACGATGGCAACCTCTTTGCACGTGCCCTCTGGACGGTGCTTAGCGGCGAGCGCAACAACAAGCTTAACCTCTTTGGCGATGTGCAGTACCGCTATGTGGGCTACAAGGCGTGGGGCACTAACGACAACGCCATATGGGGCGACGAGGGTGTCTATATGCAGCCTATCGACGTGGATAAGGAGTACAACTTCTTCAACCCTCGCATGGGTTTTAGCTATGTAGATGGCTTTCACAACGCCTTTCTCTCGGCTGCCATTGCCCACCGCGAGCCTACACGCTCCGACTTTACCGACCGCCACATGTTTGCCGCCGACGACAGCTATCCCGAGCCTGAGCGCCTCGTCGATTTCGAGCTCGGTTATACCTACTCTACACCTAAACTATCGCTTGGTGTAAACCTCTACTACATGCTCTACCACAATCAGTTGGTGGCTACGGGTATGGTCAATGATGGCGACGATGCACTAAACACAAATGTCGATAAGAGCTTCCGTCGTGGTGTCGAGCTTATGGCATCGTGGAGTGTGGCTAAGTGGCTCACCCTCTCGGCAAATGCAACGCTCTCGGAGAATAAGATTAAGGACTATGTCGATGCGCTCAAGGATAGCCCTACGTATGGTCAGAACCTCGGCACAATGACCATCTCCTACTCGCCCTCGGTCGTAGGCTCGCTCATGGCTAACTTCCACGTAGGTGGCTTCAGCGCCTTGTGGCACACGCAGTATGTGGGTAAGCAATACTTCACCAACAACGAGATAGAGGCTCTGTCGCTCGATGCCTACTGCGTCACCAACCTTAACCTCGGCTACGACTACAAATTAGACTCAGGTCGCTCGGTGCGCTTTGGCGTGGCTATCAACAACCTCTTCTCAACGCTCTACTCGTCGAATGGCTACGGATATTCGTATATGTGGGACGGCGTGCGCTACGACGAGGCTTTCTACTTCCCTCAGGCACCTATCAACGTGCTTGCTAACGTCACTGTAAACTTCTAAACTATGGATCTATCGGTAATTCTCCAGGCTGTCGGCATCGCTCTCGGTTTGCTATACCTCTGGCTCGAGTACAAGGCTAATATATGGGTATGGGTTGTGGGTGCTATCATGCCCCTTGTCCATGGTACGTTGTACCTCACCAAGGGTATCTATGCCGATGCCGCCATGCAGCTCTACTATGTCTTGGCAGGTATCTATGGTCTTGCCGTGTGGTTGCGTAAGCCCTCAGCCAAGAGCGAGGATAAGCACGAGGGCAAGATACGTCACACGCCCGTAGGGTGGATAGTGCCCCTTGTGTCTGTCTATGCGGTGCTGCATGTGGTGTTGTACTTCTTGCTTAGCGAGTTCACCGATAGCACCGTGCCCTTCTTCGACTCGATGTCCACGGCTATGTCCGTCGTGGCTATGTGGATGCTCTCGCGCAAGCTCGTCGAGCAGTGGCTAGTGTGGCTTGTTGTCGATATGATTAGTGTTGGGTTGTACTTCTATAAGGGTATCCCCGGCACAGCCCTGCTCTACACGCTCTACTGCGTACTTGCCGTTGCAGGATATCTGCGCTGGAGAAAGCAAGCGAAGATGATATAAATAAAAGAATAGAGGCTAATCCGCTTGGGGTTAGCCTCTATCGTTTTTATCTGTTTTACTACTGGTGCTCAGGGCGTAGCAGGTCGTTGACAACCTTTACTGGTGAGAATGTCGAGATTGGCACCTCCACAAATATTGTGTTCCAGTTAGCCATCGCTCCGTTCCACAATCCTGGAAGCTCCTGTGCTCGTAGCTCGCGACCTCCTGCCGACTTCGACGAGATAAAGCCCGTCTTAGGGTCGGTGTACTCTCTAAGGTTGTACTTAGTGCCGTCGTAGCGCATCACGCCACACACCAAGTCAACAGGGTTGAAGTGTGTTGCCTCCTTCATAAGGTGTGCATCCTCCTTAGCAATCTGGCTCGACTCGGCAATCTGCAACTGCTCGCGACCCAAGTCGTCACCCACCCAGAAAGGACCACCACCAGGCTCGCCCTCATTCTTCACCATGCCACAGACACGGATAGGGCGGTCGAGGCTCTGCTCCACGAGCTCCAACGATGCACCCTCAGGAAGCTTGCAACATAGCTCGTTGCGTAGGAACTCCACAGCCTCAGCCTTCACATCCTCGCCACGCTTAATGGCTCTAAGCAGCTCGAACGAACGCTCCTGAAGACGCAGAAGCTCGCCCGCAAGCACACGCTTGTATGTCGTTGTGTCGCCCTTGCGCTCGTCGGTAGTCACGTTGTCGATGTTCTTCACAAAGATGATGTCGGCATCGAGCTTGTCGAGGTTGGCGATGAGTGCTCCATGACCCGCAGGGCGGAACAAAAGCTTGCCATCGTCGGTGCGGAATGGGGTGTTGTCGGGATTTACAGCAATGGTGTCAGTAGCTGGGCTCTGCTGCGAGAACGACACGTCGAACTTAACGCCAAACTTTGCCTCGTAGTGGCTCTGACGCTCACCGAGCAACGCCTCGAAACCCTCTTGGTGCTCAGGCGACACGGTGAAGTGGATAGCTGCACGCTCGCCATTCGATGCATACAACGCTGCCTCCACCAAGTGCTCCTCAACAGGCTTGCGGTTGCCCTCCTTGTAGGCGTGGAACGTAACCAAGCCCTTAGGCTTAGCGCCATACTCCAAGCCATCTACGATGATGTTGCGCACAACATCCTTATCGTCGATTTGTGGCTTAAGATACTTTGCCAACTCGGGGAAGAAGGCAAACTTCTCGAGGTTTACGATTAGCTTGTCGATGCCCGCTGTGCGCTTATCCTCGTTCACATACTCGAAGAGCTCTTTAAACATGCGTGTTGCAGCGCCCGATGCTGGTACGAACTTTACGGTGCGTAGCTCGCCACGCTTTGCCTCGTAGCGCTCCTCAGCCTGCTTTAGTGCCTCCTCGTCGAGGCGAAGTATGCCGTCGCCCACCGATGCAGCACGTCGTACAGGGAGTGAAGGGAAACCGTTGCGGAAATTCTCAATTTGTTGTTCTACCTCAGCAAGTCTCAATCCTCGAGCCTCAATCTGAGCAATGTCGTTAGGAGTGAACATAGTATCTCTAAATTTAGTTGTTTTTGCACTTCGACGACGTAAATATCGTTTCAACACTCAAAGTTAGCAAAATTTTTTTTATATTTGCAATATGAAACGAATATATTCAAACATAAGCCTCGCTTCACGCAATAGCTTTGGCGTTGAGCAGCAGGCTACAACTCTTGTTGAGTTCGAGTGTGCCGAGGATCTTAGAACCTACTTCGAGGAGCATAACCCCGTGAAGTGGTATGTTCTTGGCGCAGGCAATAATACCCTCTTTATGCAGGACTACGACGGCGTGTTGTTCACACCCGTTAATCGCAAGCGAACCATACTTTGCTCTAACGATGATTATGTGGAGCTTCGTGCCGAGGCTGGTCACGATTGGGACGAGCTTGTCGAGTGGAGCGTCAATGAGGGGTTGTGGGGTATCGAGAACCTGTCGGCTATTCCAAGCTCTGTGGGCGCTGCTCCTGTTCAGAATATCGGTGCTTATGGTGCCGAGGCTAAGGACGCTATTACCACTGTCGAGTATTTCGATGTAGAGAGCCGCAGCGTTGTCCGCCTAACGAATGCCGACTGCCACTTTGCCTATCGTGAGAGTATCTTCAAGCAGGAGCTCAAGGGTAAGGTTATTATCCTCGCCGTGGAGTTTAAGCTTAGCCGTCATGCAAAGCCCAACCTTGGTTATGGCGATGTTATCTCGGAGGTCGAGAGCCGTGGTGGTGCCACGCTACGCAATATCCGCGATGCTATCTGCGCTATCCGCTCACGCAAGCTTCCCGACCCTAAGGTGTTGGGCAATGCCGGTAGCTTCTTTAAGAACCCTATCGTCGAGCGTAGTGTTGCCGACGAGCTCTTGGCTAAGTATCCCGATATGCCTCACTATGCTGTTCCGGGCGACGACGACCACGTAAAGCTCGCTGCAGGCTGGCTTATCGACAAGTCGGGCTTGAAGGGCTATCGTGATGGTGTCGTTGGCGTTCACGACCGTCAGGCACTCGTCTTGGTTAACCATGGCGGTGCTACGGGTGGCGATGTTATGCGCTTGGCAGGGTATGTGTGTGGCAAGGTGAAGGAGAATTTTGGCGTGGAGATATCGCCAGAGGTTAATGTTTTGTAGAGGTGAAAGAGGTAATGTTTCTACTCGACGAGTTCGAGAAGTATGTAGCCGACAACGAGCTATTCACACACGACGATAAAATATTGCTCACCGTATCGGGCGGTGTCGATTCCATGGTCTTAATGTCGCTCACGGCGGCTGCAGGATATAAGTTTGGCGTTGCTCACTGCAACTTCCAGCTACGTGGCAAGGAGAGCGACGAGGATGAGTTGCTTGTTGAGCACGAGGCAAAGCGCCTCGGTGTCGAGTTTTTCAATAAGCGTTTCGACACCACTGCCGAGATGGAGCGCACGGGAGAGTCTATGGAGATGGCTGCCCGCCGTCTGCGCTATGCATGGTTTAAGGAGCTCTGCGACGAGCATGGCTACACCGTGATTGCCATTGCACACCATATCAACGACTCTATCGAGACATTCTTTATCAATATGCTGCGAGGCACAGGCCTTCGTGGTCTTACGGGTATCAACAACCATGTAGGACGCATCGTGCGCCCACTGATGTTTACCAACCGCAAGGAGATTCACGACTATGCCATAGCCCACCGCATCCCCTTCCGAGAGGACTCGTCAAACCGCTCGACAAAGTACTTGCGCAATAAGGTGCGTATCGGCCTTATCCCTATGCTTCGCGAGATTACGCCTCAGTTTACCACCATCATGCGTCGCAACGTCTCGCGCCTAAGCCAGGCTCAAGACTTTATTACAGCCTCTATGAGCATCATCAAGCGCGATATCATCGAGCAGTCGGGCGACATTCGCACTATCCGAGTGCAGCGAATAAATGGGTCGCTACCTCGCAACTTTGTTATCTACGAGATTCTTAGCGAGGAGTATGGCTTCAAGGGCGATGTTGTCGATGCGTTGTGTCATGCCCTCGACAACAACTCTACGGGTCGTAGGTTCTATGCCCGCGAGTGGGTTGCTGTGGTCGATCGTGGCGATATTGTGGTGTCGCCTATTACGGAGGAGGACGACTGCGAGGTTATTGTTGAGCGTCGCACGTTGCGCTCATACGTTGGTGGCTCGGTGCTCTACTACCAGTATTGCGACATCGACTTTATAGATACCCTCGACCAGGGCGAGAATGTCGCTCTTATCGATGCCGACAAGCTCTCGTATCCTCTTCGCTTGCGTCGCTGGCGTGAGGGCGATTGGTTCCAGCCGCTCGGCATGAGTGGCCGTAAGAAGATTAGTGACTATCTCATCGATAAGAAGGTCTCTATGGCGCAGAAGAGCCGTCAGTTTGTGCTACTCTCGGGCGACGATATTGTTTGGGTTGTGGGTCGTCGTCTTGACGATAGATTTGCAGTTACTAAGCGCACTGAGCGTGTGTTGCGTGTTGTGCGCGATAATATATAATAAGGTGTTGCTATGGCTAAGACAGCGAAATTTGTCGATTGTGTTACGGAGTACTCGGCTATCATGTCCGACATCTCAGCACGTCGCTTTCAGCCCATATATCTGCTCACGGGCGACGAGGGCTTCTTCATCGATGCCATCTGTGACGCCCTTGCCGAGAGTATCTTAAACGAGGCGGAGCGTGCCTTCAATCAGGTTACTGTCTATGGCCTCGATACCGATGCGGGTGCTGTTGTCAATCTCTGTCGTCAGCTACCCATGATGGGCTCTTATCAGGTTGTCATCGTGCGCGAGGCACAGCAGATGTCGAAGCTCGATGCACTCCAGCACTACACCTCATCGCCACAGGCTACTACTATCCTTATCGTATGCTACAAGAATAAGGAGCAGGGTAGAGGTATCGACAAGCGTACGTCGTTCTACAAGAGTTGTCTGAAGAATGGCGTAGTGTTTGAGTCGTTGCGTCCTCGCGATTATGAGGTTGACTCGTGGCTAAATAGCTATATCGCCTCGTCTGGCTTTAAGATTACTGCCAAGGCTATGGCTATGCTCAAGGAGCATGTGGGCATGGACCTATCGCGCATGGCTCAGGAGGTCAAGAAGTTGTCGGTGTCGTTGCCCGAGAGCGAGCGCACCATTACCGATAGCCATATTGAGCAGTATATCGGCCTTTCTAAGGAGTTTAACACCTTCGAGCTCAACGACGCTGTGCTTAAGCAAGATGTGGCACGAGCAATGCGTATTGCCGACCACTTCGCACATAACCCCAAGAGCTATCCTATTACGCTCACAATAAACATTCTCTTTGGACTCTTCCAGCAGCTCTTCCTGTTTAACTACCTACTATGGCAGCAGCGCCGTCAGGGTATTGCCCTGCCTGGCGAGATGGAGCTTATGCGTGCCGTGAGGGTGAATAATAGGTTCGCTCTAAATGAGATTAAGGCAAACATAGGTCGCTGGGATAACCGCCGAGTCTTTGCCATTCTTGGCCTACTGCGCGAGTATGACGCTAAGAGCAAGGGTATCGACAGTGGAGGTCTTGATGGTGGCGAACTACTCAAGGAGTTGTTGCTCAAAATATTCACAAGCCGTTAGTTATGAGGTTGCTTGCATGGATTGATGGTAGGGTGGTCGAGGCATCTGAGCTTCGACTTAAGAGCCCCTATGTCATGCAGCGAATACATACGCTCGATGGTGTAGCCTACAACCTTGAAGAGCATATCGACGTGTTGCGTCGTGAGTCGGAGCACAAGTTTGGCTTCGCCTCGGTTATCGGCGCTAATGATGCTCAGCGCATAATCAAGCGCCTTGTGGAGCTCTCATACGTGGGTGGCTCGCTGAGTGTTCCTGTAATCATGCGCCTCGATGACTCTGCATCGCTTACGTTCGAGGTCGAGAATCCCACGTTTGGCTGCGGTGGCTATCTGCGTGCTAAGCGCGATGTTGGCGTGGTGCTAACGATGAACGAGCCGACATCTGTTGCGCAGACATCTGTGAGTGTTGCCCTCGACGCTATGGCTAATTCGCAAGTGAGGCCTCTTGGCGGAAACTCTGCCGTGTGGGTCGATGCTGAGGGCAAGCTTATCAGCCGTCCGTGGTGCCCTATATTTGTCTGCTATAAGGGAACTTGGTTCACTCCCACCGAGTATGAGTCGGTGGAGTATGGCGTGGCTGTGCGTGCCATCGAGAAGGTGGGCCAGAGGGTCTTTGTGCGCGATATTCCCGAGTCGGCGCTGGAGCTAATTGACGAGATGTTTGTTGCCGACATCATGGGTATTACGTCGTATGCCAGCATCAAAAAACATAGGCTCCTATCCTCCGTAACTACTCGTATAGCCACAGCGATGGAGCCTAAAATCTAAGGTCTGTTTTTAGCCTAAATATTATCGATGGCGTAGAGATATGCGCCCAACGAAACGGCATTGCTTGCGCCAATGTCAGAGATTGTTATACCTACGCGCTTCTCTGAATCGTAGGTAACGTACTTGTCGCTGCCGTACACCTTGATTTTTGTTGAGTTGCCACGTGCAAACTGCTCAAACTCAGCCTTGTTATCGAGGTTATATACGTTCATCTGAACGCGGTTTAGGCTGTCGCCCGACATAGTCTTAATTTTTGAGCGCATCTCCTCCAGGAGGGCTGGCATAAAGTACTTCGAGGCACCAGCCAAGCCACCACCAATAACTATCACTCCGTCCATAAGTGTAACGGCAGTAGCCATTGCATCGCCAGCCACACGACCCTGCGTTGCAAAGGCCTCCTTAGCAGCCTCAGCATTGCCCTCAAGGTTGCCCTCAGCGATGTTGTATATATCCTTAGGCTCAAGCTCACGCTCGTCGCCCGAAAGCTCGCGATAGACACGCTTCACGGCACGAATGGCGATGCCGTCCTCAACGATAAACTCGGGATAATCTCTGTGCTTAAGGCAGAAGGTCTCGACGCACGAGTTATCGCCAAGGTTGAGTCTGCCGTCCATCACAAAGCCAAAGCCGAAGCCTGTGCCGAATGTGAAGCCGAGAAGGTTGCGGTAGCGCTTTGCTGAGCCCGCCTCCTCGAGCATGCGATTGATGCGAGGAAGAGCACCTCCCATAGCCTCGCCATAGGCAAACAGATCTGCATCGTTGTTGATGAATACGGGGATACCGAAGTGCTCCTCGAGCATAGGGCCAAGTGCCACGCCATCTCTAAACGATGGGAAGTTAGGCAAAAAACCACCAATCACGCCGTTGCGATAGTCGGCAGGGCCAGGAAAGGCGAAGCTGATAGCCACGGGAGCGTAGGGTAGCGAGCTGATAGTCTGCTCGAAGCCCTTGATAAGTGTGCTTAGACATAGGTCTAAGTCGTGTGCCATAGAGGGCAGTGTGAGGCTTTGGCCAATAGGCTTGCCGTCGCACATTGCACCAAACACAAAGTTTGTACCGCCCGCATCGAGCGTTACAACTATTTTCTGAGAATTGTCTTGCTGTTTCATATTAGGCAAAGTTAGTAATTATATTCTAAATCACAACAACTTGTCGAATATTATTTCATTTGTTGATAAATGTGGTAAAAAAATGTAGTTTGGGGCTTTGAAAATATCAGAATTATTTTATACATTTGTGAGAATTTTTGGAAAGGTAGCTCCGTGTGGGCTTAATTTCAAAGAAATTGCAGCGAAAAAATAGAAGAAATATACGATAAAATAAACTTAAAAAATCTAAAAACTATGGAGAACAACAAACTTCAGGAGCTTACCCAAAAGCTCTACAACGATGGCTTGGAGAAGGGTCGTTCGGAGGCTGAGCGTCTTTTGGCTGAGGCTAAGGCTGAGGCTGCAAAGATTGTTGCAGAGGCCAAGGCTGAGGCAGAGGCTATTGCTAAGGCTGCCGAGGATAAGGCTGAGGATATTGCTAAAAACGCAATGACCGAGATTACCCTTGCTGGTCGTCAGGCACTCTCAAAGATTAAGTCGGAGCTTAGCGAGGCTATCATCATGAAGTCAACAGGCGAGGCAGTTAAGGCTGCAGCTATCAATGTTGAGTTCGTGTGCGACATGCTTCTTGCTGTTGCTAAGAACTGGAATGCTCAGGCTGGCGATATCTCGCTTAAGGCTTTGCTTCCAGAGGCTAAGCGTGCTGAGCTCGACGCTGCTATTTCGGCTAAGTCGCAGGAGTTGCTTAAGGCTGGTGTCGAGGTAGGCTACTCAAACGAGGTTAAGAATGGCTTCAAGGTGGGTGAGAAAGATGGTGGCTACTACATCTCATTTACCGATGAGAGCTTCGATGCTCTTCTTAAGGAGTATCTACGCGAGAAGGTTGCTAACATGCTTTATAAGTAAGCCATGTTCTCCACTGAATACTACTATTTGGTTGCTGGCTTGCGTGAGTGGACACTCGAGTCAGATACCAAGGGCTTTAATGTTCGTGAGATAGTCGATGAGATACTCGACGAGCTTACGAAGCGTGATCGTGAGGCTGTGAAGTTGCTTTATGCCTACTACGATTGCGAGAACATTATTGCATATCGCGCGGAGCGTGAGCGTCACAACGAGCTTGGTAACCTAAGCCGTGAGCAGATTGCTCAGATGATTGCTGATGGCGACTATAGCTCGCTCTCGGCAAACATGGCTAAGGTCGTTAAGTATTTCACCCTTGCAAACGACGATGAGCGTGACGAGGACAGTGTGATTAACGACACATTTGAGCACGCCTTGTTCGAGGCTTACTACCGTGACCTTGCCGAGTCGAAGTCATCGTTCCTCAAGGCGTGGGGTGAGTTCGACCGTAACTTGCGCAACATCGCTGCGGCGTTGGCAGCACGTGAGGCTGGCCGTTCGGTGGCAGATGTTGTTGTGGGTGGTGGCGAGGTTGTCGAGCAGCTTAAGAGCTCTTCTGCTGCCGACTTTGGTCTTCGTGGCGAGTTGCAATATATCGATGCCGTTATTTCGGCTGTTTCCGACGAGAAGAATATTGTTGAGAAGGAGCGCAAGATTGATAAGGTGCGCGAGGAGCAGGCATGGGAGCTTTCCTCTTTCGACTTCTTCAACATCAACTTCATACTCTCATACCTTGTCAGGGTTAATATCATCGCACGCTGGATGCTTCTTTTGCCAGAGGCTGGCCGCGAGATGCTCAACCGCCTAATGCGTGACCTTGATGCTAAGGAGCTTGTAAAAAAACAATAAAACTACAATAAACTAATGAAAACTTTAGGACGTGTAAATGGTATTATCTCGAATATCGTTATCGCAAAGGTTGACGGTGCGGTGGCTCAGAACGAGATATGCTACGTATATTGCGGTGAAACGCGCATGATGGCTGAGGTCATCAAGGTCATGGGCGACGAGGCCTATGTTCAGGTTTACGATAGTACACGTGGCTTGAAGATTGGCGACAAGGTGGAGTTCGAGGGTCACATGCTCGAGGCTACACTTGCTCCAGGTCTATTGTCACGTAACTACGATGGTCTTCAGAACGACCTCGAGAAGATGGACGGCTTGTTCATCAACCGTGGTTCTATCACCGACCCAATCGACTTCGATGCTACATGGGAGTTTAAGCCATTGGCAAAGGTTGGCGACAAGGTGTCGGCTGCCTCATGGCTTGGTGAGGTTAAGGAGCAGTGGGTGATGCACAAGATTATGGTGCCATTCATCATGCAGGGTAACTACACCGTTAAGAGCATCGTTGCGGCAGGTACTTACAAGGTAACCGACACTATCGCTGTTGTTGCGGACTCTGATAACAACGAGTATAATATTACTATGGTGCAGAAGTGGCCAGTAAAGCAGGCTATCCGCTGCTATACTGAGAAGCCTCGTCCATCACGTGTTATGGAGACTGGTGTTCGTGCTATCGACACATTTAACCCATTGGCTGAGGGTGGTACCGGCTTTATCCCTGGCCCATTCGGTGCAGGTAAGACCGTGCTTCAGCACGCTATCTCTAAGCAGGCAGATGCCGATGTTATCATCATCGTAGCTTGTGGTGAGCGTGCTAACGAGGTTGTGGAGATCTTTGCTGAGTTCCCTGAGTTGGTTGACCCACGTACTGGTCACAAGCTTATGGAGCGTACAATCATCATCTGTAACACATCTAACATGCCTGTTGCTGCCCGTGAGGCATCTGTATATACAGGTATGACCATCGGTGAGTACTACCGTTCAATGGGCTTGAAGGTGTTGGTAATGGCCGACTCTACATCACGTTGGGCTCAGGCTTTGCGTGAGATGTCTAACCGTTTGGAGGAGCTTCCAGGTCAGGATGCCTTCCCTATGGACCTTTCGGCTATCATCTCTAACTTCTACTCACGTGCTGGCTTGGTTAAGCTCAACAATGGCGAGACTGGTTCAGTCACATTCCTTGGTACTGTATCTCCTGCGGGTGGTAACCTTAAGGAGCCTGTTACCGAGTCAACAAAGAAGGCTGCACGTTGCTTCTACGCCTTGTCGCAGGGTCGTGCCGACTCTAAGCGTTATCCAGCTATCGACCCACTCGACTCATACTCTAAGTATTTGGAGTATCCTGAGATTCGCGAGTACCTCGACGAGCATATCGAGAAGAACTGGGTAGATGCTGTATATGAGGGTAAGACTATCGTTCAGCGTGGTAAGGAGGCTAACGACCAGATCAACATCTTGGGTGATGATGGTGTGCCTGTTGAGTACCACGAGCGTTTCTGGAAGAGCGAGTTGTTGGACTCTGTAATCTTGCAGCAGGATGCATTCGACGATATCGATGCTAACTGTCCTATCGAGCGTCAGCAGCTTATGTATAATATGGTATTGGATATTTGCCGTAAGTCGTTCGACTTGGTTGACTTCGAGGAGTGTTCACGCTTCTTCAAGGAGCTTATCTATCTCTTCCGCCAGATGAACTACTCAGAGTGGAAGTCGGAGCGTTTCGAGGAGTTCTGCACTAAGATCGAGGCTTTGGTAAACGACAAACTCGCTAAATAAGGAGGATAGATTATGACAACAAGAGCATTTCAGAAAGTATATACTAAGATTGACAATATCACCAAGGCTACCATCACGCTTCGTGCTACGGGCGTAGGTAACGACGAGCTTGCTACTGTAGGTGGTCGCCTAGCTCAGGTGGTAAAGATTATGGGCGATAAGGTTACACTTCAGGTGTTTGCAGGTACCGAGGGTCTTGCAACCGACTCTGAGGTGGTATTCCACGGCGAGCCACCAGTATTGCGTGTGTCAGACGCCTTGGCTGGTCGCTTCTTCAATGCCTATGGTGAGCCACTCGAGGGTGGTGAGCAGATTGAGGGTGAGCCACGTCAGATTGGTGGCCCTACTGTAAACCCATTCCGTCGTTTGCAGCCATCAGAGCTTATCGCAACAGGTATTGCAGGTATCGACCTTAATAACACTATCGTGTCTGGTCAGAAGATTCCATTCTTCGCTGACCCTGATCAGCCTTACAACGTGGTTATGGCTGACGTAGCCCTCCGTGCTAAGGCAGACAAGATTATCTTGGGTGGTATGGGTCTTACCAACGACGACTTCCTCTACTTCAAGCAGACATTCGAGAATGCTGGTGCATTGGACCGTATCGTATCGTTCGTAAACACTACAGATAACCCTCCAGTAGAGCGTCTTTTGGTGCCAGATATGGCATTGACTGCTGCCGAGTACTTCGCAGTAGATAAGGGCGAGAAGGTGCTTGTGCTTTTGACCGATATGACCCTTTATGCCGATGCTTTGGCTATCGTGTCAAACCGTATGGACCAGATTCCATCAAAGGACTCAATGCCAGGTTCACTATATTCAGACCTTGCTAAGATCTACGAGAAGGCCGTTCAGTTGCCAAATGGTGGTTCTATCACCATCATCGCTGTAACAACCCTCTCTGGTGGCGATATCACTCACGCTATTCCTGATAACACCGGTTATATCACTGAGGGTCAGCTATTCTTGCGTAACGATACCGACACAAGTAAGGTTATCGTAGATCCATTCCGTTCGTTGTCACGTCTTAAGCAGCTTGTTATCGGCAAGAAGACCCGTGAGGATCACCCACAGGTTATGAATGCCTGCGTACGTTTGTATGCCGATGCTGCAAATGCTAAGACTAAGCTCGAGAACGGTTTCGACCTTTCTGACTACGACAAGCGTGCTTTGGACTTTGCTCGTGACTACTCAGAGAAGCTTCTCTCTATCGACGTAAACATCGAGATTGAGCAGATGCTCGACACAGCATGGACATTGTTTGCTAAGTACTTCGAGCGTGGTGAGGTAAGTATCAAGCAGGAGCTTGCTGAAAAATACTGGAAAGCATAATAAAGGCTTATGGCAATCAAATTTCAATATAACAAGACTTCGCTTAATGAGCTAAATAAACAGCTCAAAATCCGAAAGAATGCCCTTCCTACAATCAAGAGTAAGGAGAGTGCACTCCGTTCGGAGGTTATGCGAGCGAAGGACTCTGCACTCGCTTACCGTAGGGAGTTGGACGAGCTTAAGGCTCAGTACGACTATATGGTGCAGCTGTGGGGCGAGTTTGATTGTGATCTAATCCGCATCGTCGATGTCGAGCTATCGTCACAGAAGATTGCGGGCGTGCGCATACCTATATTAGATAATATAATCTACGACGAGAAACCTTACGACCTATTCTCAGCCCCTGTGTGGTATGCTGAGGGTATTCGTGTGCTCAAGGCGATGTCGAAGCTAGGTATCGAGTTCGAGGTGTACAACCATAAGATGGAACTCTTGGATTATGCGCGACGCAAAACTACTCAGAAGGTAAACCTCTATGAAAAGGTGCAGATACCTGGATATGAGGATGCCATACGTAAGATTAAACGATTTATGGAGGACGAGGAGAACCTAAGTAAGTCGGCTCAGAAGATTGTGAAAACACGTCAGGCGCAAGCCGAGGCCATGGAGGGGTCTAACGCATGATTAGTAAAATGATTAGATACGACATCCTACTCCATGCTAAGGAGCAGGAGCGATTCGTAAACGAGCTTCGTGAGTTGGGACTCGTGGATATCACAACTACTGGCTGGGAGCCAACCGAGGCTGACCGAGCACTTCTTCTCGAGATCGAGGCATATAATCGTGCTATAGAGGCTCTTCAGGCATTTGCTAAGGGCGAGGAGTTTAAGGCTGACGCTGAGCCATACTTCGATGGCGCTGCGGCTTACGACCGTTATGTCGAGTTGCAGGCACGTCGCTCAGAGATTCTTCAGAAGATAGCACAGCTCGAGAAGAGCGCATCGGATGTTGAGCCATGGGGTAGCTTCTCACGTGCCGACATCGAGCGTCTTGCAAACGAGGGCGTTACACTACGCACCTTCGTGGCACAGCCAGCTCAGTACGATGCACTCGTTGCAGAGGATGCTGAGGGCGTTACTGTTGTTGAGATTAATCGTACTCAGTCGTTTGTATATTTCGCTGTTGTGACACGTGGCATAATGGTCAATGTCGATGGTCAGGAGGTACACCTTCCCGATAGCGACTATAAGGCAACTGTAGCTGAGATTGAGGCTCTTAAGGCTGAGAACGAGGCGCTTAATGCCGACTACTCACGCATCGCTCGTTCGGTAGATGTTATCGCTGAGCGTCGTGCAGAGCTCAAGGAGCAGCTCCAGGGCTTGAAGGTTGATGCTATGGCTACACGTGAGGCTGATGGCAACCTCCTCGTTTTGGAGGGCTGGGCTGAGGCCGAGACCGCAGATAAGGTTGATAAACTTCTCGAGGAGTATCCTAACCTTGTATATATGCGTCGTGATGCTACTATCGATGACGAGGCACCTGTGAAACTTAAGAATAATAAGTTTGCACGCTTGTTCGAACTTATCGGCTCGATGTACGCCTTGCCTAAGTATGGTACTTTCGACCTTACAGCGATCTTTGGCCCATTCTACATGCTATTCTTTGCTATCTGCTTGTGCGACGCGGGCTACGGTCTTGTGTTGTTGGCAGTGGGCTTGGCACTACTATTTAAGGGTGGCGAGAGCATGCGTCAGGCAGCCTTGCTATCTATCGTATGTGCCTCAGCAACAGTGGCATTTGGATTCTATGCCAACTCGTTCTTCGGACTTGCTATTTCGGACTTCGCTCCCGTTATCAAGTTCCTCGACTTCCAAAATCAGTTCTTCTCGATATCTTTGGCTATCGGTGTAGTTCAGATCTTGGTGGGTATGGCAATCAATATTGTGATGCGAACAAAGCTCTTTGGCTTCACCTCGACATTTGGCCTCTTGGGTTGGTTTATTATCCTGCTTACTGGCTCGCTTGCTGTAGGTTTGCCAATGTTTGGTATCGGCATCCCAGGCTTCGACACATCATCGCCAGTGTTCTACGGCTTGATGGGTGTTGGTGCGGTGCTCATGTTGTTGCTCAACAACATTAAGCGCAATCCGCTTATCAACCTTGGCTCGGGCCTTTGGGACGCTTACAACAACATCACAGGTCTGCTTAGCGACGTGTTGAGCTACATTCGTCTATTTGCCATCGGTTTGTCGGGTGGTGTATTGGCGCAGGTATTCAACTCGTTGGCTATGGGTCTATCGGGTCTTGATGCTATGCCTGAGGGCACACCTTGGTACGGCATGATAATGCCTATCGTGGCAGCATCGATAATCTTGCTTATCGGTCACGGTATCAACCTATTCATGTCGGCAATCTCGTCATTTGTTCACCCTATGCGTTTGACATTTGTCGAGTTTTATAAGAATGCAGGTTTCGAGATGGGTCAGCGCTCATTCGATCCTGTGCGTAAAATGAAAGAATAAACAAATAATAATTAACAATTTAAAACATTTTAACAATTATGAGTTCAGCATTAATTTTGGCTTATGTAGGCGTTGTCCTCATGGTCGGTGTATCAGGTTTGGCTTCAGCTGTTGGTACTGCACGTTGCGGTATGGCTGCAGTAGGTGCTTTGAAGAAGAATGGTGGTGCTTTCGGTAGCTACATGATTCTTTCAGCGCTCCCAGGTTCACAGGGTCTTTACGGTTTCGTAGGTTACTTCATGGTAGCTTCTAAGATCGTTGCAGAGATGTCTATGCTTACAGCAGTAGGTGTATTTGGCGCAGGTTTGTTGATGGCTATCGTATGTTTGTCATCTGCAGTTATGCAGTCAAAGGTTTGTGCTAATGGTATCGCTGCTATTGGTAACGGTAACGACGTTATGGGTAAGACTCTTATCCTTGCTGCGTTCCCAGAGCTTTATGCTATCTTGGGTGTGGCTGCGACATTCCTTATCTCTAATGCAATCTAATAATTTCTTGTGATAAGGGCGCATCTGCGGCACATCATTAAAAAGTTGACTGCCCTGGGCTGTACGTCAAAGTACTATCCCAGGGTAGTCACTTTTTTGATGCACCACATCTCACGACTTCTAACAAGAAATTTTTTTCTCGTGATAAGGGCGCATCTACGGCGCATGCTTAAAAGGCTAACTACCCGAGAGGTCTTCTTTTGTGATAGACTAAGCCTGACTATAAAAAACATATCCCTCTTGGTTAAGTCCAAGAGGGATTATTATTTATAGCTTTTACCTAATGTTAGAATAGAGATTGTTCGTCGCCTCGTGAGTAGGCGTAGCCGAGGTGCTTATAGGCAAGCTCTGTGGCCTCACGACCTCGAGGGGTGCGCTTGAGGAAACCCTCTTTAATCAGGAATGGCTCATAGACCTCCTCGATGGTGCCAGCCTCCTCGCTAACCGCCGTAGCAACGGTGTTTAGACCAACAGGACCTCCGTTAAACTTCTCGATAATCGTAGCCAATATTTTGTTGTCCATCTGGTCAAGGCCTCGCGAGTCGATGTTGAGAGCAGAGAGGGCAACTCGTGTGATATCCACGTCGATATGTCCCTCGCCCTCGACCATGGCAAAGTCGCGAACGCGGCGAAGTAGAGCGTTGGCAATACGTGGTGTGCCACGTGAGCGCAAAGCAATCTCGAGGGCTGCATCGTCATCGATCGAGATGTCGAGGATTGAGGCTGAGCGTTTTACGATTCCAGCAAGAATTGGGGCATCGTAGTACTCGAGGTGGCAGGTGATACCAAAGCGGGCACGTAGTGGGGCAGTGAGCAGACCGCTACGTGTGGTTGCGCCAACAAGCGTGAAGGGGGCAAGCTCAATCTGAATGGAGCGTGCCGCAGGGCCCTTATCCAACACAATGTCGATTTTGTAGTCCTCCATTGCCGAGTAGAGATACTCCTCGACAATGGGGCTGAGGCGGTGAATCTCGTCGATGAAGAGCACGTCGCCAGGGTTAAGGTTGGTGAGCAAGCCCGCAAGGTCGCCAGGCTTGTCGAGCACGGGGCCCGACGTAACCTTAAGCTGTGCGCCCATCTCGTTGGCGATGATGTTGGCAAGGGTGGTCTTACCCAATCCTGGAGGGCCATGAAGCAGTGTGTGGTCGAGCGAGTCGCCACGCATGAGTGCTGCCTTGATAAATATCTTGAGGTTGGCGACAATCTTGTCCTGACCCGCAAAGTTTTGAAGCTGTTGTGGGCGAATGCGGCTCTCAAACTCCTTGTCGCTCTCAATGTTTCGCATGTTTCTATCTACTCCCATAATCGGAAAAATTATTATGCAAATATACTCTTTTTTCGTTAATGATGCAATAGCTACCCCCGATGCTCGTCACTCTTTGTAGCATAATTTATGTGAAGTAGTAATTTTAGTTAAAAGATTTTATTTATTCCAAAAATCATGTTATCTTTGCATGCTCCATATTATCTCTTTAGAGATATATGGTGGCGATGAAAAATTGACTAACATAACATTTAAAAACTTTTTATTCACTTAAACAATTTCATTATGGCAAACAAACTTTTTAAGTCACTCTTTGCTGTTGCAATGGTCTTGGGCTCTGCTCTAGGCTTTGTGGCGTGTGAGGAGCCTAACGAGGTTGTTGGCGATCCTACTGTGGAGGTGTCAACAAAGTCGTTGAACTTTACAAATGAGGAGGGTAGCCAGGAGGTTGAGATCACATGTAACGTCGATTGGACGGCTACTGTTGATGCTGACTGGATTACTGTAGCTCCTGCTGCTGGTAGCAAGAACGGTACTATCACCGTTGCTGTATCGGCTAACGAGACTGGTGCTATTCGTACTGCAACTGTACGTGTTAGCGCTATCCACCCTCAGTACAACGAGGAGTGGGACAACAAGAAGATCACTGTGCAGCAGTCTGCTGACGAGAATGTGACCGTAACTGAGGAGCTTCTCTACAGCGATGACTTCGACGGTAAGGAGGCAACTAAGACCTACGGTTCAGGTTCTTCTTGGCCTTACATCGACCAGTTCCCTGAGTTCGCTAACGCTGAGGGTGATGCTGCTGCTAACGTAACCTACACCGGTTCTGGTGTATCTGTACGTGCTAACTCAACATCTAACAGCTCATACTCTGACTACGCTGGTTCAGGCTCTAATAACATCTTCTTCGGCGGTGGCGCTTACTTCCAGGTAAACACTATTGCTCCATTGGAGGGTGTTAACTACAAGGTTACTTTCGGTACTGAGAAGTATACTCAGGATGGCGACAGCACATTTAAGCCTGAGGAGTTCTTGATGTACATTTCGAAGGATGGTGAGAAGTGGGCTCCGGTAGAGTACACATTTGCTGGCACTGAGCCTGGTCGTTGGAACGTTGCTACTGCAAACTTCACACTCAAGGCAGCTACTGAGACTCTTTACATCAAGTTTGAGGCTAAGGTTGCTTCAGTTTATCGTCTTGACGACCTTAAGCTCTACACTGGTAACGGCGGTCAGGAGATCGACCTTGATAACATTCAGGAGCCAGAGCCTCCAACACCTCCTACAACAGATGCTCTCTACTTCGAGAACTTCGATGGTAAGGCTGCTGTTAAAGATGGTAACTACTGGCCATATGTAACTGACTTCCCAGAGATGAAGAATGCTGCGGGTGTTGCTGCTGCAAACGTATCTTACGATGGTCACAACACAACTGTTCGTAACAACTCTAACTCTGACGGTTCATACTCAGACTACGCAGGTTCTGGTCTTAACAACATCTTCTTCGGTAAGGTTGAGAACCACTTTACTATCAAGGGCCTTGCTTTGGAGTCTTCAAACAAGAACCTTACATTGACTTTCGGTACTGAGAAGTACTCACAGACATTGGGCAGCAAGTTCACTCCATCTGAGTTTATCGTGTCGCTTTCGGCTGATGGCGAGAAGTGGACATCTATCGACTACACATTTGCTGGTACTGCTGAGGGTCGTTGGAACGTAGCTACTGCAAACTTCACTCTAAAGGAGGTTCCTGCTACACTTTACATCAAGTTCTCTGCTACTGCTGAGAGCGCATACCGTCTTGATGACGTAACATTGGAGATGGGTGATGGTGGTCAGGAGATCGACCTTGCTAATGGTACTCAGAACCCTGGTGGTGGCGAGGAGCCAGATCAGCCAGAGAACCCTGATCAGCCAAATGTTCCTGCAAATGGCATCTACGAGTCAGACTCAGCATTTGTTTGCACTACTGATGACTCAACAAACGCAGCTTACTCATTGGGCGCAACAACTATCAATGGCGAGGCTGTAACAGGTTTCAAGTTGGGTAAGTCAAAGCAGGCTGGTAAGTTTACTTCTGGTGCTGTAGGTGTAGAGGGTGCTAAGTATCTCAACTTCTATGCTCAGGGCTGGAAGGGTGGCGATGTAACCCTTTACTTCCGTGTTGACGGTGGCGCTACTCAGTCAGTTAAACTCGCTTCACACGATGGTGTAACAGGTAATCCTCCATACACAGCTCTTGCATTTGCTGATACAGACCACTACTCATTCTTGCTTGAGGGCTTGACAGCTTCTTCAAAGATTGAGTTCTCAACAGATGCTAACTTCGCACTCACAACTGCTGATTCAACAATGGCTTCTGCACGTGCTATCGTGTGCGGTATGAAGCTCTCTGACGAGGCTAATGGTAACGAGGGTGGCAACGAGAATCCTACTCCAGAGCCAGAGCCAGAACCAGAGCCTACTCCAGACACTATGACTATTGCTGATGTTTTGGCTAAGGGTAATGGTGCAACTATCGGTGGCGTTATCGAGGGTGTTGTAGTATCTAACCTCGATTTGAACAATCTCACTTCAAAGAAGGGTATGTATGTTCAGGACGAGACTGGTGCTTTGCAGTTCTACCTTGCAGCTAACCATACATTCGCTTTCGGCACAAAGGTTCGTATCGACCTTACTACAGCTACTCTTGGTTCATATAACGGTGCTGTTCAGGTTAGCGGTGTAGCGTTGGATAAGATTGAGGTAATCTCAACTGGCAACACTGTAGAGGCTAAGACTGTATCTGTGACTGACTTCCTTGCTAATAAGTATGAGGGTCAGTATATCGCTTTGGAGGGCGTTCAGGTAGCTGAGTCAGACCTTTCTAAGACTTGGGTAATGGGTGGTGCTCACACATCTATTAACATGGAGGATGCTGCTGGCAACAAGTTCGTTGTATTCTCATCTAAGTATGCTTCTTACGGTGCTGAGACTGTAGCTCAGGGCTCAGGTGTAATCAAGGGTATCTCTTCAATCAACAATGGCACAATGCAGATTATCTTTGCTCAGGCATCTGACTTCGCTGGTTTGACTGGCGAGCGTTTTGGTAACACAACACCAGAGCCAGATCCTACTCCAGATCCAGAGCCTACTCCAGAGCCAGAGCCAGGTACAGGTGCAACTGCAACTATCTACTTCGACAATATTGCAAACCGCACAGCTTTCTCAACTGAGCAGCAGGTATGGGAGCAGAATGGTATCACAGTAACTAATGACAAGGCTGCTTCAACAAGCAACGTTGGCGACTACTACAACCCTGCTCGTTTCTACAAGAACTCTAACGTAACAGTAGAGGCTGATGCTGCGTTCTCACAGATTGTATTCAACTGCGACGATTACAAGGCTACATATGTTACAGACCTTCAGGCATCATTCAGCTCAGGTAAAGTTTCTGTTGATGGCACTACATTGACAGTAACATTGAATTCTGCTGCAACATCATACGCTATTACTAATCTTGCAGGTCAGGTACGTGTGGATAGCATTACTGTTGTTTACGCTGAGTAATTTCTATCATCTTTCGCCAACGATCGGGTGGGGCAACCCACCCGAGAGGGCGAGAGAAAACTAATAAAAATTATCAAACTTAAATTTATGCTAAAAGTAGCAAATAAGATATTTATTGCTTTGTGGTGTGTGGCAGCTGCAATGTTGTGTGGTTGCGAGAATATCTCGATGCAGATTGTTGAGAGTAATGCCTATCTACAAAATGAAACCGTAAATGGCGATAGCAAGAATTGCGCTGTGGTGCTCGAGGCACAACAGGGTACATCTTACGTGATAACCATTGAGTCGGAGGAGGACTGGGCACACTTCTCGGGTGGTGTGAATGTTATCGAGGGTGAGATGACAAGCAATACAAAGGTTGTCTTTATCTACTTTTCGAAGAACGACTCGGGTGTAAGCCGTGAGGCAACACTCAAGGTGGAGTTCTCAGACCATAAGCACTACTCGCTAACACTTACACAAAATAGCTACGATAGCTCAATTGCCCTTCAGCGCGACTGGGCAGAGTTGCCCGTATGCAAGGCCGAGGGTCGCTATATATACAATGCAATATATGGCGAGCTTGGTGCTAAGAGCAATGCCCGCAACTATACCTACTGTTTCGACCCCTCTGTGCGTGCATCGTTGTGGGTGGCCTATCCGCTGCACTCGGCATACACAACAGGTAGTGGCAACCGTAACTATAGCTCGTTTGGCTACGACCCACTGGTAGATGATGAGCTTCAGGCGGCGCTTGGTCGTGGCTCGTATAACGGCTGGTATGATCGTGGTCACCAGCTCCCAGCTGCCGACCGTAAGTGCTCGCAGCAGATGATGGATCAGACATTTTATGCAACAAATATGACTCCTCAACAGGCAAACTTCAACCAGAAGAAGTGGGGCGCCTTGGAGGGTAGGGTGCGTGGCATGATCTGCTCAGATACACTCTATGTCGTTACTGGCGCATATTTCGAGGGTACTCACCACTCGTCAATAGCATCGAGCACAACAGATAAGATGGGAAGTAAGTGTCCTACGCCTACCTACTACTACAAGGCGTTGCTTCGCACAAAGAAGGGCAACACGGGTAAGACTATTGCGGAGATTACCGACCCATCGGAGCTTCGTGCCGTGGTATTTTGGTTGCAGCACCAGAACTCGGGCGAAGATACAACCATCACCGCTGCCGACTGTATCACTGTCGAGGAGCTCGAAGCAAAGACAGGCTTTACCTTCTTCCCAATGCTTGACGATGCTATTGAGCAGCAGGTAAAGTCAACAATCGAGCCTAAGGAGTGGGGTATTTACTAATAGACAAAACAATAATTTAATATAAGTAGTACAATGAAAAGATTTCTATTAATCCTATCTGTAATGGTGCTTGCTGCTACAACGGTTGTAGCGCAGGATAAGCCATACATGGTGGCATTCTGGAACTTCGAGAACCTTTTCGACATCTACGACGACCCTGAGACTCACGACGAGGAGTTTACTCCCGAGGGCGTTAAGAAGTGGAACGAGGTGAAGTATCAGAAGAAGCTCTCAAACATGGAGCGTGTGATTTTCGACATGGCAGCAATCAACAAGGATTACCCTGTTGTTATCGGCCTATCGGAGATTGAGAACCGTAGCGTGTTGGAGGATTTTGTTAGTCAGCCAAAGCTCAAGGGTGCAAAGTATCGCATCTGTCACTTCGACTCGCCTGATGCTCGTGGCGTAGATGTGGCGTTCTTGTATCGTGCCGATGTCTTCAAGCTCGAGGGCTCGGACAATATCAAGCTCAACGTTCCTGAGTTGCCTAACTTCCGCACTCGTGACCTTGTGGTTATGTGGGGTACTATCGAGGGCGAGCCTTTCTACTTCCTCGTGTCGCACTGGCCATCACGTCTTGGTGGTAAGGAGGCTTCGCAGTTCAAGCGTGATGCTTGTGCAAAGCAGATTCGTGAGATTAAGGACTCGTTGCTCCAGGCAAACCCTGCAACAAAGGTTGTTGTTATGGGTGACTTCAATGACGATGCTACCGATGCTAGCTTGGTGAAGATTATGGGCGCTAAGGGTAAGCTTAAGGAGCTCCAGACTGGCGACTTCTTCAACCCTTACTATCAGATGCTAAAGGCTGGCTTGGGTACGTTGGCATATCAAGACTCTTGGAACTTGTTCGATAACATCTGCGTTACCGAGAACCTCGTAAACGGTACCTATGGTAAGCTTCGCCTTATCAAGGGCAAGAAGTTCTATGGTAACATCTTCACTCGCCCATACATGCTTCAGCAGGAGGGTCAGTACAAGGGTTATCCATTGCGTACGTTTGTTACCAACAACTTCCAGAATGGTTTTAGCGACCACTTCCCCGTATATATCTATATCGGCAAATAATCAAACATATACTATATGAAGAAATTTTTACTAACAGCAATTTGCGCTCTTCTATCGCTTAGTGCCTTTGCGCAGGCGGGCGGTATGAAGGGTACAGTTGTGTCGCGTGACGATCGTCAGCCAATTAGCGGTGTAACGGTTATGGTTGATGGCGTTCAGGTGGCAACAACTGACAATAGTGGCGAGTTCTATGTTGACGGCTACGCAGCTGGTCAGTACCAGATGACATTCGCAGCACAGGACTTCGAGGATCTTCAGCTCATGGTGCGTGTTAAGGAGCTTGTTCACGACATGCAGCAGGTTGTCATGATTCCTGCAGAGACAGTCGTTGTTGATGACTCGGCATTTGCTGAGCTCGACACCGATGCAGAGTCTATGGGCGACAACAACGCTATGCAGTCGGTGCTTACTGCATCTAAGGACTTGTTCAACAACATCGCCTCGTATCGCTTCTCGGAGATGCGCTTCAAGAATCGTGGCTACGACTCGCAGTATGAGGAGATCTACCTCAACGGTATCCGATTCAACGATGCGCTCACAAGCTACGGCCCATGGTCGTTGTGGAGCGGTTTGAACGATGCTACACGTAACCAGGAGATTGCCTCAGGCCTTGGTATGTCAGACTTCGGCTTGGGTGGTGTTGCGGGTACAACAAACATCAATGCACGTGCTTCACAGCTCCGCAAGGGTTTCCGTGCAAGCGTTGTAAACTCTACTCAGCTCTACCGCTTCCGTGCTATGGTTAGCTACGCATCAGGTCAGCTCGACAACGGTTGGTCATATGGTTTCACACTCTCTACACGTCAGGGTGGTGCTGGCTATGTTGATGGTGTGTATTACAATGCCTACGGATATTTCTTCTCTGCTGAGAAGGCGTTCAATAACAAGCATCGCTTGTCGGCTACCATCATGGCAGCACCTACACAGCGTGGTGCTCAGCAGGCATCTACTCAGGAGGCTTACGACCTTTGGGACGACAACTACTACAACCCTAACGTAGGTTTGCAGAATGGCGAGTTGCGTAACTCACGTGTGAGAAACATGCACGAGCCTATCGCTATGCTTAACTACAACTGGCAGATTTCGGAGCGCACATCGCTCTCTGCTGCTACGTCGTTGCGCTTCGGTTTTAATGGCTACTCAGCCTTGACATGGTATCAGGGTGAGGACCCACGTCCCGACTACTACCGTCGATTACCATCATACTATGGCGACCGTTATGAGCGTCGTTTGCGCCTCAATAAGTTTGCTGAGAACAACGATATGACACTTCCTTTCACTGAGGTTGACCTCGAGACTGATAAGCTAAAGTATCGTGAGTTTATGCAGAACTGGAATGGCTATATCGACTTTGATGGCTTGATTCGTGATAACAAGCGTGGCGATGTTGATTCGCGTTATGGCGAGGGTCACCGCTCTTATGCTATGATCGAGGAGCGTCATACCGACCAGCTTGACTACAACTTCGTAGCACAGCTCAACCATGTATTCCGTGGTGGCTCGAAGCTTACAGCAGGTATTCGTGCACGTGTAAACCGCACTGAGTATTACAGCGAGGTTAAGGACTTGCTTGGTGGCGACTACTGGTTGGACGTTGATAAGTTTGCTGAGCGTGACTTTGGTAGCAACGACCTTGCTTATCAGAACAACATGGCATACTACCGTGAGCACGGCAAGGCTCAGGCAGTAAAGGAGGGCGAGAAGTACAACTACGACTACTATGCTCACGTGCGTCAGGGTCAGATTTGGGCTGCATACGAGGTTAAGGCTGGTGGCTTCACTGCTGACCTTGGTGCCGAGGTTGGTGCTTCAAGCATGTGGCGTCAGGGTCTTTGGGAGAAGGGCCTTTTCCTAAATGAGAATGCTGGTGGCGACAAGGGTAAGACATCGTTTGGTAACTCAGATAAGATTAACAACCTTACATATAAAGCAAAGGCAAACCTTAGCTACCGCTTCTCGGGTGCTCACTCAGTTGCTTTGAATGCAGTGGCTATGCAGAATGCTCCTACATTCAACAATGCATTCGTGTCGGCACGTACACGTAACCAGATTACCCCAGGCCTCTCGCCTGAGAAGATCTACGGTGCTGACTTCACTTACAACCTTAACACCCCTTGGATTCGTGCTCGTGTGTCGGCTTACTACACTCAGATGTACGACCAGTCGAAGGTTATCTCGTTCTACGACGATACTCAGGGCTCGTTCACAAACTTCGCAATGTCGGGTATCGACAAGCGTTATATGGGTGTTGAGCTCGGTCTTAGCGTGCCTATCGCTTGGGGCTTGTCGTTCCAGAGTGCTGTGAGCCTTGGCGACTACCGCTACACATCTAACCCAGAGTTCACTCAGATGATTGATAACTCGGCTACAGACGTTGTTCACAGTATCGTTGAGTGGAAGGGTATGAAGGTTGAGAGCACACCTCAGACAGCTATCAACGTAGGTCTTAACTTCCGTGGTCCTAACAACTGGTACGCAACTGTTGATTTCAACTACTACGACCGCTTGTACTTGTCGATGAACCCAATGTATCGTACTAAGTATCTCGCCGACGAGATTAAGCGTATCTACGACTACAACAACCTCGAGACAGGTCGTCAGAAGGCAACCGTGATGTCTGTTATCGATGAGATTCGTCAGCAGGAGGAGCTTGGTCGTGCCTACACTCTTAGCGCAAGCATCGGTAAGAACTTTAGAATTAAGTATAAATATACCCTCGGCTTTAGCCTCCAGGTAAACAATATACTTAACAACCAGACTATCCGCACTGGTGGTTACGAGCAGATGCGACTCAACAAGATATCTGATCCTATCATCTTCCCTAACAACGAGGGTGAGTTGAAGATCATTCAGAAGCCTACGACATACTCGCGTTTCGACTCGAAGTATTTCTATATGAATGGCTTGAACTACTATCTTAATATTTACTTCCGTTTCTAACAGCTAAAGATTTAAGATACTATGAAAATTACAAAGATTTTTACACTTCTTGCCGCTGCACTCTTGGCGGTTGGCTGTTATGAGAAGTTTAGCGATGTAGAGTCGCTTCCTTTGGTTGACGATGCATCGTTCGAGGAGATGTTCCCTGAGGCTGAGCATATCACCATCGCTGAGCTTAAGAATGCCTTCGGCCCAATTAGCAACACTGGTGTTAATAGCGGCTGGAACAACACAATTTATAAGCTCGTGGGCGAGGATATCTTCGTAGGCCGTGACGTATATATCAAGGGTAAGGTTATCTCTGACGATACTGAGGGTAACATCTACAAGTCGCTCCATATCCAGGATGCAACCTCTGGTATCGAGCTTAAGCTAAACAACAGCGTGGGTCTTAAGTATAAGAAGGGCTCATGGGTTTATGTGCGCCTTGAGGGCTTGTACTTGGGTAACTACCGTATGATGCTATCGTTGGGTGGTGCTCCATCAGAGTCTTATAACAAGGCTGGTGAGCACAAGTTCTATGCTAACTCAAATCTCGAGATTCAGAGCATCATCGACAAGCACGTATTTGCTGGCGAGATGTCTGAGCTCAAGGTAGGTACTTATGCAGATTGGAAGAGCAACCCTGAGTCGGTGGATATCATCACAGTAACACCTGATAACTATGTCGAGGTGTTTAATGCTGATAAGGTAAATCTTACAGCTGCTGATGGTAGCTCATTCCAGATGGTTCAGCGTGAGATGATGTTTGGCCGTTTGATGCGCTTCGAGGGTCTTGAGTGTCGCTATGCTGGTGTGCCTAACCAGGACGGCGTTACTAACCCTGCAATGAAGAGTGGCTCGTATGACAATATCTATCCAAGCTGGTTGTACACCGACCCACGTCCTACAGTGACTAAGGGCTGGTATCAGTGGGCATTCAAGGAGGAGATTACTGGTCGTAGCTTGTATGGCTCAGTATTGTTTACCTACGATACTTCGGCAACTATTTGTTCGGCTAATGGTGTCTATTCGTTGCGTACAAGTGGCTACTCGCGCTTTGCACGTCGCAATGTGTGCAAAGATGGCGAGAAGGCAACAATCACTGCTATCTACGGCATCTATGCGCAGAAGTCAGACTACAAGGCTAATGCCGACGACTGGGCATCGTATCAGTTGTCGATAAGCAGCTACTCCGACCTCGAGTTCGAGAATGGCGAGGCTGCATTGCTTACCGACGAGCAGGTTGCTCAGCTCACAACCGAGGATATGAAGACTGTGCCTTGGATTGATGAGGAGGGCGAGAGCGAGTATCATTAATAGATACGCAAACATAAACTTTTCTCTGGAGGGTGACTCGTTGAGTTGCCCTCCTTTTTATATATAGGTATATGAGATTTGATAATTTTTGTGTAAATTTGTAAAAATTATCTAATATGAAACTACGAAACATTCTCTTTGCGTTGGTTGCCACTATGAGCACATGTGTGGTTGTGGCTAACCCAGCAATAATACCAACACCTAAGTCATATGTTGCTCACGAGGGCGAGTTTAGGCTTACATCGTCGCATAGTGTTACGGTGTCATCATCAACGTTGGCACCACTTGCCAACTATCTTGCTCAGCACCTAAACGTAGAAGTGAGCACAAAGGGCGATATTGTGCTTAGGATAGATGCAACGCTTAAGTCGGAGGAGTATCGACTAAGTGTTACAACTAATAGGGTAGAGATCTTGGGTGGCGACTATGGTGGCGTGTTTAACGGTGTGGCTACACTCATGCAGCTACTGCCAGCAGATGTATATGATGGTTTGACGCTTCCTGCAACGATTGCTTGTTGCAAGGTCGAAGATGCACCATGTTATGCCTACCGCGGATTTATGCTCGACGTGTGCCGTACGTGGATTACGAAGGAGGCGATAATGGAGTATATTGACCTACTTGCCTATCATAAGCTAAACAAGCTACGCCTACACCTTACCGACGACGAGGCATGGCGCTTGGAGATAAAGTCGCACCCAGAGCTAGCTAAGGTGGGTGGCTTCCGTGGTGGCGATAGCCCTATATGGCCACGCTATGGCAAGTGGACAGAGAAGTGGGGTGGCTACTATACTCAGGCAGATATGCGCGAGATAATCGAGTATGCCAAGGTGCGCAACATCGAGGTAATTCCCGAGATCGATCTTCCGGGACATAGCCTCGCCATGGCATCAATGCACCCCGAGATTTTGTGTAACTACACCCCTAACCTCGAATCATCATTTGGCTACGACACCCGCTCGGCATTCTGCGTGGCAAAGGAGAGCAACTATGCGCTATTGCACGACATTATCCGTGAGGTGTGTCAGGTGTTTGACACAAAGTATATCCATATTGGTGGCGACGAGGTGGAGACATCGCAGTGGAAGCGTTGCCCCGATTGCCAGGCACTTATGACCAAGCTCGGCTACACCGACCCCAAGCAGTTGCAAGCATATTTCATGCGCCGTATCTCCGATATGCTTGCCGAGTATGGCAAGAAACCCGCAGTGTGGAACGAGGCTATTGATGGCGGAAAGCTCCCTGCAAATACCTTGGTATTTGGCTGGATGGGCGTTAAGGAGTGTAAACTGTCGGCTGCCAAAGGCTACAAGACGATTGTTATGCCAGGACAATATTTCTACTTCGACATGAAACAGTCGAAGCGTGAGCCGGGTCACGACTGGGCTGCGATATTCGACTGGAGCAAGACCTATGGCGTGACGCTTACGTCGTTAGGATTTACTGCCGAAGAGCAGAAGAATGTGGCGGGCTTTGAGGCATCATTCTTTAGCGAGGCATACGCCTCACGCACACCCGAGAGAGCCGATTACCTACACTATCAGACATTCCCACGTATGTTGTCGCTCTCGGAGATTTCGTGGGTGAGCAGCGATAGCCGCAACGAGAAGTTGTTCTACGAGAAGATGACCGAGCACTATGCTCGATTAGATGCTATGGGTGTCGCCTATCGTCTTATGCCTCCGAAGGTTACTTTTGAGAATGGCATGCTTAGTGCCAAGTGCGACGACGGCTCAACGATATATGTTCAAAATGTTGTAACCAACGTGGGCGAGGTATATACCAAGCCTATAGCGACAACTAAGCCAGAGCGATATGTGTTTGTGTCGCGCCGTGGTAATGCAACATCGCCCGAGGCTGCGGTAGATGGATATTTCCGCACGCTGAAGCCTCAGTTTACCATCACTTCATCAATGCCCGAGCATGCAACGATGACATTTGTTAAGGCTCAGGGCTATGGTCGTCTGGCACGCACTGCACGTACATGCGATGCTGGCGACTGGGTGCAGTTTACATTCGCTCAGGCGGTGGATTGCCGACGCATGCAGATAGCAACGGGCAACTTCCAGCTTCCGCGCTTCATATTTGAGCAGGGTTATGCCGAGATTAGCTACGACGGAACGACCTTCGTGCGCGTGGGCGAGTTGCAAAATGGCATGTATATCATCGACAATTCGCCACGCCCAATTAAGGCGGTCCGCCTAGTGTGCACCTCACGAGGCAATGGCGCTAAGTATGTGTCGATTCAGCCACCAACCATTTTGCCACGACTATAGCAGTAGGGTAGATAAAAAAATAAGTTGTCCAACGCGGACAACTTATTTTTTTTGTTTATCGTTGCTCTATTACTTCTGAGCACCGTTCATCATCTCAGGTGATGCAGCAACCATGTTCTTGTCGATGCGCAATGTTACGTTGCTATCAACCTCGATAAGAAGGCTTGTTGGCTGAATCTCCTTAACAGTACCGTAGATACCACCAGCAGTGATGATCTTGTCGCCCTTCTTAAGGTTGTTGCGGAAGTTCTCCATCTGCTTACGACGCTTTGACTCTGGACGCCACATGAAGAAGTACATGATAGCAATCATGGCAACAATCATAAGCCAGAATGACATGCCACCACCTGCAGGTGCAGCCTCAGTAGCCTCTGCTGGAGTCTCCTCAACAGCGATAGTCTCAGTTGTAGTTGCAGGAGCAGCAGTAGTCTCTGTAGCCTGTGCTACAACCTCCTGAGAGCCCTCCTCGTTTGCAATAAAAAGTAAGTTCATAGTTTTAAATATTTAATTAATTTATTTGTGTGCTTAACGTTATGTTATATAAAATATTGTGCTGGAAGCCTATAACTTCACATTTGCACTAATCCAAACACCAATGCGGCATCGTGGATCTGATGTTGTGATGTCGATGTAGTTGCCAACCGAGCCACGCTCGCCACGGCTATCAAAGACTACCTCAGCCTCGCCATACTCACCTGCAGCTATAGGTGCTGTTGGTAGATTTATCCACGTACAACGGCATGTGGCCTGATAGTCAAGAAGTGATAGGGGAGTCTCGGTAGGGTTGTGCAGACGTATCGACTTTGTGGCTAATGCTGAGTATGGTACATCGCCAAGCTCAACCAATACTTCAGTTACTGAGTCGGTGCGAATGGTTGCTTCGATGCCTTGGTAGGGTAGCTCAGTGCTCTTAGTCGTGGTCTTACCACCACAGCTAATCGTTATGAGTGCTGTGGCGATAATTGCCAACGATGCTATATGCTTTCTTGCTACCATTCTCCACATTATAGCAAACCGCGACCACTCTTCTTGATGCGGCCGTTCTCAGTAAGCTCGGCTACAATCTTGTCGAGCACGCCATTTACGAAGTTGCTACTTGTTGGTGACGAGTAGTACTTAGCAATGTCGATCCACTCGTCGAGTGTAACCTTCACTGGAATGCTGTCAAAGGTGGTAAGTTCGGCAATGGCAATCGAGATAATGAGGTTGTCCATGAAGGCAATACGCTCAACATCCCAGTTGCTTGTGTAGCGATCAACGAGATCCTGGTTCTCCTCGTACTGCACCAACGCCTTGCGGAATAGTGTGCAAGCGAAATCGAGGTCGTCTTCGCTCTTGAACTTTGGCAACATCTTGATGTCGGTGTGGCTCTGCTTGATGCTTGATACAGTGCGGATTACCATGTACAACGCAAAGCTAAGGTCATCGTTCCAGAGAATAGATATCTCGTCGAGTTTCTCGGCGAGTGCCTCGTCCTCCTCCAAAGCCATGTAGAATGCCTCTACAAACTTCTTGTCGTCTGTAAATGTGCAGATTGGAGCGCTCATATACTTCTTGTAGAAGTCGCTCTCAATCATGCGGTTATAGATATCCTTAACAGTTTCAGGGTAGTGGCTCCACGATAGCTTGCGTGTTGCAATAGCGTCAGAAACACTCTCGCCATTAGCCAAGAGGTTGATGACTGCGTTGTCAACAAAACGACGGTTTGGGTTTAGGTCCTCGTATGTAGGCAACTTCTTCTGCTTGGCAAGTTCTATGCGGTTCTCAGCATAGCGAGCTACATCGACGATGAGTGACATCATCTGAATATATAGGTCGTAAGCTTTGTCGATTGACACAATGAGATTCTTCTCCGAAGCCATAAGGTTCGTAGATCCTGATTTGAGATGCGCGTAAAGGTTCTTTGCGACCTTGATGCGAAGCAATCTTCTACTCAACATGATATGAACAGTTTCAAATAGTTTGAATTTTGCTAAAATGCACCGCAAAGATAGCAAATAAAAATAGAATATAGAATATTTACCTTATATTTATTAATATAAATATATTTTACTACCTTTGTTACATCGTTCCAAACATTCTTGAATACATTGTAATAAAATTATAAAATTAACACAATATTATACTATGCAGCTTTCTAACGACACATTAGACATTTATTTTATATTCCATGTAATTCTTATTATAGGTGCATATTTCTTGGTTATACGTCCCATCGTAAAAGCTCTTGTTGATTGGCTCAATAGACATTAATTTCCCCAATAAGTTTTTTCGACATTTCCTTTGCTGTTTATTGCTAATTCTCTTTATGCTATAGATTATTAAGGCTGTGTCGTAATATTTACATTATGTTAAATAAATATAGGGAGGGGTAGGAGAGTCTTACATTGGGTAGCTGAGATGCGATAAACATTTTGAGGCTACATGCGCTAAGAAAGTAATACCTTTAAAACAAAGCACGTGCAATATCAAATAAGGATTGCACGTGCAAATGGTAGATTAAGCGGAGAAATTATTCCTGCTTTGTGGCGTTGCTCTTTGGTTTACGAAACGTAAAGTATTTAGCAGCGACGTAGCTATAAGCTACAGTCACTATCGTTGTTAGCAACTTTGACGGTGTCGGCCAAATGTTGAAATGCTCAACAAATAGCTTCATGCAGACATAGTTGATGATAATCGAGCCGACGACACTAAGTGCATAACGCTTCAGCTGCTTGCCACTGGCTTGCTCTGTGGCATGAAAGGCAACGAAGCGGTTAAGTAGAAAACCTGTGAAAAATGTAATCGGAAAGACAATCACGAGCGACGATATGTGGGGCGATATTGTGACAAAAACTAGGTCGATATAACGAGCCTTGATCACAAAGTGATAGATCACAAAATACCACAATGCATCGAGCACCATATTTGTTGCACCGCACACGCCATAGCGAAAGAAATCACGTGAGCAAAACTTGCTGACGGGACTAACGTAAAACTTGTCTATGAGCTTAGTGAGAGCTTGAGATAATGCCATTCAAGTGTTTGATTTTAACGTCTTGGTGTATAAATCCACGCGTCCTTATATAACGAGCGGTGCTGACGCTTGAATATCGCACAATCGTTGCGATTGTAGCTGCCATATACGGCTACTCCATGCAATGAGCCAATGCGAATAATCTGGCACTGAGCTGCTGGATTGCGACGCAAAATCTTGCGTATCGCATTGTTTGCATTTGTGGTGTTCGAATAGCTACCATATATCACATAGTGGCGCGCGCCGAGCTGTCGCCAGTCGGTAATTTCAGCAGGAGTCTGCTCAGGTTGCTGCTCTTCGATTTGTTGTGCGGGTGTTGCCTCAACCTCGGCAGGTGCAGCCTCCTCTACAATAGGCGCCTCTTCAACCGCTGTAGTAATCTCTGTTGTATCAGCAACTTCTGTCACAGGCTCTACCGGCTCCGTGGTAGCCTCTTCAGTTGTAGTGTCAGTAGCAATATTCTGATCCTCGATTATGATATTCTCAGCAACTAAAGTATTGGTTGAAGTATCAGTCGTAATGATTTCTTGCTTAGCTGGCTCGCGGTCGGTGAAAATCAGATAGAGATTCAGGCCTAAGGCAATAAACGCCACGATAATTAGTGGTATGAGCCAAAGTCTTTTGCCACTGCTTGCATTGCCACTAAGGCGTATTGTCTCGTTGTGGGCATTTAGCTTTGCGATTAGGTCGCTATCTGGCGAGAAATAGCCATTAGCGATGGTGCCAACACCCTCGATTACTACCCTACCATCTTTGCTTAGCTTCTTGTGCCAGCGCTCGACAATGTCATCGGCAGAGATCTTATCGATATTGGCAACGGACATAATCACGCTGCTAAGCGATGTTGCTTTGCACTCTGTGGTGAAGGTTACAGAGTATGATGGTGCACTAATCTTGCTACCGCGCTTGCGCGATGCAGTGCGGTAGATGCTAAGTGTTCCTATGTTGGGGATATATACTGCGCCTTGCTCAACTAAGGTGTTGAGTATTAGCTTATTTACTTCGTTTACCATTTTTCTTATCCTCTTTATCGTACATCTTGTTTGCATGGCTTACTACGGCGCCGAGATCCTTAACCTCGGGACGACGCAAAGCGTATATAAGTATTGCAACGCCCACAATAATGAATGGTATGCTGAGTAGCTGACCCATATCCAACGACATACCCTCCTCGAAGTCTACCTGGCGCTCCTTCAAGAACTCGATGAAGAAACGCAATGTAAAGATTCCGATTAGCGCAATGCTGATAAGCACGCCTGGGCGACGGCGACCCATATCCTTTCTAAAATATAGATACATCACAATGGCAAAGATAGCAATATAACACAATGCCTCGTAGAGCTGTGCTGGGTGGCGTGCAGAAATGTTTTCGATAATCTCGGCAGGGACATCGCCATTATACTCAACCCATGCTCGGTAGGCATCGTGACGCACAAACTTGAAGCCCCAGGCAACGTCGGTTGGATAGCCGACAATCTCGGAGTTAAAGAGGTTGCCGAAGCGGATCACAGCGCCACTTAGCGGAGCAACAATAGCAATGCGGTCCATGCCCCAAATAAATGGTAGATGGTTGCGACGTGTGAAGCCCCAGACGCCAAGAATGATACCTATTGTGGCGCCATGGCTTGCCATGCCACCATCGCGAATGCCGGTGATAATGCGCCAAGGCTCAGCAAGATAGACCTCTGGCTCATAGAATAGACAGTGGCCAACACGTGCACCGATAAATGTGCCAAGGACAATCCATAGGAATGCTGACTCAATGGTGCGTGAGGGTAGTCCTTCGCGCTTGTAGGCGTAGGCAAGGATGCGCTCAGCAACTAAAATGGCAATAGCCCACATAAGGCCATACCAACGAATATCGAGGTTGCCAAGCATAATAAAAGTCGGGTTCCAATCCCAAACTATTGATAGTAGATTCATATCTTAGTAGTTTTTATTAATATCAAGTTTTGCTACAACGAGCCATGCTTGCTTTATAGCTTCGCGCTCGAGCTTAAGCTCACTGCCCGTTTTGTTGTCTTCAAGGTGTAGTATGCCACCTTCAACGTTTAGTACTGAGCACCATATAACCTTGCGATAGGTGTGGAGGATATACTCCTTTTTGGTGTCTATTTGCGAGATGTCGGCATATTGCAAAAACAACTGCTTGGAGTTCTCGGCATTGTTGCTAACGTGTGATACACAAGCTATTAGGTCGCACTTAGGTGCAAAGGGTAAGTTGGCATAGCCCGACACTTCGGCACTCTCGATAGAGGGCAAAATATCGGTGATATCCTCGGTGTAGTATGGTATGTTCATGCCACTATTTGCCTCTGCGGCAAGCATGCTGCCCACGCCCGTAAGCAACCATGTGCGGCTAATCTCGGGATAGTGGCTCACTACCCTATCGGCAAACTCGGTGGAAATGCCAAACTCCATATTCTTGATGTGGTAGATGTTCTCGGCACGCACCATACCCACCTCTATAGCAAAGTGGTTGGGAGTTGTGTCGAGCCACTCGATAACATCGATTAGCCTATTCCAGTGTTGCTCTTTGTTTGCCATTACAAGCCCAATTACTCATTATGACACATCAAAATTTTATCTCTGTTAATTAGGTGGTAACAACAAAAACAACTATCTTTGTGCCATGGCTCCGTAGTTCAATGGATAGAATTTGAGATTCCGGTTCTTACGATGAAGGTTCGAATCCTTTCGGAGTCACTAATGAGCGGCTTGTTGGTCGCTCATTTTTATTCTCTCCTATTGCCTACATTGCCACACAAAGATAAGAAAATTTATCTAAAGATAAACAACTCGAATAAAAAAGAGGTGTCACTACCCTTTTGAGCGTGCACCTCTACATTAAGTATTGCTTTATATAATCTATTTAATAGTCACATTTTGTATTGGTTGTTGTTTCGTGTCGTCGAGCAAGTGTGACTGATACTTAATCTTGGTAAAATCTATCTGCTTAAGGTCGATTTGTCGAATAGTATTGTTGTATGCGGTCTTGTAATAGACCTTGCGTGCTGATAGATCGATGGCAGATGTCCAGTGCGTAGCACTTGGAAGAGTCTTCTCATCGGGGTTCTCGATGGCTATCGGCACGTCGAAGTTATTTAGAATATGGAATGCCTGCAACACGGTGTCGTGACCATCTTTGCGCTGGGGTGCTGTATTGCGGAAGAAGGCGGCACGAACAAAGCGTGAGGGAGGTGTAAAGTCACCTGGAAGACCGAGCATTGCCGAGCTTCCGCCGATAGGCTTTAGTGGTTGCTCGCCAAGGTTGTGGGGCGAGGCGCTGCCAGGGCGAAGGTTGACATAATTGTCGAGGTTGGCAAGGTGCCACTCGAAGCCAGGGGCGTTGGTTATGACACCCACGGTATTCTCGAAAAATGATACTTCGCCACCCACAATCTCCATAACAACCTGACGACCATTTGGCTCGCCAATGCGCCAATGAACAACGGCATTTTCCTCAAGACCGACGATGTTTACATTGCTTATATTTTGCTTTAGCTCGTCGATGCTACTGAATTGTGTGAGAATCCATTGAACAACTTGCAGGTCGGCAAGTGTAGTGGTGTTTTTTGCGCTGTCATAAAGGGTGTAACTGCCAAAGTCGGGGAAGAAAAATAGGCCTGCCGAGAGTCCTGCTTCGTTGATGCCCTCAGCAATAAACTCCTTCTCTACAACGGCGAGTCCGACAACGCCATAACGTGCCGAGAATTTAAGTCCGTTGAGTCCCGTTGGTGTGTAAGATTGTAGTGCTTCGCCACGCGGAATGACGACATACAAGCTCTTTAGTTCGCCCTTTGCCCACTCGATGGTTCGTGCCTGAATGTAGCTTCCGTCGGCTGCAGTGAGCGAGATACCTGTGCAGGCGACTGAGTGGTTGACACCACCGACAAGTGCTGCCATGCCGATAATCAATTTTTTCATTGTTGTAATCATGGTATTATGTTGTTTAAATTCGAAACATTAACAACACAAACCATTCCATACTCGTACAAAAAAGAGGTGTCACGAATTGTCGTAACACCTCAATGCATATATTCTATTGATTAAAAGTCGTCGTCAGATGCGTCATCTGCTGCATCAGCAAGCTCGTCTGCACCCTTTAGGTCGTCCTCGTCGTAGTAGCCGTCGTTGTCGTCCTCCTGACCGTCGTCGATCTTTACGTCGATCTTGAGTAGATAGTAGGTATCCTCGGTCTCGTAGGGTACTACATAGAAAAATGTTCCATCTGGCTTGTCGATGCGCTGCATCACCTCGTTGAAACCAAGTGGATATAATGCTTTAACCTCTGCCAACTGCTCTGGGCTAAGGTTGTGAATGCTTGTAACTAATCGTCTCTTTGTATTTGCAGTAGCCATATTTTCTAAAATTTTCCGCAAATGTAATTACAATTTGATAATGTGCAAGCATTACGCAATATTTTTTTTATTTTTTCGATTTTTATTCGTTTTTTCAAACAAATTGCTTAACTTTACCACATATTATATATAATTGAACTAATGAGCCGCGAAGAGGATAAGTTGCGAATGTTGAAGCTTACGGAAGAGCTCGACTATCATAGCCATAAATATTATGTGGAGAACTCGCCAGAGATATCTGATTTTGAGTTCGATGCACTGTTGCGCGAGCTGCAAGAGTTGGAGGATAGGTATCCTGAGTATGCCGACCCTAACTCGCCAACAAAGCGCGTAGGTAGCGACCTTACCTCTGCTTTCGAGAGTGTTGAGCATCGCTTTGCCATGCAGTCGTTGTCGAACACATACTCTTCGGAGGAGCTTGGAGAGTGGGTTGATCGCATCGTGCGCGAGATTGGCGAGGTGGAGTTTGTCTGCGAGCTTAAGTTCGATGGTACGGCAATATCGCTTACTTACGAGAATGGCGCACTAAGTCGTGCTGTTACGCGTGGCGACGGTCAGCGTGGCGACGATGTGACTAACAACGTACGAACAATACGCACTGTACCTCTGCACCTTCTTGGCGAGGACTACCCTGCTCTGTTTGAGATTCGTGGCGAGATTATCATGCCATATGCCTCGTTCGATAGGCTAAATCGTGAGCGTGAGGCTCAGGGTGAGCCACTCTTGGCAAATCCTCGTAATGCTGCGGCAGGAACACTTAAGCAGCAGTCGTCGCAGATTGTGGCACGCCGAGGTCTCGATTGTACACTATATCAGCTTGCCGGAGATAACCTCCCATTTGCAACGCATGTCGAAAACCTTGAGGCAGCACGTAGGTGGGGCTTCAAAATCTCGGACCATACATCAATATGCCGTTCGCGCGAGGAGATAGAGAGGTTTATTGCATATTGGGATCGTGAGCGTAAGAACTTGCCTTATGCCACCGATGGCGTTGTGATAAAGGTAAATAGCTATGCACATCAGCGACAGCTGGGCTCTACGGCGAAGGCTCCACGTTGGGCTGTGGCCTATAAGTTCCAAGCCGAGCGAGCACTAACGCGCCTACGTAGTGTAGATTTTCAGGTGGGTCGCACGGGAGCTATTACGCCTGTGGCTAACCTCGACCCTGTGCAGTTGGCAGGCACTATCGTTAAGCGTGCGTCGATACATAATGCCGATCAGATAGCCTTGCTCGATATCCGCATTGGTGACATGGTCTATGTGGAGAAGGGCGGCGAGATTATACCTAAGATTACTGAGGTGGAGCTCTCGGAGCGTGATGAGCATAGTCGTCCGTTTGAGTATATCACCCACTGTCCCGAGTGTGGTAGCGAGCTTGTGCGCTACGAGGGCGAGGCTAAGCACTATTGCCCTAATGCAAGTGGCTGTAAGCCTCAGATTGTCGGTCGCATCGAGCACTTCGTGAAGCGCAAAGCGATGGATATTGAGGGCCTTGGTGGCGAGACTATTGAGCTATTGTGGGAGAATGGTCTCATTCGCAATATATCGGATATCTACTATCTCGATCCCGTTCAGCTTGCTGCACTGCCACGTCTTGGCGAGAAGTCGGCAGCCAATATTTTGGAGGGGGCAAGATTATCTAAGGAGGTTGCATTCGAGAGGGTGTTGTTTGCCCTCGGTATTCGCTTCGTTGGCGAGACCACAGCAAAGTATCTAGCGTCGCACTTCCGCACGCTCGACGCTATTGCTCATGCAAGTGTAGAGGAGCTTTCGGAAGCCGAGGAGGTGGGCTCAAAAATTGCCGATGCCATTGTTGAGTATTTTGCTTCGGAGGAGAACTTGCAGATTATTGAACGCTTGCGCAGTGCGGGATTGCAATTTGAGGTAAAGGATAAGGTAAGAGAGTCTAATGCTCTTGAGGGTAAGAGTGTTGTGATATCGGGAAAGTTTGCTGGCATGTCGCGCGACGACATGAAGGCATTGGTCGAGAAGCACGGCGGTAGAAGCCTCGCGGCAGTATCGGCAAATGTTGATTTCGTGGTGGCGGGCGATAACATGGGACCAGCAAAGCGACAGAAGGCCGAGAAGCTTGGCGTGAGAATTATCGACGAGAGTGAGTTTATGGCGATGATAGCCTCGGCACAGAGGATTGAACCTACGGTGGAGGCTGAGCCTAAAGAGCTAGCGCAGAGAGTTGTGGATAAGCCCATACAAGGAACATTGTTTTAATATGAAAAAATTACACGATTATGATACAGAATAAGATTAAGGGTGTAGGTGTAGCACTAATCACCCCATTTAAGGATTATGAGGTTGACTACGAGGCGCTTGGTCGCATGGTTGATTATGTTATCGAGGGTGGCGTAGATTATATTGTGGCGCTTGGCTCTACTGCCGAGACTGCAACAATGTCGCTCGAGGAGCGTGACAAGGTGCTTAGATTTATCGTTAAGCAGACGGCGGGCCGTGTGGCGATTGTTGCGGGCATGGGTGGAAACGATACGCATGCGCTTGTTGAGCAGCTACGCACGTTCGACCTCTCGGACACGGTGGCAATACTTAGCGTTGTGCCTTACTACAACAAGCCATCGCAGGAGGGTATCTATCGCCACTTTATGGCTGTTGCCGAGGCATCGCCCGTGCCAGTGATTATCTACAACGTGCCAGGACGTACAGGACTAAATATGACTGCCGAGACTACGCTTCGTCTGGCTCATGCTACGGATAAGATTGTGGCAGTGAAGGAGGCGTGTGGCAATGTGGAGCAGATGCAGAAGATTCTTGATGGTCGTCCCGAGCGTTTCCTTGTGCTCTCGGGTGATGATGGTCTTACTGTAGAGCTTGTTAAGCGTGGCGGCGATGGCGTTATCTCTGTGGCAGCCAACACCTTCCCTGAGAAGTTCTGTCGTTGCGTGCACGATGCTATGGAGGGTAAGATAGAGGAGGCTGAGGCAGCTATGCAGCAGATGGAGGAGCCTATAAATCTGCTATTTAAGGAGGGTAACCCTGTGGGTGCTAAGTCTATGGCATCTCTAATGGGACTTACACGTGCTGAGGTGCGTTTGCCTTTGGTCGAGGCTACAGAGAGCCTTACCGAGGAGATTAAAACAGCCATCGAGAAATACGAATTAAGATAGGTGTAGCGTTGGTCATATGACCAATATATTACTTTATGAAACAACTACTTCTATCTCTACTATGTGCACTCTTGCCCGTGATATGCATGGCGCAAGATGACACAAAGCGTGTGCCCGACGAAGATGATATTTTGCATCAAACGCTCTCGGCAACATCGCCATACTACTATACTAACCTAATGCTAAAGTATCGTAATGGTGGCGAGGTGATGACCCCAGAGGAGTATTTCTACCTCTACTACGGCTACCTATATCAGGAGGCTTATCGCCCCTTTGTTGAGAACCGTGCGCTCGACGAGATGTTGCTTATAATGAGTGGTATCGACATTGAGAAGCCTACGATATCGCAGCTTGAGGCACTCATCGAACGAGGTGTAGAGGCAATGGAGCTCGACCCATTTAACCCTAAGGTGCTAAATATGTTGGCTTTTGCATATGGTGCATTGGGCGATACTGAACGCGAGGAGCAATACTTCCGCCACCTAAATGGCATACTCAGCACCATAGAGTCGTCGGGAACGGGACTTAGGGAGTCGTCGCCATGGCATATACTGATGTTCTCGCACGCCTACGACCTGCTTGCATCGAAGGGCTATCAGTATGGTCAGAGCAGAATCGTAAGCCGCAATGTTGAGTATGTTCCGCTGACAAAGAAGGGCGAGGACAGGATTAAGGGCTTCTACTTTGACTATAGCCGTGTATATCGCAATAAGCCTGATGACGTTGTCATCAAGCGCGATAGAACATGGCAGTTTAATAACCTTAAGCCACAGGAGTATAAGTAGGTGGTTGGGGGTTGGTAAATCAAAAACTATTTGAAATGAAACTAAAGCGATATTTGCTATTTTTACTCTTGACATTTATCACACTCAGCTTTGTTGGATGTGTTGGCGCTGAGCGTCATCGTTATCTTATCAGCGCTAAGAATGCTATATGTACTCGTGTTGAGCAGATGGTTATTATTGAGTACGCTGTGCATTCTGATATTATGGAGTCGAACGTAAGGATAGACGTGGAGTGCGATGAGCCGTGGGTGAGCGTTGTAAGTAGCTCGGTGAAGGGTAAGATTAGTCTAAGTGTTGAGCAGAATACTGGCGACACTCGCACGGCAAACATTACCATCTCTGCACGAAATTGTGTGCCCGCAACAGTGACACTGATGCAGTATGGCATGCCTCCAGCCGAGGCAAATCACACTCTCATGTTCTGCTTCTTGGGCACAAGCCTTAGCCGTTACTTCAAGACGAACCTTGAAGATGCGGCATTGGCTATACAGACGGGTATATTGGCAAATAAGAATAGGGTTGTCTTCTTCCGCCAGGAGAACGCCACATCGGGATATATTGGCGAGCTATGCCACAATGTTAATGGCGGTGAGTGTGTCGAGCTACGTATTAAGGACGTAAGCCTTGATAAGAGTGCAATCACGCCCGAGACTATAGGTGATATTCTTGCCCAGATGGCTGAGGTTGCCCCAGCTAAGCGCTATGGTGCTGTCTTTGCCGGACATGGTCAGGGCTGGATTACGCGCGAGGCACTTAATCGTGATAAGGGTATCGAAAAATTTGGCGTTAGCTACAATCCGTGGCTTGTGGCTGAGGGTGCCGAGCAAACTCGTGCCTTTGGCGAGAATAATGTTCAGTTAAATATCGACGAGTTGGCAACGGGTATCGAGTCGTCGGGCGTAGGCCTCGACTACATACTTTTTGATGCCTGCTTCATGTCGAACATCGAGGCTATCTACGATCTGCGCAATTCGGCAAACTACATCATTGCATCGCCATGCGAGATTATGGGTAAGGGCTTTCCCTATCATCGCACACTACCCTATCTGTTTACCGACTATGGCGAGTCGACAGATTATGATGGCGCTGCACGAAGCTACCACGAGTACTACAAGAGTGAGTATGTGGGTAACGGACGTTGTGGTTCAATTACGGTGTATAAATGCTCTGAGATTGAGGCTCTTGCCGATGCTGTGCGTGTAGTTATGCAGAGTGCTAAAAAGCGCACTGAGTATGATAACTCGACGCTGCAGACATACGAGGGTCAGAAGTATCACCAGTTCTACGACTTTGGCGAGTGGGTAAATGTTGTTGCCACAGATAGTAATGCACTTAATAGCTTTAGTCGTAAGCTTGACGAGTGTATCGTGGCAACCTACACTCTTGAAACCTTCTACTCGGCATATGGCACCTATGGCACCTACCCTATTAACCTCGATGTTTACTCGGGTGTTACGACCTCTGCTCCGAGCGATGCTTATACGGGTGAGTGGAAGACTACAAATTGGTATAATGAGGTTATAGCGTTGGAAAATTAAGATATATTCTATATCTTTGTGCGCTAAATGTAGAAAATAATTAAAAGCGAAAAATATATGTTTGAAAATCTTACCGAGAAACTTGAACGCTCGTTTAAAATCCTAAAGGGTGAGGGTCGCATTACCGAGATTAATGTTGCCGAGACCCTTAAGGAGATTCGTCGTGCTCTTATCGATGCCGATGTTAACTATAAGGTTGCTAAGAACTTTACCGACGAGGTTAAGCAGAAGGCGTTGGGTCAGGACGTGTTGCGTTCGGTGAAGCCCGGACAGATGATGACCAAGATTGTGCGCGACGAGCTTGCACAGCTCATGGGTGGCACAGCAACAGATATTAAGCTCGAGGGCAACCCCGCAGTAATCCTTATTGCTGGTCTTCAGGGTTCGGGTAAGACCACCTTCTCGGGTAAGCTTGCTGCACACATCAAGAGCAAGAAGGGTCGTCAGGTGTTGTTGGTTGCGGGCGACGTGTATCGTCCAGCGGCTATCGACCAGCTCAAAATCTTGGGTCAGACCGTTGGCGTAGAGGTATATACCGAGGAGGGCAACAACAACCCAGTGCTCATTGCCGAGAATGCTATCAAGTATGCACGCTCTAAGTCGTACAATACCGTAATTGTCGATACTGCGGGTCGTTTGGCTGTTGACGAGGCTATGATGCAGGAGATTACCGCTATTAAGGCGGCAGTCAACCCTTCGGAGACCTTGTTCGTTGTCGATTCGATGACGGGTCAGGATGCCGTAAATACTGCTAAGGAGTTCAACGACCGCCTCGACTTCGATGGCGTTGTTCTCACGAAGCTCGATGGTGACACTCGTGGTGGTGCGGCTATCTCTATCCGCTCGGTTGTTGATAAGCCTTTGAAGTTTATCTCTGCTGGCGAGAAGATGGAGGCGTTGCAGGTGTTCCACCCTGAGCGTATGGCAGACCGTATCTTGGGCATGGGCGATGTCGTGTCGCTTGTTGAGCGTGCGCAGGAGCAGTTCGACGAGGAGGAGGCACGCAAGCTAAAGAAGAAGCTTATTAAGAACCAGTTCAACTTCAACGACTTCCGCGACCAGATTAACCAGATTAAGAAGATGGGTAACCTTAAGGACCTCGCTTCGATGATTCCTGGCATGGGCAAGATGCTTAAGAATGTTGATATTCCTGACGATGCCTTCAAGCAGACTGAGGCTATCATCGACTCGATGACCCCTGCTGAGCGCGAGAACCCTGAGATTATTAATGCTCGTCGTCGCGAGCGTATCGCTAAGGGCTCGGGTACTAACATTGCCGATGTTAATCGTCTGCTCAAGCAGTTTGAGGAGACCCGCAAGATGATGCGTACGGTTGCGGGTGGTGGTCTTCAGCAGCAGATGCGAGGCATGCAGCGTGGAGGCATGCGCCGTAGATAATCCTTATCTAAGAGTGATAATGTGGGAGTGACTGGTGGTCGCTCCCATTTTTTTTTATGCTATGCGCTCCATAAACCACCTCGGTATTACACCATAAGGCTCTCTTCGAGGAGTAACTTGTGGTTTGTTCACGTCCATTTGTCCATTTTGGCTATGTAAATGGACAAATGGACTTTTGTCTTCTCGCCCCCAAGGGTTATCCTCAAAGTATTGTTTAGGCGTGTAGTGATAACCACACTTATCAAGTCTATTACACTTACCTACTTTATCATTGACATACTCATTATTATTATGAGTATCAATATATCGAGTGAATGTATATTTGCGTCCACACTGAGGACATACATACCTACTACCTCTACCTCGATACTTCTCTAACTGATATCTATAATTGTTCATAATTGATATATATAATTAATGATTAATCTTGTGTTTGTTCATTTGTCCATTTACATAGCCAAAATGGACAAATGGACTTGGACTTTTACTCATCTGACCTTTTTAGACCAAAAAAATATCGCCCGCAGGATAACTCCCGCAGGCGATACTTTATATATATAGGTATTGTTCGACTACTTGAACTCTACCAATGACTCACCAGTCATCTCGGCAGGCTTCTCAAGACCCATAAGGTCGAGAACGGTAGGTGCAACGTCAGCCAAGATACCATTCTTAACCTTAGCTACACGGTCTGAAACAACCACGATGGGCACTGGGTTGAGTGAGTGTGCAGTGTTAGGTGTGCCATCGGCATTAACAGCGTTGTCGGCATTACCATGGTCGGCAATCTGAACAACCTCGTAGCCATTAGCCTTAGCAGCCTCGACAACATCCTTAACACACTCATCGACAGCCTTAACTGCCTTCTCGATAGCCTCATATACGCCAGTGTGACCCACCATGTCGCCATTAGCAAAGTTAAGGCAGATGAAGTCGTACTTCTGCTCGCCAAGAGCCGCAACTAACTTATCCTTAACCTCGTATGCCGACATCTCGGGCTGAAGGTCGTAGGTGGCAACCTTAGGCGAAGCAACAAGGATGCGCTCCTCGCCATCGAACTCAGCCTCGCGACCACCATTAAGGAAGAAGGTCACATGGGCATACTTCTCGGTCTCGGCAATGCGCAACTGCTTCAAGCCCTGACTTGCAACATACTCGCCAAGGGTGTTAGGCACATTGTCCTTGTCGAACAAGATGTGCAAGCCCTCGAAGGTAGCATCGTAAGGTGTCATGCAGCAGTAGTGCAAAGGCATGGTGTGCATACCCTCCTCAGGCATATCCTTCTGCGTGAGCACGATAGTGAGCTCCTTAGCGCGGTCGTTACGATAGTTGAAGAAGATAACAACGTCGTTAGGCTTGATTGTGCCGATAGCATTGCCCTCAGCATCAATATTCACGATAGGCTTAACAAACTCGTCGGTTGTGCCCTCGTCGTACGACTTCTGCATAGCCTCCACCATGTCGGTAGCCTTCTCGCCAACGCCATTAACAAGCTGGTCGTAGGCAATCTTCACACGCTCCCAACGCTTATCGCGATCCATGGCGTAGTAGCGACCGATGATTGAGGCAATCTTACCAGTAGACTTTGCCATGTGCTCCTCCAATGCTGCGATGAAGCCCTTGCCGCTACGTGGGTCGGTATCACGGCCGTCCATGAAGCAGTGAACGAAGGTGTTCTCGATGCCGTAGTGCTTCGAGATGTCGCAGAGCTTGAAAAGGTGGTCGAGCGATGAGTGTACACCACCGTCAGAGACAAGACCCATAAAGTGAACATTCACGCCATTAGCCTTAGCATACTCAAAGGCCTTAACAATCTCCTTGTTCTCGAGGATAGAGTTGTCGCGACAAGCACGGTTAATCTTCACGAGGTCCTGATACACAACGCGACCAGCACCAATATTTAGGTGGCCCACCTCAGAGTTACCCATCTGTCCCTCAGGCAAGCCTACATTCTCGCCATCGGTCTTAAGCTCAGCATGGGGATACTGTGCTGTCATGGCGTTGATATACTCTGGACGCATAGAGTAGATAACGTCTGACTTGCTCTTATCGCCAATACCCCAGCCGTCCAATATCATCAATAATACTTTGTTGCTCATTTTGTTTGCTAATGTTATTTAGTAAATTACTTGAGTTTCTCCATAATAATCTCCACAGCCTTATCTACTGCTGCCTGCAAGCCCTCAGCGTTCTTACCACCAGCCATAGCGTAGTGCTTCTGACCACCGCCACCACCGTTGATGAGCTTAGCAGCCTCACGAACAGTAGTACCAGCATCAACGCCAGCAGCAACAACATCGTCTGAGAGCATTACGTTGATTGTTGGCTTGCCGTCGAAGAGGTTACCCACAACCATCACAAGCTTAGAGTCAACCTTCTGGCGCAAAGCAAATGCCAAGTCCTTCATCACCTCAGGCTGGAACTTAGTGAGGCGTGAGATAAGCATGATGCCATCCTTTGGCTGCACTGTCGATGCGATGTGCTCAGCGAGCGACGCAACCTTCTCCTTACGCATCTCCTCAATCTCGCGACCAAGAGCTGCGTTGTTCTCAACCATCTTCTCGATAGCCTGAACAATCTTTGGGCTGCGGATAATCTGCTCAACAGAGCCGATGATATCCTGAGCAGCATAAACCATGCTCTCGGCAGCCTCGCCCGTAACAGCCTCGATACGACGTACACCAGCCGAAATAGCGCTCTCAGAAACAATCTTGAACAAGCCGATAGTACCTGTTGCAGAGGTGTGAGTGCCACCACAAAGCTCAGTCGAAGGACCGAAGTTCACGATACGCACCTTGTCACCATACTTCTCGCCAAAGAGCATGATAGCGCCAGCCGCCTCAGCCTCAGCCATAGTAGCCTCACGGTTCTCAACGAGTGGGAAGTTGCTGCGGATAAGCTTGTTTACAAGACGCTCAACCTCACGAATCTCCTCCGATGTTACCTTCTGGAAGTGCGAGAAGTCGAAACGCAAGCCCTGAGGTGTCACCATAGAGCCCTTCTGCTCAACGTGTGTGCCAAGAACGGTGCGCAAAGCGTAATCCACGAGGTGTGTTGCAGTGTGGTTGTTGGCAGCCTTCTGGCGAGCATCAGCATCAACAACTGCACGGAACTCAGCGTTAGGGTTCTCGGGAAGCTGCTTAGCGATGTGGATAATAAGACCATTCTCCTTCTCGGTAGCAACAATCTCAATCTTCTCGTTAGCGCTCTCGATATAGCCCACGTCACCAATCTGACCACCCGAGTTGCCATAGAATGGAGTGTGGTCGAACACGAGCTGATATGTAGTGCTATTCTTCGACTTAACACGGCGGTAGCGAGCGATGCGGATGTCGGCCTCAAGGCTATCGTAGCCTACGAACTCGCTCTCCTTAATGGCGATTAGCTCCTGCCAGTCGTCGATATCCTGCTGTGCAGCGTTGCGTGAACGCTCCTTCTGCACCTGAAGCTCCTTCTCGAACTCCTCGAGGTCAACCTCTACGCCCTGCTCACGAGCGATAAGCTCGGTAAGGTCGATAGGGAAGCCGTATGTGTCGTACAACACGAATGCATCCTTACCCGAAATCTTGCCGTTTGCCGACTTCTTAATAACACCCTCCAAGAGGTTGATACCAGTAGCCAACGTGCGAAGGAATGATGCCTCCTCCTCCTCGATAACGCGCTCGATAAGATTCTGCTGTGCTACGAGCTCAGGGAACTGGTGGCCCATCTGCTTAACAAGACCATCAACAAGCTTGCAGATAAATGGCTCGCTAAAGCCAAGGTATGTGTAGCCATAACGCACTGCACGACGCAAGATACGACGGATAACATAGCCCGCCTTAGCATTTGCTGGAAGCTGACCGTCGGCAATAGAGAATGAGATAGCACGAAGGTGGTCGGCGATAACACGCATAGCAACATCTGCCTTCTCGTCCTTGCCATACTCCTTGCCCGAGAGTGCTGCGATGCGAGCAATCGTAGGCTGGAACACGTCAGTATCGTAGTTCGATTTCTTGCCCTGAAGAATCATGCACAAACGCTCGAAGCCCATACCTGTATCTACGTTCTTAGCAGGAAGCGCCTCGAGTGAGCCGTTAGCCTTGCGGTTGAACTGCATGAACACAAGGTTCCAAATCTCGATAACCTGAGGGTGGCTCATGTTCACCATCTCGCGACCAGGAATCTTTGCTACCTCCTCGTCGTCACGAAGGTCGTAGTGAATCTCGCTACAAGGGCCACAAGGACCTGTCTCGCCCATCTCCCAGAAGTTGTCCTTCTTATTACCACGAATGATATGGTCCTCAGGCAAGAACTGCTTCCAGTAGTCGTAAGCCTCCTGGTCGAATGCTACGCCATCCTCCTCCGAGCCCTCGAAGACTGTTGCATACATGCGGCTCTTATCAAGCTTGTAAACCTCCGTAAGGAGCTCCCATGCCCACTCAATAGCCTCCTTCTTGAAGTAGTCGCCATACGACCAGTTGCCGAGCATCTCGAACATTGTGTGGTGATAGGTGTCGTGGCCTACCTCCTCCAAGTCGTTGTGCTTACCCGATACGCGCAAACACTTCTGGGTGTCTGCCACGCGGGGCCACTTGCGAGGTGCATTGCCAAGGAAGATATCCTTGAACTGGTTCATACCTGCATTGGTAAACATGAGTGTTGGGTCGTTCTTCACAACCATCGGAGCTGAAGCAACAATGTGGTGCTGCTTCGATTCGAAAAACTCCAGAAACGCTTGTCTTACTTTGTTTGATTCCATATATCTTAAATTTACTTTTTTAATCTTCTATTACCTATATTTATAATGCGGTTGCAAAATTAAACAAAATTCCGTATCTTTGTATGGTCGAATCGACTTTTTTAATATTTTTATTAAAAAGATGAGCGAGGAAATAAGAAAAGTGTTGAAATTTGATATTAACGAGAGGCCTCGATGGGTGCGAATAGTCGTAAAGTTGTTTGTGGCTATGCTTATTGCTGCATCGAGCAATATCCTTATATCAACATATGGCGACACGCCAAAGATGTCGAGCATACGTCGCGAGAACAAGCGCCTCGAGGATAAGTGCAGAATACTCTATGGAAAGATTAGCTCGGCAGAGCGCACCATTGCCGATCTGAAACATCGTGACCAATATGTCTATCGCCCGATTTTGGGTATCGATACATTGAGCATTCCAGGCATATATTCAGATTATGTTGATGCTAAGTATGAGCATCTGCACGAAGATAAATATTATGGTGAGATAAGCCATGATATGTGGCTGAGAATGGATAGGTTAATGCGTAACATATATTATGCCTCAGTGTGTCTTGATGCCACGCAGAAGCAGGCTCAGGAGAAGGCTGAATACTCAGCGATTATCCCCTCGATATGGCCTATCGACCGCACTAAGATGCGCAGTGTAAGTAGTCTATTTGGCATGCGTCACCACCCTACGCTCGACACTTGGCGCATGCATGACGGAGTAGATATAACTGCCCCTACGGGAACGCCTGTTTATGCTACGGCAGATGGTAAGATTCGCCTTTCGAGAGTTCAGGGCGGATATGGCGACCTTATTGAGGTTGATCATGGTCATGGCTACACTACACGATATGCCCACCTCTCGGCACGCTATGTAGTCGAGGGTGATTGGGTGCGTCGTGGCGAGACTATTGGTGAGGTTGGTAGCACCGGAACATCAACGGGCTCACACCTTCATTATGAGGTGCGTTACAGAAATACCCCCGTTAACCCCGTGCACTACTTCGATAAGGATATGTCGGAGGAGCGCTACCAGGAGATTATGAAGCAAATTGAGAGTAGTCGAAATTAGTGATGGTATGGAGAATAAAGTAAAGGCTACATATCGCAAGAAGGTTAAGCGAAGACGCGTCATGAGAACAGTGATGCCAATACTCTATAAGGGTCTTGTGTGGGCAGCAATGATTATTGGCTGGTATATCATATTTGCTCTCGTTGTTGATATGCCCAATGAGCATCGCTTGCGCCACTCTGTCGATGATTTGAAGAGCGAGTATAAGCGCCTTGAGGCTCGCTACGAGATTCTTGATGATGTGCTCGATAATGTTGTTGAGCGCGACAAGAGCGTATTTAGAAAGCTATTTCAGTCAGACCCATACGTGCTGAATGCTGGCGATGATAACTCGCGTCAAGAGCTTAGTGCGCAGCTTATGGAGATGAGCAATGGCAAGTTGCAGGATATACTCGACAATATGGTTAAGAGTACGATGCGAGATGCTGAGCGCATGGTAAAGTCGTACGAGGACTTTGGCGATGCTGTTGTTTATGACTATATGAAGCTCAGTAATATACCCTCAATTCAGCCAGTAAATAATCAGCGTTTAACCCTCTTAGTGGCTGGAAAAAAGCCTTTAATTAACCCGTTCAATCACACTATGATTGAGCATCATGGCGTTGATTACCTCGTGCCTGAAGGAGCACCTGTTTATGCCACTGCAGATGGTCGTGTTGACATGGTGTCAGAGAAGAGCTCGACCAATGGAAAGTATGCGGTCATAGATCATGGCAACGGCTATAAAACGCGCTATGCATATCTTCTCGATATTCGAGTTAAGGAGGGGCAGACGGTGCATCGTGGCGATATTATTGCGCTATCTGGTAACTCTGGCTTGTCGTTCTTGCCACATCTCCACTACGAGGTTAGCTTGAACGATACTCGCGTTGACCCTGTGCACTATTTCTTTATGGAGCTTAATGCAGACGATTATCAGCGTATAATTCGTATTGCGTTATCAAGCATGCAATCACTCGATTAGTATGGCTAACATAAAGTTAATTCTACTTGACTTTGATGGCACCCTCGTCGATACTCGCAGGGCAAATGCTTGTGCCTATATCGAGACACTATCAGAGGTTGGTATTACACTAACCGAGAAGGAGTATCTCGAGAAGTACTATGGTGTGCGATGCATCGAGTTTATGCGCATGCTGGGTTTTGAGGATAGCTCAAAAATAGCCGAATTGCGCCAAAGAAAGGTTGAACTATATCCTAAATACTTCGACACGGTTAAGCTCAACACCGAACTTTGGCATTGGTGCTGCATGATGCGCAAGATGGGCGCTAAGGTGTGGATAGTATCTACTGGTCACGCAGATAACATACGCAATGTTATGCGATACTTGAACTTAGAAGATGGTATTGATGGCATAATCACGGGTGACGATGTTGAGCACTCTAAGCCTGCTCCCGATCCATTCCTTGAAGCTATGCGCCGTGAGGGTGTAACGCCTGCTGAGACCATTATTTTCGAGGATTCGGCAGTGGGTATCGAAGCGGCACGAAGAACTGGTGCTCCATATGTTGTTATTCGCATGGATTAGGGGTGTCATAACATGATATAAAATCGTCAGACTTTTGGTGGTTTGGCGATTTTTTTATATCTTTACAAATAATTTATTTGTAGAGAGCTTATGAAACGATATTTATCCCTTTTTGTTGCAGTTATCTGCTCATCTCTTGCCTACGCTCAGGAGCCCGTTGCGACCCATAGTGAGCCCGTTAAGCAGTGGACATCGAGTTTTAATGCTTTAGATGTTGATGCGAGTATTAAGCTAACACTAACACCTGTGGGCAAAGATGAGGCGCCATATATCATCTACGACACAAAGGGCGTAGAGTCGTCGAAGTTTGCGGTGGAGGTTGATCGTGATGGCGTTCTGAAAATTCGTGAGCGCTACGACCCTAAGCGTGTGGGTGTTACCGAGGTTAAGCTCTACTACAATACCCTTGTGGATATACGACTATCACGTGCCGACACCCATGTTGATGGTGTGTTAGCGGGAAAAATCATGGATATTACTGTGTCAAATGGAGCGCAGCTTGTTGCCGAAGTCGATACCAAAGATATCAAGATACGCATCAGTGGCGATAGCCGAGTGGAGATTAGTGGCTCGACGCTCTATCACGATGCCGATGTGGCTACAGCAAAATACAATGCTGTGGAGCTAGAGAGTGTATCTACGATTGTTCGTGCCGAGCATAATGCTGAGGTTAAGGTGGATGCCATAGGACGTCTTGAGGCTAAAAGCTCGACCGGTGGTAAGATATTCTACAAGTCGGAACCTGAGCTTCTTCGCACTGAGAAGTCGTTGTTTGGTGTCGATGTTCAGCAGCTAAAATAGCGATTATGGCATCAAGTTTTCTTAGTGAGCTGGCTCACAAACTCTTAGATCGCTACTCTGGCGATCTATCCTCGCTTGTTATACTATTCCCGTCGCGTCGTGCAAGGGTATTCTTTGACGATGCCCTATTCGAGCTCTCGGCACTGCCACGCTGGCAACCTCAATGGATGACCATTGATGAGATAATGGAGCGTGCGTCAGGCTTAATGCGTGGTGATAGAATACGCCTAATTACAGAGCTTTACAAAGTTTATATAAAGTATCACCCCAACGAGGAGTTTGATAAATTCTACTTCTGGGGCGATATGCTTATTGCCGATTTCGACCTCATCGACAAGTATCTTGTTGATGCCAAGCAGCTACTACGCAACATCGAGGATATCAAGGAGCTTGAGACAGATGTGTCGTATCTCACGCCCGAGCAATTACGCATCATCTCGTTTTGGAAGAGTATTGGTGATGGCGACTCGCTAAGTAGCCAGAAGCAGCGATTTCTGCATATCTGGCGCACGCTATACGATGTTTATGTGGATTACCATGAGCGACTTAAGTCGCTCGGTTTTGCCTACACTGGCATGATGTATCGTTGTGCGGTTGAGAATATCGAGCGAGGTGAGGATGTTAAGATTCCGAACAAGAGGTTTGTTTTTGCAGGCTTTAATGCTCTGTCGGAGTGCGAGAAGCGACTCTTTAAGTATCTTGCTCGCTCGGAGCATGGCGCAGAGTTCTACTGGGATTACGACGACTACTATGTTGCGAACACGTCGCACGAGGCGGGTCTGTTTATGCGCGAGAATTTGCATCTATTCCCTTCTGATGACAAGATTACATCGACAAATTTTAGTGATACTAAGAAGGAATTTAAGTCGGTTGCTTGTGTGTCGAATGTGGCTCAGTGTAAGTATGTTGCAAAGTTGCTCGAGTCGCTCGACCCCGAGATGCTGAATAAGCGCACTGCAATAGTGCTCACCGACGAGAATATGCTTATTCCGATGCTTCACTCGGTGCCTGAGTGTGTGGATAAGGTGAATGTCACGATGGGTTACCCCCTTAAAAACACCCTCGCCTACTCGCTTATCGAGCGCCTCATAGATTTGCAGCAGCATGGCAATAGTCGTAGTGGCGATGGCGTCGATGTCTTCTACCATGCCGATGTTCATGGTCTGTTGTCGCACCCATACCTCTGCGATAGCCTGGGTGAGGTGGCTAAGAAATATGACTCGCACATCTTGCAAAATAGAATCCTATTTGTCGAGAATAGGTTGTTTGAAGATGATAATACTCTACGTGCAATATTCTCTAAACAAAAGGATTGGCATGCGATAGCTAAATATATGCTTGATGTCATATCTGAGCTTGTTGGCTCTATGCCATCGGCTGAGCCTATTGATATTGAGTATCTGAATATTGCTTACGACGAGATAGCAAAGTTGGTGAACTCTATCGAGAGGTGTGAGTTCGACATTCCGTTGAGTGTGTTTGTGTCGCTTGTGCGTCGTCACCTCCAAACGGTGACTATCCCCTATGAGGGTGAGCCGCTTGAGGGTGTGCAGATTATGGGTATTCTTGAGACACGAAACGTAGATTTTGATAATGTCATCATCTTGTCGATGAACGATGCTAACTTCCCGAGCGACAAGACGGGGCAGTCGTCGTTTATCCCTTATAACCTACGTGCGGCCTACGGCATACCTACGCCCGAGCAGCACGAGGCGATGTATGCCTACTACTTCTATCGCCTTATTCAGCGTGCGAAGAGTGTTACTATGCTCTATTGCTCGCGTGCCGATGAAAAGAGTACGGGCGAGTGTAGTAGATATATCCACCAGCTTGAGTATGAGTCGTCCTATAGCATCGATAAACTCTCTGTGGGTGTCGATCTCAGCACCGAGGAGGCTGCTCCAATAAGTGTTGCTAAAGGCGAATACGAGAGGGCGATACTCAACAAATATATCACAGATGATGAGTCTGCCCTATCGCCCACTGCGCTGTTTAGATATGTTGAGTGTCCGTTTAAGTTCTATCTCTACTCGGTGGCTAAGATACGAACTCAAGATGAGATTTCGGAGACTATAGACGCTCTGATGTTTGGTAATATCTTGCACGAGAGTATGCAGGAGTTGTATGGAGAGTTTGTTGGTATGGCTAATCCTATGTCGGCTATCAAGTCGAAGTGTACCCCGGAGGTAGTTGAGCGCGTTGTAGATATGAAAATCTCGGAGCTCATACACCACTCGAAGGAGAGTGTTGCAGAGCGTTTCTCGGGTGATACAATCCTTGTTAGAGATATCATTTTAAAGTATATTCTACGAGGCATTCTGCGTTACGATACCGATACTGAACATAGTGGTTTTACAATACGTGGTCTTGAGGACGATATAGCCTACAAATATGAGATTTCGAACGGTCGCCATGTAAATCTGTTTGGCCGTGCTGACCGTATTGATGAGCGAGCTGATGGCACACTGCAAATTATTGATTATAAGAGTGGAAATGTGCCTCATCTCGAGTTTAATGGAGTTGAAGGCTTGTTCCGTGGCGAGGCTAAGGAGAGGATTTCAAACATATTTCAGACACTGCTCTACTCGATGATGCTAAACAAGAGTCACGGCGTGGAGTCGATGCCTACGCTCTATTTTGCATCTAAGATGCTCGGTGAGGACTATTCGCCAAATATCGTGGATAAGAGTAGCGGTGAGGTTGTCGAGAGATACACTGCCATTGCCGAAGATTTTGAGCGCGAGCTAAGCAATGTGCTTGAGGAGTTGTTCGACTACGATAAGCCATTTGTGCAGTGTGATGATGTAGATATGTGCAAGTATTGTGACTATAAATCGATATGCAGACGATGAAACGAGCTAAGATATTGAGTGCAAGTGCTGGCTCGGGTAAGACATATCAGCTGGCATATAAGTATGTTCGAGATATTGTAGAGCGTCCCGAACTATATCGTGCTATTCTTGCTGTGACATTCACAAACAAGGCTACCGAGGAGATGAAGTCCCGCATATTGCGTGAGATTCACATCTTGGCTACTGGACAGAAGAGTAATTATCTGGATAAGTTGTGTAAAGAGCTTGAGATGCCAGAGCATGCAGTTCGCAAGCAGGCACTAAAGGCTCGAACACTTATCTTGCACGACTACTCACGATTTAGTGTGCTTACCATCGATAAGTTCTTTCAGCGCATCATACGTGCCTTCATAAAGGAGCTTGGTATCGACCTAAACTACAACATCGAACTCGACCATAGTTCACTTCTTGCCCGTAGTGCCGACCGTCTTGTCGAGAAGATTGCTGACGATTCCGACCTTAAGCGCTGGATGCTCGAGTTTGTCGAGGAGCGTATCAACGACGGCGAGCGCTGGGATATGCGTGGCGACCTACGTTCGTTGGGTAACGAGATTTTCAAGGAGCGTAGCAAGGAACGCACGAAGCTTCGTAAGTCGAAGGAGGAGCTCGGCAAGATTGTCGCTAATATTGTCGCTGATGCTGAGCGTGCAAAGAACTATCTTAAGGGCTTGGGACATAGGGCGGTAGATGTTATCGCAAGCCGTGGACTCACTGCCGATATGTTTGCGGGTAAGTCGCGGAGCTTTGTCTTTAGATTTTATAAGTATGCCGAGGGTGATCTCGGAGAGCCTACGGCAACAATGCTTAAGGCTGCTGACGATATTGATGCGTGGTATAGTAAAGATGCTGATGCCAATGTACGCGATGCTGCAATCGAGCTCCAACCCATACTTCAGGAAATATGTTCCTCGTTTTCAGATGTTGAGAAGAGGATAAACACGGCTAAGCTTTTGCGTGGCAACTATCGCAGCTTCGCGCTTCTTGCCGACCTTTCGGAGCAGGTCGATAAGATATGTGACGAGGAGAATATCATGGTGTTGGGTGAGACGAAGCATATTCTCTCAACATTTGTAGATGATAGCAATGCCCCATTCATCTATGAGAAGGTGGGTAATCGCTTCGAGCGATTTATGATTGATGAGTTTCAGGATACATCGGTGCGCGAGTGGCAAAATATGTTGCCACTGTTGCAGAATGCCATGTCGCAGAGCGAGGCGTGCTCGGTCTTTATCGTAGGCGATGTCAAGCAGTCTATCTATCGTTGGCGTGGAGGCGACTGGCGACTACTGCAAGATGTTGCCATCGGGGATTTGGGTCGAGATAGTGTCCAAATAGAGCGCCTGGAGCAGAACTTTAGAAGCTTAGAAAAGGTTGTTGACTTCAATCGCAATCTTATTGATTCGGTTGTTGCTACCGACAATCAATATATCAATAACATCATAGACAATGCACTAAATAATAAGTATATAAACAAATCACTTCATGCTTCGCTTTATAATATTGTGAGCACGGCTTACGATAAGCATAAGCAGGTGCTGGGCAAGGAGTACGATGATGAGGGATATGCCGAAATAACATTCTTTGATACTACGTTAGATGACTCGCCATTTATCGAGGTTATCGAGGATGCGATAAACAGAGGATATAGATATCGCGACATTCTGATATTGGTGCGTGGTAAGAATGATGGTCGCAAGGTTGCTGAACGACTGTTTGCATACAAGGAGCAGAGTAAGCGAGGATTTAATGTGCTTACGTCGGACTCACTTACAATAGAGAATAGCGAAATCACGCAGTTTATCATCTCGCTATTTAGGTTGGCTGTAGATCAGACAAATAATATCGAGCGAGGAGTCTATAATCGCTTCTTGGACAACTCGCTTGAACATAAGTTTGATGATAGAGAGCGCGAGTTTTTGTCGCGCATCGCACACCTCTCGCCTATGGAGGCATTCGAGGCTGTTGTTGTGGAGTATAGACTCTTTGAGCGCACAGAGCAGATTGCCTACATGCAGGCTATGCACGAGGGTATAGTCTCGTTCTCAACATCGCGAATATCTGACCTTCAGCACTACCTCGATTGGTGGGTAGAAAAGGGAAAGAATGAGACGCTCAGTGTTGAGATGACAGATGACACTATCGAAATATCGACAATTCACAAGGCCAAGGGCTTGGAGCGTGACGTTGTGATTATCCCATATTGTAAGTGGGATACGGCACCCAGAGCTGTGTTGCAGTCGGTGGTATGGTCAAAGGCGACGACGGGCGATGCTGCAGATATTGGAGAGTTTCCAGTGGTATATGGCAAGGATATGCAAAACTCTGCGTTTACACCAGACTATTATACCGAGCTGGTGATGAGTCATGTCGATGCAGTGAACTTGCTATATGTGGCAGTTACACGAGCTTCAAAGGAGCTTTATATGATTGTGCCTACTAAGCTAAATACCAAGTCTAAATCAACGGAGTCTATCAGCGATATCGTTCAGCTGCTTAGTGTTGCTGCCAATAGCTATTTCCCTGATGCGGAGATATGTTCTGATGTTGATGGTGTGCGTCGCAAGATTCATCGTCATGGCACGAAGTTACATATCAAAGAGCGAGAGGCACAGAGAGGTGCCGATAGTGTTGTGTTGAACGACTATACGTCGCATCTTCCTGAGGTTAAGGTACACTATCGTTCGCGCCGTTTTGCTGACGAGGGTATTAGCTTTAGCAATGATTCACTTAGGTTGGGTATCCGTCTGCATCGTGTGTTTGAGGGTGCAACAACGTTTGATGACCTAAGGCGCAATATTAAACGCATGGAGAACGATGCGCTAATATCGTCGGCTGAGGCGTGCGAATTAAGCGATAACATCACAAGGTTTATGGCTGATGAGAACGTGAGTGAGTGGTTCTCTGATGGATGGGACGATGTTAAGTGTGAAGCAGAGATTGTTGCTTCGGGCGAGGTACGCCGACCCGATAGAGTGATGATTAGTGGTCGCAGAGCCGTAGTGGTAGATTACAAGTTTGGTGATAAGAGGAGTGCTCGCTATTTAGATCAGGTTAACGAGTATATGGATCTGCTTCACAAGATGAATCTTTACGACGAGATTGAGGGTTATGTGTGGTATGTAAATCTCGGAGAGATTAACAAAGTTGTAAAGTAGTAAGAATGTTTGTATATTTGCACGATGTTTAAGTCGATATATAGAGTCATTCCCGAGAGTTTTCGTCGCAGAGCACTGTTTGTCGCTGTGACGATATTTGTGCGTGCATTGCTCAACTTTGTGGGTATTGCCATGCTCGTGCCAGTGCTGATGATCATCGTTGGCGGAGATATCGAGGCAAATCCCTATATGAGCAAGGCGTACGAGTGGTTAGGGCTCTCGGCTGATGGTTTTGTAGCTGTGGTGTGCGGTATGGTTGTCTGTGTATTGGTGCTTAAGAATGTGCTCAACCAGCTGCTCTATCGTGCTGAGCGAAGCTATATCTTCTCGTTGTATAAGTATATTTCTCGACGATTGTACGTTAGTTACTATCAGCGTGGTTTGGGTTTTATCAAGCGCAGTAACTCGGCGCACTTGGCCCGCGATGTTAATGCTGTGAGCCTGATGTTTGCAACTGGAGTATTAAAGCCTCTGGCGCAGATTGCAGGCGAGATAATGCTGCTCGTCATCTTTCTTACAGCTTTGGTGCTCTACTCGCCATACCTTGCCCTTGTGGCAGTGGTGATATTTGTGCCAATCGTGCTACTCTTCTATTTTGTCGTGCGTCGTAGATTGCGTGAGGTGGGTAGTCGTGAGAACGAGGTGCAACGAGCAAAAAATCGCATCGTGGCAGAGACCTACAGAGGGTATGTAGATGTAAAGATTGGCGGTGCTATGCCCTATATGTTGCGTAGCTTCGATGATATGATGACTGAGATTGTTGATTTGCGTAACCGTCATGCATCGATATCTATGCTACCTCAAGCATTTATTGAGATAGGCGTGGTTGTTGGCTTGGTTGCTATGGCAATATGGGGACACTCAAGTAATATGGATATACAGCTAATGTTCGGAATATTTGTTGTGGCTGCAATCCGTCTTTTGCCCGTTGTGCGCAACATTATGTCGGCATGGAGTACGTTGCGTTTTAACCTTTACTCGGTAGATACGCTCAAGGATATCGACATTAACGACTGCTCCGATGAGATACTTTCAACCACAGAGCGCATCGAGCTAAAGAGAAGTATCGAGCTCGACGACGTGTCGTTTAGGTTTGATGATGCCGAAAGTGATACCCTATCACACTTCTCGCTAAAGATTAATCGTGGTGAGCGTGTGGGTATTCGTGGTGCGTCGGGTGTAGGTAAGACTACCCTATTCAACATTATTTTGGGCCTCTATCGTCCTATGAATGGTAGTATTATGGTTGATGATACCGAGCTTACCGACGAGAATGTTGCCATGTGGCAAAACTCTATTGGCTACGTATCACAAAATGTCTTTATCACCGACTCAACCATTGCCGAGAATATCGCCTTTGGAGTTAACGCATCGGACATCGACTATGATCTTGTTAATAAGGTTATTGAGCTTGCCGACCTCAAGCCATTTGTTGACTCGCTATCGGCTGGCGTAAATAGCCGTATTGGCGAGCTTGGCTCACGCCTTTCGGGTGGTCAGCGCCAGAGAATAGGCATTGCTCGAGCACTCTATAAGCAGTGTAACGTATTGCTCTTCGACGAGGCTACATCGTCGCTCGACTCGCAAACAGAGAACAATATTAATAGCGCAATATGCCGACTATCGACCGAGCAGAAGGGACTTACAATCATTGTTATTGCCCACCGCGAGAGTTCGTTGGGGTATTGCGACCGAATAATAACACTTGAATAATGACACACTACGACTATATCATCGCTGATGTACGCCTACGCTCAGAATGCGACCTTGTGGCGCTGGGTCTTCGTGGCTTTGCACCATTTATGGCCGAGGTAGAGGGCGATGCCGACTGCCTATTTGCAGCAAATGATAAGGTAAAGAGTTACGATGCGCAGACTCTTAAGAGGTTATCTGAGTCATACCTTGCTGAGGCCGATGCCGAGGGCGTGCTCTATAAGACCACCGATGGCTACCTCTATCGCATTACGCCATGTGACAATAGTGACCGTGTTACGGAGTTTGCTATCGACACTACGACAATGCGCATGACAACAAATATCTTCGAGGGCGATGTTGATGTAGCTATCTTGCGCTTCGGCTTGTGGATTTTATTTGGCGTGGTGCTCGCATCGCACAACGCTATTGCTATCCACTCGTCGGCTATCGAGTGTGAGGGTCGTGTGGTGTTGTTTCTCGGTGAGTCGGGCACGGGCAAGAGTACCCATACCCGCCTATGGCGTGAGCATATTACGGGTGCACGTCTGCTCAATGACGACTCGCCAATCGTGCGCTTTATCGACGGCAAGGCCATAATCTATGGCTCGCCATGGAGCGGTAAGACACCATGCTACAAGAACCTTAGCTACCCTATCGCTGCTTTCTGCCGTTTGAGCCAGGCGCCACACAATGCCATTTCGCGACTCTCGACAATCGCAGCCATTGGTGCAGTGTTGCCATCTACCCCACCTCAGTTTGCGCACGATGGCTCATTGCAGGACTCTATCTGTTCAACTCTTGGCGAGTTGTTGCGTCGTGTGCCTGCATATCATTTGGCATGTCTGCCTAATTCGGAGGCTGCACAGTTGTCGTATAAAACGATGATTAACAATGCATAAGGTCTTAGATAATATCGAACTCCTTGTTCCTGTTGGCCAGAGCTTCGAGCTTCACGTAAAGGGCTACAGTATGTTGCCTATGCTCGGCTTTGGTGACGATGTTATCATTGTGCGCCGCGTAGATGCCGAGGAGCATATCGTGGGTCGTATAGCGATGTTTCGTGGTGCGCAAAACCAGATTATCGTTCACCGTGTGTTGAGCGTGACTAATGGCGTTGTTGTGCTTCAGGGTGATGGCAATATCATACAAACCGAGGAGTGTCAGCGTGGCGAGATTATTGGCGTTGTAGATATGGTGCGCCGTGCAAGTGGCAAGGTCATTGATTGCACAACACTTCGTTGGCGACGTAGAGAGCGATTGTGGCTATCGCTGCCTCGCTGGGTACGTGGCAAGATGCTGGGTGCTATGCGCCGATGGCTCGATTATAAACGTAAAAAGAGATAGATATGGATATTAGAATTGGTCATGGATATGATGTCCACGCTTTGGCAGATGGCTTGCGCCTGGTGTTGTGTGGCGTGGAGATTGAGCATACGAAGGGTTGTGTTGCACACTCCGATGGCGACGTGGCTATACACGCCATTTGCGATGCTATGCTTGGTGCTTTGGCCCTTGGCGACATTGGCAAGCTATTTCCCGATACCGACCAACAGTATAAGGGCATCGACTCAACCATTTTGCTTAAACATGTCGTTGAATTGGTGATATCTAAAGGCTACTCTATTAGCAATATAGATTGCACTATTGCTATGCAGCGCCCTAAGCTGCGTCCACATATCGACACTATGCGTGAGCGTCTTTCTGAGGTTGTTGGCATTGCTGTTGATCGCATCTCGGTTAAGGCAACTACCACCGAGCGCCTTGGCTTCGAGGGTCGCGAGGAGGGCGTATCTACAACGGCTGTTGTACTACTCGTTAAGACGTAGTATGAGCATCGAAGATATCCGCAAATATTGCCTCAGCCTACCCTATGTTGCTGAGACCACACCCTTTGATGACGACACGTTAGTGTATAAGGTCGGCGGTAAGTGGTTTGCCGTGATGGATCTTAGGCGCAATGACCGCGTTGTTGTCAAGTGTGACCCTGATTTGGCCATTGAGCTACGCGACCTACACGAGGAGATTACCGAGGCTTGGCACTTCAATAAACGTCATTGGAACGCTATTCGCCTAACGGGCGATCTTGCCCCAAGCTTTATCCTTGAGCAGATTTATAACTCCTATCTGCTGGTAATTAAGAAGAATGTCACTCCCCGTGCCCTTCGTGACGAAATCCTTTCAGCCGTAGAGAATAATATATAAATAATACTCAAATAACTATGGCAATAAAAAGAATGAGGTAGAGCGTTAAGAACTATACAGAACAATATGGGCGATAGCGAGTGGTTATTTAGAGTACGATGGTCGTATCGTTAAGGTCGATACCCTCGATGCGGTCAATAGTTTCATTGCCGAGTTTGAGGCGACAACAGATAACGATAACGAGTAATTTTCGCCGTTACTTGACTTGGGATTTGGAACTTTGGATTATTGTTCGTATATTTGCGAACAGAAATTGACGAGTACAATGGCAAACAAGGATTATACACTCCATCAAGAGCAGTTGGCACGCTTTGCGAAGGCAATGGGA
>JAGBTQ010000009.1 GCA_017631275.1 Alistipes sp.
CACAATAAAAAAAGAGAGAAACTTTCGTTTCTCTCTTTCAGTACCCAGAGCCGGGGTCGAACCGGCACAGGGGTGAACCTACTGGTGTTTGAGACCAGCGCGTCTACCGATTCCGCCATCTGGGCATCAGATTTCTCTGAAATGGTGTGCAAATATAGAAACTATTTTTTAACTGGCAAAATTTTTCAGCACTTTTTTTCTCTTTCATCAGTTTTTGGTGCAGTTTTTCCCTATTAGCACACCTTCACATGTTGTTATAATGTGACATGCATGAGCTTGTTGCCTACTTCACCTTGCGCTCGATATATGAAGTGTAGTCCTTGATTACGGGCTTGTAGTCTGTGTTCGACATCAGCGACGACGATATTATGTAGTCTGCCGACGAGCGGTTGATGGCTGTGGGCACGTTGTAGAGTGTTGCTAGGCGCAGCAGTGCCTTTACGTCCACGTCGTGTGGTTGTGCCGACATAGGGTCCCAGAAGAATATGAGCACGTCTATCTCGTTGTTGGCAATCATCGCTCCTAGCTGCTGGTCGCCACCCAAGGGTCCCGACTTAAGCATTGTGATGTCGAAGCGTGAGTTTGAGGCATCTTTGCAACGGCGCTCCATGAGCGTCTCTGCCACGATACGTCCTGTTGTGCCCGTGCATATTAGGCGGTGCGATAATAGCTTCTCCCAGTTCCATGCCACCCACTCTGCAAGGTCGTGCTTCATGGCGTCGTGCGCCACAAGTGCTACGGTTAATCTCTTTTCCATATTATTCATCTTTTAAATTTTTCTCTTTTTTCACGATGCAAAAATAGTGGTATATTATTTCGAAGCCTTTACAATAGTATTAAATTCTTGTTACAAAAAAGGGTTGCACAACAATTTGTTGTACAACCCCATGTTATAGTATAATGTTGAAGCTCCGTTACTTGTGAATAAATGCACGCTCCAAGTCCTGCGAGATGTTAATCATAAAGTCGCCCATCTTCTCGAACTCGTTTATGATGTCCATGTAATAGACGCTCGTCTGGTAGCTCTTAGCGCCGTTGTCGATCTGCTCTACAGCCGCCTCGCGGAAATTGTTGCGCAGAGCGTTGATGTGCGACTCAGCGTCGTAGGCATTTACGATATTAGTCAATGTGCCCTTGTGTGCCTCCTCAAGGTTCTCGATCATCACGTCGTAAGCACCAAGAACGGCATCTGCCATGATGTTGAGGTTCTTGATAGCCTCCGCATCGAACTTTTTGTCGTGCTCATTCTTGCGTGTTAGCATGCGGCTGATAGCCTCACCCGAGTCGCCCAACGACTCCAGCTCGCCGATAATCTTGTACATCGACTTAATCTCTATCGATGTAGCCTCGCTAACGTCCTCTGCCGACACACCATTGAGGAATGTTGCAATCTCAAACTCGATGCGGTCAGATATCTCCTCATACTTAACGAGCTTCTGCTTGAGTGTCTCGAAATCTTTGGTGTCGGCATCGTTGATGGCCGACTTAGCGTACTCTGCGCCACTCTTCGATATCTTGGCAAAGTGGATAATCTCGTCAAATGCCTGCTCCACGCTAAGCTCGGGCGTTGCCAAGTGACCTGCTGTGATATACTTGAGGCGGAAGGTCTCCTTCTCCTGGTTCTCTGGTGTGCGAATAATCCACATAACAGCCCTCTCGATGAGCTTTATAAACCAAATGAGGATGAGGGTGTTTATAGTGTTAAACAGCGTGTGTAGCATTGAGAGTCCATATAGCGCTGCGGTATTGCTGTCTGCCACCGTCTCGCTTACGGCAAAGCCCTCAGCAGCAGGGTTTGGAACACCAAACAGATTCTCGGTGATAAGACCTACTAGCTGCAAGAATGGCTTGAAGAGGATCAACGCCCAAATAACGCCAAACAGGTTGAATATGGTGTGCGACATCGCTGCACGCTTAGCCTGCGTATTACCCACCGAAGCAGCGATATTGGCTGTGATTGTAGTACCGATGTTCTCGCCAAGTACCATTGCGCATGCCATGTCGAAAGGTATCCAACCCATGCTAAGCATGATAAGCGTGATAGCCATTGTTGCCGACGACGACTGCAACACGAGCGTAAGGATTGTACCAAAGGCAAGGAACAAAAGCACCGAGCCAAAGCCATGTGCCGACCATGCTGTGACAAACTCCAACACCTCAGGTGTCTGGCGTAGGTCGGGCACCGACTCCTTCATAAACGAAAGGCCGAGGAACAAGAGGCTGAAGCCCACGATAAGCTCACCGATGTTCTTGCGCTTATCTCGCTTTGAGTTAGAGAACAAGAAGCCGAAGATCATCAGTGGAATGGCGAGCACAGATATGTCTGCCTTGAAGCCCAACCACGCTACCAACCATGCCGTTACCGTTGTGCCGATGTTGGCGCCCATAATCACGCTGATGGCCTGTGCCAGGGTTAGCAAGCCAGCATTCACGAAGCTAACAACCATAACGGTGGTTGCCGACGACGACTGAATGATTGAGGTGACACCCAAGCCCGTTAAGACGCCCTTGAAGGGGTTAGATGTCATCGCTGAGAGGAAACTACGAAGCTTGTCGCCCGCAGCCTTCTGCAAACCTGAACTCATCAGGTTCATGCCATAGAGGAACATTCCCAATGCTCCCAATAGTGTAAATACTTGTAATATACTCATACTCTTAAGAATTTTTTCACGGTGCAAAAATATTCTTAGATTGTTTCTTTCTAATTACAGTTGTGTTACAATTTTGTTAAAATTGTTTATGAGTACAAAAAAAAGGAGCGACTAATATTTAGTCACTCCCCTCTAAGGCGTTAAAGCCTCATATTGTTGGATTACTCCTCCTGACGGTAAGTATGCTCAACATAGATAGCGTGCTGCATAGCCTCACGCTTTGCAATTGATGGCTTTGTGAAGTACTGACGGCGACGAAGCTCCTTCAATACACCAGTACGCTCATACTTACGCTTAAACTTCTTGAGGGCGCGCTCGATGTTCTCTCCCTCCTTAACAGGCATGATAATCATAATCTTTCTTATTTTTTAATTTTAATACTTTGTTCTCTGTTTTGTGGCACCTTATCTGGCGTGCCGACCTTCGCTAAATTGCCTCGATGCAACCTTGTTGCTCAGGGGCTTGGGCGTTGCTATCTACTCGGGGTTTGTACCAAACTGAAGATAGGGCGCAATGCGTGCTGCCTCATCTGCTGAAAATATGTTATCTTCAATCATCTCTTCTATGGTACTCCAACCTCCTTTCAATAGTCGTTTGTTAATTATACGTTTGAGCATTCGACTCGACAAATATGGGTGAGTCTCAAGCTCATTTTGAGCCGCAAAGTTAATATTTATTTTTTTAATTTTACTATTATCGCAACAAATTTGTGGTAAAATTCGCTGAAAATTCTCTGCTGTCACCACCTGAAGCTCCGAAATTTGCTCTACAGAGTAGTATCCACCCAGCAATTCACGGTAGCGCACTATCTGCTGGGCACTCTTTTCGCCAATGCCATTAATGCGTACGAGGGTCGCAATATCGGCACCATTTATCTCGATGGGGAACTCTATATCGGCTATCTTAGCAGCCGTCTTCTCTTGCTTCGTAAAGATGATGTAGGGGCGTAGTCGCTCAGCCATAGTGCTATCTACGGCGTAGCATTCGGCAAACTTCTCGAACGAAGGGTAGCCACCGATAATCTCGCGATAGCGCACGACAAGCTCGGCCTGCTTGGGCGTGAAGCCCAATAGCTCAAGGTAAGAGGTGCTCACCGTGTCGAGGCTAAATGAAACCAGCTCAGTCTTTAATTGGTGTCGCTCCTTTTTTGTTGGGTGAGGCTTGCTGTAGTAGCTCTGCTTAGGTGCGTTGCGCTTTATTTTGAACTCATCGCCGATGGTGATATACTCTTCGAGAATGAAGAATAGCGAGTCGGTCATGCCGTAGCATAGCGCCACATCCTCCTTTATGCGGAACACCTTGCCCGACTCTCGCCACTTGATAAGATTCACGGCAACTATGCGTGGCACGCCCGACGAGATCATCGTGCGGTAGTCGGCAGTGTTGGGGTCGAATGGCTTGTACTCGACTAGGGCGCTATCCCTATTTATAATATATGTGTTGGTAATGTCGCGCTCACGAAGCTCAAAGTTGCGGTTTAGCTTTGGGCGTGCAACGACGAAGAGAGCTATGGCGATAAGTATGGCTGGAATAAGATATATCAGCCTGCTTGCACGATTATTCTGCCCCATAACCATTTACCATTCAGCACTATCCGATAGCCATAGCTTGCGGTAGCGACGTGATGGCGACTCAATCTTTTCGCCAAGGCCGTACTCTGCCCAGCGCTCGTTTACAAGATCTATTGTTTCGGGTGACGATGTCACGGCATTAGGGAAGCGTTCGGGGTTGTTGCCATAGCCTGGGCGCTTCGAGCGTGCATCAACAATAAGCGTAGAGCCATAAACTTCGATGTCGCGCTTAGGGTCGGTGTTGGCAGCAGCTATCCATAGTAGGTCGCCCGTGGTCATATATCCTGCTGCGCCATGGTCGAACAAGACGACAAAGCGTGCCTCGATGCCATTCTTTGTTAGATACTCCCTAACATCTACCTTCTCGCGCCACTCGCGCTCGGCATAGAGAATTACGAGGCCCAACTCGTTGAATAGCTCAGTATTGAATAGCTCCACGCTACCACAAGGCTTGGCTGTGCATGGCTCACGCAGCTCGCGTGGTGCTGCCTCGGGGTCTATATCCGTAAGGTCGATGGCGAGCTTTGCGCCGTAGCCACGCTCAGGAGCGCTATGGTCCAAAACGTCGAGGATGCCCTCCGAGTGTATTAGGTGGCGCTCAGGGTCGAAGTGGCGAAGGAGCCCAAATAGCTCCTCCTTAGAGCGAATATTGGTATCTTCGGGAGTTATGACAAGATATTTGTTGAACATCATTTGACCTGCGCCCCATAGTCCTTGTGCCACCTTCTGTGGCTGACCCAAGTAGCGCTTGGCGATGCTCACTATGGCGAGGTTGTGCGCCGTGCCCTCCATAGGCATATAGAGGTCGCGCACCTCGGGCTGCACGGCAAGGCGTATCGGCGCAAGGAATATGCGCTCGGTGGCCTTAGCGATATATGCATCCTCCATAGGTGGCACGCCAACGATAGTAGCGGGGTATATCGCATCACGGCGCGATGTTATCGCCACAACATGAAACTTGGGGTATAGGTCGCTAAGCGAGTAAAATCCCGTGTGGTCACCAAATGGGCCCTCTACGGTTAGCTCCTCCGTAGGGTCAACGTATCCCTCCAACACGAAGTCGCAGTCGGCAGGCACGTAGATGTCGTTGGTGAGGCACTTAACCAACTTCACGGGCTTTTGGCGTAGCATGCCCGCGAGTAACATCTCGTCCATGTTGTCGGGCATGGGTGCTGTTGCCGAGTAGGTGTATGCTGGGTCGCCACCTATGGCAACGCTGACGGGCATGCGCTTACCCAAGCGCTTATATCCGTCGTAGTGGCGAGCACCCGTCTTGTGACGGTGCCAATGCATGCCCGTAGTCTTTGAGTCGAATATCTGCATGCGGTACATTCCCATATTTGGAATGCCCGTCTCGGGGTCGAGGGTGCAGACCATGGGTAGGGTGATGAATGGTCCACCGTCGTAGGGCCACGAGGTGAGTATCGGTAGTTTTCGAAGATCTACCTCGTCGCCCTGCCACACTACCTCCTGACACTCGCCACGTGATGATGACTTGCGTGGAAACCACTTAGCCACATCCTGTAGTAGAGGCAACATGCGGAGCTTGTCCATGAGGGTATTCTTGGGCGACATTACCCCCTTCAAAAGGTTGTCTATGCGCCTCGATATGTCGTCGAGGTCATCAACACCCAACGCCATTGCCATTCGCCTATCCGAGCCCATCATGTTCATGAGCACGGGGTATTTGCTGCCACGCACATTCTCAAAGAGTAGTGCCTTGCCGCCACCCTCCGTCTTCGACACACGATCTGTAATCTCGGTAATCTCGAAGTGGGTGTCAACCTCGGCGCTGATGCGCTTAAGCTCGCCAGCAGCCTCCAGCTTGGCTATAAACTCTCTGAGTGTCATGGTTTTATCTATTTTAGTGCAATTGATAGTACCTCGTCGTTGGTGTTAACATAGTGGAATGTTAGACCCTCGATGTAGTCTGCCTTAATCTCCTCGATGTCCTTGCGGTTCTCCTCCGAGAGGATTAGCTCTGCGATGCCCGCGCGCTTAGCTGCAAGAATCTTCTCCTTGATGCCACCTACGGCAGTCACACGTCCGCGAAGTGTTGTCTCGCCAGTCATAGCTATGCGCTCCTTAACCTCGCGACCGGTGTATGTCGAGGCGATAGATGTCACCATTGTAATACCTGCCGATGGGCCGTCCTTGGGTATTGCACCATCAGGCACGTGGATGTTGAGGTCGTTCTCCTCAAAGAGCTTTGTGTCGATGCCGAGCTCCTTGTGGTGTGCCATCACCCACTCGTAGGCGATTGTTGCCGACTCCTTCATCACGTCGCCGAGGTTGCCCGTAAGGTTGAGCTTGCCCTTGCCTGGGGTGAGGATAGACTCGATGTAGAGGATGTCGCCACCCACCTCGGTCCATGCAAGGCCTGTCACCACGCCACGCATACCAGCGATGTCGTAGCGATCATTCTTAAACTTAGGCTTGCCCAAGATTGGCTCGATGTCTGCTGCCTCCAACATAGGCTTGTACTCCTCCTCAAAGGCAATTGCCTTAGCGCGGTTACGAGCAATCTTCGCTATGTTCTTGTCGAGGCTACGAACACCCGACTCGCGAGTGTAGTCCTCGATAATGCGCACGATAGCCTCGCGGCTGAGCGATAGCTTCTCCTCGTCGACACCATGTGCCTCGCGCTGCTTGCGCACCAAGTGCTTCTCGGCAATATGTACCTTATCCTCAAGGATATAACCAGGAATGTTTATCATCTCCATACGATCACGCAATGCCGACGAGATGTTCGAGATGTTGTTTGCCGTAGCTATGAACAACACCTTCGATAGGTCGTATTCCGTGTCGAGGTAGTTGTCGTGGAATGTAGTGTTCTGCTCAGGGTCGAGAACCTCCAAAAGGGCGCTCGATGGGTCGCCATGGTTCGACTTCGACACCTTGTCGATCTCGTCGAGGATAATCACCGGGTTCGACGCGCCGCAACGCTTGATAGTCTCTATAATGCGGCCAGGCATAGCACCGATGTATGTGCGACGGTGACCACGAATCTCCGACTCGTCGTGCAAGCCACCAAGCGAGATGCGGCCAAACTTTCTACCAAGAGCCTCGGCAACGGACTTACCCAACGATGTCTTACCAACTCCTGGAGGGCCATACAAGCAGAGAATAGGTGACTTAAGGTCGCCCTTAAGCTTGATTACGGCGAGGTGCTCTAACAAGCGCTCCTTCACCTCCTCAAGGCCGAAGTGATCTTTGTCGAGCTGCTCGCGCACGGCGTTGAGGTCGAGACGATCCTCGGTCATCTCCTCCCATGGCAGGTCGAGCATAAGTTGTAGGTAGTTCATCTGCACCGAGTACTCGGCAATAGAGGGGTTGAGGCGCTCGAGGCGTGCAAGCTCCTTCTCGAAGAGCTCAGCCGTCTCCCTCTTCCACTTCTTATTTTTTGCGGCCTCGCGTAGCTTCTCAATGTCGGCATCCATCGTGTCGCCAAGCTCCTCCTGAATAACACGTGCCTGCTGCTGTAGGAAGTAGTCGCGCTGCTGCTTGTCTATCTCCTGCTTAACCTTGTTTTGTAGGTCGTTCTTAAGCTCGGCTAGCTGCTGCTCACGCACCAATATCTCCAGCAGACGGCGCGAACGTGCCATGAGGCCTGGTGCCTCAAGAAGGTTCTGGCGGTCGTCGTCGGTAAACTCCATGTTCGAGCAGATGAAGTTTACAATAGCACGGTTCGAGTCGAGATTCTTGATGGCGAATGCCGCCTCCTTAGGCATCGATGGCGATATGTTGATGATGCTAAGCGCCACCTCGCGGATTGAGTCCACCAACGCCTTAAACTCGATGCTCTTTGGATCGGGCGTGCTATCCTGAATAGGCGACACCGTAGCGCGGAAGTAGGGTTGTGTCTGTAGATACTCCCTAACCTCAATCTTCTCCAGACCCGCCAAGATAACCGTTAGGTTGCCATTAGGCATCTCCAATATTTTGAGGATACGCGCAGCAGTACCAATCTTGTACATATCATCTGGCTGAGGGTCCTCAATCTCGCTATCTACCTGAAGCACAGCGCCAAGTAGGCTGTCGCCAGCCTCCACGGCACGCACCAATGCTATCGACTTGGCGCGACCTACCGTGATAGGTGTCACCGAGCCGGGGAATATTACCGAGCTGCGCAACGTGAGGATAGGAAGTGTCTCAGGAATAGCCACCTCCTCAATCGTGTCCTCGCCACCCGAAATGATGGGTATCACCTGGTGCTTGCCATCGAAGAGCTCGGGCACCAAACCCATGTCGTCAATCTCTATATCTTTTTTCTTGCTCATAGTCTATATAATTTTTCAATGTCGCAAAAATAACGCTTATTTCTTAGAAATAATTGTACCGAGTGAGTGGCTTTATAACATTTTATTCACAAAAACGACGGTCAGCTGTAGTTAGCGACCGTCGTTTTGATGTTTTGTTTGTTGGCTTGCTAGATATGCTCGTCGCCCGTAGAGTAGCGGATATCCTCAATAAAGCTCTTGATGTTTTGCTCCTCGCTGCGAGGACATATCATCAGCACATCGTCGGTGTCAACGACAATATAGTCCTTCAAGCCACTGACAATAGTAACCTTGTTCTCGGGTGTGAATATCAGCGAGTTGCGCGTGTCGTAGGTCTGCACAAGCTTGCCACTTAGGGCGTTGGCATACTTATCTTTGCGCGAGTGCTGATATGCCGAACCCCATGTTCCCACGTCGCTCCAGCCAAACTCGCCACGATGCACATATACATTTTTTGCGCACTCCATCACGCCATAGTCAATCGAGATAGGCTTGCACTCGGCAAATACTCGCTCGATGGCCTCCGCCTCTTTTTCTGTGCCGAGCTTATCCTCAGCCTCGGCAAATAGAGCGCTATGGTTTGGCAGATGTTCGTTGAGCGCTGCGATGATATCCTTGACCTTCCAGATGAAGATTCCTGAGTTCCACAAAAATTCGCCACACTCCAAAAATGCTTGCGCCATTTCGTAGTTTGGTTTCTCGGTAAAGCACTTCACCTTGCTGATATCCTCATTGCCCGTGCGCTGGATATATCCGTAGCCCGTTTCGGGGCGGCTGGGCTCAATGCCAATGGTCATCAGAGCGTCGTTATTGGCAACAAACTCGGTGCAGTTATTTACTATTCTGTGAAATTCTACCTCGTTGAGTATTAGGTGGTCAGATGGTGATACAATCATCACTGCATCTGGATTTCTGCGACGCAACGTATAGGCTGCATAGGCGATACATGGGGCAGTATTGCGACCTATGGGCTCACACAAAATCTGCTCCTCGCTAATCTCTGGAATATGCTCCAAGACGAGCTCTTTATAGCGTCTATTGGTTACTATAATAAAGTTCTCGTTTGGAACAATTTTGGCAAATCGCTCGTATGTATGTCGAATGAATGAACGTCCTGTTCCCAAGATATCCAAAAACTGCTTTGGACTCTTCTGACGACTCATTGGCCAAAAACGTGTACCCACGCCACCAGCCATTATCACGCAAAACTTATTGTTGTCAACCACTTTTTTGGGGCTTAAATTTTACAAATTTACACAAAGATAAAATTTTTTTTGTATCTTTGCAAACTATTATGTCCATAATTGTGGACGAATTTGATTAATTGTGCGACTATGAGTAACACTAACATCGACAAAATCAGGCTCTTCACGGTGCCTAACTTTCTTACGTTGGCAAACCTTGTTGCAGGCGCCTTGGCAGTGGTCTTTGCTTTGCGTGACCATGCCTATGACCTTTCGCTGATGCTTATCATCGTGGCTGCCGTGTGCGACTTTTTCGATGGCTTTGCCGCACGACTTCTTAAGCAGCAGTCGCCACTCGGTGTTCAGCTCGACTCGCTCGCCGACGACATCTCGTTTGGCTTGGCACCTGCCGTTGTTATGTACGACCTATACTGCCACACATCGAGCTACTATGCTTTGCCCGAGGGTGTGATGTCGCACCTTGGCTATGTCTGCTTTATTATTGCTGCTTTCTCGGCATTGCGTCTTGCGAAGTTTAATATCGACACTACGCAGAGTAGCGAGTTTGAGGGCTTGCCAACGCCTGCCAATGCGCTTATGCTCATGTCGCTTGCGGCGCTCACTCATAGTGGCGATGTGGTGCTCTATCAGGAGCATATCTTGGTTATCTCGGTAGCTGCCTCGTTCTTGTTAATCAGCCCTATACGCATGTTTGCCCTTAAGTTTAAGAGCTTTGCGTTTGCCGACAACAAGCTACGTTACGGCTTTATTATCGCCTCGTTGTTGCTAATTATTTTCTTTACCAAATACTCTGTTGTTGCAATTATCGTTCTCTATATTGTCCTCTCGACACTTAGATGGATATTTTTGCCTAAGAGATAGTTTTAATGCCATGTGGTCGATGCGTAACATAGTTTTGGGCTTAGCCTTTGTGGTGGCAGTGATGCTGCCCGGGGTGTCGTATGCTCAGCTCGATGCCGCATCGTTGGCACGTGCACAGCGTGGCCAGGGTATGAACCAGGGCATCGGTGCTCAGGGTATTATGGATCCAAATGGCATGGGTATGCAGGACACGGAGGGTACGGAGGAGGAGGTTGCCGACTCCACTGATACTGGCCGTAAGAAGCGTCCACGTCGTGCCTTGGAGTCTTACTACTTCTCCGACACGGTGCGTGCACTGCAGAACTGGAAGTGGCACGTGGATCGTGATTATAACCGTGTATATATTGAGCCTCTCGACACCACACTTCAGGACTGGAGAATCGACTATGTATTCTATCGCAAGGGTGTGGGTGACATGGCGTTGGGTGGCTTGGGTCAGTCGTCGCAGCCTATAAACTGGTTTGACCGCCGTCAGGATAAGGACTTTACGTTTGCTCGTAGCTACGATGCCTATACCGCACGCCTTGAGAATGTGCCATTCTACAATGCTAAGCAGCCATTGACAAATGCCACATACCTCGAGTCTGGTCAGAAGCGCTATCGTGAGGAGCACTTCGAGCTTGTTCACTCGCAGAATATCAACCCTTCGACATCGGCTAATGTTGTCTATAAGTCGCGCGGTACGATGGGCCAGTACGAGTGGCAGCGCACAAAGAACCATGCTCTGTCGTTGGCAGTGGCACATACGGGTAAGCGCTACTCGATACACGCTGCCTACATCAACAACAATATCTCGGCACGCGAGAATGGTGGTGCTGTGGGTAAGTGGGCTATTGCAGATACGGTCTTTGAGATGCCTTCGGGTGTGCCCGTGCGCCTTGCTTCGTCGAAGGCTGAGAATAAGTATCGCAACAACAGCATCTTCGTAAAGCAGGCCTATGCCATACCTCTGCAGCGTGTCACCGAGTATGACTTCTCGTTGGCCGACCTCTCGGCGGTGTACATTGGTCATCAGTTCGAGTATAATCGTTGGTCGAAGGTCTACTCCGATGTTCGAGCAACATATACCAACCTGCGTGGTGAGCATGATGGCGAGGGTGGTTACATCCCCACCGAGCATAGCTACTACCAGGATTGGTTTATAAACCCAACAACAACTCGCGACTCTATCTCTGAGACGATAATCTCTAATAGGGTATTTGTGCAGGTGCAGCCATGGGATCGCAATGGCGTAATCTCAACAATTGACGGTGGTGTAGGTGTCGATCTACACACCTACTCCTACCTTAAGCTAAGGGATTATCCTAGTGGTAGTCTTACGCGTGACAAGCGCACGTCGTGGTATGTATATGGCTCGACGGGCGGTATGATTAAACGATATGCCGATTGGGGTGCAGATGTTAAGTTCTACCCATCGGGCTATCGTGGTGGTGATCTCTCGGCGGGTGCTAACATCACCCTTCGAGCCTTCATCAATGAACATCCCCTGATTCTTAGCGGTAAGTTCCGTCAGGAGCTTCGCACGCCAGGCTACTGGCAGGAGAATCTATTCTCAAACCACTATGTGTGGTTTAACTCCTTTGACAAGGAGTCTGAAACTCGTTTCGAGGTTAATTTTTCGGTGCCAAGCATCGCCCTTGAGGTGGGTGTATGGCAGGGAGTTATGAAGAATACCATATATTATGGTGCCGACTCTCGTCCTGTGCAACACACAGACAATATTAGCCTCACGAGTTTGTACGCTCGAAAGGATTTCCGTTTCTCGGGATTCCATTTGGACCATAGGGCATTGGTGCAAATCTCCTCTAATGAGAGTGTGCTTCCTGTACCCACATTTAGCGCCTTCCTCTCGTACTATTACGAGTTTTGGGTTAAGCGCGATGTGCTAAGAGTGCAAGTAGGCTTTGACGGACGTTACAACACATCGTACTACGCTCCAGGCTATAATCCTGCACTATCGGTATTCTACAACCAGCGTGAGGTAAAGGTGGGTAACTACCCATACCTCGATGCTTTTGTTGCGGCAAAGTGGAAGCGCATGCGTATTCTGTTGAAGTATCAGCATGTGAACATGAATCTATTTGGCAATGGCGAGTATTTCCAAACAGCGTTATACCCGCTTAACCCACGAATGTTCAAGCTCGGTATCTCGTGGTCGTGGTACGACTAAAGGGGAGTTTTGTGTCGGGATAGCAGCCCACAAAACATCAACAAATGTTAATTCGAGTATCTTTTATGGTTCTCTCGCTTGTGGTACTCGCAAGCTTTGAATCATCATTGGGCAGCACTCTGTCGCTGCCAGCACGCCTCATCGATGAGCCCGAGACCATCATCGACAGTGAGAATGGTGAGTCTCAGCCATCAGCTGTGAAGGAGGATACTGCGCCTCAGTCACAGGCTGATAGCTTAGCGGTAGGGCATATGGAAGCTGCTGATGTTGTCGCCGAGACAGCTAAGCAGCCACAAAAAATTTCTAAGTTCGACAATCTGATGAAGAGAGTCGGCGCCGAGATGGGCTATGATTGGCGCTTTATGAGTGCTATTGCCTATTGCGAGTCACGCTTTAAGGAGGGCCTTGTGTCGAAGCGTGGTGCTACAGGTCTTATGCAGGTTATGCCTATTGTTGCACGACATTTCAAGGTTCCCGTAAGCCAGATCCACAACACCGAGACCAATGTGCGCCTTGCTTGCAAGCTCCTTAACGAGTCAGAGCAGCGCTTGGGCTTCCCTGAGAACATCTCTGAGCGTGATCGCCTATGTATTATTCTTGCAAGCTATAATGCTGGCTTGGGTCATGTTATGGACGCTCGTCGTCTTGCTAAGGCTGATGGTGCTAACCCTAACTCGTGGAGTGTTGTTAGCAAGTATCTCCAGCTCAAGGCTGATCCTGCCTACTATACTCGTTCTGAGGTTAAGGCTGGCCGCTTCTCTGGAAGCAAGGAGACCTTAGGCTTCGTGAAGCTCGCCATGAGCAAGTATGACGAGTATTGCGAGATAGCTTGGTAGCTTTTTTTGAGATAAGAGCCCTTTTGTCGCCCTATCCCGAAAAGTTGAGCACCCGAGGTTGTAGATTAACTACTATCCTTGGGTGCTTACTTTTTTGTGTCATTACAGATTATTCGGCTGATATAGGGAGGATAGGGAGGATAGGGAGGATAGGGATATGATTAGCTATAGGGCTTTGTGGATAAATGTTGATAGCGCCTCCCTAATCTCCCTACTTCTGCGCTTCTCATCTATCCCATTTGTTCCATCTCTACACCGACCCCCACTCATCTATACATAAAAAAACAGGACCACCCCGAGGGTAGCCCTGTTAATTAATATAAGGAGTCTGTCTGCGCTCCCATCGTGCTACAAGTAGCCGTGATATTCGAGTTGTTCGCGTACCTTACGCCAGTTGACCACAGGGCGGCGTACGCCATCAATAAACATGATAGGGCAGCCGAGACCTGCATCGTCGATATATACATCGGCAAGCACCTTAGGTGAGTCGGTCCACTCCTTCTGCTCTGGGTTCTCGTTTACTGCCCAAAGCTCAATCTTGCGATCCTTGAACCATTTTACTGCCTTGTCAAGCTTATCGCCCGAGCGCATGGTGAACAATATCAGTCGGTGCCCCTTGTTGTTGAGTGTGCGTAGTGTCTCCACAGCACCCTCCACATCTAAACCGATATTGGGGTATTCATGCTCTACGCATGTGCCATCGAAGTCGACAGCTATGATGTAACTATTGCTCATTACTCTAATTAATCACGCTTAGTGAATAGTCTTTTTACCCTCTTAAGATTGCGCTTCCACTGTGGAAGATCCTCCTCGCTTAGATAGTTGTACTTATAGCTATAGCTATGCTTTGTAGCTGATGCTCCATTGAATACGACGCACATGTTGTGAATCTTCTTTGTCTTGTTGAGCTCCTCAATTTCGTGTAGCTGATCGAGCTTGAGGTTGCCACAGCGTACCACATAGATAGTTAGGTCGGCAAGGCGGTCAACAATCAATGCGTCGGCAACAGCCATCGCTGGCACGCTATCTATGATGATATAGTCGTAGCGGTTGCGAAGCTCTGTCATGAGACTCTCCATCTGCGATGACATAAGCATCTCGGCAGGGTTTGGTGGCTGAGGGCCTGCATATACTATGTCGAGGCCTGGAGCGAACTCCGACTCTGAGATAATATCCTCTATCGAGCCAATTCTGCCTGTGAGGTATGATGTGAGGCCACGACGGTCGTTGCGGTGTCCCATGTTCTTGGTGAGTGTGCGACGACGTAAGTCGATATCCATGAGCAACACGCGCTTGCCCGATGCTGCAATCATCGCTGCAAGGTTCGATGATATGAATGTCTTACCACTATGAGGTATCGACGAGGTTGTCATGATTACCTTAATAGGGTTGTTTACAGCCATGAAGCTGAGGTTTGTGCGAAGCATTCTGAACGACTCTGATAGAATGTCGCAGCTATCCTCTTTGACTATGGCCATAGTACCATTGGTCTTCTCGATCTGAGGTATGTCACCAAGGAATGGGGCGGTGAGCACCGACTCAAGGTCGCGGCGCGAACGCACGGTGTTGTTGAGCACCTCGTATAGGTAGATAATAGCAAAAGGTATTGCACAACCCATCACGAGGGCAAGCATGTATATCATCGAGCGCTTAGGGCTGATAGGTTTGTCAGCACCATATGCAAAGTCGATAACGCGAGCGTTGCTCTCGGCTGTAGCACCCACGAGGGCATTCTCCTCGAGTTTGGTAAGAAGGTAGATATATAGCTCCTCCTTAACCTTCTGCTGGCGAGTCTTCGATAGGAGTACCTTCTCCTTCTCTGGAGCATCTTCAAGGCGTGCATTGGCCTTGCGGTGCTCGCGGTTAATCTGCGATGCCTGAAGCTTAAGACCTGTGATGTGTGACTCCAACGAGCTTATGATAGTACCTCTTACCTGCGCTATTTGCGACTGAAGGTTTACAATCATAGGGTTGCTCTCCGACGACTCGCTAAGTAGTCGCTTATACTCGAGAATGCTGTGGTTGTACTCCTCAATCTGCGATGCGAGGGCGTTTGACGCGCCGCTCATAGCCACTGTCGATGCAGGGATAAGGTCGTGCTCGGTATTGCCACTACGAATATAGTCGAGGATATAACCCGCCATCTCAATATGGCCCTCGATAGAGAGCTCCTGGCGCTTTAGCTCTTGAATCTCCTGAGCACCAAGCATAGCCTGGCTCTGGAGGTTGTAGAGCTGATTATGTTTCTTATATGTGGCAATGTCGCTATCAGCAAGGTTGAGCTCCTCGCTAAGCAAAACAAGACGCTCGTCGATAAACTCCTTGGTGATGTTCGAGATAGTGCGTTTATCCTCGATAGCATCCTCGTTGTATGCCTCGATAACACCATTGATGACATCCTCAGCACGCTTTGCTACGATGTCGGTCATGGTTATTGCAATCACCGATGCCATCTTGTCGGTAATGGTGCAATTTAGGCGCTTGCAATATGCATCTACGGTGTTGTTGAGGGTGTGGCGCGATACGTATATCTCGTAGTCGGCGCAACGCTCAATATATGGCGTTGGTACGAATACAATCTTGCCGAGTGGGGTAGCAATAGTGTCGCCTGGAAGCACACTTGCCGAGAATGTCAGATTGTCTACCGAAGGAATCTCAAAGCTATCAATAACGACATGGTTGCCATTGATTTGATACTTGAAGCGACCTTTGGTGTGAGGGTTGTTGTCGACAAACTTAACGAGTAGGGGTGCATAGCCATACATGTCGCGTGTGCGAATGCGGCCCTTGGTTGCATACTGAGTTCTTAGGTCATACTTGTTTACAACCTGCTCCATTAGTCGGCGTGACTGAAGTATGTGTACCTCGTTGTCTACCGAGCGACGGCCCAAGCCCATGATGTCGCTGAAGGCTGTAACCTCGGCGCTACCACCCTTGCGCGAGTCTTTGACAAGCACTGTTGCCGAACGCTGATATATGGGCGATGTGTAGCGTAGGTAGAGCCAAGCACACAGCATGCACAATACAATTGATAATGCAAACCAATACCAATTTGATAGAATCATGCGTAGTATGTCGTAGAGCGTAAATCGTGGGCCCTTGTTTTCGATATTATTTTCAGTATTCTCAATCATGGTCAATGTGTTTGTGTGTCAGGGGTTTATTTCTTGGCAACGGTAACAATTGTCATTAGCAGTGTGGCAAACGAGATACCTGTTGATGCAAGCGAAATCCAGAATGAACGATTCTGGTTTATCTCAGATGATGCCGCTCTATACTTGTTGGGGCTTACCAACACGATGTCGTTCTGCTGGAGGTAGAAGCATGGCGACGAGAAGATTTCGCTCGAGCGAATGTCGAGCTTTGTGACGATGTTCTTGCCGTCAACCTCGCGGATAACAGCCACATTCTCACGATTACCATAGATGGTCATGTCGCCAGCGAGTGCCAATGCGTCGAGAATGGTGATCTTGTCGCTCTTGATGTCAAAACGACCTGGACGTGTCACCTCGCCAAGAACAGATATCTGAAGGGTGGCAAAGCGCACATTCACCTGTGGATCTTCAAAGTAGTTGCTCTCCTTAATCTTATTCTCGATAACCTTCTGGAGCTCGTTGCGTGTTAGTCCGTCGCACTTCACCTCGCCGATGATTGGTAGGGTGATGTAGCCATTATTATCAACAGTGAATACCTGAAGGCTTGCTGTGCTGATAGATGGGTTTACGCCCTTTGTTAGTCCTGAGTAGCTCGATGCTGAGTTAAAGGGGAATGCCAACTCGGGGTCCTTGCTGTTGATAACAATTGTTAGCTGGTCGAGAGGTCTTATTCGAATCTGATAGCTCTCAGGAATCTCTATCTCGGCTCCGCTCTCAACATCCTGCAAGTAGAGCACTCGCTGCTGAGCATTACAACCTGCGAATAGTAGGCCGAGCAGTAGAATAAAAAGATTTAGGCGTCGCATATTATCTATTTTTTTTATTTTCAGTGTGTTACGTTGTTTCTATATGGGTATGCGCGTTTTATGTGCCCATATATCTTTGCAAAGATAGGTAAAATTATTAATTTTTGCTACTTTTTTCCTAAATGTTTTATGAAATAAAAAGAGTTGGTTTTTTGTGTTTGGTGTAAGTTAAAAAATGAGTTACTCGCCGAAACGAATAACTCACTAAAATGTTGGATAGTTGTTTTAGTTGTTGTCGAGCCACTCCATGAAGTCTGACGTTCGGCTGCGGCTTACAATCACCTCGTCGTCGGTGTGTGGGCGCAGCTGAAGTTTGAGGCGTGTGCCGAGGTGTTTCGAGATGTTCTCGATGGCATTTATCGACACGATGTAGCTACGCGATATGCGGAAAAAGAGGTGGGGATTTAGCATCTCCTGAATCATGTCCAACGAGTAATCTAGGAGTCGGCGTGTGCCATTTTTGCTAACCGAGTAAGTGCTCTTATCCTCTGAGTAGCAATATGCTATATCCTCGGTAGGGATTATCACAATCTTCTCGCCCGCCTTCACCGTAAAGCGCTTCTTGTACTCCCTCTTTTCGGCGAGGTTGGCGCTCGACATCATCTCCATGAGGCGCTCAATCTCGGGCGATGTGCGATTCTCAAGCCTCTCAAGACATCTTCCCCACGCACGACGTAGCTCCTCCTCACCGATAGGCTTGAGTAGGTAGTCCACGCTATTTATTTTAAATGCCTTGAGGGCGTAGTTGTCGTAGGCGGTGGTTATGATTACGTGTGCCGATATGTTTACACGCTCAAAAATCTCGAAACAGATGCCGTCAGAAAGTTCAACATCCATAAAAATTACATCTGCCGCATCGGGGTTCTCCTCGAGGTATTTTATGGTCGATTTTACCGATGATAGTGTTGCTACGACTTGGCTATTTGGACAACATCTATCGATAAGCTTTTTGAGGGTTAGTTGAGCAGGAATCTCGTCCTCGATGATGAGTATATTTATCATATCAATGGTAGTTTTGCAATGAACTCAGTATCAGTCTTTTCTATGATTATATCCATGCCCGTAATGTCATGGTATTGTTGGCTTATGTTCTTCAGTCCGAGGCGTGTTGAGGGCTGTCCGTGGGTGCGTAGCTGGAGCACGTTTCTAATAATTATATAACCCTCTTCTGTGTATATCTTTATATGTAGCGGTTGCTCGCCCGAAACGATGTTGTGCTTAGTGGCATTTTCGACCAAAAGTTGGAGTGCACAGGGAACAACCATCTTCTCCTTATTCTCCGCCTCAATCTCCACCGCAACTTGCATGCCTTCGGTAAATCGCTCCTTGAGAAGGTCGATGTACATGTTGGTAAATTCGAGCTCTTCGCTAAGCTTTACTAGGGGCTTCTGCTCGTTGTTTAGCATGTAGCGGTAGGTCGATGCGAGTTTGCGAATAAAGGCACTTGCACGCTCCGTCTCCTGCTCCTGTACAAGGTAGTCGAGGATGCCCAGCGAGTTGAACAAGAAGTGGGGGTTAAGTTGCTGTTTTAGACGCTCATATTGATACTCTGAGCGGTGTTTCTGTTCGCGCTCCTCACGTAGCCCCTGTTGCGAGATTGTAGATAGTCGCACGAGGGTGCATATCGTGATTGTGAGTATATCCATGAGTAGCGCTGCCGAGAGCGTTCGTGTGAACGGAAGTAGGGCAAATGTGTTGTCGTTTAGCGTTGGCAGCCCATAGTATGTTACCACCGCAGTGACTACTGGTATGATGGTGATTGATAGGTAGATATGACGTAATATCGTGCTTAGGTTGAAGTTGTTGAGTGCGCTATTTGGGATACGCATAGCAACGATGATGTTGCCTACGATTACTATTAATAGTGCCCATGTGTTGCTCAGTATGTTGCTAATTTCGCCAAGCAGGGTGCTGCTGTCATGTAACTCCGAGTTGAAGAGTATGTAGTAGAGCAGTCGGAGCACCAGGATAGATATCGCTGCCCCTATGATGTTGCGTGCCGAGGTGTTCCATTTGCCACTATATGCCAGGCGACCCTTTGCACGGCTTGTTATTATGTCGGTCAGCAGACCCATGGCAAGCGTGATGATAAATGTTGAGATACCTGGCGCGATGGTCTCGTTATGCAATATCGAACTGAGTGGCTGCCATAGCCATGAGCCGATGACGTATCCGCATAATGTTGCTAGGAGTGTGAGAAATGCCATCACCTCTACACGCACGTTGTTGCGCATCGAGATGATTATGACCATTGTTATTGTCAGCACCGTGAGCAGTATGTCGTCGTGATAGTCGAGCAGTCGGCTAATCACCGCTACGCCGAAGTGGAGTAGGGCAAAAAGCAAGACGATTGCTATGTTTTTTGTGCGGTGCTGTTTCATTGTTTTGCGATGTGTGAAGACAAAGATATGAATAAAAAAGCAAATTACGAAACTCAAGCCAAAATTTCCACTCCTATGAGTGTCGTGCATAAAATTCCGTTCGGCTTAAATATTATGCATTTCGTCACTATTATATACCCTTTGGGTATTTTATATTTGGTTATGTGAAAAAAAAATGTCAAATTTGTATTGTTATGATTGTATGGTTATTAAAATTATTTAATAATACTGCTAACGAATTAACTTAAATACACAAATAAATCATCATGCAAAAACCTACACTCTCTTTCGGACAGATGTGGAATCTGAGCTTTGGATTCTTCGGCGTGCAGATTGCTTATGCATTGCAGAGTGCCAACATCAGTCGTATTTTTGCAACGTTGGGTGCCGACCCACACACGTTGAGTTTCTTCTGGGTATTGCCTCCATTGATGGGTATGATCGTTCAGCCTATCGTAGGCTCGATGAGCGACAAGACATGGTGCAAGTGGGGCCGTCGTAAGCCTTATCTCTATGTTGGAGCTATCGTAGCGGTTATCGTTATGGCGCTTCTGCCAAACTCTGGTAGCTTCGACATGACCGTCAAGGCGGCGTTGGCATTTGGTGCTATCATGCTTATGTTGCTCGACACCTCAATCAATATGGCTATGCAGCCATTCAAGATGATGGTGGGCGACATGGTTAACGAGGAGCAGAAGACTAAGGCTTACTCTATCCAGAGCTTGTTGTGCAACGCAGGTTCGTTGGTGGGTTACCTTTTCCCATACATCTTCACATGGGTTGGTGTTAAGAGCGTTGCTCCCGAGGGTCAGATTCCAGACTCGGTGACTTGGTCATTCTACATTGGTGCCGCTATCCTTATCCTCTGCGTGCTCTACACTGGCGCAAAGGTCAAGGAGTGGAACCCTGAGGATTATGCTAAGTATAATGGCATCAAGGAGGAGGACAAGCAGGAGAGCACAAACCTTGTGCACCTCTTGTTGCATGCCCCTAAGGCATTCTGGCAGATTGGTCTTGTTCAGTTCTTCTCATGGTTTGCATTCCTCTACATGTGGACATACACCACAGGTGGTATTGCCGAGACTGTGTGGGGTACAGTGAATACTGCCTCTAAGGAGTATCAGATGGCGGGCGACTGGACTGGCGTGTTGTTCGCTGTTCAGGCTATCGGCTCAATTTTGTGGGCTATGGTTATCCCTCAGTTCCGCAGCTCAAAGGTGGCTTACTCGCTAAGCTTGGTGCTTGGTGCCGTAGGTTTTATCTCTACATACTTCATTCACGACCAATATCTACTCTTCGTGTCGTTCTTGCTCATTGGTTGCGCGTGGGCTGCTATGTTGGCTCTTCCTTTTGCGCTTCTCACAAACTCACTCTCGGGCAAGTCACTCGGCTCGTACATGGGTCTTTTCAACTGCACTATCTGCCTTCCACAGATTGTTGCATCGTTGGTTGGTGGCACAATCTTCGGCTTGTTTGGTGGTAAGATGGTAGATGTTACCACTGCTGCGGGCGAGGTTACTCAGGTGCAGAGTGGTCAGATTATGATGCTCGTTGTTGCGGGTGTTGCCTTGTTGCTTGGTGCAGTTGCAGTGTTTGGCATTTCGACAAAGAAGCTGAAGGCTTAATTTAAAGTGTGCAACGAAATAAACACAATAACTTATTAACTTATTAACTAACACTAAAACACTATGAGAAAATTCTTAACTATGTGTTTGGGTTTGGCTATTCTAGCAATGGCTATTCCCGCCCAAGTGTTTGCGCAGAGCAAATACGAGGTTAAGGGTGTGGTGGTTGATACTACCGGAACACCGGTTATTGGTGCCTCTGTTGTTGAGCAGGGTACAACCAATGGTGTCACCACAGATCTTAACGGTCAGTACGTTCTTCGCGTACAGAGTGCCGAGTCTGTAGTCGCAATCACCTACATTGGCTACAAGACACAGACGCTTGTTGCGTCATCTGAGCTCCTCAAGAATGTTGTTTTGGAGGAGGACTCTGAGATGATTGACGACGTTGTGATTATCGGTTACGGTACTGTTAAGAAGGACGACTTGACAGGTTCTGTTGTTGCTGTTAAGGCTGACGAGCTTAACCGTGGTGCTGTCGTATCTACACAGGATATGATGCAGGGTAAGGTTCCTGGCTTGCAGGTTATCCCTGGCGATGGTGGTCCTAACTCAGGCTCTACTATCCGTATCCGTGGTGCAGCATCTTTGAACGCTTCTAACGACCCACTTATCGTTATCGACGGTGTGCCTGTGGCAAGCGATGCTGGTTCGGGTATGGCTAACCCATTGTCGTTGGTAAACCCTAATGACATCGAGTCGTTCACCGTGTTGAAGGATGCATCTGCTGCTGCTATCTATGGTTCACGTGCCTCTAACGGTGTTATTATCATTACCACTAAGAAGGGTCGTGGCAACAAGCTAAATGTGTCATACAACGGTTCGTTCAGCGTATCTACAAACACTGATCGCATTCAGACTATGACTCCTGAGCAGTTCCGCAGCCACATGGAGGAGCACTTCCCAGTAGGTACTACCAATGGCGATGCAGCAGCTCCATTTATGGGCGAGGCAAACACCGATTGGCAGAGCCTTATCTTCCGTACTGGTCTTTCACACGACCACAACGTGAGCGTATATGGCAACTACAAGAAGGATCGTGTTGTTGAGCTTCCTTACCGTGCATCTTTGGGCTACACAGGTCAGCAGGGTACATTGCACACATCTAAGTTTGATCGTGCTACTCTCGACATTAGCCTTACTCCTAAGTTCCTCAACGATCACCTTTCTTTGTCGCTCAATGCTAAGGGTGTTTACTCACACCAGAACTATGCTGATAGCGGTGCAGTAGGTACTGCAGCCTTCTTCAACCCAACAGTTGATCCATATTGGAGAAAAGATGATGGCTCTATCGACTACGAGACTACTAATGGTTACTATAACATTGGTGTAAACGAGGATCGTGGCGAGCTCTTCTCTCCAAACACTCTTGCAGCTATCAACCCATTGTCAATGTTGTACGATGTTGAGAAGTATTCTAACACTTACCGCGCTTTGGGTAACTTCGCTATTGACTATAAGGTACACGGCTTCGAGGCTTTGCGCTTCAACCTTAACCTTGGTTTGGACTGGTCAAAGACTAAGGAGTATGACGGTGTAAATCCTGGCTCTATTCAGGCATACCGCGACTCTGAGGCTAAGGGCTGGGGTAAGTACACCGATAAGGATTGGTTCCGTCGTAACCAGGTTCTTGACTTCTACGCTAACTACAACGAGTCATGGGGCGATCACAACCTCGACGCTATGCTCGGTTACTCATGGCAGCACTTCTACAGCGCTGACCGCAACATCACCTTCTACAACGAGACTGGTGAGCAGTATGAGAAGAGCACAGGTGTTTGGGGCCGTCAGGAGAGCTATCTCGTATCATTCTATGGTCGTGTAAACTACTCTTACGCTTCACGCTACTTGTTCACTGTTACTCTTCGTGCCGATGGTTCATCAAAGTTTGCTAAGGGCAACCGCTGGGGTTACTTCCCATCAGCAGCCTTCGCTTGGAACATTCTCAACGAGCCATTCATGGAGGGCCAGGACGTAGTATCTAACTTGAAGTTCCGTTTGGGCTATGGTGAGACTGGTCAGCAGGAGATTGGTAACTACATGTATCTTGCACGTTACTCAGTATCTGAGAACGACCTTTCACACATGGCTAACATGGGTAGCGATGGTCTAAGCCACATGCTTGCACCTGCTGCCTACGATCCTAACATTCGTTGGGAGAGCACAACTACTTACAACGCTGGTATCGACTTCGGTTTCCTTGATGGCTTGATCAACGGTAGCATCGATATCTACCGTCGTGACACTAAGGATCTTCTTAACTGGGTTACTACACCTATGGGTGCTAACTTCGGTACTAACCTCCTTACTAACGTTGGTTCTATGCGTAACCAGGGTGTTGAGTTCTCATTGGACTTTAACCCAGTTCGCACTGCTGATTGGAGCTTGCGCTTCGGTATCAATGGTACATTCCAGGATACTAAGTTCACTAAGCTTAACAACATGGGCGACGAGGATTACGCTATCTTCATGAACTCTCCAGGTACTGGTACTGGTGGTAACGACCTTCAGTTCCACAAGGTGGGCCACTCACCATACTCATTCTACGTATTCGAGCAGGGTTACGATGCTGATGGCAACCCTATCCAGAATGGTTTCGTAGATCGTAGCGGCGATGGTAAGATCAGCGAGGCTGACCGTTACTTCTCAGACAAGAGCCCAGCGCCAGACTTCTTCTATGGTGTAAACCTCAAGCTCAGCTACAAGAATTGGGACTTTGGTTTCAACGGTCACGGCTCAGTAGGCAACTATGTGTTCAACAGCTTCTATGCTCAGAACTCATCAGCACGTATCGACACTCGTGGTGGTTTGTCTAACTTTGCAACAACTGTTCTTCGCACAGGCTGGACTAAGACATCGTCACCACAGCAGGATCGTTCTGATCTCTACTTGGAGGATGCCTCTTTCTTCCGTTTGGACGACATCAACCTTGGTTATACATTCAACAATGTTAACAACAGCGGTCTTGACCTTCGTCTTGCTGCAGGTGTTCAGAATGTATTCGTTCTTACTAAGTATAGCGGTGTAGACCCTGAGGTATCGGGCGTAGCAGGTATCGATGGCACTATTTGGCCACGTCCACGTATCTACTCAGTACGTCTTAGCCTTAATTTCTAATCAATTAAAAAGAGAATAACAATGAAGACAAAATATATTGTTGCCGCATTTGCATGTGCGTTGTTGACTCTTACCTCATGTATCCAGGATCTTGAGACCCTCCCACTAAACCCATGGGATACTACCTCAGAGACTGCTTATGGTAAGGATCGTACTGCTTATGTTCAGGGTCTTGCAAAGCTCTATTTTAACTTCACATCAAACGACACTACCGACCTTTTGGTTAGTGACGCTGGTGCATCTGAGCTTATCCGTTCATTCTGGAGCTGCCAGGAGGTATCTACCGACGAGGTAAAGTGTGCTTGGGGTGACGCTTGGGCAGAGGCTATTAATACTAATATGTACGACGACTCAGAGAACGACATGGTTTATGGTGTCTTTGTTCGTACATTGCAGGGTATCTCTTATATCAACGAGTATCTTCGTCAGACTACTGACGAGAAGCTCGACTCACGTGGTGTAGATGCTGCGCTTAAGGCTGAGATTAAGGGCTTCCGTGCTGAGGCTCGCTTCTTGCGCGCTTACTTCTACTGGATGGCTATGGATATCTTCGGTGATGTTCCTTTCACCGACGAGAACTCTGAGTTCGGTTCAGTAAATCCTAAGCAGAAGCCACGTAAGGAGGTTTACGCATTCATCGTAAGCGAGTTGGAGGATTTGGCTTCGGAGGGTTCAGCTATGCCTGAGGCTGCCTCTAACCGTCCACGTGCCGACAAGGGTGCTGTTCTTGGTCTTTTGGCTCGTGTATATCTCAACGCTGAGGTTTACACAGGTACTCCAGCATGGGAGGAGTGTAAGAGCGCTTGCGAGCGTATCTACGCTTTGGGCAAGTACAACCTTGCAACCAACTATGCAAGCTTGTTCCGTGGCGATAACGGCGAGAACCCTGATGCTTACAACGAGTTCTTGTTCTCGGCTTACTACGATCAGACCTCTGCTCAGTCATGGGGTGGTGGTACCTTCCTTACTTGCGGTGCTGCTGACGCTGCTGAGATCCTTGGCGATACTGATATTGTTCACGAGGAGAAGACTAACGACAAGGGCGAGTTGGAGACTATCTATAAGAAGGAGTCACGCCTTGGCATAGGTAACGGCTGGTTGGGCTTGCACATCCACGAGCAGTTTATCAACACTCACTTTGCTCCTGAGAATGTAACATGGGGCGAGGATGGCTCATTCACTATGAAGGATAAGCGTGGTGCTGGTGCATTCCACACTGCACGCCGTACTAAGGGTGACTTCTCAGAGCTTCAGAATACCTTTGCTCAGGGCTGGGGTTGCTGGAAGTTCAACAACATTCCTCACAACGAGACAGGCCTTGAGTTCTGGGAGCGTACAGGCTCACCTGATAAGGTTACTGACATCGACTACCCATTGATTCGTTTGGGTGAGATTCACCTTATCTATGCTGAGGCATGTGTTCGTTTGGGTCAGGGCGCTGTTGCCGAGGCTAAGGTTAATGAGTTGGCTGCACGTGCTGGTGTAGAGTATCAGAACTACCCAACAGCATGGAACGACGAGGCTATGAAGTGGTTCCGCGAGGAGCGCGCACGCGAGCTCTTCTGGGAGGGTCACCGTCGTACCGACCTTATCCGCTACAACTCTTACTGCGAGGATTCTTACCTCTGGCCATTCAAGGGTGGCGACGCTAAGACAGGTAAGGCATTCCCTGAGTACAAGAAGCTCTTTGCTATTCCAGTATCTCAGCTCCTTGCTAACCCAGAGCTTAAGAACCCAGTAGGTTATTAATAACCAAACAAAATTTTTATAACCCATTTTTATTTATTAACAAATTAAATTTTTTAAAACTATGAAACTTGTAAAGTTTTTTGCAGTAGCTGTAGCAGCTGTTGCAATGTTTGCAGCTTGTGAGCCAAACAACAATCAGGGCAACCAGGGTGGTGGTGTTATCACACAGGAGACTCTTAAGGTTTACGCTAACGTAGAGGCTACTGATTGGACAACTGTAGGCGTTTGGGCTTGGAACGACGCTGAGGGTGCTAACTACACTGGTGGTGAGTGGCCAGGTGAGCAGCTTACTGAGACTGAGATTGTTGATGGTAAGACTTGCTACGTATGGAACGCTCCAAAGGAGATCGCTGGTATGGAGATCGGTTTCATTGTAAACGACTTCGGTACTAATGGTAAGCAGACTGTTGACCTTACACTCGTTGTTGAGGACGGTGCAATGATCGTTCTTACTTCTGAGGGTTCTGATGGCAAGTGGTTGGCATCTGTAAACGGCGAGGAGACTGAGGAGCCAGAGCAGAAGCCAGAGCCAGTTCTTGTTCTTGGCGAGCACACATGGGGTCTTATCGGCTCATTCAACGAGTGGTCAGCTGACGTAGCTATGGAGATCGTTGATGGTTGGGCTGTTGCTACTATCACTGTTGACGCTGGTGCTGAGTTCAAGGTACGTGCTGACGGCGGTTGGGATAATAACTACGGCTTCGCTGCTACTGAGGAGATGCCTTCAATCCCTGTTGACGGTACTCAGTTCCCTGCAACTTACAACGTTGGTAACCTTAAGGTTGATGAGGCTGGTACTTACGAGGTATCATTCACTATCGAGGGTGAGAACGAGTACTTCAAGGTTTTGAAGAAGTAATCACACCTTAATAATATCACGTGCGTGTGCGCACGCACGTGATATCCTTTGGTCGGTGGGCTTTGATCGGCCCTCCGACCCCTAAATGCCGACGAGGCTGTGTAGAGGACAATAACTAACACACAAACTATATGAAACTACAACGACTATTAATTTTGGCGCTTGCAGCGTTGGCTTTTGCGGGCTGTTGCAAGCAGAGTGCAGAGTTTGCGGTTGGCAATCAATCGCCCGTGGTGCCTCTTATCGTTACAGAGGGTACTACATCGCACTACATGACCGACTACTATCCTCAGTGGGTGGGTGCTTCAAACGTAACAACCGACGATGCACGCCTAAAGCTCAAGGCTCAGGACGAGCGCTGGGAGCAGTTCGACATCACTACTGAGTGCCAGACTTTGGTATCATCAATTGACGTATGGCATGGCGATGAGAAGCTATCAGTGGTAGTTCTCGGTGGCAAGCGCAATACGGAGTTATATATGACCTCTACCGAGGTTGATGGCTCAACAATCAATGTTGTGGCTACTGCTCCTGTTAAGGAGGTTGTTGCAATGTGGCAGAACGAGGTAGTTAGCGAGTCAGATGTTAACAACCAGACTATCACCGTTGAGATTCCTGCTAAGGCTAAGAAGTATCAGCGCTCTTACATTCGCATCTTTGCTGCTGCAGACAATGGCCGCTTCAACGACGTGCTCCTACCATTGGAGTATGGCAAGGTTGTGACCAACACTGAGGATATCCGCCGTAAGGACTTCCACTCGCAGATACTCTACTCACTCATGATCGACCGCTTTAACAATGGTACTACCGAGAACGACTGGAAGCTTAACTCTCCAGAGGTGTTGGATAAGGTAGATTATCAGGGTGGCGATATTCTCGGTATCACTAAGAAGATTGAGGAGGGCTTCTTCACAGATTTGGGCATTACCACAATCTGGATTTCGCCTATCACGCAGAACCCTTACGATGCGTGGGGTCAGAACGTAGATCCTAAGACTAAGTTCTCGGGCTACCACGGCTACTGGCCTATCTATAGCACCGTTGTAGATAAGCGCTTCGGCTCTGATGAGGAGCTTCGTGAGATGCTCTCTAAGGCGCACGCCAACGAGCACAACGTTATCTTAGACTATGTGGCTAACCACCTACATATCAACTCTCCTGTGCTTCAGGCACACCCCGACTGGACCACACAACTCGAGTTGCCTGATGGTCGCAAGAACATCGCACTATGGGACGAGCAGCGCCTCACAACATGGTTCGACGAGCATATCCCTACGCTCGACCTTGAGCGCGAGGAGGTGTGCGACCCTATGACCGACTCGGCACTTCACTGGGTGCGCAACTTCGACTTCGACGGCTTCCGTCACGACGCTTGTAAGCATATTCCATTGAACTACTGGCGTATGCTAACACATAAGCTTAAGTCGGAGATGACCAACCGCGATATGTGGCAGATTGGCGAGACCTACGGCTCAGTGGAGCTTATCAACTCATACATCAAGACAGGTATGATCGACTCGCAGTTCGACTTCAACCTCTACCACACCTCACGTGATGTAATTATTGACGAGGGTCGCTCGATGAAGGATATCGCACACGTTGTTGAGGAGGCTGAGGCAGCCTATGGCTCGCACCACACTATGGGTAACATCACCGGTAACCACGACAAGCCACGTTTTTTGTCGTTGGCAGGTGGCGACATGCCATTGTGGGGCGTTGACGACAAGGCTGAGGGCTGGAAGCGTGAGGTAGGCGTTGGCGACGAGGAGAAGGGCTATGCTCGTCTTCAGTTGTTGAAGGCTATTATCTCTACTGTTCCTGGTGTTCCTTGTGTATATCAGGGCGATGAGTATGGTACTCCTGGTGCTAACGACCCAGATAACCGCGATATGATGGAGTTTGATGGCTACAACGAGCGCCAGCAGAAGGAGGTTGAGGCTACTAAGGCTCTGTTTAAGTATCGTCGCGAGTCTATGCCATTGATGTATGGCGACTACCGCACGTTGTATGCCGACGATGATGTATATGTATTCTTGCGCCACTACATGGGCGAGTGGGTTGTTGTTGCTCTTAACATCCGTGCCGAGGCTCGTGCAGTGGAGGTGGCAATGCCTGAGTTTATCGCTTCGGAGGAGGCTAAGGTGGCTCTCTCTACTGTGGGTGCTACTGCAGCACTTGCTGAGGGCAAGCTCACAATCACCGTTCCTAAGTATGGCTATGTAATCATCGCAAAATAATTTAATACCTAAGATAATATGAAGAAGTTATTTATGTTGGTCGCATTCGTTGCGGCATTGGTGGGCAGCGTATCTGCTCAGAACAACACAGAGTTCGATAAGTTCAACTCTGTGGTCTATGAGCTTAACATTCGTCAGGCAACTGAGGAGGGTACTTTCGCAGCTGCTGAGAAGTATCTTCCAGAGCTTAAGGCTATGGGTGTTGATATCGTATGGCTTATGCCTATCAGCCCTATTGGTGTTGAGGCTCGTAAGGGCTCGCTTGGCTCATACTACTCAATCATCGACTATAAGGCTATCAACCCTGAGTTTGGTACGATGAAGGACTTTGAGAAGTTCCTCGCTACTGCACACAGCCTTGGTCTTAAGGTCATCATCGACTGGGTTGCTAACCACACTGCACGTGATGCTAAGTGGTGGAAGCAGGGCAAGAAGAGCTGGTATGTTATGGACAACAATACAGGCCTTCCTATTGTTGAGTACGACTGGACAGATATCGCAAAGCTTAACTACAACGATGTGAAGATGCGTGCTGCAATGATCGACGCTTTGAAGTTCTGGGTGAAGAAGGGTGTTGATGGCTACCGCTGCGACGTTGCTATGAACGTTCCTGGCGACTTCTGGGCTGAGGCTTGGAAGCAGGTGCGTGCTATTAACCCTGATGTATATCTCTTGGCTGAGGGCGAGGAGCAGTGGTTGCACGGGTCAGGTTTCGAGGCTACTTACGCTTGGGAGCTTCACCACATCTTCAACGCTATGGCTAAGGGTGGCAGCGAGACTAAGAACGTAGCTGGCGACGGCACTATCAAAACCGATGCTAAGTATGTTAAGGACCTCAAGGAGTATCTCCAGCGTGACGACGTGAAGTATCCAGCTCCTGCTATGCGCCTTATGTTTACATCTAACCACGACGAGAACTCATGGGCAGGTACCGAGTTCGAGCGTATGGGCGATGCTCACAAGGCATTTGCAGCTCTTACCTTCGTTCTTCCAAAGTCACAGCCACTCATCTACACTGGTCAGGAGATTGGCCTTCAGCGTCGTTTGGCATTCTTTGAGAAGGACTCTGTAAAGGAGCTTGTTGATTTGGAGTATGGCAAGGAGTATCGCGATTTCTACAAGTCGCTCTGCGCATTCCGTCACAACAACTCAGCTTTGGCTGCTGGAGCAAACGTAGCTCCACTCGTAATCATGGAGGGTACACCTGAGTCAGTATTCGCTTTCACTCGCTCGAACGAGGAGAATACAGTATTCTGCGTATTCAACTTCTCAGCAGAGCCTGTTAAGTTCACTGTAACTATCGACGCTGCTGGCGACTACAACTGCGTTTGTGGCGAGGCTAAGTCGTTGAAGGCTGGTCAGGTTGTTGAGCTTAAGCCATGGGGCTTCATGCTTCTTAACAAGTAGTATATAACCTATGAGTCATGGTATGTCGCGTGGGCATACCATGACCTTTTTTAAGCACTATGATGTATAAAAATCCCGATTGGAGTCGCTCTGCGGTGCTCTACGAGATGAACCTCCGTCAGCTTACTGCTGAGGGTACGTTCTTAGCTGCTATCGAGCGTCTTCCATTTTTGCGCTCTGTGGGTGTCGATGCCTTATGGCTCATGCCCATATATCCTATTGGCGAGGAGGGTCGCAAAGGCTCGCTCGGCTCTTACTATTCGATACGCGACTACAAGGCCATAAACCCTGAGTTTGGCACGGAGGCCGACTTCCGCAAGTTTGTCGATGCGGCACATGCACTTGGTATGAAGGTGTTGTTGGACTGGGTGGCTAACCACACAGCGCGCGATGCTCGCTGGATTGACGAAAAGCCAGCAGATTGGTATGAGCGAGATGAGAATGGTGTTGCTAAGATTCCATGGGACTGGAGCGACACGGCAAAGCTCAACTATGCCAACCACGACGTGTGGTCGGGCCAGATTGACGCTATGCGCTACTGGGTCGAGGAGTTCAAGGTAGATGGCTTCCGTTGCGACATGGCTATGTTGGTGCCTATTGAGTTTTGGCAGGAGGCATCAGCTGAGCTTCACCGCATAAAGCCCGATGTCTTTATGTTGGCGGAGGCCGAGGAGGACAACCTCTTCGATGCCGCTTTTAACATGAGCTACCAGTGGAATGTTCACCATATTATGGTCGATATTGCTAAGGGAGCACGCCGAGTGTGGGATTTGCGCAATGCTATCCACTCGGAGCGTGCACGTTATCCTCGCGAGGCCATGCGCCTAAGCTTCACGTCGAACCACGACGAGAATTCGTGGAGTGGCTCGGAGCAGGAGAGGTTTGGTGCTGCCCTCGAGGTGATGACTGCCATGACATTCCTCATGCCCTCGACAATGCCTCTTATCTACACGGGTCAGGAGGTGGGCTATAACCACTCGTTCGAGTTCTTCGAGCGTGATGCTATCCCCGCGGGTGCTTACGCCGAGAACCACACCACGGAGCTCTATCGCCGACTAACAGCCCTTAAGCACCATGAGCGCGCGTTAGATGCTGGTGAGTGGGGTGGCGAGCTAATCGAGATTGAGAACAACGCCAAGGACTGCATGATGACCTTCGTGCGTGAGGTTGACGAAAGTAGGGTTGTGGCGATTATGAACCTCTCGCCATATACCATTCATGCTGACTTCCGCACAGGAATATATGCTGGCGACTATCTCGATGCTATGAGTGGCGAGCGTGTTGTGCTCGATGAGCATGTCGAGCGAGATATTGCACCATGGTGTTATCAAATATTAATAAAGTAAATTAAAGAGTTAGATATGAAGAGAGTATTTTTGTTTGTAGCTCTTGTCTGCATCTCTCTATCTGCGTTTGCTGCAAAGCCTAAGCTTGAGGTTAAGCATATCGAGCCACTATCATGGTGGGTGGGTATGAACACACCGTTGCAGCTTATGATTAATGGCAATGGCATATCTGAGTACGATGTTGCTATCTTGCCTCAGGGTCAGGGTGTTGAGGTTAAGGCTGTGCATAAGGCAGATAGTCCCAACTACCTATTCGTTGATGTTGCAATCGCCCCTACAGCTAAGGCTGGCGAGTACACCTTGCGTTTTAGCTCTGGAAAGGTAAAGCACGATGTTAAGTATCGCATCGACGAGCGTAAGGCTGGCTCACGTGAGCGTGAGAGCTTTACCAATGCCGACTTTGTCTATCTTATCATGCCCGACCGTTTTGCTAATGGCGACCCAAGCAACGACAATACGAAGGATACAGCCGAGAAGGTTGATCGCTCGAAGCCTTGGTTGCGTCACGGTGGCGACCTACAGGGTATGATCGACCACCTCGACTATATTGCCGACCTTGGTGCTACTGCCATCTGGTCAACACCTCTTCTTCTCGACAATGAGAATGGTGCTTCGTACCACGGCTACTCGTGCAGCGACTACTACCGTATCGACCCACGCTTTGGCTCTAACGAGCTATATAAAACCTATGTTGAGGAGTGCCATAAGCATGGCCTAAAGGTTATCATGGACGTTGTGCCTAACCATAGCTCGACAACACACTGGTGGTATAACGACCAACCATTCGAGGACTGGACACACAAGTGGGATAGCTACACCCAGTCGAACTGGACATTCTCAACAAACATGGACTTCAATGCCTCAAAGGCTGACCTCTATCAGATGGAGAGTGGCTGGTTTGACCGTTCGATGGCAGATATGAACCTCGACAACGGCTATCTGCTCAACTACTTCAAGCAGTGGGCAGTATGGTGGGTTGAGTATGCTGATTTGGACGGCTTCCGTGTCGATACATACCCATATAACGAGAAGCAACCTATGAGCGAGTGGTGTCAGTCGGTTATGGCTGAGTATCCCAACTTCAATATCGTTGGCGAGGTGTGGACATCATCTATTCCTCAGCTTGCTTATTGGCAGGGTGGCAACTACAACAAAGATGGCTTCGATTCGCACCTAAAGTCTATCATGGACTTCCCACTGCACGACGCTATGCGTGCTGCTATGACAGAGGGTGGTGGCGATGGTGGCTGGGGTCAGGGTATGACTCGTATTTATGATGTCTTGTCGCACGACTTCGTATATCACGACCTCTCGAATATGATGATTATGGCCGATAACCACGACACTGAGCGTATTGGCGACGTGTGTGATGGCGACCTTCGCAAGCTAAAGATTGTGCACACATTGCTCTGCACCATGCGTGGTATGCCACAAATGCTCTATGGCGATGAGCTCTTGTTCCGTTCGTCGGACCGCTCTATGGGCCACCCAACCTTGCGTTGCGACTTCCCTGGCGGCTGGGCTGGCGATGAGAAGAATCTCTTCGACAGAGCACAGCACGAGGGCGATGCTAAGGAGCTATACGACTACATGCACAAGTTGATGAATTGGCGTAAGTCGAAGGAGGTTATCCACTCGGGCAAGACCCTTCACTTCATCGACCGCGACAACACCTACGCCTTCTTCCGCTACAACGACACTGATGTAGTGTTTGTATATATCAACAACTCGGGTCGTGAGCACGAGATTCCTTGGGGACGTTATAGCGAGATTTCGCACAACCTCACCGAGGGTATAAATGTGATTACGGGCGAGAGTGTTAAGCTAGAGGGCTACAAAGTGGCTCCAATGACAGTACTTGTTGTTGAGTTTAAGCGATAGGCTAAACCTATTGTAGATAGTGTGCAGCAGGCATTTTTGCTTGCTGCATATTTTTTTTAAGTCTATCTCTTGGATAATCGCCCAATATTATCTATATTTGTAGATAGAAACGCTAAAAACAATCCTACAATGAAGAGACTTTTTGCTGTTATAATTGCTATTTTCGCAGTATCTAACTGCTTTGCCCAGGAGGCAACAAACCAGATTATTGAGGCACAAATACGCTACGACGAGGCTGTACTCATGCAGAAACAGTCCATCATTGAGGCACGCAATGAGGAGCGTCATGCTATTGAGGTTGCCGAGCAGCGTGTTGAGGATTGTAAGATTACTCTACAGACCCTCAAACAGAGCTATAAGGAGATTACTGCCGAGCAGAAGCAGCGCGTGGCAGATGCTAAGCGCGAGGTGGTGAATGCCAAGATACGCCTCAAGGAGGAGAGCAAGCGCTCGAAGCAGGAGATACAAGCAGCCAAGGCAACTACTAAGTCGGTACTTGCCGACAAAAAGAGTCAGGTGGCACGCGCCAAGGCAGAGATTGCTCGACTTAAGGCCGAAGCACACAAATAGTGGTGCATTAGTTGAGTTCGAATAGTAGCGACAACGACCATGATAGATGGTTTGTTGTCGCTATTTTTTTATTTCACTAATCACTATTACTAAAAATGCATATATATTTTAACCTATATGCATAAAAATTTACAAAAAGTGTAATGTGATTTGTAATGCGAGATAAATAATACTATATTTGTACGTTAATAGTTTACTATTAAAGAGATTAAAACAACAATTTTATATTTTACATTATGAGAAAATTTTTACTTAATTTCAAGGCTGCGCTTGCATCTGTGGCAATGGTTGCTGTCGTAGCTTTCTCAGCAGTGTCGTGTCAGTATGACGATACTGATATCTGGGATAAGATTGGAGAGATTGAGCAGAATATTGCCGATCTTCAGGAGCGTCTCGACACTGAGCTCACAGCAATCAAGGCTCTTCTCGACGGTCAGGTGACCGTGAAGGATGTGCAGCAGCAGTCAGATGGTAGCAAGATTATTATTCTTTCTGACGGCTCACGCATCACTGTATATCCTAAGGGTGGTGGCCTCTCTAACATCATCACCGTTGTTGAGGAGGATGGCGTGAAGTACTGGGCTATGTACGACGGCCTTGGCAATGCAATTGCTATTGTTATCAATGGTCAGAAGGTGCCTGTGGCTGAGTCTAAGCCTATGACTCAGGTTGTTGATGGCGTTATCGAGGTGTCGTTCGACGGCGGTAACACATGGATTCAGACAGGCTACGATCAGTCTGTTGCCGACAGCATCATCAAGGATGTTGAGGTGGTTTACTCTGACTGGCAGACCGACGCTGAGGGCAATCCTTTGGCTATCTACTGCAAGATTACCTTCGCTGACGGCTCTGTAGCTAAGGTGGGTATGCAGAATGGTAAGATTGTGTTGCCTTACGACATGATCTTCGTGCCTTATGGTGCAAGTGTTCCATTCACTCTTGAGGTTAGCGACGTTGCCGACTTCATCAACACCTCACCACGTGGCTGGGAGTGCGACGTTGAGCACGATGCTAAGCGTGGCGCAATGACCCTTACTTTCTATGCTCCTACACTCGCTGAGGTTGAGTCTGGCGAGGCTCTTGGCGAGGGTGTTGCTAAGCTTATGGTGGTGTTCAACAATGGCTCAACTGCTATTGCAAGCATCAAGCTCTCAACAAATCCTGCAAAGGTTGACTTCACTTACCAGGGTGTATATGTTGAGGCTGGTTACGGCACTAACTACCTTCTTTGCGGCTTGATTGGTGCTGGTAGCTTCAATGCAGACACTATCATCACCAACTGTAACAAGGTTCTCTCTGAGAATGCCACTGTATCGGGTATCACTCAGCTCTCTTTGATGGAGTCTAACAATGTATATATCCCTTACACTGAGCTTCGCTCTGCAGCTCTCAAGGCTGGTGACGAGTACGTATTCTGGTATGTAGCTCCTCGTAGCGATGAGAACGATGGCTTGTATGTTGTTGCATCTGAGCTTATTGCCGAGAACTACAAACATAGCTCTGCTGCTCTTACCGTTGCTTCACAGTCATTCTTCGATGTAAACGTTCAGTTCAAGGTTGTTGGCTCTGAGGGCTATATGCTTGGTCTTGTTAAGGCTGACGAGTTCTCAGCATCTGAGCTTGCAGCATACTACACCGAGAATTACGACTACCTCAACGCTACACGCGCTGATGTTAACTTCTCAGGCTCTATCCTCGAGCTCATGGAGGCTACTAACCAGCCTTTGGAGTATGGCACAGAGTATACTTTGTGGTATATCGCTAAGAACAAGAACCATAAGGTTCTCGAGGATAACGTTCTCTCATGGAACTTCTCTACTAAGGGCTTCACTGAGGGTGGTGCTCTCGAGGTTGCGGTTGTTGGCGAGCCTGTAGTTAGCTATCAGAGCATCGAGGCTAATATCAACTCTAATGGCAAGCACATCATGCTTATCTACAACGTGTTGCCTTCATACATGGCTTCAGCATATCCTGATGATGCACGTATCATCGAGATGCTTATGACTGAGGGCGTGAAGACCGTTACCGATGGTGGCGTTGCAGCATATTTCGATGGTGCTGAGGCTGGCGAGGCTATCACTTTGTTTGCCGTTGCTATCGACGAGGAGGGTAAGATTGGTAAGCCTTTCAAGCAGGAGTTCACAACTAAGAACTTCGAGTACAACGACCTTGCAGTAACTCTCCACCTTGTTGACTATAAGGTAGATAACACCATGATTGCTGTTGAGTGCGAGGGTGCTACACGCTTCAAGTATGTATATTGCGCTCTTAGCGATAGCAAGTGGAAGGATGTCTTTGGTGGCACAGCTAAGAAGGCTGGTCAGTATATCATCATGAACCCTACATCGTCATATATTTATGATACTGATACTACTCCTTTGGTTGATGGTAGCATCTTCCTCAGCGGTCTTAACACCGAGACTGAGTATGTCCTTGTTTGCGTTGCTGTAGATGCTAATGGCGTTATCTCACAGCCTGCAACATGCTACTTCGAGCCTATTGCCAACATCGGTAACATGGTTAAGCGCACAGACCCTAACTGGGCTGAGGGTAAGCCAGTTATCTCTCTTGGTGGCACAACTGAGGTAGAGTTCTTCAACTTCGTATGGTACACCACACCACAGAAGGGCTATATTGCTTACTCTATGGTTGATCACCCATATAACTTGGTTAGCGACTACTTCGGTACAAATGTCAACACTCCTGAGAAGCTTGTTGCCTATATCGTTGCTGGTTGCGACAATGGCAAGCGTGACTGTGGTCACAAGTGTGAGTACCGCGAGGATGGCAACTACTCACGCACATGGCAGGAGATGGAGGATCTCAACGGTGACGGCCGTATTGATCCAGACGAGTGGGTAACACACTACGAGGACGGCTTCCCAGGTGTATATAACTTCTACTTCTACGGTACTAAGGGTGAGCACCGCATCTATGTTACATGGGTAGGCGAGGATGGCAACTTCCACGAGCCATTCGTTTATAATCCTACTACTGATCAGGAGGAGGAGCTTAATGCGGAGAATTTCCCTGGCTACTTTTAATTTGTTGTGATAAGGGGTCGATTGCGGCCCCTAGAAAAAATGCCACCAATGGGACGTACATCTAGTACTACCCATCGGTGGCATTTTTGCCGAGTGTAGCACTCGGCACCCTTCTGACAACAAATTTTATCTTCCTCATCTATCCCATCTATCCCATTCTCCCACACACAAAAAAAACGCAGAGCCTACGCCCTGCGTTTTTCTATCTCACTATTATCGCATTTATCAGCCTCACGCCGGCACGCTCGTTTAGGAGCTGCATTATGTGGTCGCGGCGGAAGAATATCTCGTTGCGCACCACGCTCGAGCTTATACCTATATATAATATATGGTTTTCGAGGCGTATCTCGTGGGTGTGCATTGCGGCATATTCACCCACTATCTCTCGCCAATATTCGGGTAGCTTGCCCTCGGCAATCTTTGCGGCTACGTATGGACGCTTGAAAAACTCCTCCAATACCTCGCCTATGAGTCGTGTTCGTGTGCGTTTCATAGTGTTGCTGTGCCCTCTGTTACGTTGAATAGTCTATACTCTGCACCTGCCTCACTCAGAGTACGTTGCAGACGGTGCTTGTTGCAGTCTGTTATCATTATCTGCCCGAAGTCTGCGCCACCCACTATGCGCAGTAGCTCTGCCACACGCCCCATGTCTAGCTTGTCGAATAGGTCATCAAGGAGGAGTATCGGCCTTTCGCCACAGCTCTCTGCCACCACTCTATATTCTGCCAATTTTAGCGCTATGAGGAAGGACTTCTGCTGTCCCTGCGAGCCATACTTGCGTAGCGGATAATCGCCTATGGTGAAGGCTATGTCGTCGCGGTGTATGCCCACTGTTGTGTGCTCGTTTATTATATCTTTTTGGCGTGCTGCGAGCAGCAGTTCGCTCAGTGGCGTATGCTCTAGTTCCGAGCGATACTCTATGCCTATTTTCTCGCGTCCGCCACTCAGCTGTGCGTAGTACTCCTCGACTATCGGGCGCATCTGTGCGATGACCTCTTTTCGGCGGTTGTGTATCGCTGTTGCCGCCATGTCGAGCATCTGATCGTAGATTAGGAGCATCTCCTCCGAGGGGTTGTTTTTTAGTAGCTTGTTGCGCTCCTGAAGTGTTGTGTTGTAGCGTATTAGCGCTGCGAGGTATTGGCGGTCAATCTGCGATATCAGGCGGTTAATATATCGTCGTCGCTCCTCTGCCGAGTCGCTTATCAGCGCCGTGTCGGCGGGCGACACAACCACTATCGGAAAGTGTCCCACATGGTCTGACAGCTTGTCATACTCCTTGCCATTGCGCTTTAGTGTCTTGCCTGTGCGTCGGCTGTAGCTGCACACCACCTTCTCTATGCGGCCACTGTCGCTACGAAACGAGCCGTCGACGATGAATGCCTCCTTGCCGTGGCATACCACCTGGCTATCTGCCAGCGTCTGCATCGAGCGTGCCAGGGCGAGGTAGTGCACCGCATCGAGGATGTTTGTCTTTCCTGCGCCGTTGTCGCCCACAAAGCAGTTTATCTCCGCCGATAGCTCCAGCCTCTCGTCGCCAATGTTTTTGAAGTCTATGATTGATATGTTCTCTATTGTCATAATCGTCGCTCTTTGCTTCTGCAAATGTACAAAAAAAAGCGAAAAGCGCAAACACCTTACTTCTCACCTTTTCCCTTTCACCTATCACTTTCTGCTTTCCCCGTTCGTCTTTCCCTTTTCACCGTTCATCTTGCTTTATTGCCCGTTCGCCCCTCGATACGCAAAAATGCTCATTGTGCTTGCAATCAACGATTTTTTTGCATAAATATTATCATATTTAGGAAATTCTTTCTATATTTGCGAGTCCTTTTTTTTAATGAGAATGTGTAATGTGTGTAATGGTGTGATTGTTAGGACTTTAGCATTGAAATATTTAATTTTTAACAATAATTATTTTTTATTAACACAATGAAAACTAAGAATCTTTTCGAGCAGGAGTATGTAGCTCCTGAGTTGGAGGTTATCTCAATGACTGTTGAGGCTGGTTTTTCTCTCTCTACTGGCATCGCCGATGCTGAGGAGGACAACTTTGGTGATTTCTAAACCTATTGCAACTATGAAGAATTTGTTTAAGAATTTGATGCTTGTTGCAGTAGCTGCAATGGCATTCACAGCATGTACCGAGACTAACGACGAGGTAAATGCTGTAGTTAACAAGACTCGTTATGAGTTCACAGCAAACATCGCTGAGGAGACTCGTTCTGGCTTCGCTGAGAAGGAGGAGGGCGCAACTGCTTATAAGTCTGAGTGGCACGAAGGTGACCAGGTTAAGATTTTCGTAGATGGTTATGACCCTATCGTTAAGAATATTTCAGTTGACGGTAAGTTTGAGTTGGAGTTGGAGAATGCTCCTGAGTCATTCTTTATGACAGTTGTTTCTCCTGCTGAGTCATGGTCTAGCCAGAGCTCATGTACTATCCCTACTGAGCAGACTCCACTTGCTAACTCTGTAGATCCTAAGGCTCACTTGTTGCAGGCTCAGAACGTGTCTGTATCCAATGGCTCTGCTGATGCTATTAATATGACTCACCAGAAAGCTTACGGTAAGATGACCGTAAACGGTGTTGATTTCGCTATCGACCACGTTGTTGTTGACCTTAAGGGTACTTTCTATAGCTACGACCGTGAGCTCTCTTACACTATCAACGCTACTAATGTTCAGAACAACACATTCTGGTTTGCTACTGAGCCTATCGATGTTGCTGAGTTCACTGTTACTGCTTACGACGCACAGGGTAACTCAGTTGCTAAGACTGTTGATGTAGCTGCTGCTGGCAAGACTATGTCATTCCAGTATGGCCGTGTAGGTACTTTCTCAGTATCTGGTCTTGAGGAGGCTGCTGTACCAATGTTTACTAGCGCTGCATATAATGGAAATTCTGGTGATAAGGTTGTAAAGTTGTACAGCGATACATTGGGTGAGTTGTGGATGAACTTCTATGGTTCAAATTCTCTTCTTTCTAATGATAATTGGATTAATCCTGGTCAGTATGGCAAGGATAATGGTATGTACTTCGGAAGCAATTATGGTCAGTACAAGCCTGTTGGTTTTTCACAGTTCTTGACAGCTGCGCCTAACTGGTTCACTCTTGATGTTAGCATCGTTGATGGTAAGTATAAGTTCGTAATCAATGCGGATTACACTAATATGTACGACGGCGTTGTTTTGGAGAATGCTACTTTCATCGGAGAAATTCCAGGTCTTGGTATGCCTGATATGCGTACACCACTTGCTACACCTGAGGTAACATACGAGTTGAATGGTAAAACACTTACAGTGTCTTGGACTCCTGTTGATGGTGCAGTAGGCTATTATGTTCACGATTATTACTATGATATTGATACCACAATTACCGATACTACTCTTACTGTAGAGCTTTCAGAGTACAAGTGGTACTATATCTATGTAACTGCTCTTGCAGTGGCTGACGATGCAAACGTTAAGAACTCGGCTGAGGCTGAAATATCATTCGAGTTGAGGGATCCACGTACTGTTCTTTCAGTTCCTGCAAATGTAAATGCTACAGTTGACGGACGATATGCAACAATTGAGTGGTCTGCTGTTAGGGGTGCTGATTACTATACTCTTTACTACTACCAGAACGGAGACCATTATATTGATGTAACCTCTGGTACATCACACACTATTGATGTAGGTTTCAATGTATCTAATCTATGGGTATATGTATTTGCAAAGGCTAACGATGATAACCCAGATTATAAGTCGTCAACTTCTTGGGATGCTAATGTGGTAGTTAATACTGGTAAAGATCCAGATATGATTGCACAGTATATGTGGGATGGATCATTCGTTTGGCAAAGCTCAGGTTATTTCCAGTGGACTGATGGTGATTATGGCTCAGGTTGTTATTTGAATCTATATTTGAATGCTGCTGATCGTCCAGGTAACAATTCTATTAAGCCAGGTGTTTATTATGGTACTAATTCTGCTAGTCCAGGTGTTGGCGAGTTTAGTGTGAAAATTGGCGGTACATCATTTGCTCCATTCTATTCTATTTACAACTCATACATCAATTCAACTCATGAATTGGAGGTTAAGGTTGTTGATGATCAGTATGTAATTGTATTTACATATGGTAGTGAATCTCATGGTTACAAGGGTAAGCCTGATGGTTTCGTTCTTCCAAGCGAGGGTGATGACTCTGGTGATGACTCTGGTGATGACTCTGGTGATGGCTTTATTCAGATGACAAAGTTGTATTATGATAGCTCAGCTGCAAATTTGCATAACTTTATTTTGACTAATGATGATCAGAGCAGCAAGCTTACTCTATCATTTAATAATCAGGATGTTCTCAATAGCTACATTCCTGTGTATACATATACAAGCCAGAGTCTAAACAACGCTAACAGCAACCCTGGTTACTTTACTTTGCAGTATGCAGATGCAAAGATTAATGGTACTTCATACTCTCTTGGTGCTACGGGTCACACGTTGAAGGTGCTTTCAGCTTCAAATGGTGGAAATCACGAAATGGAGTTGTATGTTGTAACTAGCAACGGAACAGAGTATAAGTTTAGATTCTCAGGATCTTTGGGTTTGTAATAGTTAATATAACCTAATATCTTCTTCGGAGCTTCCTTCTCGGGAGCTCCGATTTTTTTATTAGGACGAATAGGACGAATAGGACCAATAAGACGATTAAGACGATTAGGACCAATTAAGACGGTTAGACATTTTGTCCGCAACCATCATAGAGGTCTTAAGGTCTTAACGGTCATAATAGCGAGATGCCCAATAGGACGATAGGACTATTAGGATATTTATCATTGTCCGTGACTATCTTAATGCTCTTTTAGTCTTAAGGTCTTAATGGTCTTACAATATCTATCAAGCGTTAGCGCCCCCATCGTCCCCATCAAGCGTAAGCGCCCCCATGAAAAAGCGCACCCCCTCCATGTGCGCGGGTATTAAAAATAATACCCGAGGAGAATAGGACCAATAAGACGATTAGGACCAATAAGACGATTAGGACCAATAAGACGATTAGGACGATAAGACGATTAAGACGATTAAGACCAATAAGACGATTAGACATTTTGTCCGCAACCATCATAGAGGTCTTAAGGTCTTAACGGTCATAATAGCGAGATGCCCAATAGGACAATAGGACCAATAGGATATTTATCATTGTCCGTGACTATCTTAATGCTCTTTGGGTCTTAAGGTCTTAATGGTCTTACAATATCTATCAAGCGTTAGCGCCCCCATCGCCCCCATCATGCGTAAGCGCCCCCATGAAAAAGCGCACCCCCCCCATGTGCGCGGGTATTAAAAATAATACCCGAGAACGATAGGGAGAATAGGGTAGATAGGGAGAATAGGGTAGATAGGTAAGATAGGGAGAATATAGCAAGAGTGGTGCGCTCTCATCGAGAGTCAGCGTTACCCATCAAGCGTAAGCGCCCCATCGACCATAATAAAATGAGCGATAGGTTCACTATCGCTCATTCCATATATACTCATCTAATATCCTCGCTCTTTGGTGCGCACGGCGTACATCTTCTCTTTGATGCCGCCCTCCTTGCGGAATTTTTCTTCTATATAGTCGAGATACTTCTTTATAAGTGTGTCGGCTTGGCAGAGTAGCACAATAGCCATGTTAGCAACAACTTCATCGGAACGTGTTTGCGCTAAACCCACAAAATAGTTTGGGTCATCGCTCGCTACACCTAGCTTGCGCATGGCTGCCACCTCCTCAGAGTCAGCGCCCCACAGCTGAAGCCCACGCACCCTAAGATAGTCTTTATAGTCTTCGTGCAGCTCTCGGAGACTGCCACGAGAGACATTAATCAGCTTTAACGCCATCTCGCACGACGATGCACCATCTACCGCACCCTCCACAATATTCTGCTTTCCGGAGCGTGCTGCTTGTATCATTTGGTCGTAGGTGCGGTCACGCTTATCGATAAAGCGACTGCAGAAATGATATGTCAGGTCGTAGATAACAACGGCTTTCTTATAACTCAACAGTGTTTCGTAATTGTTGCCTTGTGATATGATGCGATCTGCCATTTTCATTAGTTATTAGGTTACGCAAAAATAACTCAATATTTTTGTTTTGGCAAAAACCTTACGATTTTTTTAATTGGTCGAGAGGGTAGCCAAACCCCCATTAATCCCATTAACCCTATCTTCCCTATTTTAACCCTCTCTCTTTTATCCCGTCAAAACTTGCAATTTCGTATAATTATCACTACATTTGCAGATTGAAGTGATAAATACGCTGAACAATATAAAATAATTAAAATAAACTAACGACTATGACAAACAATGTACAGACTCCACAGGAGGATCTAATGGTGGAGACTAAGGGTAAGTTGGAGTTGTTCTTCGACAAGAATGGTAACAAGCTCCTCTGGACACTAATCATCGTAGGATTGGCACTTAGCGCTTTCTTTATCTTCAAGAACGTGCGCGACAACCGCAACCTTGCTAAGGAGCAGGCAGCAAGCGTGGCTGTGGCAGCTGAGCTCAACGGCGCAAACAGCGTAGAGGGCTTCGACAAGATTCAGGCTGAGTACAAGGGTACTGAGGCAGCTAACAGCGCAGCATTCCTCGCAGCAGCAGCAGCTTTGCAGGCTGGCGACATCGAGAAGGCTGAGGCTGAGCTCGCAGCATACGCTCCAGCAGAGGGCGCTGCAGGCGAGATGCTCAACGCTAAGGTGTTGGGTCTCAAGGGCGACATCGCAGTGGAGAAGAACGACCTTCAGACAGCTGCTGAGCGCTTCGCAGAGGCTGCCGCAGCAAGCAACGACGAGCACACCTTCGTAACTTACACTAAGAAGCTTGCGTTGGTATACGAGGCTATGGGCGACGAGGCTAAGGCACAGGAGTGCTACAAGAGCATCGTGGCTAAGTATCCTGCACAGGAGATGCAGATGGCTAAGTTTATCCGATAAGCAACAGCACTAGCAGTAGTATGCAGGAGCCCTTTGTTGAGATTACCGAGCTCTCGGCGGTGAACATGCGCATAGGCGTGATCATCGTGCGTGACTACGACGACTTCGCAGAGCAACACCTCGAGAAGTTCGTAGATTCGCTAACCTCGATGGGCTGTCAGCCACAAAACATCGTGATACGCCGTGTGCCATCGCTACACGACATAATCATAATGTTGCAGTTCTATGCGCAGTATACCGATGTCGATGGCGTGGTGGTGCTAGCACCCGAAAACCGCGTGATGGGCGTGCTGTCGCTCATGAACGGCATCGTGCATGTGCAGACACACTGGAACATGGTGGTGTCGATAGGTGGTGCTGAGCGTGCCGAAGATGTGGTGACGATGTTGTCGATACAGAATGAGATGGAGGCGGAGGCGGTTGAGCTAGTTTCGCAGGAGAACTTTTCGTAGCTTGTCATGATAACGGCACAGCTACTGCCGCTAACAAAATTTAAGGGACTGTCTAACGTTAATGTTGGGCGGTCCCTATTTTTTTGGTGCATATTTAGCCGTTGCGGATTTCGCTATTCGTAATTTTTTTCGTACCTTTGCCCTTATGGAGGCACGTTATACATACGACAATATCGAGCTTGCCTATACTATTGAGGGTGAGGGAGATACGATAATTCTACTACACGGATGGGGCTGCGACCACAACATCTGGAAGGCAACCTCGGAGCTGCTGCGCAACCATTTTAGGGTGGTGGCAGTAGATTTTGCGGGCTTTGGTCTTAGCGCCGAGCCTCGTGACGTGTGGGGCGTTGAGGAGTACACCCGCTCGATAGAGGCGCTCGTCGAGCACCTCGGCGTGGAAAAGCCAACGCTCGTGGGCCACTCGTTTGGTGGTCGTGTGTCGATACTCTATGCCTCGCGCAACAGCGTGGAGCGCATAGTGCTCACCGACGCCGCTGGAGTGAAGCCACGACGCACACTCTCGTACTACCGCAAGGTATATACCTTCAAGCTGATGAAAAAGCTACTACCAGCGCTCATCGGCAAGCAGAAGGCGCAGATGCTCATCGAGCAGCGCCGAGCAAAGGCTGGCTCGTCGGACTACAACCGTGCAACGCCAATGATGCGTGCTATCCTCTCGAAGTGTGTGAACGAGGACCTATGTCACGTGATGCCCAAAATATCTGCCCCCGTGCTACTCTTCTGGGGCGACATGGACACAGCAACACCCCTCGCTGATGCTAAGCGCATGGAGCGTCTGATGTCCGATGCGGGGCTTGTGGTGGCCAAGGGTGCAGGTCACTTTGCCATGTTGGAGCAGGCGGAGTTGTGGCAGGCATCGCTAAAGTCGTTTCTTAAAATCTAAGTAAGCAATGAGCACAACACTACATATATTTACCCTCGTGTGGCTTGCATATCTTCTGGCAGCAATGCGCTACTCGGTGCAGATGTTCCAGCAGAACAGCTACCGTGTGGAGCGCTACAACCGCTGGCTAAAGCAGACGGGGGAGTGGTACTCGCGCATGAACCTCGTGGCTATACTCGCTGCGCTATGCTTTGTGTTTACCTCACACGTAGCAGCACTCGCCATATTCGGCGCGTGGATGTTGGTGATTGCCGTTGCCGAGATTTCGATAAAGTATAAGATACCTATCGCCTACACAATGCGTGTTAAGCGTCTGTTTATCACACGCTTACTATTTACATTTGCAGTAATTGCACTTGTGCACATCTACGCCGTGGAATATACCCTCATGGCGATGATGCTCCTTGCGCTCGACTACTGGACAATACTTGCCAACCTCATAAACCGACCTTTAGAGGCGGCTATCACACGCTGGTACTACAACGATGCTAAGCGCATACTACGCTCGATGCCACACCTCAAGATTATCGGCATCACAGGTAGCTTCGGCAAGACATCGACAAAGAATTTCTTGTATCGAGTGCTATCCGAGAAGTACAACGTGCTGATGACGCCGGGCAACTTCAACACTACGCTTGGCGTGGTACGCACCGTGCGTGAGCACCTTAAGCCCCACCACGAGGTATTTATTGTGGAGATGGGTGCTAAGCAGCGTGGCGACATCAAGGAGATTTGCGACCTGGTATGTCCCGAGATGGGTATTGTGACCTCCGTAGGCGAGATGCACCTCGAGACATTTGGCTCGGTGGAGAGCGTGGCGCGCACAAAGTTTGAGCTTATCGAGGCACTGCCCGATGGTGGCTTTGGCGTGGTGAACGTCGATTCTGAGGCGGCATACAACTACCTTAAAACATCGGGTACGAAGGCTGCGACATATGGCATTGACAACCTTGATGCTGAGTATAGAGCCGTGAATATCAAGTATTTGCCCAATGAGACAAAGTTTGATGTAAAGCGTGGCGATGAGCTTGTTGAAGGTTTTGCTACACATATCCTTGGTCGCGGTAACATCCTCAATATCCTTGGTGCGTTGGCTATTGCCGAGAGGCTTGGTGTCAGTGTGGAGGGCCAGCGACGTGCTGTGCGCCAGATCGAGCAGATTGAGCACCGCCTAAGCATGCGACGTAATGGTGGCATTGTAATCCTTGACGATGCCTACAACTCGAACCCTACGGGTGCCCGCATGGCATTGGAGGTGTTGTCGGGCTTTGTGACTACGGGCAAGCGCTATGTCGTAACGCCAGGCTTCGTGGAGATGGGCTCGAAGCAGTTTGATAACAATAAGCAGTTTGGCGATGATATAGCTTTGGCACGCCCTGATAGGGTATTTGTCGTTAACGAGGTAAACCGTAAGGCTATCACCGAGGGCTTGGCGCGTGGTGGCTATCCCGAGGCTCAGGTGAGCTGCGTGGCATCGTTCAACGAGGCTATGGCGGAGCTACAGCCACAGCTTAAGGCGGGCGACGTGGTGCTCTATGAGAACGATCTTCCCGACTCATTTAAATAATAAAGCTTATAACAAAAAAAACTAAATATAATGAAGATTAACGTAGGTGTAATTTTTGGTGGCCGTTCTGTTGAGAACGAGATTTCGGTAATCACAGCGGCACAGACTATGGCAGCGATGAACGAGGAGAAGTATAACATCGTGCCTATCTACATTTCGAAGGAGGGCCACTGGTATACTGGCGATAAGCTCCGCACAACAGACAACTATCGCGACCTAAAGACGTTGCTTAGCTCAGTGACTGAGGTGTACTTCCGTCCAGTGTTTGGCGATAACAACCTCTACAAGGTGCGTAAGCCTCTGTTCGGTAGTGACGTTGTGACTAAGATTGATGTTATCCTCCCATGTCTTCACGGTACATCGGGCGAGGACGGCTCGTTCCAGGGTCTTATCGAGATGACCGGTATCCCTTATGCTTGTCCTAACACGCTTGCTTCGGCAAATGGTATGGATAAGATTACCATGAAGATGATTCTTAAAGAGAGCGGCATTCCTGTTGTTGACTATGCATGGTTCTCAGACAAGGAGTGGTTGTCGGAGCGTGAGGGCTGCATCGAGCGCTCAGAGAAGCTCAGCTACCCACTTATCGTGAAGCCAGCAAACCTCGGCTCGTCGGTAGGTATCAAGGCGGTGCACAACCGTGAGGAGCTCGTAGATGCTGTGGATAACGCCATTAAGTACTCTAAGCGTATCATCGTCGAGCGCCTTGTTGAGAAGCTTAAGGAGATTAACTGCTCTGTTCTTGGCGACTACTACGACTGCGAGGCTTCGGTATGCGAGGCTCCAGTGCGCTCGGGCGAGATTCTTAGCTACGAGGATAAGTACTTGGGTGGTGGCAAGAACAAGCCATCGGAGGGTATGCACTCTACTGTGCGCGAGATTCCTGCACGCCTACCAGAGGATGTTACTGCATTTATTCGTAAGACCGCTTGCGAGACCTTCCGTGTGTTGTCATGTGATGGCGTATCGCGCATCGACTTTATGATTGACGAGGCTACGGGCGACATCTTCGTTAACGAGATCAACACTATCCCTGGCTCGTTGTCATTCTACTTGTGGGAGGCTACAGGCGTTAAGTTCGACGAGCTTGTTGACCGCCTCATCGCCGTTGCCTTTAAGCGTAAGCGCGACTCTGAGTTTAAGACAACAAGCTACTCGGAGAATATTTTTGCTTACCAGGCTAAGCATGGCGCAAAATTTGGCGGTTCAAAGGGTGCTAAGTAGTAACCTTGTAACAACCTAAAACAATGACTGCACTATATAACAACATAATATTTGGTCCTGTACGCTCACGTCGCTTGGGCATTTCGCTCGGTGTAAACCTACTCCCTGTCGAGAGCAAGCTATGTAGTTTCGACTGCATCTATTGTGAATGTGGCTGGAATGATGAGCACCCTGGCAAGCGCCGCTTTAATGCTCGCGAGGATGTGCGCGATATGCTCGATAAGACGCTTGAGCGCATGGTTTCGGAGGGCACACCTCCCGATGTAATCACCTTTGCGGGCAATGGCGAGCCTACGCTCCACCCCGATTTCGAGAGTATCATCGACGATACTATCGCTCTTCGTGACAAGCACTGCCCCGCAGCTAAGGTTTCGGTGCTATCGAATGCTACGCAGATTCACCGTGAGGATGTGTGCCGTGCGCTACGCCGCGTGGATAACAACATCCTTAAGCTCGATTCAGCTTTCGATGCCACCGTTCAGCTTATGAACAAGCCACAGGGCAACTACACCGTGGCACAGCAGGTTGAGATGATGATGGCGTTTAATGGTGAGCTTATCGTGCAGACTATGTTCCTTCGTGGCGAATACCTAGGTCAGAAGGTTGACAATACAACGCCCGAGGAGGTTGAGGCATGGCTCAAACTCATCGCCGAGATTAAGCCTAAGCAGGTTATGGTCTACTCGCTTGACCGCGACACCCCTTGTCAGACTATCACCAAGGTCGAAAAGGAGGAGCTTCGCAAAATTGCCGATAGGGTAGAGGCGTTGGGCATTGCAGTATCTGTTGCGTAATTATCAAAAACTTAAATAGAGATGGAATTTGAAGGTAGAGTATTAGAGATTCTCCCAGCTGTTACGGGTCAGTCGGCACGTGGCACGTGGGAGCGTCAGATAGTGGTTTTCGAGCAGCCAAACAAGCAGTATGGCAAGGAGATAGCTGTAACGTTTATGAATAAGGGTCAGGATGTTGCTTCGTTGCGCATTGGCGAGCTATATACCGTGTCGTTCGACATCGAGTCGCGCAAGTATCAGGACCGCTGGTACACCGACGTGCGTGCATGGCGCATTCAGCCTGTGCAGTCGCAGCCAGTGCCACCAGCTGTGGATATGCCTCCATTTGTTGAGGAGCCACAGCCAGCCTATTCAGCAGGTGCGGGTGTTATCGACGATATGCCTTTCTAATAGTAAAATAGGTCGGTTGTGCTAGCAGTACAACCAAAATGAATATAGGGTAACCACTCGGTTACCCTATATTCATTTTTGGCGCTGACTGAGCGCTTTGCTTGGCTGTTGTTGTTCGCCTATGTTGTCTGACTTTTGGTCTTATTAGTGAGTATAGGTCCGATCAAGGACCTATACTCTGTTTGGGGGAATCTTCTGAGCAAATGGGAGAATTACTCAGAAGCTGGGGAATTTACTGAGGTTTGTTAAGTGTTACTACGCTCTGGCACTCATCCTCGAAGTCCCATACAAAAGGACCTGTGAGAGTTGTAGCTGCATCGTATGTAAGCACAAGTGAACCGCTTGTATTAGAGATACCCTTCTCATCCCATGCGTAGATAGAGGCTGTGGTACCCTCCACTGTGCAATTCTCGAGCTCAAGACCTGCTGCGAATACGCCCTTAAGGTGCAATGTTATGCCGTAAGTCTCGCCCTTGAATGTACAATCCTTAGCCTTGCCAACCTTACCGCCGTTGATTACAAGACCAATACCCTTAGCAGTACCATTGTTTGACTCGTTTACAACAGCGTTCTCGATAAGACCAACAGTTGCCTGGTAGCCTACCTCGATACCCTGGCTAACGCCATTGATAGTTACGTTCTTGATTGACTCAACATTAGCACCCTGCTGAACAGCAATACCTGTAACGGTCTTGTCGGCTGTTGCGCAAGTAGCGTTGATTGTTACGTTCTCAACAGATGAGCCGTTGAATGCCTTGATAGCTGCTGTGTTACCAGCGTGAGTGATTGTACCATTCTTAATAGTAGCACCATTCTTCAATGAGATACCACCCCAGTTGTTAGCTGTTGTGAGGGCGTGGCCACCAAGGTCTACTACCTGATTCTCACCTGTGATAGCCAACTGTGTTGAGCCGAAGTCGATGTCCTTATCAAGAATTACAGAAACGCCCTTGCCGAGTGCCTCTGTCAAAGCAGCTGCAGTAGATACCTCACGACGATATGATGCAGGGTAGTTTACAGTTACGCCAGGGAACTCTGCAAGACCTTTCACTGGGTAGTGACCGCTACCGTTAGAACTACCACCAAAGAGCTGGTCGAAAGGAATGCATACATAGTGAGACTCGCCATCAGCGTGGTTGTGTGGTTCATTCTGATCAACGCCACCTACATAATCAGATGACTCATAACGACCCCAACCACGGTTCCAGTAACCCTCGCAGTAGTGGTAGTTCATCCAATCACCATAGGTTACGGTTACATTCTTACAAGTAACATTTGTTGCAGTAGCAGTAACAACCTCATTGTATTTAGTCTCGGTTGTGTTAGTGTTACCGATAATCATACCCGATACGCGGTAAATATACCACTTGTAGTTAGATGTTACGTCGTTGATAACATCCATTACGCAAGCGATGTTACAGTCCTCAATAGTAATCTTTGAAGTTGAGCTAACACCACCAGCAATACCACCGGCATTCTGACCATGAGAATCCCACAATGTACCTACGGAAACTGTATCATCCAAGTTAATGCCCTTGAATGTACACTCGCCTTGTGCCCAGCCAACAACACCACCAGTATACCAGTTGTATCCAGCAATCTTAGTATTGGTAATATCGATATTCTCGAAAGTTGTATTATTTGCGTAACCAGCAATTGTTCCTGAAATAACTGTGTAAGAAGCAAAAATTGCACCATCTACTTTAAGGTCCTTAACAGTTGCACCGTCCAAAACAGAGAACAAGCCCCAACCCTCCTTGCTTCCATAAACTGCACCGTTGAAACAGTGGTCACCTGTTATATGAGCACCAGTAATTGTTTTATTGTTACCATCGAAAATACCTGAGAAAGCTGCATATTTTTCTTCTCTATTATCGCCGATAGGATCCCAATTAGATGCCGTCAAGTCGATATCCTCAACAAGCTTTACAGTGTAGCCCTTGAAGCCATCGTATGCTTTAACGTTCTCTGCTATCCATGCCAAGCCGGCAGCAGCATCTGCAGCAGTAGGATCTACATCGTATACAAGGATTGTATTAGGATCGCTCACAAGAGTCCTCACGCCCTCTGCGATTTCAACTGAACCATTCTCGTCAGCATAAACTGAATTTGTAAAACCAAAGCGAACAGGAGTGTCGTTCTTGCCGATGAATATGTTAGTGCCGTTGAAGATGTTGAAGTTGAGCAATTCCTTTTGTGCCTCTGCCTTATCCTTTGAGCCAAAGTCAGCCTCAGTATAGTTGTGTACCCAGAATGCGTAGCTACCACCCTTCAAAGTAGAGTTCTTGATGGTTACATTGTTCATGTCAGGACCGCTGTTGAATACACGAACAGCAACATAGTTAGACTCCAATGTAGAGTTCTCAACATTCAAGGTAACCTCGCCCCAGTTGTTGAGGTGAGCAACAAAGCCCATGTCTGAGCCGCCGAAGTTGATAGCGTGAACGTTCTTAATGTTAAGAACACCACCAGCAGTTACGTTGAAAACGTTGGTTGAAGCGCCCCAACCCATATTGTCGCCTACGTGCTTAATAGTAATGCAGCCATTGCCCTCAGCAGCAGCGCGAGTCAAAGTGTTAGCGCCGTTTACGGTCATTGTACCGCGAACGTCGAACATATTGCGGTTAGAGCCAGTCTGGTCGCTTACACCGCTAAGAGTGTAGCCATTGAGGTTAAGAGTCAACTCCTTACCTGCAGGAACAGTAATTGTTTCATCAGCGTCGATAGCAACGTTCTGAATAAACTCAACAGGCTTGTTAAGCTCCATAGCCTTAGCAACAGCCTCGGCGAAATCTGTGTAGCTTACCTCATCAACAACAACATTGTAAAGGCTATAATCAGGCTCGTTGTACTCAGGCTCGATTACTACGTTGATGTCAACATCGCTTGTGAGGAGGTTACCGTAGATGTTAGTGCGGTAGTTGCGCTGTACTGGTACAGAACCTACAGTGCGAGTCTTTTCGTTAGTGCCGTCAGTGTAGGTGAACTCTACCTCAACAGTCTCCTTGTCAGACGCAACAAGCAAGTAGTTCATTGCCAAGTACTCATAGCCAGCAACTGGGAAAGTCTCGTCCTTCTTGATGTCAGCAAGAGCGAACTCTGCCGCTACCTCATTGCTAACAATACCACCTACAAGGTCAAGAGTAGAGTAAACGTTCTTTACAGTTACTGCAGACTGAGTAGGAGTGTAGCCAGCGCTTGTTGAAGCAGCGTAGTCAGCAGTACCGATGTTGAGCTGAGCGAAAGGACGGCGAAGCTCGATAGTCTCGGTCTGAGCACCCTTAACAGTGAATTCGTGATACTTGTAGAATGCGTCACGTGCCTCATCGTTGCTAACAGCACCAGTGTAATTAACGGTCATAGTCTTAGCACCGAAATCTACTGTGTAAGGAGCACCCTCAGCTGCTGCCCAGAAGATAACAGAGTAAGTGTTGCCAGTTGTGAGCTGAAGCTCAACCTTTGCAGAGCCGTTAATAGTTGCATCGGTAACTGTGAGGTCAGTCAACTCCTCGCCAGCAGCGTTGTAAACGGCATACTGCAAAACAGTAGCAGTAGTGCCATCGCTGTAAGCACGAGTAGCGAGGTCTGGTGTACCTACCGCAAATGATACGGTAGCGGTCTCTCCAGTGGTTGGAGTAAAATCAAGATCGTTTTGGCAAGATGTCAGGAGCATACCGAATGCAGCGACAGCCATCATTAACTTCTTCATTGATTTTAGGTTATTAAAAGTTTCTAAATAGTTTGGATATTATCGAAAAATCCCCCCCCCGAAAAACTCTATATCATTGTATCACAATGCTTTGTAGAGCGGAGGACGAGATACCTCGGTAATATGTTAGTTGTTTTGCTGTTTATACTCTCGCAAACCGAGTTGGTTTAAATACTGCGCCCTCCCTTACGAAAGGGCGCAGTAGATAGGATATAATCTTAACGATTATTTTACAGTTGCATTAGTTGTATTGTATGGTACCAAAGTAGCAAGATTATCAGCTGTCAAAGCCACGCCACCGAAAGTACAGTTCTCGAAGGTAATAGCTACAACAGCATCAACCTCATAGCCTGCTGCGAAGTCGCAGTTTACGAACTCTGTTGCTGCGTAAGGACGGCAGAATGCGTAACCCTGACCCTCACCGAATGAGCAACCATCGAACTTAACAGCACCGATAGTAGCTGCATACGATGTCCAACCGTTGAAAGTTGAGTTATATGCCTCAAGACCCTGGTTTGTACCCTGGTCGCAAGAGATGGTATATACTGTACCGTCAATTGTTACGTTCTCCAAGATAACCTTTGAGTTGTTTGTAGAGTTGTGGTTAACGAAGATACCACGCATACCACCAGTAACGTTCAAGTTCTTGATAGTACCACCTGTTGTGTTGATTGCAGAGTCCCAAGTACCCCATGCATTTACGCTAATGTCGTTACCATTACCATCGATAACGCCGCCGTTAAGCTGGCTGATACCTGTTGCGCCGTAGCCGTTGCTACCAGCCTCAGACTTAGCCACTGCGATATCATTTACAAGAGCAACATTCTTACCATTTGCAAGAGCCTCGTCGAGCTCAGCTTTACCTGTAGCAACTGCATTAGCACCCTCAGCAACTACATAGTACTTGCCATCATTCTCATTCTTTACTGCGACGTAACCAGCAGCAATCCAAGCTGCAGTAGGCATCTTATTAAATGCTCCACCATTCAAAGTAATGCTGCCACCCCAGTTAATAGGCATTGCTTCGAATGAACCACCATTAATAACAACCTTACCGTTAGTCAAAGGAGCCATTCCGTAGCCGCCATTAGATGCTGAGAAAGTACCGTCATTTACAGTAATAGAACCTTTGATTACATAAGCCAAAGAACCGTCCATGCCCTTGTGAGTATATGTTCCGCCATTTACGATAACATGAGCATCCTCATGGTAAATATAGAACACGTGGCTTGAAGTATTTAAGTACTCCTTGTTTATTGTACAATTCTCAAGAATTGTTGTACCTGCCTCACCACAAGCAATAGCACCCTGATAACCTGTGATAGTTGCATTCTTCAAGGTCATATCACCGTAGTTGTTGATTGGGTATGATGGCCAACCCCCATTCTCACGAATTGAAGCACCGATGATTGCTGTGTTCTCAACAACTAATTCACCATAGTTGGCAATTGCAGAACCGCCATTTGCGCCAGTAGATGAAATAGTACCACCTACCAACTTCAAACTGCTGTTGTTCTTGATGATAGCTCCCTCACTCTTAGAATATGCACCAGTAATAGTCTTTCCGTTCAAATCAATAACCAACTCGCTAACAATCTCAAGTGGAGTAGTCAACACAACATCCTCAGTCAAAGTGATTGTACCACCATTCAAAGCAGCCTTGTGAAGAGCATCAAGCTCATGTGCAGGCTCGTTGTAGTCTGGCTTAATCTCAACGTTGATGTCAACATCGCTTGTGAGGAGGTTACCGTAGATGTTAGTGCGGTAGTTGCGCTGTACTGGTACAGAACCTACTGTGCGAGTCTTATCGTTAGAGCCGTCAGTGTATGTGAACTCGATGTCAACAACACTCTTCTCAGCACCAACAAGCAAGTAGTTCATTGCCAAGTACTCATAACCAGCAACTGGGAAAGTCTCGTCCTTCTTGATGTTAGCAAGAGCGAACTCTGCCGCTACCTCATTGCTAACAATACCACCTACAAGGTCAAGAGTGTTGTAAACGTTCTTTACAACTACTGCAGACTGAGTAGGAGTGTAACCAGCGCTTGTTGAAGCAGCATAGTCAGCAGTACCGATGTTGAGCTGAGCGAAAGGACGGCGAAGCTCGATAGTCTCGGTCTGAGCACCCTTAACAGTGAATGTGTAATACTTGTAGAAAGCATCACGAGCCTCATCGTTGCTAACAGCAGCTGTGTAATCCACTGTCATAGTCTTGTTAGCGAAATCTACTGTGTAAGGAGCGTTAGGAGCTGCTGCCCAGAAGATAACAGAGTAGGTGTTGCCAGTTGTGAGCTGAAGCTCAACCTTTGCAGAGCCGTTAATAGTTGCATCGGTAACTGTGAGGTCAGTCAACTCGTTGCCCTGTGCATCATAGACAGCATACTGCAAAACGGTAGCAGTAGCGCCATCGCTGTAAGCACGAGTAGCGAGGTCTGGAGTATCAATGTTGAATGATACTACAGCTGACTCTTCCACGTTTGTGTCAAAAGCAACGTCCTTCTGACATGATGTCGCAAACAACATTGTGAATGCAGACAATCCAAAAAGAATCTTTTTCATAGTTGTTAATAATTAGTTTGTAATAAATTTGGTTTGAGATAAATATCTTTCGTTAGGGAGTATAGGCCCGATCAAAGACCTATACTCTGTGGGGGAGTCTAAACGATTGGGGTAATCATATTAGAACAACACCTATTTACTCTGCAAATAAACATCGTGATTAGGCTCGTTGTAGTCTGGGTTGATGATAACATCGAAGCCTACTACGCTGGTGAGAATGCTACCGTAGATGTTAGTGCGGTAGTTGCGCTGAACAGGTACAGAACCTACTGTGCGAGTCTTAGCGTTTGAACCATCGGTGTAGGTGAAGTCGATGTCAACAACAGTCTTGTCGGCAGCAACAAGCAAGTAGTTCATAGCCATGTACTCATAGCCGTTTACTGGGAAAGTCTCGCCAGAAGGAATGTTGGCATAAGAGAATGTGATCTCAGCAGGCTCGCCAACCTCGCCTGAAGCAAGGTTAAGAGTCTTGTAAATGCTCTTAACAGTTACAGCTGACTGAGTAGGGGTGTAGCCAGCGCTTGTAGAGGCTGCATAGTCTGAAGTACCGATGTTGAGCTGAGCAAAAGGACGCTTAAGCTCGATAGTCTCGTTCTGGGTGCCAGTAACAGTGAATGTGTAAGCAGTGTAGAAAGCATCGCGTGCCTCGTCGTTGCTTGCAGCATTAGCATAATCTACAGTCATAGTTTTAGTTGCGAAATCTACTGAGTAAGGAGCGTTAGGAGCTGCTGCCCAGAAGATAACAGTATATGTGTTGCCTGTGGTGAGGACAATGTTTACAGTGGTAGAACCGTGAATAACGCCATTTGTAACACGTAGATCCTCCATCTCCTCGCCAGCAGCATTATAAACAGAATACTGCAAAACTGTGGCAGTAGTACCGTCGCTGAAAGCACGGGTCTCAAGCTCGGGTGTGCCCACCTCGAAAGTAACGGTTGCACTCTTCTGTGCAGATGCCTCAGAAGTGGCCTCCTGCTGGCATGATGTCGCAAACATCATCATGATTGCTGACAATCCCAATAGAATTTTTTTCATAATAATGTAGTAGTAAGTTATAGTTTGTTTTGTATCTCAATATTATAGTCTGGACCATCATATCCCGGGTTAATGCTTACGCCTCCCGAAGCCTTAGATGTCAAGAACTCGCCTCGGACAACTGTTAGCTTGTTGCGGACAATAGGTACGTTTACTGGATTTGACGACGACATCAATTCGCCATTTTTGTTGTACACCTCCAACGATATGCTCATGGTTGTCTCCGAGCCATTAACAAAGATGTAGTCGTAGCCAAGGTTCATCTCGTAGTCGCCCTCGATGTACATCGGGCTTACAAACGACATACCTGTCCACGAGTCGGCAGGCTTGTCGGTAAACATGTTGAACGAACAAGGCATAAAGGCATTATAGCGGAATACAACATAGTAGTCGCTAAGATTGATGCTCTGCAACAACATCTCGTAGTAAGGACGAGTGCCTGCAGTGGCACTAATGTTTGGCAATAGACCCTGCTCCTGCATCTTCATGGCAACACGGCTAAGGAAAATCTCAACATCTGTAGAGATAAACTTGAACTTACCAACGGGTCGCTTCATCTCTGCAACGGCCTGATTGTCTATGGTGTTAACAGCCGAGCCAGTGTAATAAGATGGGTCAGTGACTGTGGCAGAGGCATAACCGCGGAACACATCGCGAAAATCATTACTACCCGAGTGCTCCTCTCTGTTTGCAAGAATAATCTCCGAGAAATCGCGAGTGTCGTAATACTTGTCCTCAGTGCTATTGATATTTACATAGTCGGTCCACACCTTGAAGTCGTATGTTCCCTCTTCAAGGAGTAGGTCTGCCGTATAATTCAAGTCGGCATAGTCTGACTTAGTAAAGACGAAGGTGGCATCAGCAACACGATTCTCATTGCGTGCGTTGTCCGTACGATAGGCGTTAATTGTGTATCGCACATCGTGAAAATCTATGGCACTCTTTGTCTCGGCATCTCCACCACGGGTATAGCCAACCTCCGTATGTAGTGGCATGTCGGTGGTAAAGTCAAGATGCAATTGGAATGGCACCTTGTCGTAGTGCTCTTTCGGGAATTCGTGGACATCGCAACCTGCAAACGCAAGTAGCAGCGCCACACATAGTAGTATATTGCGCAAAGTGTCTCTCATTACTTACGTTTGTTTAGGTTAAAACGATATGATATGTTTACTGCAGCATTGTCGATGCCCCAGTATGTCTTCTTATATGTGCCGATAAGCTTTCCATCCTTGACATTGTAGAATGTGTCGTAATGGAGCCTGTAAACACCCGCACCGAGCGTGAACTCTGCGTGCCATCTATTATTATTAGATATAGGTATACGGTAGCCAATGCTGATACCACCGCCCAACGCAGGCGACTTACCGTCGTGATCCTGATAGCGAATATCACCATTCGTAGCAATGTTGTACTGGGCATAGCCAAGGTGTGCACCAACAAACAATCGCTGGTTGTTGGGCTTGAACCAGTAGCGCACCTCGGGCTGAACGGCTAACGTACGGAATTTTACGGTAGAGGTAAAGTAGTTTAGTGCCGAGTAGTACACAGGCACAGCAAATGACCAGTGCTTTGCTATATCGACCTCGGCTCCAATATTTGATATTGCCATACCCAAACCAATAGCATTGGTCTTTAGGTAGAGACTGCGTGAGGGCACATCGCTCTGTGCCATACTCTCTTGCATAGAGGTAATGTTGTTATCAACATCCGACTTACTTACAACACTTGTGCGTACGGGGAGTGTATCCTTATCAATACTCTCTACCTTATTGCTCTTGAAAGTGATAAATACAACGTATGCATTACGCATATCGCTAAAGAACAACGAGTTGAGCTGCTTCCATGTCTTTCCGCCATTAAGTGCCATGAGTTTCTCGATGCGGTGATCCTCGGTAAACTCCTCGGGACTACCTATCTCATGGCGCTCCTGGTTGATGATGTCGAGAACAGCCTGCTTGTCGGCAATGTTCGACTTAGCAACAAGGTTTGCGAGAACCTCCCAAGAGATGTATGTTTCGTTGCGAGTTATGATCCTCTCAGGAATATTAACCTCCTTGCGCACGATATCTTCCAATGTCTTAAGACGACCGCGGGCAAGCTTTCTATTTATTTGGTGATTACCCTCAGGAGATGCAGAACCACAAAATGAGACTCTGAGCAACGTAACGGTGCTATCCTGCTCGATACTCTGCAAAAACGATATAATATCCAGCAACTGATGAGCGTTGTCGCTATACTCCTGCTCCAATACAGTGCTGTTCACACGGAAATCTACACAAAACTTTGTGTGGCTCTCCTGTGAATAGACTTCATAGCTAATGCATATGAAGAGAAGTGGTAGTATTATATTTCTAAACGTTCGTAGCATACGTTGTCTGTTTAAATCTCAATTTGTGTGCCATTCTCAGGCATTTATGTATGTCCTCGAGAGTAAATCTGCTCTATGTTTGCTTACATACTTGCGCAAAGACCCAATATTGATACTTAGACTCTTTGCTATATCTGCCATTGAGAGTGATGTTGTCTGCAGTAGCTCGATTGCTGGAGCATATTTTTCGGCAGCCACCTTTGTGCCGGAGCACCTTTTTCTTGCTACTTTCCTGTTGAGCAGTTGGGGGTAATTCGCCTTAACATACATTCTGAAATAGTCGTTATACCCAAATTCCTGCATTACAGCATTTATCGTCTCATCGCTCTCTTCAAGTCTTTTGATTCCATCTTCAAACCTCTCTACAGCAGTTGTGCACAACGAATTGTGTCTCTCAATTGCCTCTGGGTGGTTTCTGCGAATGAAGCCTCCAAGACTATTATATGTCAGTCCAAATTGCTTTGCAATCGACTTAAGGGTCTCAGTACTTGTTTCATACACTCGCAACGCCTCGGCATATTTAGAAGCACTACGACAAGATACCACTCTGCCATCGTTGGCTCTAATCATGCCCCTTGCCTCAGCAAGTTCAGGATAGTGCTCTTTGACATATGCCCTGAATACTTCGGCATTAAGTCCGAAGTCGGTTGCCACTTTTGCGGTTGTGTCATCAGAACTCTTCAGCTGCTCAATCGCCTCAGCATATTTCTCCGCAGTTGCTTGCTTATAGCGTTTTGTCTGCTCGAATGGAACGCCCTCTTCGAAACCTCGTCTTTGAACCATAAGCTCGGGGTGCCATGTTCGCACGTGGTATCGCAAGCCACCCAAACTAACTCCGACCAAACGAGCAATCTCTTTGACCTCTGTTGTTGTCGTTTTGTAAATATCTATTGCCCTCTCATACTTCTCTATCGAACTCTGATAAGGGTCGTGTCGTGTCCAACTGCCGTTGCGTTGGCCTCTTAGCTGTTGGCCCTTTGCAATCGAGCGCTTCTGCTCTCTGTCGAGAGTAACCTCGGGGTGGTATGCCAGTATATACTCTCGCAAACCTGTATGCGATACGTGGCATTCATCGGCAACCTCCTCGATGGTCATATCAGACGAGAGTAGCACCTCAATAGCCCTGTTATAAGTCTCTGTCGTCTTCTTTCGTGCTCCGTATTGTAGGTTTGAACTTATCCCCATGCGTTCGCGCTCCCTCTCTCTGCGTGGCACTATCTCTGGATAATGCCTACGAAGCTGACCAAGAAGCGATAAACTATCTACATCAAATATTCGAGCAATTTGCGAGATGTTATACTCAATAAATTCAGTGCTATCACAAGCCGCAATTGCATCTCTATATTTGTAATGCGATGCCGTTGTTTGTCCTCTTTGACCTCGTAATTTCACACTCTTATACTCAGAGAGGTTGTGTCGTTTAACAATAAGGTCACGATGGTTTTTTGATAGATAAGAGCTGAATGCACGAGCACACACTCCAGTACTTTCACATATCACTCTTATGGAAAGATTGGACTCCGAATATAGGGATATAGCCTCCCTATATTTTTCTGCACATATCTTATCACTCCTATTGGCCATGCGTGGCACCCTAATAAATAATGGCGATTCCCTTGATAATCAGGCTTATACGTTCTGATTATCCGGGATCCGACAAAACTTCTCTTTGTAAGAGTGATTCCGATTTTTAAAATCTACTATGTATCAGAGGATTAGAATTAACTTGCTGTGGTATTTGCTCAACAATGTGTAACACGGTCACACACTAACTCCATTTTTTTTGATAACAAACCAGCAAAAATCTTTGGTAACTAACAGAATTTTAAGTATATTTGCACATGTAACAACATCTCTTACAAAGAGATGCAACCTCTCTTACAAAGAGAGGTGCGGTGATAAATCTTTCTACAGAGACTTTATTATCATATTGTTCGCCTTGTCAATGGCCATCGTATCCAGTGATGCCAGATAGATACGTGTAGTAGTCTCTGAGTCGTGGCCCATACCCTCGCTAATCACTGATAAAGGAATGTTCTTACTTTTTGCTATGCTTGCCCAAGAGTGTCTGGCAACGTACATCGTAAGAGGTGTGGTGATATGCAACATCTTTCCGATATATTTTAGGCTTTTGTTGATATTGTGGGCAGTGTTGATATACTGCTTGCGATGATCTATGCTCGCCCCATCACCTATTATTGGTAGTAGATATTGGGAGTTTATGGTGCAATATTTCTCCACAATCTCCTGCATGCACCTCTCCCAACGAATCGATAGTCGCTGCCCAGTCTTACGTCTGCGATAAGATAGCACTCCGTTTTTTAGATCTTTTTTCCGTAGATAAGCCATGTCTACGAATGACATGCCTCGAGTATAAAACGAGAATAGAAACATATCTCGTGCATAATCGTAATTAGGAATATCGTCAAGTTTGAGCTCTTTAATCTTCTTCATAATCTTTAGCGGGAGTGCTCGTTTGATAGTTTTGTCAACACCTGTGTATACATGTTTGAAGGGAAATCGCTGCATGCTAAGTCCCTTTTCCACAGCGCGATTGTATGCAGCGCGTAAAATTCGCATGTAGAAAGATGAACTATTGGGGCTTACTCCTCTATCTCTCAAATATGCCTCGTATCGCAACATCAGTTCAGGAGTAATATCGTCAATTATTACATCCTTGTTATTGCGAAAACGCATAAAGCTCGTTAGCGCTGATCTATATGTCTCAGCAGTGCGAACCTTGCCTATTTGTTCAAGGGTTTTAATCAGACTATTCATGAACACCGACAGCAAATTCTCGGACTTCTTGAAAGAGAGTAGCACATCATCGGCTGTATACGAAACGCCATTCTTTTCGAATAGGTTTATAATGCGCCTTAGTCGATGAATATCTTCATTTACATTTAGTTGTATCTTGCGTAGATACTCTCTTCGCTTCTTGTCGTAGCACTGTGGAATAACTATCGACTTGCCAATGTCCCATTCATGCTCATATATCTTGAAGGATGTGGCCATTTGCCTTACTACACGATTGTGTATAACGCGATAATAGATTGTGCCAAGATCGCCATCACCTGATGAGGGTCTAAATTTAATTTTTACACTTGCCATAACTCTTATTTTAATGTTAATCAGATTGTTGTAGCGACTCATCAAGTATCAGCGCATTTGATAAAGGCAGGTGTTTTGAATTAAAAAACAAAATGTGTAGGCTGATTGCTATATGGATAGCATTAGCCTACACATTTCAGTAGTTTTATCAACTTTCCCTCTATGCCGCAGCATATAAGCTTGCAGTATTCTATTTATCAAATGCAATCAGGCAAGATGATGCACTGACAGCCTTCGACAACAGGTAAAATAGGGTTTGGCAAGGTTAAAATCTTGATCTATGCGATATGTAGAGCTCAAAGAGGGGGATTGCTTGATACTCTTAGAAAATACAATAAAAAATGAAGTGGTGATAATTGCTGTTGTGGAAATATATCTCGCGATATAGATGGTTTATTAGATGATTTATATGCTCATTTTATTGGTTGTGTATAATAAAAACTAATATTAATCAATAATATACGACAATGGCGTATGTGTTGAACCATAGTTAACTCATACGCCACCTCTATAATTTATCCGAAGCCCTACTTATCATCTCGCTTATGTTGTTTGTCGTACTCCTCGATAAGGCTATTACCGAAGTTTACGGCAGCAGTTTCAATCTTTTTATAGGTTCCAACAACACCCTTCTCAATGGCTTGATAGCCATTAACAACGCCCGACTCAATGTTTACATACGATTTTACAATCTTCTCTTTAATTTTAGTTGCCATAATTCTACGCTTTTAATATTATAATATAATGTTACCAAATTTCACGGTGCAAAAGTACCGCCTATTTGGGGTAGAATAAAGGGATAGAGTGCTCAATGGTTGGAGTAAAGTTCGCACGTATATTGTAAAATAGTTCTACTGGTTATATCTTTGTGGAATGAAAGGAGTATTGTTCCATAAAATGCGAAATTTACGACAATGACACTATCAAAACTTTTAGAGCAATTCATAGGTCAAAGTAATATCTCTACTTATCTTATCGACGATTACTTTGCCATTATCGATAATCCCAAGTTCGCAATCCTTCCGAACCACCCATATCGCAACCCTTTGGTGGTGGCAGTGTATTGCACATCGGGAGAGGGCAAAGGGCGTGTAAATACCCAAATATACGACTTGCAGCGCCATAGCTTGATGATTGTCCTGCCAGGGCAGATAACCGAACTTATAGACCTTAGTCCCGATTTTCAGGCTACCTATATTATTATGTCCGACGAGTTTGTGTCGAGCTTGGGCATAGGCAACACCTTTTCACTTGGCAATATCGTGGCATCATCGCCAAAGGCCCTTTTGCAGGATAGAGCTAAGGAGGCCTTCGAGAGCTATCTTTCGATGTGTCGCAACCTAATACCCACAGAGAGTAACCCCAACCGTCTTGAGATTTTGCAGCTTCTTACCAAGGCCTTCTTCCTCGGCTTGGGATACTTCTTGCACGGCACCAAGCAGAACATAGTCACTCGCAATGAGGAGCTCACGACATCTTTCATCAAGCTTGTCGAGGAGAACTATATAGAGCATCGTGAGCTTGGCTTCTATGCCGAAAAACTAAATCTCACGCCTAAGCATCTATCAAGAGTGGTTAAGCAGACTAGTGGCAAGAGTGCTATGGAGTGGATAGAGAAGCATGTTATACTCGATGCAGTATCGCAACTACTATCGTCAAATGTAAGCATCAAGGAGATTGCATATCGCCTAAACTTTCCGTCGCAATCATGTTTCGGCAAGTACTTTAATAGGGTGGTCGGGGTCTCGCCAGCAACTTACCGAGAGCAACATATTGCGCGTAAAGTGTTGTGAGCGGTATATAATAAAATAGGAGTTGTTCTCTCGGAGGAACAACTCCTATTTATATTTTTATACTATTTTAGTCGCGTGAGCTGCCGCCGAAGATGCGCAACAAGAACAAGAATAGGTTGATAAAGTCGAGATAGAGGGTCAAGGCGCCAAGCAGGGCGAGCTTCTGACCATTCTCGTCGTTAGAACCGTACTCATAGAAGATCTGCTTGAGCTTCTGAGTGTCCCATGCAATAAGTCCTACAAAGATGATAACACCGGCGTATGTAATAATCCAATAGAGTGTTGTTGATGCTACAAAGATGTTTACAATGGTAGCAATCAACAAGCCTATTAGCATCATATACAACACGTTACCAATCTTGCTAAGATCCATGTTTGTGACATAGCCAACGAGGCTCATGGCAAAGAACGTACCCGCCGTAACAAAGAATGTTGTGGCGATAGTGCCAAGGTCGAAGGCAAGGAATATCGTTGAGAAGGTAACGCCCGTAAGCACCGAGTAGAGGATAAAGAGTAGTGTTGCCGAGCTCATCGACATGCGCATAACGCGTGCCGAGAGAAGCAATACCACGCCAAGCTCAGCGAACATGCAGATCCACAACAACGATGGATTGGTCATAAGATAGCTGATGAAGGCTGCCGACTGCGATAGGAAGTAGGCAGTTAAGCCTGTGAGCGTGAGCGCCGCTGCCATCTGCATATAGAGGCTCTTAAAAAGCGATGAGATCATCACGCCCGCGTGTGTCTGTGTTGATGAGTATTGTTCCATAGTGCTTAATTGTTTTTCATTCGAACGTTAAGAGGTGGATGTTTATTATATAAATAGGTGGATAATTATCTGCAAAAACCACTCCTTAATACCCTCAGTAGCCCCTCCGAGACTCGAACTCGGATCTAAGGTTTAGGAAACCTTCGTTCTATCCCTTGAACTAAAGGGCCATTGATTAGGCAAAGATACAAAAAAAATATCATTTGCCACAGTTTTTTACAGTCAATTTCTCCTTTGCTCCAAATTAAATAGTATAAAAGTGGGGTAGTGG
>JAGBTQ010000010.1 GCA_017631275.1 Alistipes sp.
AAGGTGAAAGGTGAAAAGTGTGGTGTGCTTCGCACGAAGTGAAAAGTTAAAGGTGAAAAGTGTGGTGTGCTTCGCACGAAGTGAAAAGTGAGAGGTTAAAGGTGAAAAGTATGGTGTGCTTCGCACGAGATTATTAAATATAGCGTCGCAGATACCTTACGTCTCACTTCTCACTTCTCACTTTTCACTTTATTTCAGTGCCTCCATCTGCTCCTTGATAGCGGCAATCTTAGCCTCGGCGTCGGCCTGCTTAGCGCGCTCGTTGGCTACAACCTTCTCGGGTGCTGACGACACGAAGCGCTCGTTAGAGAGCTTCTTCATAACCGATGCAAGGAAGCCCTCCAAATATTCGAGGTCGGCAGCGAGCTTCTGAAGCTCTGCCTCGCGGTCGATGTTGCCCTCCAAAGGTATGAAGTACTGCGTTGTCTTGACGATGAAGGCAGCTGCCGTAGCATCCTTCTCGGTAGTGGTCTCGATAGAAGAGATGTTGCCAAGCTTAGAGATTGTTGCTGCAAACTCTGCTGGGTAGTTCTCGTCGGCGATATAGCGGAGGGTGAGTGCCTCCTTCTGTGCTATGTTGCGCTGCTTGCGCACGTTACGTATTGCCGACACTATCTCCTTGGCAAGCTCGAAGCGTGCCAATGCGCCATCATCGACCTTGCGCTCGGCCTTAGGCTCGCTCGCTACGCAGATAGACTTAACGCCCTCTTCAGGCTTGAGGTCCTGCCAAATCTCCTCGGTGATAAATGGCATGAATGGGTGCATAAGGCGGAGAAGCTCATCGAAGAAGTGCTTTGTTGCCTCGATGGTTGCGGTGTCGGCAGGTGAGCCGTATGTAGGCTTCACAAGCTCGAGATACCAGCCACTGAAATCGTCCCAGAAGAGGCGGTAGAGCTCGGTAAATGCCTCAGAGATACGGTACTGCGCCATGTTGTGGTTGATTCTCTCGATGCGCTCTGCCATAACCTCCTTAAACCAAGCGATAGCCTCGCGTGCTGCTGCTGGCTGCTCCACGTCGGCGCTAATCTCCCACATGTTGATTAGGCGGTAGGCGTTCCATATCTTGTTGCAGAAGTTACGGCCCTGCTCGCATAGTGCCTCGTCGAACATCACGTCGTTGCCCGCTGTGGCAGACATGAGCATGGCGATACGCATGCCGTCGGCACCATACTTAGCGATAAGGTCGAGTGGGTCGGGCGAGTTACCCAACTGCTTCGACATCTTGCGACCAAGCTTATCGCGCACAATACCAGTGAAATAGACGTTAGAGAATGGCTTCTCCTTGCGCCACTCGTAGCCCGCCATGATCATACGTGCAATCCAGAAGAAGATGATATCTGGACCAGTCACGAGGTCGTTGGTAGGGTAGTAGTAGTTAATCTCTTCGTTATCAGGGTTGTTGATGCCGTCGAACACCGAGATAGGCCATAGCCATGACGAGAACCATGTGTCGAGAACATCCTCGTCCTGACGTAGGTCGGCAAGGGTTAGCGATGCGTCCTTCTCCTGAGCTAGGCGCAATGCCTCCTCCTGGCTCTCTGCCACCACGTAGCCACCCTTAGGTAGGTAGTAGGCAGGGATACGGTGACCCCACCATAGCTGGCGCGAGATACACCAATCTTTGATGTTCTCCATCCAGTGGCGGTAGGTATTCTTATACTTTGTAGGCACAAACTTGATGATATCCTCCATCACAGCCTTGGTTGCTGGCTTGGCAAGCTCCTCCATCGACAAGAACCACTGCATAGAGAGCTTAGGCTCGATAGCCACACCTGTACGCTCCGAGTAGCCCACGTTGTTGGTGTAGGGCTCTACCTTCTCCATGAGGCCTGCGGCAGTGAGGTCGCCCTCGATAACCTTGCGGCACTCAAATCTATCAACACCCACGTACATGCCAACTTTATCGTTGATTGTGCCGTCGTCGTTGAAGATGTCGATGGTCTCCAAGCCGAACTTCTCGCCGAGCATATAGTCGTTAACGTCGTGTGCAGGGGTTACCTTCAACGCACCAGTACCAAACTCGAGGTCTACATACTCGTCGCGAATGACAGGGATTGAGCGACCTACCAAAGGCACGATGACGCGTGCGTCGGCAGGAAGGTGCTTGTAGCGCTCGTCGTTAGGGTTCACGCAGAGGGCACTGTCGCCAAGAATGGTCTCGGGGCGTGTTGTTGCCACCACGATATACTCCTCCGAGCCCTCAATCTTGTAGCGTAGGTAGTAGAGCTTACCCTGCGACTCCTTGTATATTACCTCCTCGTCAGAGAGGGCTGTCTTTGCCGATGGGTCCCAGTTTACCATGCGCACACCGCGATAGATGCGGCCCTTGCGGTAGAGGTCAACGAAGACCTTGAGCACGCTCTCTGAGCGCTCCTTGTCCATGGTGAAGCATGTACGCTCCCAGTCGCACGACGCGCCGAGCTTGCGTAGCTGCTGGAGGATGATGCCTCCGTGCTTCTCCTTCCACTCCCAGGCGTGCTTTAGGAACTCCTCACGTGTGAGTGTTGCCTTGTCGATGCCCTCGGCTTTGAGCTTGGCAACCACCTTCGCCTCGGTGGCGATAGATGCGTGGTCGGTGCCAGGCACCCAGCAGGCATTCTTGCCCTGCATGCGGGCACGACGTATGAGCACATCCTGCAAGGTGTTGTTGAGCATGTGACCCATGTGCAACATTCCTGTTACGTTTGGTGGTGGGATTACGATTGTGTATGGCTCGCGAGCGTCAGGCTCCGAGTGAAATAGGTTGTTCTCAATCCAGAAGTCGTACCACTTCTGCTCGATGAGTTCGGGTGAATACTTGTCTGCTAGCTGCATAACTATCTATGTTTTTGTTTGTTATCTCTCGTGTTCATGTGTGCGCCCGCCCACTCGCGGGCACACAATCGTACAAAGATAGTAAAAAAAACGGAAAGTGCAAAGAGAGAGGGGGAATTGATGGGTGATGCTAAAGCTTGATGGGGGAGATGGGGGCGCTACGCTTGATGGGGGAGATGGGGGCGCTTCGCTTGATAGGGGAGATGGGGGCGCGCAGAGATAGTGAATTTAAGGAGTTTAGGGAGCTTAAGGAACTTAAGGAGTTTAGGGAGCTTAAGGAGCTTAAGGATATTAATGATACTTATTCCTAAATTCCCTAAATTCCCTAAATTCCCTATCCTCCCTATCTTCCCTATTCTCCCTATTCTCCCCCAGTAACCCAGTAACCCCAGTAACCCCCTCCCACCCCCTGTTACTGCGTTACTCTGTTACTGAGGCCCACAGCTAAAAGGGTGTATCATCATAATCCATAACCCCCTGCCATGAACTATTTACAACATCTGACCCGTTTACAACATTTGAGCTATTTTGAACATTTGAGCTATTTTGAACACTTGACACGTTTACAACATTTGGACTATTCGCAACATTTATCAGGCCATCGCGCTCGATGAGTACGCCCTTCGAGATAAGGCGTCTGACGCGCATCTGCGCCGTGTGCTTCTCAATGCCAAGAGTCTCTACAAGCTTATTAACCAGCGTGATACGCTCGATGCTACCGCCATATACATCTTCGAGAACGGCAACCACAGCATTGCGCTCCCCGGTATGCTTGGGTAGCTCCGCAAGGCGGGGTATGCCCTCCTCCGACACCGTAAAGGCGAAGCGCTCGAAGGGTTCGTTACGGCAGAACTGAGGCTCGACAATCGTGCACTCGCCATCGCGATGCACAAAGAGTACCGCCTCGCACTTGCGCTGCAACGACGAGCCGAGGTGTCCGCGTGCCTTGTCGCTACCAGGGTTGGTGTGCAACACGCTAATAATATGAGTGTTAGCCTGCGTAGATAGCTTCATGAGCTCATCTACAAGGGCATCACTCTCCTCAAGGTCGTTAGTGTTGCGTTGTAGGTCGGCAACGCCGTCGATAACAACGATGTCGTAGTGGCGCAGCCTCATAGCATCGTAGATCATATTTTTACGCTCATGGGGTGCCAGCTCACGCAGAGCAAGCGTCGTTAGGCGTGGCTCAACAATTGCGCCACCCATAGCTGCTCCCGTCATCTGCGTGATGCGGCTAATCACACGGCGCACATGCTGCTCGCCCTGCTCGGTGTCTGCCCACAGCACGTTGATATTCATATCTTTAGATACGTTGCTAAAGTTATCTAACTTGCTGTAGGGTATGGCCATGGCTGAGGCTACGAGGGCAGTAGCGAGAAAGGTCTTGCGCGACTTAGCCTCGCCACATATTGCCGAGATGTTGCCACGCGAACATACGCAGCAGCCATCAATGCTTATTAGTGGCTCGATGTCGGGCAGTGGCTTGGTCATATCCACAATGTAGGGTTGCAGACGCTCGCTTATAAGGTCATACTCGAGCATTCGCGCCTCGTGCTCCACGCTGCAACGAGCACCGTTAATATTAGCAGTATTCAACGACTGAACTGCTGTTAAGTCTTCAGATAGTAATTTAGAGATTGATACCATAGTCTGTTATTTCTTGATAATAGACATACACTCAGAGAGTGATATATTACTATAAATAGTTATATATCAATATATAATATGTATATCTTAGATTGGTGTTAGGAGCATGGTTGTCGACTATCCACGCTCAAAGATGTGGTCTAAACCCACTGCAAATATACAACCTGAAAACAGCGATGTCAAGTTTTTTAACAATTATTTTTTTACATATTTTTTACAAACGCCCGAGTAACGGAGTAACGCAGTAACAGGGGGTGGGGGAGGGTTACAGGTGAAAGGTGAACGGTGAAAGGTGAAAGGTGAAAAGTGAAAAGTGAAAGGTGGGATAAATGGGACGAATGGGATAAATGGGAAATTCCCATCAAGCGAAGCGTTACCCATCTCTCCCATCAAGCGCAGCGTTACCCATCACCCTCATCAAGCGCAGCGTTCCCTATCAAGCGAAGCGCTCCTATCAACCCCATCAAGCTTTAGCGCCCCCATCTCCCCCATCAAGCGTTAGCGTTACCCATCAAATCTTCCCTCTCTCTTTGCACTTTCCGAAAATTTTACTATCTTTGTCTGCTATTATATATGTACGCGCGAAACAATTAACTAAAACAACTATACTATGCAGCAAAATCAACCTAAAACATCGTTGCCTGAGAACGCCTATCGTGAGCTTGGGCAAGGCGAAGAGTATCAGCCTATTATGGGTGCTAACAGCAACCCCGTGGAGGTTACTCCCTACTCCGTGACGGTGGGTATCATCATGGCGGTGATATTCTCCGCAGCAGCAGCCTACCTCGGCCTTAAGGTGGGTCAGGTATTCGAGGCAGCTATTCCTATCGCCATCATCGCTGTGGGCCTCGGCCAGATGCGTGGCAAGAAGAATATGCTCGGTCAGAATGTCATCATTCAGAGTATCGGCGCCTCGTCGGGCGTTATTGTGGCGGGTGCTATCTTCACGCTCCCTGCGCTCTACATCCTCGGCCTCGACGCTCAGTTCTACCAGGTCTTCCTATCGTCGTTGTTGGGTGGTATCCTCGGCATCGTGCTGATGATTCCTTTCCGCAAGTACTTCGTTAAGGAGATGCACGGCAAGTATCCTTTCCCCGAGGCTACGGCAACCACCGAGGTGCTCGTGTCGGGCGAGAAGGGTGGCTCGCAGGCTAAGACCCTTGTGGCAGCAGGCCTTATTGGCGGTCTCTACGACTTTGTTGTTTCGACCTTTGGCGCATGGTCTTCGTCGCTCTCTACACAGATGTGGGGCTGGGGCAAGTGGCTCGCAGCAAAGGCGAAGCTCACCTTCGGTCTTAACACCTCGGCAGCGGTGCTCGGTCTTGGATATATCATCGGACTAAAGTATGCCCTAATCATTGCGGGAGGCTCAGCCCTCGTGTGGTTTGTGGTCATTCCGCTCGTTACGCCTATCCTCTCTATGTTCGACGCAGCAACGCTCCCCGACACCCTCGCAGCGATGGGTATCAACCACGAGGCGTTGGCTACGCCTGAGGGCATCTTCAAGGAGATTGGTCGTCCACTCGGCATTGGTGGCATCGCCATGGCTGGCCTTATCGGCATCATTCGTCAGGCAGGCATCATCAAGTCGGCACTCGCCCTGGCTAAGAACGAGCTTGGTGGCAAGAAGGTAGCCACCGACGAGCCTCGCACACAGAAGGATATCTCTATGAAGGTTATTCTCTCGGTGATTATCGCCGTGCTTATATCTACGTTGTTCTTCTTCCAGTTTGGTGTGTTGCACAACTGGGCGCAGACCATCGTGGCACTCCTCATCGTCTTCATCATCGCCTTCTTGTTTACCACCGTGGCAGCAAATGCTATCGCCATCGTTGGCTCAAACCCTGTGTCGGGCATGACTCTAATGACGCTTATTCTATCATCACTCGTGCTTGTGTCTATCGGTCTTGAGGGTCAGGAGGGTATGATTGCAGCCTTGGTTATCGGTGGCGTGGTATGTACCGCCTTGTCTATGGCTGGTGGCTTTATCACCGACCTTAAGATTGGCTACTGGCTCGGCACATCGCCCAAGAAGCAGCAGACATGGAAGTTTGTGGGCACAGCAGTGTCGGCAGCTACCGTGGCAGGCGTGATGATCATCATGAACGACACCTATGGCTTCACTGGTGAGAATGCCCTTGTGGCACCTCAGGCTAACGCCATGGCTGCCGTTATCAAGCCTTTGATGACGGGTGGCGCAACACCATGGGCACTCTACGGCATTGGCGCTGTTATCGCCCTTGTGCTCACCTTCATCAAGCTTCCAGCCTTGCCTTTCGCCCTCGGTATGTTTATCCCTATGGAGCTCAACGCACCCCTCGTTGTGGGTGGCTTGGTGGCATGGGCTGTAAACCGCCACAAGGACGCTGAGCAGGCTAAGGCAAACAACAACCGCGGCACGCTCATCGCCTCAGGCTTTATCGCTGGTGGTGCTCTGATGGGTGTTGTCAGCGCTATTATCGCCTTCTTCGGTGCCGACACCATGATTCAGTGGGCTGAGGGCTCTATGTTGCCTATCTACCTCGGCATTGTGATGTACGCGGCAATCATCGCCTACTTTATCTGGCACTCACGCCGAGCAACTAAGGAGGAGTAATTTGATAGGGAGAATAGGGACGATAGGGAGAATAGGGAGAATAGGGAGAATAGGGAAGATAGGGTTGTGATACCCTCGCCTCATCGACCCTATCAACCCTATCAAGCGAAGCGCCCCTATCGACCCCATAACCCCCCCCAACCCCATAAATAACTGAAAACAAAACAATAAAAACTATACACAATGGACTTAAAAGAGAGATTTTTGAAATATGTGTCGTTCGACACTCAGAGTGATGAGTCGAGCACAACATTCCCATCTACCGACAAGCAGCTCGTCTTGCTCCGCCACCTTAAGGAGGAGCTCGAGACCATCGGTCTTACCGAGGTGTCGATGGATAAGTATGGCTATGTCATGGCTACGCTCCCAGCAACAAAGGGCTACGAGAATGCCCCTGTCATCGGCTTCATCGCCCATGTGGATACCGCTCCCGATATGAGCGGCGCTAACATCAAGCCACATGTGGTGGAGAACTACGATGGCCGCGACATACGCCTTGGTAACGACTGCTACCTACGTGTCGAGGAGTTCCCTGAGCTTGCGTTCTTCAAGGGTCACACCCTCATTCACACCGACGGCACAACGCTCCTTGGCGCAGATGATAAGGCTGGTGTTGCCGAGATTGTCACCGCTATGGAGTGGCTCGTGGCACACCCTGAGCTTCCTCACGGCAAGATACGTGTGGGCTTCACCCCCGACGAGGAGATTGGCCGTGGCGTAGATTACTTCGACGTGCAGAAGTTCGCTGCCGACTTCGCATACACCATGGACGGTGGCATGGAGGGTGAGCTCGAGTACGAGAACTTCAACGCTGCGGGCGCTAAGATTCAGATTGCGGGCCGCAATGTACACCCAGGCATGGCTAAGAACAAGATGATTAACGCCATCGACATCGCCTGCGAGCTCAACGCCTTGCTCCCTGCGGAGCAGCGCCCTCAGTTTACTGAGCACTACGAGGGCTTCTTCCACTGCGTAGGCATCAAGGGTTCGGTTGAGGAGGCTGAGATAAGCTACATCATTCGCGACCACGACTCTGATAAGTTCGAGCAGAAGAAGCAGCTTATGTGGGACGTTGTAAACTTCCTCCAGCGCAAGTATGGCGAGAAGTGCCTCACCCTCACGCTCAAGGACCAGTACTACAACATGCGTAAGATGGTTGAGCCACACCCACAGCTCATCGAGAAGGCACGCCGCGCCATGATTGAGGCGGGTGTTAAGCCACAGGTTAAGCCTATCCGTGGTGGTACCGATGGCTCACGCCTCTCGTTCATGGGTCTTCCATGTCCTAACCTCTTCACCGGTGGCATGAACTTCCATGGCAGATACGAGTATGTGTCGCTCACCACGATGAACCGCGCGATGAATACTATCATTAACTTGGCGAGAATTTGGACAGAGTAAAGCTTTATTAATGAGTAGTTAAGACCGTTAGGATCGGTAAGACCAGTAGGACCGATAAGACCAATAAGACCGATAAGACCAGTAGGATTAAGACCAGTAAGACCGATAGGACCGTTAGGACATTTGTCCGTGACCGTCTTAATCGTCCTAAGGTCCTAATCGTCCTAAGGTCCCAATCGTCCCAATCGTCCCTAGGCCCCTAACGGTCAAAAACAATACTCATTCCTAATTTAAGATATACTATGAACAACCAATTTGGATATATGAGAGTTGCGGCGGCGGTGCCACGTGTGCACATTGCCGATGCTCAGCGTAATGCCGAGGGCGCTCTCAAAATTATGCAGCAGGCATTCCAGGAGGGTGTCGAGATTGTTGTCATGCCCGAGCTCTCGTTGGTGGGCTACACCTGTGGCGACATGGTCTTGCAGAAGAAGCTCCTCAGCGACTCCGAGCAGGCGTTGGCATGGCTCATGGAGGAGTGTCGCGACATCCCTACAATCGGCATCGTGGGTCTTCCCGTGGTCTTTGCCGACCGCCTCTACAACTGCGCCGCAGTATTTGGTCAGGGCGAGTTGTGGGGTATTGTGCCCAAGAGCTATATCCCCAACTATGGCGAGTTTACCGAGCTTAGATGGTGGGTATCGGGCTACGGCATCAAGGACCGTGTGATACGCTTTGCTGGCCGCGAGTGCCCCTTTGGTGCCGACCTCATGTTCGACATCCATGGCGTGGAGTTTGGCGTAGAGATATGCGAGGATATGTGGGTGCCTGTGCCACCATCATCAATGCAGGCGGTGCAGGGTGCTAAGCTGCTGTTCAACCTCTCGGCATCGCCCGAGTCGGTATGCAAGCACGACTACCTCATCTCGCTCATCGCCGAGCAGTCGTCACGCACCATGGCAGCCTACGTATATGCCTCATCGGGACATGGCGAGTCGTCGAGCGACCTTGTCTTTGCCGGCAATGCCGTTGTTGCCGAGCTAGGTAGGGTGTTGGGCGTAAGTGAGCGCTTTGTGCGCAACGACCGCATGGTTATTGCCGACATCGACGTGGAGTATATCTCTACACGCCGTACCGCGCGCAACACCTTCTACTATCCCGATGCTCCCGAGATGCGCGTTGTGGAGATTGACGTTGACGAGATTATGTATCAGGGCGATGTACGCCGACATATCGAGCCTATCTACTTCGTTCCCGAGGACGAGGCAGCACGTGCCGTACACTGCCGTGAGGTATTTGCCATTCAGGCAGCAGGCCTTGCTCAGCGCCTCGAGCACACATCGTGCAAGCATGCCGTTTTGGGTATCTCAGGAGGCCTCGACTCAACGTTGGCACTCCTTGCCGTGTGCGACACCTTCGACCTTCTTGGTCTTGACCGCAAGGGCATCATCTGCGTGACCATGCCAGGCTTCGGCACTACCGACCGCACATATCAGAATGCCTTGACAATGGCTCGCGAGCTCGGCTGCACACTCAAGGAGATATCTATCAAAGAGGCGTGCGAGCAGCACTTCAAGGATATCGGCATCAGCGCCGAGGAGCGATCAGTGGCTTACGAGAACTCGCAGGCACGCGAGCGCACACAGATACTCATGGACGTTGCCAACCTCTGCGGTGGCATGGTCATCGGCACGGGCGACATGAGCGAGCTCGCCTTGGGCTGGGCTACATACAATGGCGACCAGATGTCTATGTACGGCATCAACTCATCTGTGCCTAAGACCCTTGTGCGCTACATGGTCGATTGGTATGCCAACAACCGCGCTGAGGGCATCTTGCGCGAGGCGTTGCTCGACGTTGTGGCTACGCCCGTTAGCCCTGAACTTTTGCCTGCCGATGGCGACAACATCACGCAGTGCACCGAGGATATCGTAGGCCCTTACGACCTCCACGACTTCTTCCTCTACTGTGCTCTACGCCGCCGCTACTCGCCAACAAAGATAGCTATGCTTGCCGGCCTCGCCTTCGAGGGTACATACGACCGCAAGACTATCCTCAAGTGGCTCAAGGTATTCTTCCGTCGCTTCTTCTCGCAGCAGTTCAAGCGCTCGGCAATGCCTGATGGCCCTAAGGTGGGTGCTGTGGGACTCTCGCCACGTGGCGACCTACACATGCCTTCTGATGCTCAGTCGCGCGCCTGGTTGGCAGAGATTGAGCAGATGGAGAGCGAGCTAGAGTAAATGAGTAATTAGGACCGATAGGATTAAGACCGATAGGACCGATAAGACCATTAGGATATTTGTCCGTGACCATCTTAATCGTCCTAAGGTCTCAAGGTCCTAATACTCCTAACTAACATTCAAAAACGTTCAAACTATGAAGAAGATATTTCTAATGCTCCTATTGCTTGGCTCAGCCCTTTGCGCTGAGGCACAGGGTCTTAAGGGCTTGCTTAACGCCGCTAAGGATGTTGCCGACGAGGTTACCGACGGCAAGGCATCGGAGCTCTTGGACAAGGTTACGGGTGCTGCCACCGAGCATCTTATCGTGGGCACATGGAACTATGCCCAGCCAGCCATGACCTTCGAGGGTGGCGACCTACTATCAAATGTTGCGGGCGAGGCGCTTGCTGCAAAGCTCTCAACAAAGCTACAATCGGCATACAACTTTGTGGGCATCAAAGAGGGCGCATGCTCCTTTACCTTCAACGAGGACAACACCTTTAGTGCCGTGATGGGCAGCCGCACACTCTCGGGAACATATGCCTACGACACCACCACCTTTGCCATCACGCTCAACTTCGACTCGAAGCTCCTCAAGCTCGGCACGATGACCGGCTATGCCTACATCACAGCCACAGGCCTCGACCTTGTATTCGACTGCACACGCCTCGTGAAGATGCTCACCACGCTCGGCGCAAAGGTGTCGGCACTAAGCAGCGTAACCTCGCTTATGCAGGGCTACGACAAGGCAAACATCGGCTTTAGCTTCACTAAAAACAAGTAAACACCATTATGAAGAAGAGTCTCTATATACTCATCGTGGCAGTGGTTGTGGCACTTGTCCCCACCACCGCCTCGGCGCAGTTCAACCTATCACGCCTCTTGGGTGGCTTGTCAAAGGTTGCCAGTGCCCAGACCGAGAAGGAGGACCCCTACCAGCGCTTGGCGGAGGCAGCACCCTCTGCCTCTACGCTCAATGGCAACTGGACCTACCAGTCGGCATCGTTCAGCTACCTTGGCCAGAACCCCTTGGCAGATATCGCCATCGCGCAGATCGACCCTATTGTAGCATCTATGCTCCAGCAGCTTAAGATCACGCCAGGCTCTGCTAAGCTACGCCTTAGCGGTGGCAAGGGCACCATCACCCATGGCGACCACAAGCTCGATGGTAGCTATGTCTATACACGCTCTAAGGCATCTGTTGTTGCCCAGACAACCCTCGATGGCAAGACCGTTAAGGCCTCGGGATATGTGCGCTACGCCTCAGGCGAGCTCACCATCATGCTCGATGCTCGCGAGCTTATCTCCGCCATGACCACCCTCATGCCTGAGCTCAAAAGCGACCAGAATATCCTTTTGGTCGAGACCCTCATTAAGGATTTGAAGGATGTATATATAGTAGGCAAATTCACCAAGTAATTTGTTGTGATAAGGGGTCATCTTCGACCTATCCCAAAAAGCTGAGCACCCGAGGCTGTACGTTTGAGTACTATCCTCGGGTGCTCACTTTTGCGATAAGCCAAATCTGACCCCTTCTGACAACAAATTAGTGCGCTGATTGAGGTGGAATTTATGGGGATAATAGGGTAAATAGGGAAAATGGGGTTGTGATACCCTCGCCTTATCTTCCCTATCTTCCCTATCTTCCCTAATCTCCCTATTCTCCCTATCTATCCCAATCGTCCTATTCTCCCTATCTTGCCTCTCTCACCTCTCACCTCTCACTTTTCACCTTTCACCTTTCTCGACTCGCCATTCTGCCCACTCCATATCCTCGGGGGTGGTGAGCTTGATGTTGCTCTTCTCGCCCTCCACGAGCCATATCTTGCCTCCCATGGCTTCGACTACCGAGGCATCGTCGGTGAACTCTGGCGAGAACGCCTGCTCGTATGCCTTGCGTAGAATATCAGCACGGAAAATCTGCGGTGTCTGCACTATGCGTAGCTCGCTGCGGGGCACTATCCACGACTCCTCGCCCTCGACCCTACGATACGAGTCGGCAACCTCCACAACGGGGATTGTTGCGCCATGCTCCTCGCAGTCGAGCATCGTGCGTATAATCAATTTCTTCGACACCAGCGCACGCACGCCATCATGCACGGCGATATACTCCACCTCCGAGCTCAGTGCCTCGATGCCTCGCTTCACCGAGTCGAAGCGCTCCTTGCCACCCGTCACGCACCTGTGCACCGCCACGTCAAACCTTGCGGCGAGGTTCTTCCACAACGCCACATGCTCCTCGGGAAGCACCACGACAATCTCTGCGCCAGGCAGCGCCTCCGCAAAGCGGTTGATGGTATGCGCCACAACGGGTAGCGAGCCCAGCATCAAGAACTGCTTGGGCAGGGTGCTCTGCATACGTTTGCCCGAGCCACCCGCAACAATAATTACTCCTCGCTTTGCCATATTAGCTTCTTGCCAAAACCAAGTTTATTATCTGTTAGCTTCATCATCGTGGGGGTCACCTCCCATAGTGTGAGTGGTGCTACGGCAGCATAGGGGAAGCGCTTGATATAGCTCTTGCGAGCCTCCTCCGAGCCTCGTTCGGCGATGCCCTCAATCTGTATTCCCTCCACACAGCCCACGATGCGTGTCTCGCGCACAATGCTCAGTGCCACACGTGGTTGCAGCTCCATCTCCTTGCCGTGACGTGTAGTAAGGTCCGAGGTGAAGATTATCTTGCCTCGCTTAGCGTCATACGCATAAAAACAGTTGGCAACGTAGGGTAGGTTGTCCCCACCCACAGTTGCCAATGTCAAGACGTGATGTTTGCGTATGAACTTCGTGATTCTCTCGTCGATGTTCATATTATTTCTTTGCTGTTGTGCTCTTAGTGCTCTTTGTTGTTTTGCTTGCAGTTGCAGTAGTAGCCTTCTGCTCGGCGGGCTTCTGCTCCTGGGCTGCTGGCTCTGCTGCTGCGCTCTTTGTTGAGTCTGCCACCTCCACCTTCTTCTTCTCGCGGCGGTAGATGTCGTCGTCGGTCACAATGTCAGCCTCCTCAGCCTTGCCGTCCATCTCGGCGATGAGGCGGTCGCGCACCTGCTCGAAGCCTGCACGGTGCTTCTTCGAGATAGGCTCTGTTGGCTGCTGAGTAACCTGCAATGGGTCCACAGGCTTGCCATTCTGCCAGATGCGGTAGTCGAGGTGAGGACCTGTCGAGGTACCTGTCGAGCCCACGTAACCGATGGTCTGACCCTGAGTAACCTTTGCGCCCACCTTGATGCCCTTAGCAAAGCTCTTGAGGTGGAGATAACCCGTCTTGAGGCCTCCTGCGTGCTGGATGTATACGGTGTTACCACCGCCGCCACCCCAGCCAGCCTTCACCACAGTACCGTCGGCAACGGTGTGCACAGGAGTACCTGCAGGCGCTGCATAGTCAACGCCAGTGTGAGGACGATATACGCGGTGTACGGGGTGTAGACGCTTGTATGTAAACTTCGAGCTGATACGTGTGTACTTCAATGGTGCCTGCAACATCTGCTTCTTCATCGACGTACCGTCATAGTCCCAATATGTTAGGCGACCATTAGCATCGGCATAGGGGATAGCATAGAATGTCTTCTTGCCCTTCTGGAAGCGAGCACCATATATTCTGCCGATACCCACCGACGTAGAATCTACCATCTTCTCGTCGAAGATAACTGCAAAGCTGTCGCCCTCCTGAATGCCGAAGAAGTCCACCGACCACTTGAACAAATCCTCGACCTCGTCGGCAAGAGCATACGGAAGCTTAGCCTTCATAATCGCGCCCCAGAGCGACGATGTGATCTCGGCATTTACGCACCTACGCTCGATGCGCACAGGTAGTGCCTCGCGCACAACATGCACAGAGTCACCCACAAACGAGAATATTGCATACTCCGTATTCGAGATTTGATATACCAAGTGGTCCAAAATCTCGTGTGTGCCTGTCGAGTCGTCCTCGGTGCGTATGAATGTTGTGAATGTTCTGTCGGCACGAATCTTATTTAGCGAGAATATGGTATCTGCCTTGCGCTCGAGGTTAGCCACCTTGCGGGCAGAGATGCCATAGCGGTTGAGGATGCCACCAGCGGTGTCGCCCTTGCGCACAGAGTCTTTGCTCACGATATATGGGGTAGTGTCGATGCCATAGAGATATACGGGCTCAACAATCTCCATTGAGTCGATACCCTCGATAAAGCCCTCAAACTCGTCATGGTCGTTGTCGGACGATCTGCCGCCACATGCTGCCGAGAGAAGTGCAAGCAGCAAAGTGGATAATATTGCCAATCTCTTCATAATGTGCAAATGTAGCAAAGATTTCTGAAAAATCCTACATTTTTAGATAAAATGTACCATTTTGGCAATTATAATAAAAAAAATAGTGAAATCATTGATATAGTTAGGAAAAAATGTATAACTTCGGTGCGATTTGTAAATAGTTGTGTCCCAAGTTATGATGAAGAAGATTTTTATATCGATAATGGCTGTTGCGTCAGTGCTCAATCTCTGCTCTTGCGGCAAGGAGATCATTGATAACCCAGACTCAAAAAGAGCCATTGTTTTCGATGATATACAGACAAGAACTGTTGTGAGTGGTGCTGATGATGTTCTCCGCATGGGTGTGTTTGCGCAGATGAACCTTGGTGATGATGCTGTGGGGGAGGCTGGAAGCAATGATTTTATCATGCTATTGGAGAATGAGGATGTGTCAAGAACAAGCCCCGCTGCCCCTTGGACCTATGACAACACTCGCTACTGGGTAACAGACAGAGTGTTCCATTTCTTTGCGGTGTGGCCCTATTCTGAGGAGAACTCTTCTGTTACTGATGTGAAGTCGGTTGGTGGCCCTCGCACAGGTGCTTATGGCTATAACCTGACATTTGAGACTCCTGCTACGGCAGATCAGGACCTCCTTACTGCAAAGACTACGATTAGGACTAAGACTGGAGAGAATTTCCCAGAGTCGGTTGGCTTCGATTTTCAGCATGAGCTCACTAATCTGAATTTGAAGATTTGGAGTAACGGTGCAAAAGATAATGTTCAGGACAAAATCAGAGTGAAGGAGGTTACCCTCAGCAATGTGACCAAGAAGGGAACGCTCAACACCACCGTGTCTGGCTCAAGCTGGAACTACTCATCAACCAAGACGAGCTTCACCAAGACGTACGACGGTGATGGAATAACTGTTTCTCAGGCGCAGATTATCGGTGGACAGCTCGTGCCAAATGAGGTCAGCCAGTACAACCCTTCCAAGGATAATCCTGGTGTTCCGTTTGAAGATGGACTACTTCTCATTCCTCATACAATAACCAGCAGCAGCCCTGTTGTTGTGACTGTGATATACGATCTTCAGCGTCCGATTGACCAGAATGAGGGCTTGTGGGAGGAGAAGAAGCTTCAGGCGATCCTTCCTGCGGGCACATGGCCTGCGGGCAAGAAGCTCACCTACAACCTAATTCTTTCGGGTGAGCGAACTATCACCGAATTCCAGATTAACACTGTTGTGGAGGATTGGATACCGCATAGTGAGGAGATTGACTTCGCCCAGGATATACAGGTGCCCGAAGGCGGAAAGATGAAATGGGTGGAGGGAACCTATGAGAGTATAAATATACCGAAGGGAGAGGTCGTGCTCTATACTGACGTTGACAAGGTCGCAATATGCGAGTTCAATCTCAGTGCACCTGTTGGAGCAACATGGACAGCCTCGTTGATTCCTCTTACTGCTTCGGCTATGGATGCGTTCAGCATTGTTGAGGATTCGAAATATGGAGAAGTCGGCACTGATAGAATGCAGAGTGTCAAGGTCAAGATCAATAATCCTGATCCTATCTCGGCGCAAAATGCTTGTAAGTTGCGTATTACCGTTCAAACCCCCGACGGCCGTACAATCGTTGTGAAGAACCTTATGCCTGAGCAAACCGAAGACGGAATTGAAGAGTTTACAATTATCCAGAACCTTATTAACGGATAGTGATGATGAATAGAATAGTATATAGCGCATTAGCGATTTTTTGCTTTGCTGTAGTTTCCTGCACCACTGAGGTCCCTATGCCCGATTATGGCGAGGACCATATTGTGCTTAATGTATTCAACGGCCCTATGATAATGGCTGAGGGCGATACCGACTACGAGAGAGAGTTGAACCGTTTGGACTGCTTCTTCTATGTGAAGGACAAGACCAACGAGCCATGTGTCTACTATCATAAGGCTGAGGTCAATGACCTTGGCTCTGCCACAATTCCGTTCATTGTCGACGACTTGAAGTTGAAGGAGATTTTCCCTTCAGGCTCGTTGTGCGATGTCTACGTTATAGCCAACATTCCTGGAAATCCCACATTCGAGGCAAAGACCGAAGCGACAACTATGCAGGCCTTGGGAGAGCGTGTTCTTGACATGACTGCGGGGGAGTATGATGGCATAGGTAAGCCATTTGTTATGACTGGCTTTAGCACTGTGCAGAAGGGCAAGAATAGCAATGCCACTGCAAAGATCAATCTTTATAGAGTGGCGTCGAAGGTGACTGTTACCGTGAAGGTGCCTATGTCAATCACGGTTGAAAATAGCGACGGCGCTGAGGTGACAAAGTATCCAGTGCTTGTGGATAGCGAGGGTAATGTGCCTTTGAAGACCTCGTTCCACTACGGAGCGAACAAGGGCTACTTGAGTGGTGCAAGCCTTGATGATCCAGATAACAAAAATTTCATAAGTACAGGTAAGATTTCGTACGAGAAGTTGGGGGAGGAAGACGGTCATTATGTGTTTACTTGCGACATGCCGTTCTACACCTATGCTCGCTCTTGGGATAAGGGTTCTAGCACTGCCGCATATATCACATTCGAGATGCCTTGGGGCGAGGATCAAGATCGCGATGGTGTGATGGACAATGATTATAAGACCTACTACTATCAGATTTTGGTCAATGGTAAGGAGCGCAATTTTGTGCCTAACACCCACTATGACATGACCGTCACTGTCGGCGTTCTTGGTAGCACCGTCGAGTCTCTTCCTGCGGAGCTTGATGTGTGGTCATACCATATTCTCGACTGGACCACGGAGACTACAAATGGTGAGCATGGCTCTGGCGACCGTGATGAGGATGTGGAGATCCAGAAGTTCAACTATTTGGAGGTGCCACAGACCTATATCGAGATGGACAATGTCAGCCAGGTTGCCATCCGCTACAATGCGTCGCATAAGATTGGCGTGAAGTGGGATACAAAGGCTGGTAAAAGCGTTGAGGGATTGCCTGGCACTACAGATGAGTCTGCCTTCTACATAAATAACGGCTCTGGTACTCCTGATGCTGTCCGAATTCAAGATATAAATATTAGTAATAATTTTACTGATAACGGTAAAGGTTGGCTGACTTTCAACTATACGCTTAGCTCTGATGTATACTCTCCTGCCTACGTGTTTGTTACAATCTGGCTGGATGTCGATGGCGATGGCGTACACGATGTTGATGATGAAATCCTAACGGAGGATGTTAAGATTGTTATCTATCCGGCTATCTTTATTATGGGAGATAGGAGCTATGATCGTTCGATTTTCGTTAATGGAAATTATGGACAAGCAGCTGGAAATAATGATTATTTAAAGATTGCCAACCAACAAGTAGGTAAGGCAGTTGGCGATGACGCTAGCAAATATATGCACGTTATATCGATATCGGCTTTTAATGAAGATAACTACATGTTTGCGTACAACAATAATAAGATTAAGGATACGCAATATATCATTGGTGACCCCCGAGTAAGAAGTTCCAATAAACTCGGTGTCGGTGATGATAATGAAACGGTTAAGAAGGATGCTGATGGTTGGATAAAGGCAACAGATGTAACTGGAACAGTGAGGAATTTGCAGTACTATTATCCCACATCTACAGAGGCTAACTCTTATCAAGTAATTGCTCCTAAATTCAGAATTTCATCAAAATTGGGAGGATATAGTCATTCTTCGCCTCTAGGTGCTGCCTATAGATGTGCAAGTTATCAGGAGCATGGCTTCCCCGCTGGCAGATGGAGATTGCCAACTACAGCAGAGGTGTTGTATATTATTGAGTTGCAGCGACTTGGTAAAATTCAGCAGCTCTTCTATAATAATTCTACTTATCTCTCTGCTACAGACCGAATTGCAACGGATAATAGTAATAACTATACGTTGACTAAAGGATATCCCAATAATAATTCCACTGTTTCCGTTCGCTGTGTATACGATGATTGGTATTGGGGAAGTGAGAGAGAGGCTATCGCTAATACCAGCCTTAACCAATACGGCGGTTATCAGTTTACTTGGGGTGACGAGGAAATTTATTAGTAATAGGTAAGATGAGAAGACTATTTATATATATATTGGCGTTGCTTGCGCTGGGCGTAGCGTGTCAGAGGGTTGATTTGCCAGATAATCCTCATGGTGATCACTCTGCCGAGTTGCCTTTGGGTGCGATAGGTAGCAAGGCTACAATTGCATTTAGCACTGCCGACGTGACAGGGCCCGAAACACGAGGCATTGTTAACGCCGAGGTGGAGGTTGAGACATTGCATCTCATTGTGTTCGACGAGAATGGAATGCTTGTGGAGGTGTGCAAGGCAGAAGAGCATGGTAGCAGCGACCATGATGGTCATGTGGGCGGTAGACATTATTCAGTGACTCTGACCGTAACTGATAAGCCTCGTATCATTCACTATGTTGCAAACTGCGATGTCGATCAGGTGGTGTATGGCCACGAGACAAGTGTCATCGGCAATATGTTTGTCGACCGAAACGACTCGGAGGGCCATCAAACAGACTATGAGGTGTCATACTGGGCAAGAATCGAGGTGCCTCATATTCTTGTAGAGGAAATAGAGGAAGAACAAGCGGATGGTACCTTTAAGAAAGTTCTATCTCTTGTCAGTGATATCAAAGATGCATTCATGCATGTTCCTCTCTTGAGAAACTATGCTGAGATTACTGTTACGCAAAATGAGAATGACAAAACCTTTGAAGTTTTAGGCTTTACCGTATATAATCTTCTGAACAGAGGTACTGTTGCTCCATATAACAGCAATACACAGGAGTTTCAGAGCTTCTTCGAAAGAGATGGCGAAACCATTACGAACTATTTGTACCCAGAGATGTACAATGAGTTCCACTATGAGGGTCATGCACTTACTTCTGCGCAGCTTATTACAGACCTTGTTAGAAACCCAGATGGAACGATCAAAGAATTTAAGCTGGGTGAGCCCTTCTATGTCTACGAGCGTAAGGTATCGGTAATGACCGATGAGGAGGAGAAGTGGCGAGAGTCGCCACCACATATCATCATCAAGGCTAGGTATAGTGACGATGGAGACGCGGTAACAGACGCTGATCCTATCTACTATTATAAGATGGACTTGGTATACACCGAGAAGGATGCTCAGGGTACCGAGGAGGTTAAGTATTATAACATCCTTCGAAACTTCATGTACAACTTCAATATCACCAAAATCCATGATGTGGGATATGGTTCGTGGCAAGAGGCGGTTGACGGAGCTGCCGGAAACAACATCTCTGGATCGTCGACCACATCTAAGCTGACAAATATCTCCGACGACGATGGTCGTCTTTGGGTAAGCTACACTGATATTACCTTGGTGACAGGTGAGGATGTCGTATTTAGATATAAGTATATCCCGAACTATTATGGCACCGAAGGAAGTGCCTATACGAAGGGTGAAGTAAGAAATGACTTGGTTGATTTTCAGAATATTGAAGGTGATGTCATAACAGGAATTGAGGTAGCCCAGAGCGATGCAGCTGACGGCTGGCGTGAGGTTACCATACATGTCAATGCGCCAGATAACATTACCCGTCAGCAGATATTGTATCTGAAGACCAATAACTCAAACCTCAACCGTCAGATTCGACACACATTGCGAAAGAAGCTCACAATGCAGGTCGAGTGTACGCCTAAGGTAAAGGGAGAAATTCTGCAGGAAGTGAAGGTCGATATCAAGTTGCCTCCGGGTATGACCGAGGATATGTTCCCTCTCGCGCTCAACATGGAGACTGAGCACCGTACATTGTCGCCCCATGCAACTGCGAACGATGACCCTATTCCGGTGACTGCGGGTCCATCTATTGTTCCCGGACGAGTGGGAGAGTCGTCGTACTACTATACTGTGACTATCCCTACGTTCGATGCTTATACAGCATTGCCTAAAGATGGAGATATGAGGGTAGTTACCACCCATTGGCAAACTAATATGGCAGCTAACGCCTCTACCTTCTATGTGGAAAACAAGTATTTCAACCTGGCGAGCGATAGTTGGCAGAACTACACGTATGAGTTCTCTAACGTGTCATGTTCATCGTCGGCTGTGGGTGTAGGTAGCGATGTGACTATCTCGTTCGCGATGGCTGACGGCGCTATCAATAAGCAAGTCACTATAGCCCTCGAGGGAATGACATATTCGGGAACACAGAATGGTGTTACGTATACTAACGCAAAAACGTTTAAATACACTACATCATCAAAGAATGTTACCATCAGTGAGGGCTTAAAGACAACAACAGCCACAGATCGTGTGTCGTTCACCCTTGATGCTGACGGCTATAACATCGTCGGTCCAGTTGTGGGCGAGCGTCAGACATATAAGTTTAACGGAGCGTTCGTCGATGTAACAAGCCTTGAGGCAGAGGCCGATGTCGAGGTTGACTTTACATTCAACATCTCTGCTGATGCGCTTGATGCATTGGAGAATCTCTATCCAGATGCTGGAGCTAATGGTGTGCCTATGTATGTGACACTCGACCGCTTGCAGCCTGCTGATGATCAGCTTGTCTACTCACAGGCAAGAGCCGAGGGCGACCGCTACATCTACCGCATCAAGCAGTCCGGCAAGCAGACAATCCGCCTTGCTACAACCTCTGCCGACGTGGGAGATTGTACCGTTACTCTCCAGGCCGATTACTTCGACACTCAGAGCGTAACAATTCACCAGAGTAATGCTATTACTTATTCTGGAAAGAATATAACAGTCACTTACTCTACAGATAGACCAACCCTTACCGGTGGAAGCGGAACTACTTCATATAGCGCAACAATCAACTCTATCACAGTTGATGGTGCCCAAGTTGATTATACGGGAAGTGCAACATATTCATACTCATCGAATCCTGGAACTCTTACTGTTACTTTGAATTCGATTTCTATTACTGCTAGTGATTTGGAAGATTCAACTATCATAGAGTTTGAATGTACCGTAACACGTAAAAGGGGTAGTGCATCAAATTCAAAAACTGCTAAGTTTACAAAGACTATAAAAGAGCTTGGTCTGAAATAACAATAGAAATTGTATCTCCCTGATAGGGTTTTTCAATAACTTTTAACGACAGAATCTCCAGCCCTAACCGAGGGTTGGAGGTTCTTTTTTTGCTAAAAAATAGGCGAAAATTTACCACTCACTGAGCAACCATGCGCCAATAGTTGCTCTCTGTAAAAGTGTCCATTTTTTGTTCGTTTTTTCGTATGATGATTACCCGTTTGTGTGCCATTCTCGGTTGTGGGACTATTGGAAAAATAGTCCAATTTCGGCTTTGGCTGCCTGACTAAGGCTGTTGGTGCGAATGGGTGATTAAGGGCAAATTCGTCGAAGAATTATTCCAATTAGCATATCATTTTTACGGGTAAATCACCAAACTATTTCGGTAAAAATGGGTAATATATTGTCTTCTTTTGGTGGTCGTAAAACGCTGATAATTAGCAAAATGCAAGGGGGGGGGATTTTGCACCATCTCTCTTTCGAAAATCAGCACCCAAATCGCAAAAAATAGACAAAATTTTTATCCCTTTATTTTATTAAAATAAAATATTTTTACTATCTTTGTGTGGATTATCCCTAATAATACGGGTGAAATTTGGATATGGAATCACAGCACAAGAGAAATAAGTACAATTTAGCAATATGCCTTTTGGTGGCTATTATGCTCCCGATAGCATCTTTTGCACAGGAGGTGCGAGAGAAGTCGGAGAGTGTGATGATTTACTTTAAGCAGGGCTCTTCTGTTATCGACAGAAACTTTATGGACAACGGCGAAAATCTCGATCAGTTGGTTGAGATTTTGGAGCCATATATCCTCACTGGCGTTAAGACCAAGGGTCGCGTTTGCATCAATTCAAGTGTGTCGCCCGAGGGTTCTGCTACCATCAACAAGCGTCTTGTTAATGCCCGTGCTAAGGCTATCTCCGACTGGATTAGTAAGCGCTTTGGCGTATCTGTAGGCTACGAGATTGCATTCCAAGGCTTCGACTGGGATCTGCTCCTAACCCTCGCCGAGGAGTCTTCGGAGCTCCCTCACAAGAGCGAGGTTATCGACATCATTAAGAATACCCCCGAGTTCGTTACACGCAATGGCATTGTTGTCAACGAGCGTGGCCGCAAGATCGAGCAGCTGCATGGTGGCGAGTCGTATCGTTGGTTGCTCAAAAACCTCTACCCACGCCTCCGTTATGCTGGTGTCGAGACCTATGTGCTGTATGCTGTTGAGCTTACCATAACAAGCCCAAACCCTGCTTGCCATGGTGCCGAGGGTGGCAGTGCTGTCATCACATTTAAGAAGAACGTCGACGATAAGTATGTGCCCGTGGTACGTGCATCTGAGAGCTGGGTTACGGATGTCAAGGCTACAGAGAGCCAGATTAGCTATACTGTAGAGCCTAACCCTATGGCTCAGTCGCGTACGTCGGTGATTACCGTTGAGGCGTATGGCACAAAGCACGAGGTTGTTGTCGAGCAGGAGGCTGCAGCGCCCGCTGTTGCCGTTAAGTCTGCACTTCCAGTGGCTGTGGGTGCCGAGGGTGGCAGCGTGACGTTGGCTTACGAGACCAATGTGCCTAACTCGACCACTACGCCTGAGGTTACCACCACGGCAGAGTGGATATCAGATATTAAGTGCGATGAGTTTGGTACGATTAGCTTCGTTGCCGCTGAGAACACCGCACTTGAGCCACGTAGCGCAATGCTCAAGATAAACTATATGGGCACTGAGCAGGAGGTGTGCGTTGAGCAGGCCTCTGCCGACCCTCAGATTATAATCACCTCGGAGAACCCTGTCGAGATGGGTGCTGAGGGTGGTAGCGCCGCTGTGGCATACGATATCAATGTCCCTGATGCAACCCTTACCTCGGTGTCGACCGATGCCGACTGGATTACATCGATTAAGGCATCTGAGGATGATGTAACCTTCAAGGTGCGCCGAAATAGAGTTGATGAGCCACGCTCTGCATCGTTGCTTTTGGAGTCTGGCAACCTTGTTAGCAATGTGATTGTTAACCAGGCACTCAGCGAGTGTAATCTTCCTGCCTACCTCTCTCTCCAAACAAACTTGCTTTACGATTTGTTAATTACACCCAACATAGGCGTGGAGTTTTATCTTGGTAAAAACTTCAGCGTGGATGCCAACTGGCACTACGCATGGTGGAAGAACGACAACACTCACTTCTACTGGCGTACCTATGGTGGCGACCTCGCGTTGCGTTGGTGGTTTGGCCGTAATGCTCGCCTTAAGCCTCTCACAGGTCACCATGTAGGCATCTATGGTCAGATGATTACCTACGACTTTGAGTTTGGTAAAGATGGTATCCTTGGCGACCGCTGGACATATGCTGCGGGTGTGGAGTATGGCTACTCGTTGCCTATTGCAGAGCGTCTAAACTTGGACTTCACTCTCGGCTTTGGCTATTTGTGGGGTGAGTTCTACGAGTATAAACCAATTGATGGTCACTATGTATGGCAGGCTACCAAGCATCGCCGCTACATGGGACCTACTAAATGTGAAATTTCTCTTGTTTGGTTGCTTGGTTGCGACAACTATAATAGAAAGAAACGTTAGGGTAGATGAAAAAGTTATTTAACATATCGCTGTTGCTGCTCGTTCTTGTGGTTACGTCTTGTAACCATAAGGATTTGTGCATACATCACCGCGATCATGCCCACAAGTTCCATATCCTGGTCGATGCGGATTATCGCTGCGATTGGGAGGAGAACTACGGCTATCAAGATTGGCAGGCAATATGGCCTGACTACTATGTCGACTACGATGGATTGCGTCCTGCAACTCCTAAGGGTCTTCGTGTGATTAACTCTAATGAGAAGTTGGGCTCTAACACCCACAACATCGCCGCTAATGGTGGCGTAGTAACCCTCTATGAGGGACCTAACGATATCTTGTTCTATAACAATGATACTGAGTATATCCTCTTCCAGCGCAACCAATCTGGCAACAAGGCGACTACGCGTGCTACTACCCGTACGCGTACGCGCGCTACCTATATAAGTAGTGAGTTTGCTGAACCAGGCGAGGAGACCATGACACCTCCCGATATGCTCTTTGCCAACCATGTCGAGGGCTACGTTCCCGAGAAGAGCGTCGACCCAGTACACTTCCCCGTTACGCTCCACCCATTGGTGTTTACCTATAAGGTTCGTTACGAGTTTGAGTCTGGTTTGGAGTATGTGGCATATGCTCGTGGTGCCTTGTCGGGCATGGCGCGTTCGGTAACCATCGAGACTGGTGATACGTCGGTTGAGGGTGCTACAATCCTCTTCGACAACTGCGAGCTGACTGACTATGGTGTGCGTGCGTTGGTTACCTCGTTTGGCGTTCCCGACTTCCCAAGCCAGGGCTACGAGGCTCGTGTTGAGGGTCGCAAGAATGCGTTGAACTTGGAGGTTGTCTTGCGTAACGGTAAGCTCATTAACTTCAACTTCGATGTCACTGAGCAGGTTCAGCAGCAGCCACATGGTGGTGTTATCGTTGTGTCGGGCATCAAGATCGACCCTAACGATGGTAAGCAGGGTACCGGAGCCTTCGATGTCGATGTCAATGGCTGGGAGGACACCGAGGATATCTACTTGCCATTGTAGTGGGGGGTATACCTATATATATAATACACGCGCGAAAAAAGATTAAACAACATATAACAAATTATTAATTCAAACCTTTATGAAAAAGCTTTTAGTTTTTGCACTTGCAGCCATTAGTATGGTTGCGTGCATGAAGGAGGAGACCACCTTGTTGCCACAGGGTGATGCTATCTCGTTCGACAGCGCTTTTATCGACAATGCAACCCGTGCTGCGGTAGATCCTAGCACCGTGACTGCAACTCTTAACGGCTTCAACGTATGGGGCTTCGTTAAGGAGTACGACGGTACTATCTTCGATGGCACTGAGGTGAAGAAGGTAGACGGCGCTTGGGGCTATCAGGGTACTCAGTACTGGGTGCCTAACCAGCCATTCTACTTCGCTGCATTGGCGCCTATGAACAGCGCTAACTGGGACGTAACATTGGCAACTGGCGATGCTGCTAAGTTGGGTCTTGGTACTGTTGCCTTTACTAACGTTGAGGGTACTGAGGATCTTCTCTATGCAAAGGAGATGATGCAGTCTAAGGGCCTTAACGAGGATAATGGTCCTGTTAAGTTCCAGTTCCAGCACCTTCTCTCTAAGGTGAAGTTCACTTTCACAAACGGCTTCCCTACAGAGACTGCTTCAATCAAGGTTACTAACGTTAAGATGGAGGTTCCAGCTGAGGCTCAGATCGACCTTGCACAGGCTGACTACGCTAAGGCTTGGACTCTTGGCAATGGCACAACAACTCTTGCGTTTGGTGATGTTGAGACATTGGCTTACACCCAGCGTGCTGAGGTTGCTAATGAGCGTCTTACTATCCCTGCTGCCGACACTCAGGACTACTTGATTAGCTTCCATGTTGAGCTCTTCATGGGCAAACAGAGCGTTTACGAGGCTGATTTGACATCTACCGTTTCTGGTTACGAGCTTGCTATGGGTCACGCTTACAACTTCTCAGCTGTTATCAACGCTGAGAGCCTCCAGCTCGAGAACATCGTATTCGACGTAGAGGTTGTTGAGGACTGGGTAGATGCTGGTGAGCAGGATGTATACGTAGGTGAGACTGTAGCTGTTGCTGATGCTACTGAGCTTATGGCAGCTATTGCTGATCCTGAGGTAAGTGCTGTTGTCTTGACAGAGAATATCGACCTTGGCTCAACTACTATCACTCGCGCTGAGGACGAGGCAGTAGTTGTTGAGAAGCAGTACTTCACTATCGATGGTAACGGCAAGACCTTGACTTACAACGGCTCAAACCGTGTTATCGACTTCGTTAAGGGTGATGTTGTTAAGAATGCAACTATCAAGAACCTTACAATCAACATCACTTCATCATACTGCGAGCGTGGTATCAACTTCAACAATGCTAACGGTTCGCTCTTGATCGAGAACGTTACATTCGAGGGTACAGCTCCTACCTATGCTGTAAACTTCCCATCTGTAGCAAATGGTGCTGATGTAACTATCAAGAATAGCTACCTCGCTGGTAAAATCGCTTTGAATGTTTGGGGCGAGAATATGACTATTAATGCTTACAACACTGAGTTTGTTAGCGTTGACAATACTGAGGTAGAGGATTATGTTGCTGTTAAGCTTAACAACGATGGCTCGAATGCAGCTGAGGGCACTATCATCAATATCGAGGGTGGTAAGATTATCGCTCGCAACGAGAAGGGTGAGCCTAACAGAGCTACAGCTAACGCAACTAACACTGGTGTTATCAATGTTAGTGATTCTACTGAGGTTGTAGGTGTTCTTGATGTTGAGCAGGTAGCTATTGTAGATTATGGCACAACCCAGTTCTATGGTTTCCCAACCCTTCAGTCTGCTATTGACAAGGTTGTTGAGAACAATAATGGTCGTGTTAAGGTAACTAAGAACATCGAGCTTACTCAGAGCGTAAATGTTCCTAATGGTGCAACTGTCGTGATCGACCTTAACGGCAAGACAATCACTGGTTATGACGCAAGCGATAAGAGCTATGGTCTTATCAACAACCGTGGTAACCTTACTGTTAAAAACGGTACACTTACTCTCAAGGCTGAGAAGAATCGTGAGTGGAACGCATATTCTTCTGTAATCTCTAACAATCCTGGTGGTAACCTTGTTGTTGAGAATGTAACTATCGAGCACTTGGGTGGTACTGACATGGCTTACGGTATCGACAACCTAACAAATGGTAAGGGTACTTCTGCTATTGTAACTGTTAATGAGGGTGCTGTTGTTAAGTCTACATACCGCGCAGTACGTCAGTTCCTCAATGGCATTGAGGCTACTAACGAGCTTACAGTTAATGCGGGTGCTGTAATCGAGGGTGCTAACAAGTCAATCTGGATGCAGGATCCAAGCAAGAATGCTAACACTGGTAAGTTGGTAGTTAACGAGGGTGCTACGCTTAAGGGCGATGTATATCTCTTCGTTACTGCGGGCTCTACAGAGTGGCCTGTTGAGGTTTCTATCGCTGAGTCTGCATTGGTTGGCGAGTCACAGGTTCTCACAGGCAACGTTCCTGCTGGCTACATCGTAACTAAGGAGAACGGCGCATATGTTGTTGCCGAGGTTACTGTTGCTAACGACCAGGCTGCTCTTAACGATGCTGTTGCTAACGCAAACGTTGATGATATTTACCTCGCAAGCGGTAACTACGAGATGCCAGCAGTAACAGGTAAGGATTTTACTATCTATGGTGGTGAGGATGTTGTTATTACTGTCACCAAACCAAATATGTCTGGTTCAGACATCATCTTCGATGGCGTTACTATCAAGGGTTCTGGCTATAGCACTGGTGTTCAGCATGTGAACACTGTTACCTATCGCAACGCTAAGGTTGTTGGCGAGATGTGCTTGTATGGCGAGAAGGTTACCTTCGAGGGCTGTACTTTCGAGCTCAATGGCCAGTATATCTGGACTTATTCTGCTAAAGAGGTGGAGTTCATCAACTGCGTATTCAACACAACAGGTAAGGCTATCTTGATCTACAACGAGGGTAACGGTGCTAATAATGTAACTGTTACGGGCTGTACTTTCAACGCTACTGCTGGTGCTAAGGCAGGTGCTATTGCTAATCAGAACTGCGCTGCTATCGAGATCGATAACTTCCAGTCATCAGGCGTAGGTGCTGCTCACAAGCTTACTACTGCTAACAACACCTTCGGTGCTAACTTCTCTGGTGAGTGGCGCATCAAGAACTATGTTGCTGGCGGTGCTATCAACGTAAACGGTGTTGACTACACTCAGATTGCTGTTGATGGCAAGCTTATGACTATCGACTCTAACAGAAATGTTACTGTTCTTTAATTAATTAGAAACAATAAACAATCTATTATATTAATTTTTTAACATCTAACTTTATGAAAAAACTTTTAGTTTTTGCACTTGCGACTATTGGTATGGTTGCATGTTTTAACGAGGATGTTGTTGAGCTTCCAAAGTCGGATACTATCCGCTTTGCTGATGCTTACATCAACAACTCTACACGTGCCGATCAGGCAGTTGACCCAAGTACAACAAAGGCTACTCTCGAGGCTTTCGATGTATGGGCTTACATGTCATCTGTAGATGGTAAGGTATTGGTTGACGAGGACGTTAAGCTCGTTAGCGGTGGTTGGGACTACGCCAACATCCAGTACTGGACTCCTAACAAGGACTACTTCTTCGCAGCGTTGGCTCCAATGAACAGCGCAAACTGGGATCTTGACGCTACTCAGGCAGTATTTAATGGTGGTGCAGGTCTTGTTGAGTTTGAGAACGTTGACGGTGGCGAGGACCTTCTCTATGCTACTGCTAAGGCAACTACTCCAGATATGGAGAGCCTTCAGAACAACGGTATGGAGACTGTTAAGTTCCAGTTCCAGCACCTTCTCTCTAAGGTTAAGTTCACCTTCGTGAATGGCTTTACTAACGACAACGCAACTGTTGAGGTTAAGAACATCAAGATGTCTGCTCCTAAGACCGGTTCTATCAACTTGGGTACAGGCTACGAGTGGGTTCTTGGCACTGAGTCTAAGGTTTACGAGTACGGTAACGCTGGCAAGATTGCTATGGGTGCAAAGGCAGAGTGCGACAACGAGCGTCTTACTATCCCTGCAGCTGCTACTTACACTTACGCTATCGACTTCGACGTTACTCTTTACTACGGTGATGAGGTGGCTTACGAAGTACACAAGCAGTCACTCGTTACTGGCGTAGCTCTCGAGATGGGTAAGGCTTACAACTTTGTTGCTGAGATCACTCCTGACCACTTGAACCTCGAGCTTTGCCCAATCGTATTCGAGGTTGTTGGTGTTGACGCTTGGGATACTACACCTCAGGAGGTTCCTGTTGACTACCTCTACGATAGCACTACAAATACTTGTACTGTAAACTCTGCTGAGGGCTTGGAGCAGTTTGCTGCTGAGATCATCGCTGGTAATGTTGATGCTGACGCTAACATCACTCTTGCAGGCGATATCGACCTTAACGACCTTACTCGTTCACGCACACTTGTTTCAAACTGGACTCCAGTAGGTACTAAGGAGGCACCATATACTGGTACTTTCGATGGTAATGGCTACACTATCAAGAACCTTACACTCGTAGAGTCAGAGGCTAAGGAGGGTAAGGCATATATCGGTTTCTTCGGTTATGCTCAGGACGCTACTATCAAGAACGTTACTTTCGAGAACGTAACAATCAACATCCCTTGCTTGGATATCGACCACAGCCAGGGCCACATTGGTGCTGTAGCAGGTTCTTTGGAGGGTACTTCACGCATCGAGAACGTAACTGTTAAGGGTGACATCCAGGTTTACGCTACTCAGGATGCTAACGGTGCTAGCCGTGTAGCTGTTGTTGCTGGTGGTAACTCTTATGGTGACGTAACAATGAAGAACGTTCACGTTATTGCTAACGATGGTAGCTCACTTATCGCAAACAACAATACTGGTGCTTTGGCTGGTCAGCTTCAGGGTAAGTCAGTATTCGAGAACTGCTCTTCAAACATCGACGTAACTGTTAACAAGTTCTTCGCTGGTGGTATCATCGGTTTGGCTGCTGGTGATCAGCTCTTCAAGAACTGCCACACAACTGGTGATATCGCTGTTGTTGCAGGTCGCGAGGGTAAGGCTAACGACCAGTACCGCGTAGGTGGTATCGCTGGTGGTTGGGCTGATGGCAAGACTAAGGTTTGTACTCTTATCGACTGCTCTTACACCGGTCAGGTTTCTGGTAAGAATGCTGACGGTTCAGTTGCTGAGCCACTCGACTATATGGGTTATGTAGGTCGTGGTTACACTCTTGCAAACTGCGCTGGTAGCAAGGTTGTTATCGACGGTAAGGCGTTCGTTCAGGCATACGACAACGTTTACGGCGTTTACTACTATGATGGTGCTATTTTGGACGTTAAGGGTGTTAAGGCTATTCTTCTTGAGACTGAGAACGGTTTCATGGCAGTGTCAGTAGAGGAGAAGAATCTCAAAGGCATGACTGCTACTGGTGCAGCTACTTGGGCTGAGGGTCTTGGCGAGGGTTGGAAGCTTGCTTCAATCTACGACTTGGACGCTATCCACGCTGCTCGTAAGGCTTTGAACGTAGCTTTGGCTGCAGACAACGCTGAGAATGCACTCTTCTGCGAGACTAACTACTACACTGATGGTAAGTATGCTCTTTACATCTCATCTACAAATGCAGAGGGTAACGATCCTCAGGGTGAGGCATATTTCTCAAACCGTGTACACGTTAAGTACTTCAACCTTAACGGTTACTGGGACTATAATTACAGCACATTCGCTACAATCAACAAGTCTGCTCCTTTGAAGGACAACTACTTTGCACGTGGCGTATATGCTCTCTAGGAGTAATCTCAAACCATAGGGTAGAGGGGACTGAACCCCCCTCTACTCACTAGGCAGGGGCTGAGGCCGACTGCAACACTGAAGAAACAAAAAACAATAAATAACAATAACAAAAACTTTAAAATTATGAAGAAGATTCTTTTTGTACTATGTGCAATGGCAACTTTCGCAAGTTGCTCAAACGAGGAGATCGTGAACTTCGACAAGGAGGCTATCGCTTTCGACGGCGCTTTCGTTGACAACGGAACACGTGCTGCCGATAGCTTCACTATCGAGACTAACGAGCTCTTCGACTTTAACGTGTGGGCAACAACTCAGCGCCCAAAGCAGAACGAAGTGGAGCAGCCTATCGTTCCTATCTTGAACGAGGTAATCGTATGTCGCCCAGACCTCGTTAGCGATTGGGTTTATCCTACCGCTAACACTCAGTACTGGATTCCTGGCAACACTTATCAGTTTGTTGCTGCTAAGAACTATGGCACTGTAACGCTTGCTAATGGCGTTCCATCTAAGTTCACTTACGATGCAACTACTCAGCTCGACCTTCTCTATGCTGCTGACACTCGCGTAGGTGTGGAGGCTGGTGCTAACGCTGCTGTGGCATTCACTTTCGACCACCTTCTTACTAAGGCTTACTTTAGTGTTGACACCAACCAGATGAGCGGCGCTAACGCAAACTACACTTACCGCGTGTCTGACCTACGTATCACTAACGCTGTTAAGAATGCTACTTACGATGTTGCTTCTAAGACATGGACTGGTACTGCAAACTACACTGCTCAGGACCCTCTCGAGTTCAACGATGTAAATGGTGATAATAAGCTTGCTGCTGACGGCGTATATACATCAGACGATGCTCGTTTGCTTATCCCTGCATCTTACACTGATCTTAACATCACTTGCACTATTGAGACTCTCTACGGCGACTCAGTAATCGATGTTCAGAACTACAACAAGACTATCGCTCAGGAGTTCGTAAAGGGCTATGTTTATAACTTCGTAATGGCACTCAAGGACCCAGGTCAGCCTATCGAGTTCACTGTTACACGTGTTAACGAGTGGATTAAGTCAGGTGATGCTAACGGCAATACTGAGATTCCAGGTCTATAATCGATAAATAGTAAATTAAGAAACAATTAATAAACTTAAAATAAGAAATCGTTATGAAAAAGATTTTTTGCGCCGTTCTTGCACTCGCTGCAATGGCATCATGTTCTAAGGAGTATATCGTAGCTGAGGACAAGCAGGCAATCGGCTTCGGTGAGGCTTTCGTTGACAATGGCACACGTGCTGACTATTCATCTGGTAATGATGTACAGAGCTTCAAGGTTTATGGTACTTTGACTGGTAATAGCAACACTGTTCAGATTTTCAATGGTGCTGATGTAACTCGCCCAACCGATCTTGCAAGTGGTGTGTATGATTCTGACGTAGCTTGGACTTGCACTGAGACTCAGTACTGGGTGCCTAGTGCATCTTATAAGTTTGCTGCTATCGTTGATGGTGCTGCAACTGCAACTGATGGTCTTCCTGCGACTATTCCTTTCACTGTAGCTGATGGCGATGCTAACAAGGACCTTCTCTATGCTACTGTATCAGCTACTACAGACGAAGATGGTGAAGTAGAAACTGGTACAAATGCTAGTGGCTTGGTTGCTTTCGAATTTGACCACCTCCTTTCAAAGGTTCAGTTTACAGTAGCAAATAAAATGGCTACTGGCTATTCAATCGAGGTGACTTCTATCACTGTAGGTAATGTTGCTGAGGATGGTCTTTACACAATTGAAGATGAAGAGTGGGAGGCTACTACTACAGATAAAACTAATCTTACATTCGGTAATACTGGTGTAATTGCTTCTACTAATTCAGCTGTTGCATCTGCAACTCGTCAGATTCTCCCAGTAGAGCAGGAGTTGGCTGTTACTATCGTATATAACATCTATTACAATGATAATAATGGCGGTGGTAATCAGCAGATTTCTACTGCAACAAAGACAGGAACTATCCCTGCTCAGACTTATGTTAAGAATACAGTTTATAACATTACAGCAGCGATTGATGGAAAGAAGATTGAGTTCACTGTTAATAGTGTTAATGGCTGGACAAGTGGTGATATTGATGGCGACGGCGACATCGACACCGACATCACTCTCTAATAAACTAATTCCCTTGCTCTCTGCGGAGCAATGATAGGCCATAGGGGGTTGAATCTCCCCCTATGGTCACAACGAAACAATAAACTAAAACTTCAAAAACATTGAAAAAGATAATTTTTGCACTCTTGGCAGTGGCTGCTATGGTAGGCTGCGCAAAGGAGGAGGTTATCGAGCTCAATCGCGAGCAGATTGGCTTCGGCGAGGTGTTTGTCGACAACGCAACACGTGCCGACTACTCATCGGGTAAGCCAGTTGAGGCATTCAAGGTTTATGGTACTATTACTGCGTTGGAAAATACAGCACAGATTTTCAACGGCGCAAATGTAACTCGTGGTAGCAAGGCAGATGGCGAGGCTTGGGGTTGCGACAATGTTCAGTACTGGATGCCTAATGCTGTGTACAACTTCGCAGCTATCGTTGACGGCGAGGCCGTAGCAACTACAGCATTGCCAGTAACTATCAACCACACCGTAGCTGATGGCGCTAACAACAAGGACCTTCTCTATGCCACTGCAACAGTGGAAACTGACGAGACTGCTGCTCCAGATAACGTAAATGGCAATGGCGTTGTAGCATTCAACTTTAGCCACCTTCTCTCAAAGCTTCAGTTTAACATCGTGAACGCAACAAACCAGACGTATCAGGTGACAGAGATTAGGGTAACAGGTGTCGCTAAGGAGGGCGTTTACACCGTAAATGGTGGTACTTGGGCTCAGAGTGGTGTCACTACAACAGAACTCACATTTGGTACTGCTACTGTTGCTGGTGGTGATACCGAACCAGCAAGCGAGACTCGTCAGATTCTCCCTCTCCCTGTAGCGCAGACATTGAATGTTACAATCACTTATGATGTAATGAGTGGTGATGATGTTGTTGGTACATTGACAAAGGAGGGTACTATTACCCAGACCTTTGCCAAGAACACCGTATATGCTGTAACAGCAACACTCACTGGCTCTGCAATCGACTTCTCACTCGGCACTGTTGGTGGCTGGGGTGCAGAAAATGGCGAAATTACCGTGCAGTAAGCCACGATTGCTATCCGATATTTTGGTTACAAGAGATTGAAACCCCTTGTAGCCCCTAAGTGCAAGCCACGCAGATGCTTGGTTGCCGCAAATGATATAAGCGACTTAAAATGAAGAGATTATTTCAAATATTTATCATGGCGTGCGCACTCACCGCGTGTGAGAACGATAAGCCAGGCTATGAGCCAAGCATCGAGCGTAAGCCCATCGTGTTCGACATGACCGAGACTCGTGCCGCCATCGAGAGTGGCGATATCGAGGCTTTTGGTGTCTACGCCTTTGTGACCAACGAGGCGAATACTGCCTGCGTATCGTTGTTCGGGGATTCACCTGAGGAGGTATCTTTCAAAAATGGCGACTGGACCTACGATAATACTCAGTACTGGTTGGATGACTGTATCTACCAGTTCTTCGGTGTCTACCCCTACTACCCCTACGATGCGCCATATAGCATCACCACCGACCTCTCGGGCAATCCTATCGGCATCAGCCACACCTTCACAACCCCTGACACTGCCAACGAGGATCTCGTTTTGGCTCATGCCACCTACGACACCAGCGAAGTGATCCCTGAGAGCGTCGTGATGAACTTCCAGCACATGCTCGCGAAGGTGAGCCTAAATGTGTGGCGCGACGGCGCAAAGCACCAGAACGACCAGATGCGAATCAAGAAGGTTACGCTTGGTAATATCCGTAAAGGTGGTACATACTCCACTTACACAAAATCATGGAGCTATGATGAAAGTAAGCTAACTGTTGAGATGGAGAATACTAATCTTACAGATAGCGACAATATTGGTGCTGTAATTGTCAAAGATGATGGAACATTAGATTCAGGCGGTAGCGAAGCTGCAGAACCTTTTAGCAAGATGCTCTTGCCACAGACGCTTGATGACTCTAATGTTGTGTCGCTCAAGATTGTCTATGAGCTTAAGCGACAGAATGCTGCAGACTGGGAAGAGGCTGAACTTGAGACCTCATTGCCAAGCATCACATGGAGTGCAGGTAAGCAATACACCTACAATGTTGTGCTCTCATCAGTTACTGATATTACAGTATATTATATTCAGACGAAGGTTGACCCATGGGGAACGCCTCAGGTGGGAGGAACAGTTATCATCAAGTAATAGTTAGAACAATGAGACGATTTAGCTACATATTTATTCTCTTTGCTATGCTTTTTTGCGGTTGCAATGATAACGCCACAGATCTTGGTGACGAGCAGATTGTTGTGCCCACCAAGCCATATATCTACCTCGATGCTGCTGTTAACACACGTGCTTCATTGGTTACAGGCACTACACTTCGTCGTAACTTCTCGGTAATCGGATATACCTACGATTTCAACAATAAGTGGACCACTTATCGTGTTACCGCTAAACCTAATGTATTCGACAATACTCCACAAAATGTAACCTACTCAGGCGGCAACTATAAGTACGACCCTGTAAAAGAGTGGCAGGGCGGTAAATATACTTTTTTTGCTTTCTATCCACAAACTGTTAATTCATCAGGTGCCAACGTCGAAGGTACACCTTACCTTACATACGCTCCTGACTTTAACGATGCAGGCTCACATATCGATATTATGACAGCTATGTTTGAGGATACCAGCCTTAGCAGTAGCCCTTATGTATATTTCGACTTCTACCACCGTCTTTCGGCTGTAGATGTCGTAGCAATGAACTTCTATGAGCACAGCTATGACGATCCAAACTCCGAGAATACTGTTATCACTGAGAAAATTACTATTGATATTGTAGACCTTGCTCTACAGTTCGAGGGCGTACAGTACAAAGAGGCTAAAATATATATGGATAGGCGCATTGCATCTGAGTGTACACCAAATGATGCGGGCACCAACCCATACTATCAAATTATCACAGAGGATGATGAATCTGGTATCTTTATTAACTATAATGAAGATGCTACGCTTCGCCCTATTACAACTACGTTACGTAGCTCAATGATTTTTATCCCACAGGAGAACACTGACCTTAAGGTAACAACAACGGTGTCGTATATGAAGCGTCGTCCTAATGGCGAGTTTCTGATTGATGAAGAAGATGGCGATACGGTCTTTACTCAGACGATAGATACTCCTTTCAACCAGCCATTGAAGGAGGGTAGCCGCTACTACTTGCAGATGACATTCACATCGTCGGCAGTATCTATCAGCATCATCACCTCTGACGAGTGGGACGACATTAAGGTTGATTACGAATTTGAGTAAAAATATAACCCATGAGATATCTACACTATTTTGCAGCTGTGATGGCTATTGTTTTGGCCACATCTTGCATCAACTCAGATATTGACGATACGCCTATCTTCTCTTCTGGCTCGAATGGCCAGTTGCAGGTTGTAGGCCGTGTTACTCAGTATACCGACTGCGACGTGGCTACACGCTCGAAGAAGGAGGGCGACGAGCCTAAGGTTACCTCTATGGGCTTGGCATTGTTCCCTATTGATGATAATGGCACTATCGGCGACTGCTTGTACTATGACTTCAAGCTCGGCGGTAGCATTGTCTTTATTGTGGACCGTCATGACGCCGTTTTCGACAACTATGTGGGCAAAAAGTTCGCTATGTACATCTTTGCAAATATGCAGGATGCAGTGGGCTTCCCAATCACAGCAGAGGCTGGCAAGGGTAAGTCGTTGGAAGAGTTTACTGAGTATGCCGCAGCTGCATCTGCAAACGTAGAGGAGGTTCCTGCAAATGGCTTCCCTATGGTGGGCTCATTGGGTAATACTGTCACCACTATTGATGATGGCATCGCCCCCGACGGTAAGACTCTTATCCTTAAGCCCGCACAGACTGACGCCAATGTTGATGGTCTTCCATTGGTGAATGATGTGCCTACCGACAACCTTGAGATTCCTCTTAAGTCGATGTATGCAAAGTTCACGTTTACCATCAGCGTCAAGCCCGACCAGGAGATTGTGGGCAACAAGGCGCCTCGCTTCGACCTTCTTAACTATGAGGTACATAATATCCCCAAAACTGTTGACTCTAACTCATCTACCAACGATGACAGTGACTCCGGCGTTATAGCATCATCGGGTGAGGTTGGCATGGGTATCTATGCGCAGGGCGCTACCACAGCTACTTTCGACTTCTATCTTCCTGAGCGCTATTTGGCTCCAAGCAAGGCTTTGGAAGAAGCTTTGCCCGCTGAACTTAAAAATGCTTCCACCGAAGAGATAGAGAAGTATCGCCAGCGCTATAAGAATAAGTTGGTTGATGGCAAGGCGGCTACCTATGTGACCATCACTGGTAAGTATACCGACCACCAGGAAAATGCCCATGATGTTAGCTACAACATATATTTGGGTGGTAATAACTATAATGATTTCAATATTATCCGCAACACGCACTACGATAATAGCGTCACCATCCGTGGTATCTCTGCTTCGGATGACCAGTCTGTAGAAGATGGTATCTCTATCGACTGGCGTGTTAACGTTGAGCGCTCTACGCCTTTGGTTATCAACTTGCGTCGCGAGTCTTTGCTCGATGCCCACTACGAGGTGCGTCCATTGCGTCTGCGCCTTGTGGGTGATTTATCAGATAAGCCCACCTCTGCTACCGTTCAGATTCTTAACCAGAACGGCACAGCTAATGACATTCCAGGATGGATTCGCTTAGAGGCAAGCGATAATTCGATTAATCATATTACCGATGCTGGAAGTTTGTCGTATGGTAAGCGCAAGTATTTCACCACCGACCTTGTAACTAACACACTCGCAGCAAAAACGAGCATCACGGTCAATAACCTATCTGGCGCTAACCAGACTGTGTGGATATATGTCGATGAGAATACTACAACTACATCGCGTGCTGCTATCGTCCGTGTTTCGTACGATGGTGTTGACAAGGACTTCGAGATTGTGCAGCATGGCTTGTTTGAGGTAACCTCTACTGATGACAAACGCACCTACTATATCGAGCAGTATGAGGAGTATCTCTACAACTACGATGCTGAGGACTCGTATGGTCAGACTAAGCAGGAGGGTATGCCTTGGGGCTTGAATGGAGTGCAACTATCGCATATCTACGACTCTTTCACATGTGGAGAGACAAACGATGACTGGACGAGCTTTATCACAAAAAATCCAATTAAGTACGATTTCTATATCAGAAAACACGATGACGATAACGAGAATAGTGACGAAAAAACAAAGGATGGAGGCACGCTTCACAATTATGCAGGCTTGACGTTTACAAAAGAGATTGCCGAAAACTCAAATGCTGGTTTAACAAAACTTACGTTGGCGCAAACTGCAAATAGTGCTGTGGAGTATTGCTATAATAGAAATAAGAGAGACGCAAATGGTAATGTTGTGAATGTTGAGTGGTATCTCCCTTCTGCCGACGAGTTGGAGGATTTTATCGTTCCTGCTTATAGTACCTTCGAGGAGTTCCAGGATAACTACTATTGGACCTCACAGCCTGCATACATACGAAATGCTTTCTATTATGAATATCATAATGGCTCCAGAAATAGTGCCGCTGAAGATACATATAAGTTTGTAGTGTACGAGGATAATAAGACGCATGCGAGAGCTACAAAGGTTGTTTATAATAACGGTAAGTATGATTATGTGCCAAGTGGTCTAAATAAAGAGCCAAAAGAGACTCATAATATGGATGCTGGTTGTATAAACCAAAATGAGATTGATAAAGAGAATTATTTTAATGTAATGTATGCTTGGTATAGATGGGAGGATAGTTTTTTGTGGTGGTCAGAAGTTGGAACAGAAGAAAAGATAGGGGATAATGCAATTAAAGTAGATGACCATTTTGGAGAACGTATAGATGGCATAGCTACTGGTAATAGATATCACATCCATTTGGGTCACTTGAACGATTTGATTCAGGAGACGGAGGATGGCGAACATGGTTACCACGAGCGCACAAGGAACAATCGAGTAAGATGCGTACGAAAGATGGCCGATTAGCCATACCAACCAATAAAATTAGAGCGAATGCCGCGAGGGTGTTCGCTCTATTTTTGTGTTGAGTAAAACACAATTTTGGTTTGAAAACTAATAAAAATGGGTGGTCGGCTTTGATATCCGCGAAATATTTCGTACCTTTGACAAGATTGTATAACTATGCTTATACGCCAACATTGTTGTAATGAAGCTGTTAAAGACCATAATATCGTGGATATACGGAGCGGTGATAGCCCTGCGCCATCGCCTCTACGACTGGGGCATAATACGTAGCTACCAGTTCGATATCCCCGTGGTCTGCATAGGCAACATCACCGTGGGTGGAACAGGAAAAACGCCTATGGCAGAGATGCTCATTCGCGAGCTGATGGACTCATACAACATCGCCATGCTCTCGCGCGGATATGGCAGAACAACAAAGGGCTACATCGAGGTGACAACACAGCACAACTACCTCAAGGTGGGTGACGAGCCCCTGCAGGTGAAGCTCAAATACCCCAACGTAGTGGTGGTAGTGGGCGAGGATAGGGTAGCAGCCATCAACCGCATACGCGAGGAGCACCCCGAGGTAAACCTCATAATAATGGACGACGGATTTCAGCACCGCAGGGTGCGCGCCAAGGTAAACATCGTAATCCTCGACGCCACACGCCCCGTGAAGAACGACAGACTGCTACCGCTGGGCCGTCTGCGCGACCTTAAACGACGACTAAAGGCGGCACACATCTTCATGGTGTCGAAGTGCTCCGAGAGCATGTCGCCCCTCGACCGCCGACTATGGCGCAACGAGCTGCGAACAATAGCCTACCAAACCGTATATTTCTCGCACATAGTGCCGATGAACATCGAGCCCCTCTTCTACTTCGACGACCGCGAGGATATCGACTACGGCAACCAGGCGATAATCTTGGCGGGTGTGGGCAACCCTCGACCCTTCGTTAGCGAGGCAGCGGTGAGGTTCAACATCGTCGATAAGATGATAATGCCCGACCACCATCGCTACACACGCGACGATATGGCACACCTTATGGAGAAGCTACGCAAGTATCCACGTGCCATAGTGCTCATGACCGAGAAGGATGCTGTGAAGCTATTCCGCAGTGGCAAGCATCTGCCCGAGGCACTACGCCGCGCGATGTACTATCAGCCTATCGAGACTCAACTCATGGATGGCCCCGACAAGGACTTCGTGGGCAACCTAAAACGTGAGATCGAGTTCAAGGACTTCGCTTCGCGCAAGAAGCAGTCGAAGAAAAAAGTAAATTTAGACGATGACGATACACTATGATTAACAAGGTAATTCTTCTAGGAAATGTGGGTCAGGACCCCGAGGTTCGCACCCTTGAGACCGGCGTGAAGGTGGCACGCCTACGCTTGGCAACAACCGAGCGCATATTCAACCGCCAGACAAACGAGAGCACCGAGCACACCGAGTGGCACAGCATAACCCTTTGGCGTGGCTTGGCAGAGGTTGCCGACAAGTATGTTCGCAAGGGCTCGCAGATATATGTCGAGGGTCGCATTCGCTCGCGCGAGTGGGAGAAAGATGGCCAGCGCCACACCGGCGTGGAGATTGTTGCCGACGAGATGAAGCTCCTTGGCCGTCGTCCTGAGGGCGCACAGCAGGGTAGCTATCAGCAACCATCACAGCCTCAGTATCAGCAGGGTGGCTATCAGCAGCCACAATACCAGGCACCACAGCCTCAGTATCAGCAGCCAGCACAGCCACAGTATCAGGCACCACAGTATCAGCCACAGCCAGAGCCTATGCCCGCAGCACCGCAGATGCCGATGGCTGATCCGGACGATCTTCCATTTTAAATTTGCCGTGAATTTGTTGTGATAAGGGGTCGATTGCGTCCCCTAACAAAAAATGCCACCAATGGGACGTACGTCAAGTACTACCCATCGGTGGCATTTTTGCCGAGTGTAGCACTCGGCGCCCTTCTGACAACAAATTTCTTTATGGGTAACGCTTCGCTCGATGGGATAAATGAGTAACGCTTCGCTCGATGGGTAACGCTTCGCTTGATGGGGAATTTCCCATCTATCCCATTCGTCCCATCTATCCCATTTGTCCCATTCCCCCTATCTTCCCCTCCCCTCGCGCAAAAAAAAATATGGAGCCACGCGAATGGCTCCATATTTATTATATATAGGTATCGTTACTCGATAACTACCAATGGCTGATCAGCCTGAACGGTGTCGCCCTCAGCTACCAACAAGCCGAGAACCTTACCCGCGAAGTCTGATGAGATAGAGTTCTCCATCTTCATAGCCTCGAGGATCATCACCTCCTGACCAATAGTCACTGTATCGCCAGCCTTAACCTTAATCTCGATAACGCGACCTGGAAGTGGAGCATTCACGGTCTTGCCATCAGCGGCAGTAACCTTGCGCTCAGCCGAAGCCTCGCCCTCGTCCTCCATAGAGTCGGCAACCTCGATAAGGATAGCGTCAGCCTGAACGGTGTCGCCCTCAGCAACCAAGATCTGCTTAACGAAGCCAGCATAGTCCGTAGTGATAGAGTTCTCCATCTTCATAGCCTCGAGGATCATAACCTCCTGGCCAGCAGCAACCTTATCGCCAACCTTAACCTTGAGCTCGATAACACGGCCTGGGAGTGGAGCACATACGGTCTTGCCAGTCACAGGACGCTTGCCCGCAGCTGCAGCACCAGCCTTAGCGCTCTCAATCTCAATGATGATGCCCTCAGCCTGAACGGTGTCACCCTCCTTAACAATAATCTGCTTAACCTTACCTGCGAAGTCAGATGTGATAGAGTTCTCCATCTTCATAGCCTCGAGGATAGCAACCTCCTGACCTACAGCCACGGTGTCGCCCACCTTAACCTTAAGCTCGATAACACGGCCAGGAAGTGGAGCAACGATAGTGTCGCCAGTGATAGGCTGAAGCTCCTTAACCTCCTCCTTAGCGAGTGATGGATCTGCAGCAACCTTCTCGGCATAAGCTGCCTCCTTGATGCCAGTGAGGTAAGCCTTAGCAACCAATGGGAACAACTCCAACAAGAGCTCCTCCTTCTCGTTCTCAGCCAAGAGCACGCCACCAGCCTTCTCCAATGTTGGGTTAGGCTGCTTCTGATACTTCGATGTGTCGTAAGGGCGCTCCTCTCTGAAGCCACAAATCTTCTCGCGGAAGTCCTCAGAGATCTTCACAGGAGTGCGACCGTAGTCACCCTTAACCAAGCCCACAAACTGAGCCGACTTGTTGGTGTACATAGCACGACCAGCCTTCTCGTCCATAGCGCAGTTTACTGCCTGAGCACCCACGATCTGTGATGTAGGCGTTACGAGTGGTGGAAGACCCGCTGCAAGACGTACTGGAGGGATAAGCTCCATAGCGCGTGGAAGGATGTCCTCAGCGCCAAGCTGCTTGAGCTGTGCCACCATGTTAGAGTACATACCGCCAGGGATCTCAGCATCCTGAACGAGCTTGTTAGGTGCTGGGAAGCCGAAGTATGCCTCGATAGCCTGTGATGCCTCCAAAAGCTCGTCCCAGTTCTCAGCCTGAGCAGCCGCTACGCATCGGTCGAGCAAAGCGTCAACCTCAGCAGGGGTAGCATCTACGAGTGGGTTGAAAGGCTTTGGAAGTGGCTTCTCTGCGCCAAATACCGACAACTCGAGCTCCTTGCGGATATCCTTGAGCTGCTCGTTGATCTTAGCCACAGCCTCCATGTTTGCGCCAAGCTCAATGCCAAGCTTCTTACAGAAGAGGTAAACAAGCTCTACGGCAGGAGCACCTGTGCCACCACCAAACCACCAGCAGTTAGTATCTACGATATCAACGCCAGCAACGATAGCTGCATATACTGAGCCAAGACCATAGCCTGGAGTACAGTGTGTGTGGAAATCAACAACCACGCCGAGCTCCTTCTTAAGAAGCTTGATAAGACCAGCCACGCGTGCAGGAGGAATCAAGCCCGACATATCCTTGATAGTAATCATGTCGGCGCCGAGCTCTGCCATCTGGCGAGCCTTGTCGAGGAAGTACTCGTCGGTAAATACCTTCTCGTGCTCCTCGCCGTCGTTGTACTTAGGATCTACGGTGTAACATACGGCGCAGTCAGCGATACCGCCATACTGCTTGATATACTTGATTGTTGACTTAACGTTATCTACGTCGTTCAAGGCATCGAAGATACGCATGATGCCCAAGCCGCTCTCGATAGCATTGCGCGAGAAGCCGTCGATAATCTCGTCGGTATATGGAGCATAGCCAAAGAGGTTACGACCACGCGACAAAGCAGTTAGCTTCGACACGTCGCCCACAGCCTTCTTAATAGTCTCAAGACGTGTCCATGGGTTCTCGTTGAGGTAACGCATAACTGAGTCGGGCACTGCACCGCCCCATACCTCCATAGCGTAGAAGCCGGCATCCTTGTAGTAAGGAAGGCAACGGTCAACCTGCTGCTGAGTCATACGAGTTGCGAAAGACGACTGCTGACCGTCACGCAACGTAAGATCACGAATTTTAAGGATCTTTGTCATAGTTTTACAAAAGGTTTATTTAGTTAGTTTTTTAGGTTTAGTCGGTTTTGTACAGACGTAGTCTGTCTGTTCGAATAACAAATTTAAGCAAAAAAACGTAATAAACCAAAAAAAGAGAGAAATTTGTTGCGACTTGCTACATATTGCAACTTCTCGCAACAAATTTCTCTCTGTTTTAGGGGCGCTGATGGGCGCTGAATGAGGTGGGAGGGGGCTGGGATAAATGGGAGCGCTAGAGCTTGATGGGGGTGATGGGGGCGCTAAAGCTTGATGGAAATTTCCCATCTATCCCATTTATCCCATCTATCTCATTCGTCTCTCTCCTCTTTGCTCTCTCCTCTTTGCTCTCGCCCTACTTCGCCTGGTGCAATATCACTCGCTCCAAGGCGCGCTCGCACACAGGGCAGAAGCGCTCGGCGGTGTTGTTGCGCATGCGGCACACATCAACGGGACGATAGATGCCCTTCGAGCGGTAGCCACCACCCTCGTAAACACCCACGGTGTAGTTCTTTGAGCGCTCGGGGGTAACTTGTGTAGGAATCTCGATGCCCTCCGCAACCATGTCTGCCCACTTCGAGTCGAAATCTACGAGAGTGGTGATGTTGGGCTCCCATGGCTCATGTTTAAGCGAGTGCATCTCGTCGTTGTCGTCAGCGTTGTCGTAGAAATACTCGTCGCCAAGACCTCCGAACGAGTGGCCAAACTCGTGAACCACAACAGGCTTAAAGTCGCGGTGGTGGGCTGTTGTCAGGGTGTATGAGTTGAAGATGCCACCGCCACCGTAAGTATCTGTGTTAGCGAGGATTATAAGGTGCTCGCAAGGGATATTGGTGGTGAGGTCGTACATCGCATATACGTTGCTCGACGTGAGGTAGCGGTTCATGTAGAACGTGAGGAAGTTTGAGCCTACGGCAGTCTGTCGCCATGCATCGTCCTGAGGCACGCTCACATTGCTATCTGTCGAGGGGCTTGCCACGGCAATAAAGTTGAACTTCTCCTTGTGGCTCTTGAATGGCTCGTAGCTCAAAATCTCGTCGGTTGCAATCTGTGCATCCTCCATGAATGTGTTAATCTCGTCGATGGTATATCCCTCAGCGAGGATTACCACGTCGATAGCGCGTTTCGAGTCGCCACCCTTATGTAGGTATTTGTGGGGTAGTGCGCGCTGCGATGTCACGTTACGAATAAGGCGATCCTGAGGGTCGATGGTGTGGCGCAATACGCTCTCCTTGCCTGTGTTGTCGCGAAGCACAATCTCGGCATGTGCACGGCGCTTAGGCATAGGTGTGAGAATGGTAAACTCGAAGCTCTTGTTGATGTTCTGAGCCTCAGGTGTTGTGATCCACTCCTGGAACAACGACGAGAACGATGTCTTATATATCGCCTCGCCTGTTGTTGCGTCGTAGAGCGTCAGGTCGCCATTGCCCTCGAGGGGTACAGTCGTGAGGTTTATGCGTCGGCCCCACCAGTTGTTGCTAACCGAAAGTGAGTGAAGGCCAACAAATTGCTCCTTGGCGTTGCCCATAAAGGTGTAGTCGATACGCAAGGTCTGATCTAAGAAGTTGTGCTCGAAATCCTGCGCCGAGAGGCTCGTTACGCCCAGAAAGAGCATTGCGATAATAAGTAGTCGTTTCATCTCTATTTTAAGTTTTATAAATTTCTCAATGTACAAAGATAGAAATTTTCGTGGCAATATGCAATCTTTTTCGTATCTTTGGACGATAAAAAATCATCACTTGTCTATGAGAATTTTAAGAAATATACTCGCTCCGATACCTCTTTTTGTTGTTATGCTTTTGGCCATGCCGTCGGCATTGGCGCAACAGCGTGATAGTAAGTTGCCTAAATATCTGCCCGACTCTATCTCTAAGGCGCTGACACGCATCACCATAAGTGAGGTTGCCGGCAGCTATGTCAAGGTTGAACAGATAAAGGTTGTTGGAGATGATAAGCCTAAGAGCGACACCATCTCCGATGGCGAGAAGATGCGTCCACAGCTCGAGATACGTGCTTCGGAGCAGTTGGGCTTCTATCCTATGCGCGAGAAGAGCGTTGAGAAGCTCTATAATGCTGTGCGAAGGGTGCTTCCCGACAAGTATAAAGAGTACGAGCTAAAGCTCTATGCCAATGGCGAGCTTATCGAGAACCTTATTCCGCACTACTACCGCACGTCGCACGACGAGCCAACATTCGTAAATAGCGCTAAGACACCGCTTATTACGCGCTCAAGCTCGCTCTCGCAGCCTAAGCGAGGTCTGCTCAACCGCCATATAGCCCTCTGGCAGAGCCATGGTCGCTACTTTAGCAATGGCGCTAACGAGTGGGTGTGGCAGCGTGCTCGCCTATGGGAGACTGTCGAGGACCTATATACGCAGAGCTATGTTGTGCCCTACCTTGTCCCCATGCTCGAGAGGGCTGGTGCCTCGGTGCTCTTGCCCCGTGAGCGTAGCATGCGCCGTGAGGAGCTAATCATCGACAACGACAAGGGCATCGACCCAATGGGCTATGCCGAGAGTGGCGAGTGGAGTGGTGCTGGCTCGGGCTTTGCTCACCTCCACGAGAGCTATGCCTCGGGACATAACCCCTTTAGCGACGGTACAGCGCGCCAGGTGGCAACAACAAACAAAAAGGATAAGCTATCAACGGCAACATGGAGCGGCAGTGTGCCTAAGTCGGGTGTGTATAGCCTCTATGTGTCGTATCGCACAGTTAAAAAGTCGGCTACTGATGCCCACTACACTGTGCATGCCTCGGGTGGCGACCGCGAGTTTTTGGTAAATCAGACCATGGGTGGTGGCATGTGGCTATGCCTCGGTGAGTTCTACTTCGAGGCGGGTGAGGAGCGTGTGTTGGTTACGCTCGACAACTACTCGCTTGCAGGAGGTGTTGTCACGGCTGATGCTGTCAAAATAGGCGGTGGCATGGGTAACATACGCCGCGAGGTGCACTCCTCTATGCGTGGTAGTGGCAAGGAGTATCAGTCGGAGGTGAGTGGCTATCCTCGCTTCACGGAGGGTGCTCGCTACTGGTTGCAGTGGTCGGGCTTTACGTCCGATGTATATGCCCCTAAGGGTGGTGTCGATGACTATAAAGATGACTATATGTCGCGCCCACGCTGGGTGAATGCCCTTATGGGAGGCTCCGACCGTCTAAATGGTGCTAAGGGCAAGAACATACCTTTGGACCTTGCCTTGGCATTTCATAGCGACGCTGGTGTGCGCGAGAGCGACAAGGTTATCGGCACACTCGGCATCTACTGCACAAAGGATAATGGCGCTAAGTTCGAGGATAAGCAGTCGCGCCTACGCTCGCGCGACCTTACGGATATTGTCATGACACAGATTGTCGACGACCTGCGCGCTACCTACGACAAGGGGTGGGTGCGCCGAGGCATGTGGGATAAGTCCTACTATGAGGCACGCCTGCCATGGTGTCCAACGATGCTCCTCGAACTACTGTCGCACCAGAATTTTTCGGATATGCGCTACGGCCTCGACCCTCAGTTCCGCTTCGACGTGAGCCGTGCGATATACAAGGGTGTGTTGCGCTATCTGTCGAGCCAGTATGGTGTCGATTATGTTGTGCAGCCGCTGCCCGTAAATAGCTTTGCAGCGATGCTCGATGGCAAGAGGGTGACCCTTAGCTGGAAGCCTACTGACGATAAGCTTGAGCCTACGGCAAAGCCCCAATACTATATATTATATACGCGCATCGGCGAGTCGGGCTTCGACTCGGGCCGTAGGGTAGATGCCACCGAGATAACCCTCGAGCAGGAGGCGGGTAAGGTATATAGCTACAAGATAACGGCTGTGAACGATGGTGGCGAGAGCTTCGACTCCGAAATCCTTGCTGTGGGTATCGGCAAGTCGAAGAAGTGTGTCCTTGTTGTCAATGGCTTCGATAGGGTATCTGCACCTATGAGCCGCCGCACCGAGAGCGATGCTGGCTTCTACAACCAGTTTGATAGTGGTGTGGCGTATATCGAAGATATATCATTTATCGGCGAGCAGACCAACTTCGACCGCGGATTGTATAAGTCGCAGGACGATAACAACGCCCTCGGACAATCCTACAACGACTATGAGGCTGAGGTTATCGCCGGCAACACCTTCGACTTTGTGGCTACGCATGGTAGGTCAATCCTCGCTGCGGGCTACTCATTTGCCTCGGCATCACACCGTGCTGTGGCAGATGGTTGTGTAGATGTAGCGGGCTACGAGGCTATCGACCTTATCTTAGGCAAGCAGCGCGCTACGGCAGTGGGTAGTGGCAAGGAGTACAGATATAAGGCTATCTCCTCGTCGTTGCAGAAGGTGCTCACGGCATACACTGCTCAGGGTGGCTCGCTCATGGTTACAGGCAGCTACCTGCTTACCGACATGTGGACCTCGCCTGTGGCTACTGCTGCCGACAGAAAGTTTGCTACCGATGTGCTTCACGTAAGCTATGGCGGTGGCATGGCAACACGTCGTGGTGAGGTTAAGGGAGTGTTGCAGAGCCTCTTTAAGGGCGATTTTGGTATTGAGTTCAACACCGAGCTTAACGACGAGATATACTGTGTTGAGTCGCCAGAGGTGGTACGTGCCGCAGGCAAGCAGACATACACGGCTATGCGCTATCGCTCGACCAACCAGCCCGCAGCAACGTTGCATGCTGGTAAGTATCGTGTCTTTGTGGCAGGCTTCCCGTTCGAGACCATTATCTCTTCCGCTGAACGTGATGCCATGATGGCGGGCGTACTTGGCTACATCATCAAGTAGCCCTCGCCCTAAATTATAAATGAGTAATTACTAATTAAACAAAGCGTCGCAGACGCCACACTTTTCACTTTTCACTTTTCACCTTTCACCTTTCACCTTTCACTTTTATTGTTATGGCTCTCTCACGACAGACAATAAAGACCATAGTTATGCCCCTGGCAATGGTTGTGGGCGCAATGTTGTGCCGCCCCTTGGCCCATGTCGAGGCGGCTAGTGCCAACTTGCTCACCCCCATGCTTATCGCCTCGATGCTCTTTCTCACGTTTTGCCGTATCGACCTACGCGACCTGCGCCTTAGGTGGGTGCACCTCATAATGCTTGCGGTGCAGATTGTGGGAGGTGTTGTGGTATATGTTGCTCTACGCCCTTTGCTTGGTGAGGTTGTGGCACAGGGAGCTATGATGTGTGTGCTTGCCCCTATAGCTATGGCTGCCGTAGTCATCGGCGGTATGCTCGGCGCTAAGGTGGCACCCATGGTGTCGTATAGCCTCATTTGCAACATAGTGACAGCCATTGTCCTACCGCCCATTCTCCACGCCTTTGGCAATGGCACATGCACCTTTGTGGAGATTATCTCGCGCGTAGCACCCACGCTCATAGCCCCCTTTGTTGTGGCTCAGCTGTTGCGCTACACGCTACCTAAGGTGGCTAAGTGGTTTGCCAACCACTCCTCTTACTCCTTCTACCTGTGGCTTTTCTCGCTCGTGCTGGTCATGGGGCGCACCACAGCATTTATTATAGACACTCCTGCCGACATCGTTGTCGAGATAGAGCTTGCCCTTGTTGCCCTTCTCTTGTGTCTTGCGCAGTTTAGGCTCGGTAGATATATCGGTGAGCGCTCAGGCGATAGGGTGGCGGGAGCGCAGTCGGTGGGTCAGAAGAATACTATTCTTGCTATTTGGCTCACGCTCAACTTCCTTAACCCCATAGCCTCTATTGCCCCCACAGCCTATATCGTATGGCAGAATTTTGTGAATAGTTATCAAATCTACCGCAAGAATTTGTCGTGATAAGGGGTCGATTGCGTCCCCTAACAAAAAATCCCGACAATGAGCAGTACTTCGAGTACAGCCCATCGTCGGGATTTTTGCCGAGTGTAGCACTCGGCACCCTTCTGACGACAAATTATTTCTCGCTGATTGAGGTGGTAGATTAAGGAGTTTAGTGAATTTAATGAATTTAGGGAGTTTAGTGATAGTCTTTCCCTAAGTTCCCTAAATTCCCTAAATTCCTTATTCTCCCTATCTTCCCTATTCTCCCTGCCGTCCTTGCCGTCCCTGCTCTCCCCTCGCAAAAAAAAAGAGAAGTCGCTGTTGCAACTTCTCTCTGCTTCTACTTAACCTCTTCGCCAAAGAGTGTGGCTGACGAGCAGCCTGTGATACGCACCTTGACATAGTCGCCAATCTGGTGGTCGCCACGGTCGAAGACAACCATCTTATTCTGCGATGTGCGGCCCGAGAGCTGCTCCTCGCTACGCTTCGATGTGCACTCCACCAATATCTCGAACTCCTTGCCTACGTCCTGCTTGTTGCTCTCCTCCGAGAGTTTATTCTGCAAGTCGATAATCTCGGTTAGGCGGCGAGTCTTGACATCCTCAGGGATATCGTCGCCGAGGTTGCGCTGGGCGAAGGTGCCTGGGCGCTCCGAGTATTTGAACATATATGCGAAGTCGTACTTCACCTCGCGCATGAGCGAGAGTGTTGCCTCGTGCTCCTCCTCTGTCTCGTGGGCAAAGCCGGCGATAAGGTCGGTGGTGATGGCGCAGTCGGGCATGTAGCGACGTATAGCCTCCACACGCTCCAAGTACCACTCACGGGTATATTTGCGGTTCATGCGCTTGAGCATCTCCGTAGAGCCCGACTGTGCTGGGAGGTGGATAGCACGGCAGATGTTAGGCATTGATGCCATAGTCTCGAGTAGCTTGTCGCTGATGTCCTTAGGGTGTGACGTAGCAAAGCGCACGCGCAACAATGGTGAGATCTCTGCCACGCGCTTCAACAACTCTGGAAAATCTACCTCGCCCGTGCGGTATGAGTTCACGTTCTGACCGAGGAGTGTAACCTCTCGGTAGCCATTCTCAAAGAGTGTGCGTGCCTCGGCGATGATGGTAGCGGCATCGCGGCTACGCTCGATACCTCGTGTGTAGGGCACTACGCAGTATGAGCAGTAGTTGTTGCAGCCTCGCATGATGGCGATAAAGGCGCTCACGCCATTGCGGTCGAGGCGTACGGGGGCAATCTCGGCGTAGGTCTCCTCCTTCGAGAGCTCCACATTTACGCCCGTAGCACCGCCATCTACCTCACGCACCAAGCGTGGTAGGTCGCGGTATGAGTCGGGACCAGCAACGATGTCGACACCTGTGCCACCCTTCGTCAAATCCTCCTTGAGGCGCTCAGCCATACAGCCGATGATGCCGATGATGAGCGATGGCTTCTTCTTGCGCATATGGCGCATCTCGCTGAGGCGGCCCCATATTCTCTGCTCGGCATTATCGCGAATAGAGCAGGTGTTGATAAGCACGATGTCGGCCTCCTCCAGCTTCTCGGTATAGCGGAAGCCCTCCTCCTGCATGATAGATACAACAATCTCCGAGTCGCCGACATTCATCTGGCAACCATAGGTCTCGATATATAGCTTGCGACCACTGCCTGTGAGTGGTCGCAACTTATTAATATTTATGTTCATCATAGTCTACGTCTAAGAGTTACTCTGTAGGCATGCCGTTCTCCTCAGGGAATGGCTTGAAGCCCTGACCAAAGGTGTCGTAAGCGTCGGTGACAACAACAAATGCCTTAGGGTCAAACTCCTTGATCTTGTGCTGCACGTTGCGCACCTCCTTGCGGTTAACCACCAAGAAGATCATCTCCTTGTCGTTGTCGGTGTACATACCCTTAGCCTTGAGGTAGGTACCGCCACGGTTAAGGTCGTGGAGGATATACTCGCGCATCTGTGACGAGTGCTGATCGCAGATGATATATAGGAGCTTGTCGCGTGATGCACCGTCGATGGTGTAGCCCAATACCTTGGCATTTACGAAGATACATACTGCCGAGTAGAGCGAGAGGAGAAGTCCTTGACCCTCCTTGCCCTCAGGAAGACCCACGCCAAAGCCGATGACTACCAAACCGCTGAGCACGATGATAGCATCAGAGAGCAATACGCCATTAGCAAACTTCATCTTTGCAAAGCGGTGAAGGAGCATACCTGTGATATCTGTACCGCCGGTTGCGGCGTTGTTGCGAATAACGATACCCACGCCAATACCACTGAACACACCACCGATAATAGCGGCGAGCAACAAGTGATCCGAGAGGTCGATAAAACCGTGGAGAAGCTGCTTTGGGTCGAGCGCCTCGATAGCCTCACGCGATGGGTAAACCAAGTAGTCGAGGAGGTTCATGATACCTGGTGTGATGAACGATGCAAAGATTGTGCGACCACCAAACGTGCCACCAAATAGTATAAGAGCAGTGAGGATAAGAGGCACATCGAACATATAGCCGAAGGTACCAACCTGAACTGATGGGAAGAGGTTGTGAAGCACGAGTGCAAGACCGTAGATACCACCAGGAACAAGGTCGTAAGGGTTGATGAAGATGACAAAAGCCAGAGCCACCATCACGCAGCCAAAAACAATCTGAAGCATTGAGCTCCACCACTTGATGTCAGTTACCGACTCCTTCATCGATAGGGCCATGCCCGAAAAGCTGAAATTAGGTTTCATAAATATGCAATATCGAATATTATAGTCAAAAATATCATTCAAAGGTACACATATTTTTTAAAATAGCAATTTTTGGTTCCGATTTTTTTTGCTCACCACCCCAACATCGCTCATAGAGGACTCGACGGCGAGTTACATTTTTTTGGTTTTTTAAAAAGTTTTTATATCTTTGTCTTTACTGAATTTTGCAATAAATGCATAAGATATTGAAAATAAGCTAAATACGTGATATTATGGAGACATGGGGACCGTTGACCTACTACTGCGCAATAACAATTTTGTTGATTGCCTATTTGCTCGGTTCGATACCAAGTGCAGTGTGGATTGGTAAGAAATATTATGGCATAGATATTCGTGAGCACGGCTCGAAAAATGCGGGTACTACGAATATGCTCCGAGTGTTGGGCAAGCGTGCCGCACTGCCAGTATTTGTTATCGACTATTTCAAGGGCTTTGGTGGCGTTATCCTCACCGCTCTGTTGCGCTATGATGGCGGCGTTAGCGAGGGTTGGCTAATCAACATGCGTATCATCGCCACGGTGGCGGTGGTGCTTGGTCACATCTTCCCAATCTTTGCAGGTTTCCGTGGTGGTAAGGGTGTGGCAACGCTCCTCGGTGCAGCTACGGCTATCTATCCTCCAATCTTGCTTATGTGCTTCGGTATCTGGTGTTTAGTCTTTGCTGTGTCGCACTATGTGTCGCTTGCATCAATGGTTGCTGGTTGTAGCTATCCATTCCTTGTGATGATATTCTCAACAATGACCTACGACCCCGCAGCGCCATTCCTAAGCATACCTTTTATTGTCTTCTCGTGGATTGTTGCCATACTTCTAATCTGGACTCACCGCAAGAATATCGGTCGTCTGCGCGACGGCACCGAGTCGAAAATCTACTTGTGGCTTAAGCCTGAGGAGAGCGAGAGTAAGTCAGCCGAGCCAAAGGATCCTAATTCTAAGTCGCTCAGCCAGCTTATCTACGACGAGTATAGCTATGCTCGCGAGGATGTGAACAATCCAAAATAGCCATTTTTAGGTGCGTTATATTTCGAAATTCCGAAAATAATCTTTATCTTTGTGCTCTAATAATATATTGTAATTTAGAGACGAGATGAAGAATATTCGCAATTTCTGTATTATTGCACACATCGACCACGGCAAGAGTACCCTTGCTGATAGACTCCTCGAAAAGACTAACACGCTGAACCAGCGCGAGATGCAGGCTCAGGTGCTCGACGATATGGATCTCGAGCGCGAGAAGGGTATTACAATCAAGAGCCACGCCATTCAGATGGAGTATAAGGCTCGTAATGGCGAGCAATATACACTCAACCTTATCGACACCCCAGGACACGTTGACTTCTCTTACGAGGTGTCGCGAGCTATCGCCTCGTGCGAGGGCGCACTGCTTGTTGTCGATTCAACACAGGGTATTCAGGCGCAGACCATCTCTAACCTCTATCTTGCCCTCGGTCAGGATCTTGAGATTATCCCCGTACTAAATAAGATTGACTGCGAGTCGGCTATGGTCGATGAGGTCAAGGATCAGATTATCGACCTTATAGGCTGTAAGGACGAGGATATCTTGTTGGCATCGGGCAAGACAGGCCAGGGCGTCGAGGATATTTTGGAGGCTATTATTGAGCGCATTCCAGCTCCTAAGGGCGACCCTGAAGCACCTCTCCAGGCCCTTATCTTCGACTCGGTGTTCAACCCATTCCGTGGCGTTATCGCCTACTTCCGTGTATTCAACGGCACTATCCATAAGGGCGAGCATGTTAAGTTTTTCAACACTGGCAGCGAGTACGATGCCGACGAGATTGGTGTTTTGAAGCTTAAGATGGTTGCGCGCAACGAGATTAAGGCGGGCGACGTAGGTTATATCTGCTCGGGTATCAAGAACTCGACAGACGTGAAGGTGGGTGATACCATCACCTCGGTGGCAAATGCTGCTACGGAGGCTATCGCCGGCTTCGAGGATGTTAAGCCTATGGTCTTTGCGGGTGTCTATCCCGTTGAGGCCGACCAGTATGAGGATTTGCGTGCCTCGCTCGAGAAGCTTAAGCTCAACGATGCGTCGCTCACGTTCGAGCCTGAGAGCTCGCTTGCCCTCGGCTTCGGCTTCCGCTGTGGCTTCCTCGGCTTGTTGCACATGGAGATTATCCAGGAGCGCCTATATCGCGAGTTCGACATGGACGTTATCACCACCGTGCCTAACGTGTCGTACCACATCACAACTACGCAGGGCGAGGAGCTCGAGGTGCACAACCCCTCGGGACTACCAGAGATTACTAAGGTGGCAAAGATTGAGGAGCCATATATCCTTGCGCAGATTATCACCAAGGCTGACTTCCTCGGCAACGTCCTTAAGCTATGTATCGATAAGCGTGGTGTGATGAAAAACCAGACCTTCATCACGCAGGATCGCGTTGAGGTTAACTTCGAGATGCCTCTCTCGGAGATTGTCTTCGACTTCTACGATAAGCTCAAGAGCATCTCTAAGGGCTACGCCTCGTTCGACTACCACCGCACGGGCTACCAGATTTCGAAGCTTGCGAAGCTTGATATTCTGCTCAATGGCGAGCCTGTCGATGCCCTCTCGTCACTTATCTATGCCGACCATGCCTACGACTTCGGCCGTAAGATGTGCGAGAAGCTAAAGGAGCTTATCCCACGCCAGCAGTTCGACATCGCTATCCAGGCGGCTATCGGCGCTAAGATTATCGCTCGTGAGACTGTTAAGGCTGTGCGTAAGGACGTTACGGCGAAGTGTTATGGCGGTGATATCTCGCGTAAGCGTAAGCTGTTGGAGAAGCAGAAGGCGGGTAAGAAGCGTATGCGTCAGATTGGCTCAGTACAAGTTCCGCAGTCTGCCTTCCTTGCAGTTCTCAAAATGGACTAAATTTGTTGTGATAAGGGCGCATCTTCGGCACCAAGCTCACTGCCCCTTCTAACAAGAAATTGGTGTGGTGAGGGGAGTGTTAATAGTGGGAGAGAGTAAATGAGTAATTATGCCCATTAGGACGATGGGACAATAAGACCAGTAGAACAAGTAATGCATCTTGTCCGCGACCATCATAAAGGTCTTAACGTCCTAAGGTCTTGTTGGTCTTTAAAAAAAACTATTGCAAATTCCTCATTGCTAATTAGATTAACCAAACTAAGCTAAACCTATGATAAAGAAGACATTATTGGCTATTGTAGCCATGATCTCGGTGGTGTCGCTCACGGCACAAAAGTATGAGCCTACACCCGAGATATTGAAGGCTCGCGAGGAGTTCTCTGATGCCCGTTTTGGTGTGTTTATCCACTGGGGTATCTACAGCATGTTTGCGCAGGGCGAGTGGTACTTGCAGAATGCAGGAATCAACCGCGACGAGTATGCCAAGGCGGCAGATGCCTTCTATCCTCACCGCTTCAATGCCCAGGAGTGGGTGTCGGCAATAAAGTCGGCGGGCGCAAAGTATATCTGCATCACAACACGCCACCACGACAGCTTCTCGATGTGGGATACCGAGCAGTCGGAGTTTAACATTGTCGATGCTACGCCCTTTGGTCGCGACATCCTCAAGGAGCTCGCAGATGAGTGCGCAAAGCAGGGTATAAAGCTACACTTCTACTACTCGCATGCCGACTGGTCGCGCGACGACTATCCTCGTGGCCGCACGGCACGTGGTGTGACAGGTCGTGACGATAGTAAGATAAGCTGGGAGAGCTACTACGACTTTATGAACAAGCAGATCGAGGAGCTTCTAACAAACTATGGCCCTATCGGCGCTATCTGGTTTGATGGCTGGTGGGATCATGACGAGGATGCTACGCCATTCGATTGGCAGCTCGACGAGCAGTATGCCCTTGTGCACAAGCTACAGCCATCGTGCCTCGTGGCAAACAACCACCACCAAGCACCTTTCGAGGGCGAGGATATCCAGATTTTTGAGCGTGACCTCCCAGGCGAGAATACCCACGGCTTGTCGGGTCAGAGCATCAGCCGTCTGCCCCTGGAGACATGCCAGACAATGAATGGCATGTGGGGCTACAAGGTTACAGATCAGAACTATAAGAGCACCGAGACCCTCGTTCGCTACTTGGTGAGCACTGCTGGCAAGGGTGCTAACCTTCTACTCAACGTTGGTCCTCAGCCTAATGGCGAGCTTCCAGCGGTTGCTGTTGAGCGCCTCAAAGAGATGGGCGAGTGGCTGGCAAAGTATGGCGATACAATCTATGGCACCGAGGCGGGCGATGTGAAGCCTCAGCAGTGGGGTTGCACAACACGCAAGGGCAACAAACTATATATCCACATCTTTGAGCTCGAGGACGAGGCGTTGTACTTGCCTTTGGAGTGCAAAGTAGTGGGCGCTAAGGCCTTCGATACTGGTGCAGCCGTTAAGTTCCAGAAGGTTGATGGCGGCATTGTGCTTAAGACGGGCAAGGTCGATGGCGTTGTTGATTATGTCGTTGAGCTAACAACAAAGTAGTCGATAGCTACGCTATAAAGCATAAAATTATCGCAGTCCATGTTTGTGGATTGCGATTTTTTTTATATCTTTGCACGATATGTCGCTCAGGCGTGTACGCGTGCGAGTGATTATGAAGACGTAAGATACAAAAAATCAAATAATTACAAAATTTTTTAACAATGCAGAGTAAAGGTATTATTAAGTGGCTTGCAGTGCTCTTTGCACTTGCATGCATCTTCCAGCTCTCATTCACCTTCGTAACACGCGGAGTTGAGGCTGAGGCTGCGAAGCAGGAGAATCCACAGGCTTATCTCGATGAGAAGTGGAATGAGGTAGTTTACAATCTTGGCGTGGCACAGTACACCTATGCTGATTGTAAGAACCGTGAGTTGAACTTGGGTCTTGACCTCAAGGGCGGTATGAACGTCATGCTTGAGATTAAGGCTGAGGACGTTATTCGTGCTAACGCCGAGAGCAAGGGCGCTGTTCGCAAGGACGCAGAGCTCAACGCTCGCATGGAGAAGGCGTTGTACGAGGCATCAAAGGCTAATGGCGCATCGGCTGCTGTTGACGCATTCATCGCAGCAAGCGCAGCTGAGGACTTGGCAAAGATCTTCAACACCTCTGATGTGACAGTTTTGGCTGCTGACCTCAAGTCGTTGGTTGACGGCTCAGTAAGCGCAGCTTTCAACGTGTTGCAGAACCGTATCGACCTTCTTGGTGTTACTCAGCCTAACATCCAGCAGGTAACAGGTACTAACCGTATCTCTGTTGAGCTTCCAGGTGTTAAGGAACCAGAGCGTGTAAGTAAGCTTTTGGCTTCTACTGCTAACCTCGAGTTCTGGGAGGTTTACGACAATGCAGACATCTCTGAGGTTACCTCTGTTCTCTATGGCGAGGAGTTCAACGAGGCTGTTCGCGACTATCTTCTTCTTAACGGCGTAGCCGAGGAGGAGGTTGCGGCTAAGCTTCCTGCTGCACTTATCGTGCCTAACGTATATGCACCACAGGTTGCTGCTGCCCAGAAGGAGAACATAGAGACTCTTAACGAGTACTTCCGCCTTCCAGCTGTTAAGGCTTTGTTCCCAGGCGATGTTAAGTTCGCATGGTCAAACAAGAGCGTTGACGGTGGTAGCAAGGGTGTCTTCACTCTCTATGCTTTGCGTGGCTTGAATGGCATCGCTGCTCCAGTATTGGACGGTACAGGTATCACTAACGCTCGTGCACAGGGTGGTCAGAATGGTGGCTTCGAGGTATCTATGTCAATGGATCACGAGACAGCTTTGACTTGGGCTGACATCACTGAGCGCAACACTAACAAGTGCATCGCTATCGTTCTCGATGGTTATGTATATTCTGCTCCTATGTCACACGGCCGTATCGACGGTGGCCAGTCATCAATCACTGGTAACTTCGACGTTCAGGAGGCTGAGGACCTTGCAAGCGTTCTTAACTCAGGTAAGGCTCCAGCGCCAGCAACTATCATCTACTCTGAGGTTGTAGGTCCATCACTCGGTGCTAAGGCTATCAACGACGGTCTTGTATCGTTCGCATTGGCATTCTTGCTAGTACTCGTTTACATGGCATTCTTCTATAAGGGTGCTGGTATGATGGCTAACATCGCCCTCTTGTTCAACGTATTGTTGCTCATGGGTGTGTTGGTATCGTTCGGTGCTGTATTGACATTGCCTGGTATCGCAGGTATCGTGCTTACTATGGGTATGGCTGTGGATGCTAACGTTATCATCTTCGAGCGTGTCAAGGAGGAGCTTCGCGCTGGTAAGGGTCTTTCACTCGCTATCCAGGATGGTTTCTCTAACGCATACTCAGCGATTATCGACGGTAACCTCACTACAATCATCACTGGTATCGTACTCTTCTTCTTCGGTACAGGTCCAGTTAAGGGCTTCGCAACAACCCTCGTAGCAGGTATCATCACATCGTTGTTCTGCTCTATCTTCATCACTCGTGTGTTGCTCGAGTCACGTGCTGCACGCAAGGGCTCTATCTCATTCTCAAACAAGCTCACTGAGAACTTCTTGCAGAATGTTAAGTTTAGCTTCATCAACAAGCGCAAGGTATCTTACATCTTGTCTGGTACTCTTGTAGTGTTGTCTATCATTTCGTTCTGCACACTCGGTCTTAACAAGGGTATCGACTTCACTGGTGGTCGTACATATGTAGTTAAGTTCGACCAGGCAGCTAACGAGGATCAGCTTCGTTCTAACCTCGAGGTACAGTTCTCTGCGCTTAAGGATGCTGCAAACACATCATTCGAGGTTAAGCGCTTTGGTGGCGAGGATCAGCTTCGCGTAGTTACTCAGTTCGAGCCTACTGCTGAGATGATTGCTGAGGCTAAGGCTAAGGCGGGTGCCGAGGCAGATGCTGTTGATGCTAACTACATCGTTGCAAGCTACATTTATGAGGCTTCTAAGTCGCTCTATACTGAGCCTATCGACCGCGAGACATTCATCAACCCAGATAACGGTAAGGGTATCACCTCATCTGAGCAGGTGGGTAGCGCAATCTCTGGCGAGATGACTCTTAACTCACTCATCGCTGTTATCATCTCGTTGGTAGCTATCGGTCTTTACATTGCTGTACGTTTCCGTCGTTGGCAGTGGGCATTGGGTGCTACAGCAGCTTTGGCTCACAACGCACTCCTTGTTATCGGTCTATTCTCTATGTTGTATGCAGTAATGCCATTCAACTTGGAGGTTAACCAGGCGTTCATCGCAGCGATCCTTACTATCATCGGTTACTCAATCAACGATACTGTGGTAATCTTCGACCGTATCCGTGAGTACATTGGTTTGTATCCTAAGCGCGACATCAAGTCGAACATCGATAACGCTATCTGCGCTACATTGTCACGTACAATTAACACCTCTGGTACAACCCTCGTAACCCTCTTGTCTATCTTCATCTTCGGTGGTGAGACAATCCGTGGTTTCGTGTTCGCACTTATCCTTGGTGTTGTAATCGGTACTTACTCTTCAGTATTTATTGCTACTCCTATCGCTTACGATCTTCAGCGTAAGAATGCTATCAAGGAGTCTAATGATGCCGAGTAAGCTCATTTATTGAAAATATCATACGAAAATAGGTCGCAATCTCTTTGAGGTTGCGACTTATTTTTTTAACTTTGCAATTATTTAATATAATTGTTGTTATGGGAAAGCTATCTGAACTATATAAGCAGGTGCGCGGATATATCTCGCCAACCTATGTTACTATGCTCGTTGCAGCCTTCGTGCTGTGGTATATCGCCAAGCTCGGCGACACATATACAACCGAGCACCAGGTGATAGTTGTTGTCGATGGCGAGCGCATAGATGTTGATTGCGTCATTCGTGGCAAGGGCACTAACCTTATTGGCTACACGCTCTTTTCGCGCAGCGACGAGTTCGAGATCCCATCTACGGAGCTAACCTTCGATATGGATAGTGTCGACGAAAATGGTGGTCGTACGCACCACATCGCCACAATATCTATGCAGCAGGCCCTCGCGGCGCGCATGACAGGTGTCGAGATTGTCTCTGTGGGTGCATTGCCATCGATACCATATAAGGTGGTCTGCCAATAGTAGCTATCTGTTGAACATACATAATAATATATATAAATATGTATAAGGTGGGAATTACAGGTGGCATAGGCTCAGGTAAGAGCCTTGTTGCCCAGATGTTGCAGGATAGGGGTGTTGCTATCTACTTTTCAGATGCTCGTGCCAAGGAGATAATGTCCTCTGACGAGAGTGTGCGCCGAAGCCTAATCGAGCGTTTTGGCGAGCAGACATTTGCGGAGGGGGTGCTCAACCGAGCATACCTTGCCGAGAGGGTCTTTGCATCGGACGTGGAGCTTGCAGCACTCAATGCTATTGTTCACCCCGCCGTTATGGCCGATTTCGAGCGCTGGGCCGAGGCTCAGTCGGGCGACTATGTTGTCCTTGAGTCGGCAATATTGTTCGAGTCTGGCTTCGATGCGGCTGTAGATATGACCGTTGCCATTATGGCTCCCGAGGAGTTGCGCATCGAGCGTGTCATGGCGCGTGATGGCGTGACTAAGGAGCAGGTTGAGGAGCGCATGCGCAGTCAGCTATCTGACGAGGAGCGTTGCTCACGCTCGAAGTATGCAATCGTAAACATCGAGCTCGACGAACTTGAAGATGATGTTGAGCAGCTACACCGTCGCCTAAGCTATGATTCTCGCCAGTAGCACTCTTAGCCTTGTTAAGAGGCAGGTGATGGCGATTTTGAACCTTACGCCCGACTCGTTCTATGCTGGCAGCCGTCATGTTGCCTACGAGGAGGTGTGTCGTAGCGTGGAGCGTGCTATAAGCGAGGGTGCCACAATCATCGACATTGGTGGCTACTCGTCGCGCCCCGGTGCCGAGCATATCTCCGTAGATGAGGAGTGGGCGAGGGTTAAGATGGGGCTCGAGGCTGTGCGTAGCGCGGAGCAGGGTGTGGTGGTGTCGATTGATACCTTCCGCTCGGAGATTGTGCGCCGTGCCTACGAGGAGTTTGGCGAAGTGATTGTCAATGATATCTCGGCAGGTGAGCTCGACGATGATATGCTTAAGACTGTTGCTGAACTTGGATTAAAGTATGTGGCTATGCACATGCGTGGCACGCCTAAGACCATGCAGTCGCTCGAACAATATCCCGAGGGCGTTGTGCGTGGTGTCTGCACCTACTTTGTGCGTCGCACCGAGGAGCTTACAAAGGCGGGTATCCGTAAAGAGAATATTATCCTCGACCCAGGTTTTGGCTTTGCTAAGAGTGTGGAGCAAAACTTTGAGCTATTATCAGAACTAGATAAACTTTGCGAACTTGGCTACCCCGTATTAGTGGGTCTTAGCCGCAAATCTATGATATATCGCCCCTTGGGTATCACCCCCGAGGAGGCTCTCCCTGGCTCGTTGGCCTTGGCGTGGGAGGCGTTGCGAGGTGGCGCTACAATATTGCGTGTACACGATGTTGCGCCTACACGACAGCTTGTCGAGCTATTTAACGCATATCAAAACATCGTAAGATGATACACATCGAAAACATAGTTAAGCGCTTCGGCTCGTTGGAGGTGCTCCACGGCATTGAGTTTAGTGTTGAGCGTGGCGAGATAGTCTCTATCGTTGGCGCAAGTGGTGCGGGTAAGAGCACGCTGTTGCAGATTATAGGCACGCTGATGACTCCCGACGAGGGTAGTGTTACTATCGACGGCAAGGCTGTCGCTGGCATGTCGGACGGTGAGCTCTCGGAGTTTCGCAACCGCCATGTGGGCTTTGTCTTTCAGTCGCACCACTTGCTTGAAGAGTTCTCGTCTGTGGAGAATGTAATGATGCCTATGCTTATTGCGGGCGTTAAGCGCTCCGAGGCTCAGCATAGGGCTGAGGAGCTGCTGGAGCTTGTTCAGATGTCGCACCGTCTTACTCATCGCCCCTCGGCACTCTCGGGTGGCGAGCAGCAACGTGTGGCTATCGCCCGTGCCTTGGCAAACAACCCCTCGGTGGTGCTTGCCGACGAGCCTACGGGAAACCTCGACACTGCAACACGTGAGCAGATACAGAGACTATTTTTCGACCTTCGTGAGCGCACAGGACAGACCTTCATTATCGTCACCCACGACGAGGCGTTGGCTGAGATGTCGGACCGTAAAATTGTTATGAGCGATGGACGCATACTATAGCGATATGTCGCTCGACGAATTGCGCGACCTACTCGAGTCGTTGCACGACAGATACAACAATACGGACTTTATCGAGCCCGACCCCATCAGCGTGCCACACTCCTTTGCGGCTACGCTCGATAGGGAGATTGCTGGATTTATGGCTTCAACCATCGCCTGGGGCAACCGCAAGGCGATTGTTAAGAGTGCCCACCGCATGATGCACTATATGGATAATGCCCCCGCCGACTTTGTTGTAAATGCCTCGGATAAGGAGTTGGAGCACTTGCGTAGCTATGTTCATCGCACGTTTAATGGCGAGGACTTTCGTGAGTTTGTGCTCGGACTGCGCCACATAATTCGAACGTGGGGTAGTGTGGGTGGCTTCTTCGAGCAAAGCTACGAGCGCTCGGGCGATTTGCGTGTTGCGCTCTCGGAGTTCCGCCACGAATTCTTTAAACATGACCATAACCCACATGCCGAGAAGCATGTGTCGTCTATTGATAGGGGCGCTGCGTGTAAGCGTCTGTGCATGTATCTTAGGTGGTTTGTGCGCCACGACGAGCGAGGCGTAGATTTTGGCTTGTGGCGCAAGATTCCTATGTCGGCGCTCTACCTTCCGCTCGACATACATACGGGACGTATGGGTCGCCAGCTCGGACTTCTAAGCCGCAAGCAGGACGACTGGAAGGCTGTTGAGGAGATTACCTCGATGCTTCGCACGTTATGCCCCGACGACCCAGTGCGCTACGATTATTCTTTGTTTGGCTTGGGTATCTCGGGCGATAAATTGTAGGCGATGTTTCGTTTTAAGCAGTTTACGGTGTGCGACGAACGCTCAGCCATGAAGATTGGCACCGATGGCGTTCTTATTGGTGCATGGGCTGATGTTGAGGGCGATTGGCGTATCCTCGATGTTGGCACAGGCACAGGCCTTATTGCCCTTATGCTCGCGCAACGTAACGCCTCTGCCAAGATTGTGGGTATCGACATCTCGCACGAGGCTGTAGAGGAGGCACGCGATAACTTCAGTAGGTCGCCATGGGCTACGCGCCTAAGTGCTATTGAGGGCGATGTATGTGGCTTTGAAGGCTCTGAAAAGTTCGATCATATAGTTAGCAATCCCCCATATTTTATCGACTCGCTGCACTCGCCCGATAAGCTGCGCACCATGGCGCGCCACACCTCATCGCTAAAGTTTGAGGATTTGGTAGCCTCTGCCGCGCGCCTTCTAAAGCCTGAGGGTCGCCTGTCAGTAATCCTTCCTACCGAGTGCGCCATGCAGTTTCGCTTTGCGGCATTTGGCAGGTTGTGGCTTAGTCGCCAGCTCGATGTCGTTACCAAAGAGGACGACACCCCTCGCCGTACGCTTATGGAGTTCTGCTTAAGCGACAAGCCCCTAATGCCCACCGTCACAACCCTCACAATGCGCCATCGTGATAGCTCTTATACGGAGGAGTATCGCCGCCTTACCGAAGAGTTTTATATCAGCCTACGATAACACACGTAACTATATATTCCCCCTAATTTCCACTTACTATATAGCATGGGTATTATTTTTAATACCCATGCTATTGAATAGCAATTTGTCCTCTCTTTTGTAGCACGGGTATTAAAAATAATACCCGTGCCACTGTGCAACCACTGCACCACATATTGCCTACCATGTACACGGGTATTAAAAATAATACCCGTGCTATTGTGAGAAGATAGGGTGTGGTAGGAAAGATGTTTCTTACAAAAAAAAAGGTTGTCCCCGAAAGGACAACCTTTTGCTAGATGTTCAATCCTGTTATTTCATCTCGAACTCCACGCATTCGGGACATTTGACATCGAGTTGCACGCACTCGATACCCACCTTGCGAAGTAGCTGGATGCCGTCGTCGGAGCGGTAGGGGTCGGCATAGACAACGCGCTTGATGCCCGCCTGAATGATTAGCTTGGCGCACTCGATGCAGGGCGAGGCGGTGACGTAGAGTGTCGAGCCGTCGCAGTTGTTGGCGCTCTTAGCAACCTTCGTGATGGCGTTTGCCTCGGCATGCAGAACGTAGGGCTTAGTCTTGCCCATGTCGTCCTCGCAGATGTTCTCGAAGCCCGCAGGGGTGCCGTTGTAGCCGTCCGAGATAATCATCTTATCCTTTACGAGCAGCGCTCCCACCTTGCGGCGTACGCAGTATGAGTTCTCGGCCCACACGCGTGCCATCTGCAAGTAGCGGATGTCGAACTGACGCTGTTTTTGCTCCTTATATCCCATTTGTATAGTTCTATTAAATTACTTCTCGTCGTCAAATTTCTTGTTAGAAGTGGTTAGATACAACGCTCGGCGAATTTCGAGGCGATGGGCTGTACTCAGGCGTACTGCCCATTGCCGAGATAATTCGTTAGCGGCAGTAGATGACCACTTATCACAAGAAATTCAAGAAATTATAGTTTGCCGTGGCAATGCTTGTACTTCTTACCCGAGCCACAAGGACATGGCTCGTTACGGCCTACCGACTTATCAACCTTGATAGGTGCGGTCTTGCCCCTCTCGCCCTGACCTGCGGCAGCTGCGGCAGCCATGCGTGACTCCTGAAGCTTGTTCACGTCAATCTTGCGGCGCTGCTCACGAGCCTCCTCAACGTTGTTCTCGCGAAGAGCAATGCCCGACTTATTGGTCAATGCCAACACCGTGCGGTTGATATCCTCGAGCATCTTGGCAAAGAGCTGGAACGACTCGAGCTTGTAGATAAGGAGTGGATCCTTCTGCTCGTATGTAGCATTCTGTACGCTCTGGCGAAGGTCGTCCATCTCGCGGAGGTGCTCACGCCAAGCGTCGTCGATGGTGGTGAACATAGCCACCTTAGCAAATATACGGTAGATCTCGGCGCAGTCGGTGTCTTTGCACTTCTGCAACTCAACAGGGATAGAGTAGCGCAAGCGACCATCGGTGATAGGAAAGGCGATGCGCATATCCATGTTATTCTCACGATCCTTGTAGATCTTCTCCATCGTTGGGCGCACCATGTCGGCAATAGCCTTGGTCTTGCGTGCGAAGTGGTTGGTAAGATCCTCGACAATGGTGTCGATAATCTGCTTTGGCTTCATTGCGTCGAACTGTGCCTCGTCGATAGATGGCTCGATAGCCACCTCGCGCATAAGGTCGAACTTAAACTCCTCGAACGAGCAGCCCTCGTGGTTCTCAACAAACTTAAGGGCGTAGTCCTGACGGAGGTTGTTTAGGTCGATGTCGATACGCTCGCCATAGAGAGCATGGCGACGACGTGTGTAGATAACCTCACGCTGCGAGTTCATAACATCGTCGTACTCCAACAGGCGCTTACGCATGCCGAAGTGGTTCTCCTCAACCTTCTTCTGTGCACGCTCGATAGCCTTTGTCATCATGCCTGCCTGGATAACCTCGCCCTCCTTAAGACCCATCTGGTCCATCATCTTGGCGATACGGTCAGAGCCGAAGAGGCGCATGAGCTGATCCTCCAACGATACGAAGAACTGTGATGAGCCTGGGTCACCCTGACGTCCTGCACGACCACGTAGCTGACGATCTACACGACGGCTCTCGTGGCGCTCGGTGCCGATGATAGCCAAACCACCAAGCTCCTTAACCTCTGGCGAGAGCTTGATATCGGTACCACGACCCGCCATGTTGGTAGCGATGGTTACCTGACCACGGCGACCTGCCTCGGCAACAATCTGTGCCTCGAGCTGGTGCTGCTTAGCATTCAACACGTTGTGCTTGATGCCACGAAGCTTAAGCATACGGCTCAAGAGCTCCGAAATCTCGACTGAGGTGGTACCCACCAACACAGGACGACCCTCCTCAACGAGGCGCTCAATCTCTGCGATAACGGCGTTGTACTTCTCGCGTGCGGTCTTATATACGAGGTCCTCGCGGTCGTCGCGAATAACCTTCTTGTTTGTAGGAATTACAACAACATCGAGCTTGTAGATGCTCCAGAACTCCGATGCCTCGGTCTCGGCAGTACCGGTCATACCCGCGAGCTTGTGGTACATACGGAAGTAGTTCTGAAGAGTAATTGTTGCGAAGGTCTGCGTAGCATCCTCCACCTTTACATTCTCCTTAGCCTCGATAGCCTGGTGCAAGCCGTCAGAGTAGCGACGACCTTCCATGATACGGCCTGTCTGCTCGTCAACGATCTTCACCTTATTATCGATAAGCACATACTCAACCTCCTTTTCGAACATGAAGTATGCCTTGAGAAGCTGGTTCATGGTGTGCACACGCTCAGCCTTAATGGCGTAGTCGGCCAACAAGGCATCCTTCTGCTCGGCACGCTGCTCGGGCGTAAGCTCGCCATTCTCGATCTCGGCAATGCGAGCGCCGATGTCGGGAAGCACGAAGAAGCCCTCCTCGTTGAAGCGCTTTGAGGCAACCTCGTGACCCTTATCTGTGAGGATAAGAGAGTTTAGCTTCTCGTCGTGGATAACGAAGTTGTCGTCGGTAATCTCGTGCATGCGCTTCTCGTTATCCTGCATGTAGAAGTTCTCGGTCTTCTGCAACAACACCTTTACACCAGGTTCCGATAGGAACTTGATGAGTGCCTTATACTTAGGCATAGCCTTATAGGCGCGAAGCAGGAGCTTACCTGCCTCGAGGTGGTCGCCCTCGTTGAACAGACGCTTAGCCTCGGCAACATCCGATGACGACATCTTGCTCTGAAGGTCATAGATATACTTTGCTGCAGGCTGATACTCGGCAAAGAGCTGGTCGCCACCCTTAGGTACAGGACCTGAGATGATAAGTGGCGTACGTGCATCGTCGATAAGCACTGAATCGACCTCATCGACAATGGCGAAGTGGTGCTTGCGCTGCACAAGGTCAGATGGTGACGATGCCATGTTGTCGCGCAAGTAGTCGAAACCAAACTCGTTGTTAGTACCAAACGTAATATCTGCCATGTATGCCTTGCGACGCTCCTCAGAGTTAGGGCGTGTGTTGTCGATACATGCTACCGATAGGCCGTGGAACTGATACATAGGACCCATCCACTCGGCATCACGACGTGCAAGGTAGTCGTTCACGGTAACCACGTGAACACCCTTGTGAGCCAAGGCATTGAGGAATACTGGGAGTGTTGCCACGAGGGTCTTACCCTCACCCGTAGCCATCTCGGCGATACGTCCCTTGTGCAAAACAACGCCACCAAAGAGTTGTACGTCGTAGTGAACCATATCCCACTTGATGACATTACCACCAGCAGTCCACTCGCTGCTATAGATAGCCTTGTCGCCCTCGATAGTCACCAAGTCCTGGCGCTGGGCTGCAAGGTTGCGGTCGAAGTCGTTAGCCGTAACTACCACAGTGTCGTTCTCGGCAAAGCGGCGTGCTGTATCCTTCATAATGGCGAAGGCCTCAGGGAGAATCTCCTCGAGCTTCTGCTCAATCTTCTCGTCGATGCGCTTTGTCGTGTCGTCAATATCTTTTGATATGCGCTCCTTGTCTGAGAGCGATGTCTCGGCAAGCTCGAGCTTAGCCTTCTGCTCGATGATGTGCTGCTCGTCGCCAGCAATGAAGTCGGCAATCGACTTGCTTAGCGCTGCTGAGCGAGCACGAAGCTCGTCGTTTGAGAGCGCAGAAATCGAGGGGAAGATAGCCTTGATCTTCTCAACATAGGGCTGAATCTCCTTGCGATCCTTATCGGCCTTTGAGCCGAAAATGAGCTTAAGAATTTTTGATGCTATATCCATGATTTAACTATTTGTTTCGTTTATCGTTGCGTAAAAAAACATAATTCGTGCAAAGATATTATTTTTTTATGTAAAAAGCAACACGTGCGCATGTTTTTATGCGCACGTATGTATGTGTGTATGTATGCCTAACGCGTAGGCCTATGTTCGGGTGTAGATTTACTATATGCCACTGAGTAGGCATTTGCCCAGAGGACAACGCTCACAGCCCAGCGTCGAGCAATACTCCTTGCTTAGCTGAATTAGCGCCTGGCTCTCGAAGGCATTTCTGATTGTTAGCCCCGCCCCTGTCCAGGGCTTAGTGAGCCTGTTGCTCTCGGCAGCAATGCTCTCGAGTAGGCGAATAGCATCGTTTGCGGTGTTGCTATTGCGGGTATATGCACTGTAGGCGTGCATCATCGGTGCTATGAGGTTGATGCCCAGAAGGTCGCTCTTAATGTGCCCCATGCGGTAGGTTGTCACCGAGTGCGAATTTACGGGAATGAAGTTCGTGAGCCAGTAGTCCGATGTCTCGCCACCAAAGAACTTGTAGATTGCATCACTTGTACGACACTCCAGGGCGCTCTGCAGGGTGAAGTCGCGATTGAGGAAGCATGCAGCAAGCTGCGTAAGACGGAGGGTAGGGTGGTTGTGGGGGTATATGCCCGTTAGTTGCCACTCGCCAGCCATCATTGGCACAATGCCATACTTTGCTGCAAGGTGGCTAAACTCCTCGCGAAGAAGGCGTAGGTAGTCGTCATCGCCATATATGTCCAAGAGTCCTGCGCCACCCAAGAGCAGAGCTTCGAGCTTGACAATAGAGCTATTCTCGCGCATGAGCATGTTGTTGGTAACACGCTCGGCAAGGCGAAGCATAGGAGCACGATTGTCCATGCCACCAAGCACGCCAAGAAGCATCGTGTGGAAGCACTCGTTCCAACTCTCGCCCGTCGCTTTAAAGGTGCGCATAATGTCGCGCGCCTTGCGGTCGAGGCGCTCACACGTAAGACGATTAAGTATGACGTTAAGCTCAAGAGCATCAACATTTTGGATATGCACACAACACTCCTGGCGTCTTGCTCCATGTCTTAGACTCTCAATCGTATGTTGCCCCGCAGCCATAGGTCGATTTTTAGAATAGGTTAAGCTCGATGAGTGCCTCCTCAGACATCATCGACTTATCCCACTGAGGGTCGAACGTGAGGGTGATATTCACCTTCTCGACGCCAGCCACCTTGCCCACCTCGCGGTTGATGTCGGCAAGCAGCATATCTGCCATAGGGCAGTTGGGCGCTGTGAGTGTCATGATGATGTCGGCAGTGCCCGCTGGGTCGTAGTTAATCTCGTAGATAAGGCCGAGGTCGTAGATGTTTACGGGAATCTCGGGGTCGTATATGTTCTTGAGTGTGAGAACGATATTCTTCTCAACTGCTAATATCTCTTCTGGTGTCATTACAATCTTTTTTCTTATTAGTTTTAGCTCTGCTTCGAGAATACCAAGGCGTAGAGCTTCATCTGCTGAATCATGGCGCGTAGGCCGTTGCTGCGTGTTGGCGATAGGTTTTCGCCAAGACCTATTGCGTCGATGAAGTATAGGTCGATAGCAGCTGCCTCCTCGGCTGTGCGACCATTCATTACACGGATTAGGAGTGCCACAATGCCCTTGGTTATGATGGCGTCGCTATCGGCAGTGTAGTATACCTTGCCGTCGCGCAACTCGGCAGCCACCCACACGCGTGACTGACACCCCTCGATAAGGTACTTCTCGGTGCGCTTAGCGGGGTCGATGGCTGATAGCTCCTCGCTGAGGCTTATTAGGTAGTCGTATTTGTCGAGCCAGTCGTCGAAGATTGCAAACTCCTCGATTATGCTCTCCTGAATAGCATCTTTCATTATATCCTATATTTTTGTTATTATCAATTACTTAAACTCCTCGAGCGCATGCTCCTCGGTTGCCCATGTACGCGCTATGCCCATCATGTGGCAGAGCGTTGGGGCAAGCTCCGTCATCGATACTCTGCGCTCCACACTACGTTTTGTCGTGCCTTGCTTCGATATAACAAGGGGAACATGACGGTCATAAATATATCCCGACGTTGATAATGAGCGGCGGTCATCCTCTTCGATGATGCAGCCGGGCACAAGGTCTATAATAATGTCGCCCGTGCGAGCTCCAAAGAAGCTCTGTTGTAGGAGTGCTGTGCGGCCCTCGCTAAATGATGTTGTGCGCATCGACGTTGCCGAAATCGCCGTTGAGATACCCTGCAACTGAAGCAAGAATGTAGCCACCTCATCGCATATCTCACTATATTTTAGCTCCTTCTTCGATAGTGTCGAGTGGTTTAGGTAGAGGCTGCCGTTGGCATATCCTGCAACGTAGTTGTCGGAGCCGTAGCGACCACCAAGGTAGGCATTCACGATAACCTCCATCTGGCGGTGGTTGAAGCGGTGGCGAGGGGTGCCTCCCGCAGGGTTATACGATGGCGAGGTGCCATGGTCGGAACTAAGCACGATAACTACACGTGAGCTATCCTCGACATGCTCAAATATAGCATCGAGAAACCAGATTAGATCCTTGTCGAGGCGGTAGAGCATATCCTCGTACTCGATAGACTCGGGGCCATACATCTCGGCAATGTTGCGGGCAGGGTCGAGGTAGATGTTTAGAATGTCGGTGTTGTCGTCTCTACCTAGCCACTCCTTGCGCATAAGCTGCTCGGCAAAGCGCAAGATCATGGTGTTGCCCGCAGGGGTGTACATCATCTCGCCATAGAGCGTGTCGTCGAGCTTTAGGTTGAGGTCGGTGATGAGGTGTGTCGATTTGTCCTTGATGTCCTCCACCACGCCAACCTCCGAGTTGCGATAGTGCTCTGCTTTGTAGAGTGTTGTCCAGCGATTTATGCTATACTCCTTGTTCTTCTCGCCCTTGTTGTAGTCGTTGATCCACTTGTGGAGATTTTCTACGTATGCCGACGATGTTGTCCAGTATGTTTTGTTCTTCTCTGCCCAGAAGGCTACGCCACGACGACCGTTGAGTAAAATGGCTGGAAGGGCATCGCCAGCAACGGTAAATAGCTTGCTATTAGAGTTTTCGCTAAGTAGCATGTCGCCATAAGTAGGTGCTGATAGTCGGTGTGGCGAGTAGCTGCCTGTGCCCGTACTGAACTCTACGGGATATGCCTTGTTGTCGGCAATGAGCGATATCGACTTTGCGTCGGTGTGGCTAAACCACCTCTCGCCAACAACGCCATGCACCGCGGGGTTGGCTCCTGTGGTGAGTGTTGCGAGGCCTGAGGCAGTAGATATTGCCGAGAAGTCGTAGTATGCCTCAGTGTATGTTGTGCCGTTGTCCATAAGACGGCGTATGCCACGCTCGGTGAAGTTCTTAGAGTAGCGGTCGAGGTCGCCTGAGCGCATCGAACCAACAACGATGTTTACAACAAGTGTGGGGCGCTCCTGAGCAACGGCAAAGGGTGCTGTTGCGAGCAAAAGCACGAAAATAAGTATTGAGGCAAATCTCTGCATAGCAAACAAAATATTCGGCAAATTTACAAATTTATTTGTAACATTTGCTCAAAATGCTCCCTTTCTTTTTGTAGGTCTATATCTTTGATGCGATTGATGGCCTCGAGCTGCTTTTGACAAAATAGTCTATGTTGCTCACTATGTGGGTTTTGCGCTCTGTGGTTGGTGGCATTAATAATTTTTGTCACCTCCTCCATTTTTTGCTTTGCCTCGCTGCTTAGTGCCGCCTCAAAAAACCTCTCGGTGATATAGTCCACCGCCATCTTTGTGGGGTGCACAAGGTCGTCGCCATAGAAGCGGTAGTCGCGCAGGTCGTCGAGCATAATTTCGTACGAGGGGAAGTATGTAATGCGCTCTGCGTGGCGCTTCCGAAACTCCTCGACAGCAACCCTAAGGAGTGCCTTGCTTAGCGAGTTGTCTGCCAAGCCCTCGCCAAGATGACGAATGGGGCTTACGGTAAGCACGATGTGTGCCCTTGTGCAGGCAGCGATACGCTCTAAGTTTTCGACAATCTCACCCACCGAAAGTAGCTCGCGACGAAACGCAGAGTGTGGCTGTTTGTGGCAGTTGGCAACCACCTTGCCCGATGAGCTAAGACGATATACCCACGCTGTGCCAAGTGTGATTATCAAGTAGTTAGCACGCTTTAGTAGGTCGTTGCTCGATACGATTTGCGAGTTGATTACATCGACTGCCTCGCCCAGTGTTGTGCCCGATAACGATGAGTGAAAGTCGAACGAAAGCCAGCGGTCGTTGCTCTGAAAAACATCATCTGTCGTGACCAACTTTTTTGCCTCGATGCGCTCCACGGCGCTGGCTATAGATGCGGGGTTGAAGAGTATTCCTGTGGGGTTGATACTCACGCTAAATTTGCGCTCGGCGAGCCTCTCGCCGATGTTCGATGCAAAGCATGAGCCGAGGCATACGACGGTGTCGCCATACTCGATTTTTTGTTGCCATGGAGCAACCTCTATTTCGGTGCGAAATTTCATAATCACTTATTAAAATTATCTACAAAGATAGGGAATATGTCGAAAAATTCCTATCTTTGCCTAATATTAAATTTACGCAGAGTATGAAGAAAAATATTGTTTCGTCGTTCGATGTTGACCATCGCACGCTCGACGCTGGACTATACCTACGTTCAGTATATACTATCAACGATGAGTTTCAGGTGCGCTCATGGGATTTGCGCTTCCGTGCCCCTATGGCACACGCACCCCTCGGCTCAGGCGAGGTGCACACCATCGAGCACCTTATGGCATACTACCTACGCCTCGACGAGAAGATAGGCTCATCTATCGTGTCGTTCTGTCCTATGGGCTGCAAGACAGGCTTCTACCTATCTACAATGCAGAATGTTGAGGCTGAGGATGTTCGTCAGGCGTTGGCTAAGGTCTATAAGAACGTGTTCCCGCTCAAGTCGGCTGACGACATTGTGGGTCTTAACGAGATTCAGTGTGGCAACCCCGGCTTGTACGCTATCGACTCGACAAATGCAGCCATGGCAGACTACATGCGTACGCTCTTTACTGCCGACGAGGCTCAGGTACTCGGCATAGGTCAGGTTTACGAAAAGTGGTGGTAGTATGAGAGTGTTGATTTGTGCGCCTACGTCACGTGAGTATCGTGCCATGCGCTACGCCTTGGATAAGGCTCAGAGTCTCAAGCATAGCTACGACCTTGTAGAGGTGGGTATCGGCAAGGCACTCTCCTCGGCAGGTGTAGCTCGTGCCCTAACCCTTGCTCAAGATAAGTACGACATGTTGGCTGTTGTGGGCTTCGCTGCCTCTGCCCTCGGTCGTAAGCAGGGCGATATCGTGATGCCATCACGTGCCATTCACCACGACGCTATCATTCCTGAGGGATTCTGCCCCGAGATTACCGACCCACGCATGTTGCGAGGTACCGACCCTGAGACAGTATTTACGGGCGACTCGTTCGTGAATGCAGACATCATTCGTGAGATTAAGAGCCGCTTTGGTGTTGAGTGTGGCTTGTTCGACATGGAGATAGCAGCAATCTGCCAGGTGGCTGAGCTCTACGACAATATCCCCGTGGTGGCAGTCAAGTACGTATCTGATGTTCCCGAGGAGGGCCACTCCGAGCACTCGTATGATGAGTTTGCGGATGCGCATTCAGATTTTACGCCGTTGTTGCTACGCTTAGAGAATTCATTGTAAATTTCTTGTGATAAGGGGTCATTCTCGGCCCATCACTAAAAGTAAGACCCCTCGGGCTGTACTTTAAGTACTATCCCGAGGGGATCTTCTTTTGTGATAGCCCAAGCCTAACCCCTTCTAACAAGAAATTTGGTAGTGGTGCTGATTGAGGTGGGCAGGAGCATAGGGGAGATAGGGACGCTTCGCTTGATGGGAGCGCTTCGCTTGATGGGGGTGATGGGTAACGCTTCGCTTAATGGGAGCGCTTCGCTTGATGAGGATGATGGGTAACGCTTCGCTTAATGGGAGCGCTTCGCTTGATGGGGGCGATGGGTAACGCTTCGCTTGATGGGGGTGATGGGTAACGCTTCGCTTGATGAGAATTTCCCATTTATCCCATTTATCCCATTCGACCCATCTTTCCCATAAAATAAACCCCGTGCGAAGCACACCTTACCTTTCACCTTTCACCTTTCACCTCTCACCCCCCCCAAAAAAAAATGGCTACCCCAGTGGAGTAGCCATTCGTTATTTAGTTAAAGCAACAGACTAAAGAGCGTCCTTCATTGCCTTATACTGAGCATGCTTCTCAGCCATGCCCTCCATGTCGCGAAGACGGAAGCAGAGCTGTGTAAGGTTGTTGATTGAGCCTGCATCGTTTGGCTTAATTGCAAGAGCACGCTCGAACCATGGAATAGCCTCAGCATAAACAAGGTTAATCTTCTCAACCTCTGCGTTGTAGTCAACATTTGCGTCGTATGACGAGTTAAGAGCGTTGATAAGACCATCAGCCTTCATTACGAAGAAGTAGCCCATGTAGTAGTTAGCGTTGTAGTCCTCAGGACGCAACTCGATGCACTTCTCGAATGACTTGATACACTCGTCGTAGTTCTCCAAAGCGTTGTACACGATACCGCGACCATACCACAAGTCGAAGTTGTCTGGTGTAGCCTTCAATGAGTTGTCGAGCATGCCGATAAGCTCTGCTGGGTCGCCAATGCCCTTCTCAGTAGCGTAGAGGCCGATAAGACCCTCGAGGATAAGGCTATTGCTTGGGTAGAGCTTGATACCGTCCAACAACACCTGCTTAGCGCTTGCAAGCATCTCGTCGCGATTTACGCTACGCTGGCCATAGTAGGTGTGGTAGAGGAAGTAGTAGATGCTACCGTTATCCTTGTAGCCAGCCTCGATAGCCTCGTTGAAGAGGTCCTGAGCCTTGCTAAAGAGTGCGATAGCCTCCTCAGTCTCGCCAAGGGTTGAGGCAATCTGAGTGTTGAGAACACCTGCGTTGTAGATCAAGCCAGCGTTAGCTGCTGAGCCTGGGACAACCTGCTGTGCACGGAAAGCAAGCTCGAAAGCCTCGGCAGCCTCCTTAGTAAGACCTACGTCGTTGAGAGCCTCGCCCTGCTGTGAAAGTGCGTTAGCAAGGAACATTGCATTAACCTGGATCTTTGGTGCAAGCTTGTTGTCGAGCTCGTATGCCTTCTTGTATGACTCGATAGCAGTCTCTGCCAAGTTCTCCTTTAGCTCCTTAGTCTGCTTCCAGCCTACGATGAAGTACATCTGGTTAACATATACATCAACATACTCGTAGCGAGCGATGAGTACTGGCTGACCAGCGAACTCGCCCTCAACAACCTCCAATGGCTGACCAACGCTCATCTGAAGAGTCTGAACAGGGATGTCGCGTACAAGCTCCTTAGTAGGGAGAATGTAGGCATCGGTATAAGCTTTACCGTGAGCATTCCATGTAGCAGCCTTGATGTTCTTCTTTGCGTCAAGAAGGGTAGCATCAGCCTTGTCGAGCTTCTTAAGCTCAGATGCAGTGTTTACACGCTGCGCATTTGCGGCAGGCGCTACAAACATAAGGAGCGCTGCTGCCATAAACAAAAACTTCTTCATAATATTACTTGTTAATATTTGTTATTATTCGTTTGCATTCTCTGTAGGTGTCGCAACCTCAGCCGTAGCCTCAACTGTAGCCTCAGCTACACCCTCAGCGGTAGCCACTGCTGCAATCTCCTCCTCATCGGTCTTAGGCACCGCAGTAACCGAAGCAATAGCATCGCCCTCGCGAAGGTTGATAACGCGTACACCCTGTGTTGCACGGCCCGAGATGCTAATCTGGCTCACGAGAGTACGGATTGTAAGACCCGAGCGGTTGATAATCATAAGGTCGTTATCGTCGGTAACAGCCTGGATAGAGATAAGCTTACCAGTCTTCTCTGTTACGTTGATAGTCTTGACACCCTTACCACCACGGTTGGTGATGCGATACTCCTCAAGGTCGGTACGCTTACCGTAGCCATTCTCCGAGAGAACCAATACATCCTGCTTAGAGCCTGGCTCGATAGTGATCATGCCGATAACCTCGTCGTCGTCCTCGATAGAGATGGCACGTACACCCGAGCTCACACGACCCATAGGACGTACTGTTGACTCGTTGAAGCGGATAGCCTTACCCTCGCGTGCTGCGATCATTACCTCAGCCTCGCCACTTGTGAGCTTAACCTCCAATAGCTGGTCGCCCTCTCTAATAACGATTGCATTAACGCCGTTAGTACGTGGACGTGAATAAGCCTCCAATGTTGTCTTCTTGATAATACCGCGCTTAGTACACATCACGATGTAGTTGTTCTCTACGAACTCCTTGTCGTTGAGGTTCTTAACGTTGATGTATGCACGCACCTTGTCGCCTGGCTCAATCTGAATAACATTCTGTATTGCACGACCCTTAGATGAGCGTGTGCCCTCAGGAATCTGGTAAACCTTCAACCAGTAGCAGCGACCCATCTCGGTGAAGAACATCATTGTGTTGTGCATTGAGGCAACATAGATATGCTCGATGAAGTCCTCGTCGCGTGTTGCGCTACCCTTAGCACCTACGCCGCCACGGTTCTGTGTGCGGTACTCAGCAAGTGGGGTACGCTTGATATAGCCCATGTGCGAGATGGTGATAACCATGTCGTCATCAGCGTAGAAGTCCTCAGGGTTGAACTCCTCAGAGGCGTAGATGATCTCTGAGCGACGCTCATCGCCATACTTCTCCTTGATCTCTACGAGCTCGTCCTTGATAATCTGCATCTGCATATCGTGGTTGGCAAGCACTGCCTTGAGGTAGTCGATAGTCTGGTTGAGCTCTGCCTGCTCTGCCTCAAGCTGCTCGCGCTGGAGTCCTGTGAGCTGACGTAGGCGCATCTCGAGGATTGCGGCTGTCTGGAGCTCCGATAGGCCGAAGCGCTCCTGAAGACGCTGACGTGCCTCCTCCGTGGTCTTCGACGAGCGAATGATGTGTACCACCTCGTCGATGTTGTCCTGGGCAATGAGCAAGCCATTTACGATGTGTAGGCGCTCCTCAGCCTTCTGCAAGTCGAACTGTGAGCGACGCACGATAACATCGTGGCGGTGGTCAACAAAGTGACGGATAAGATCCTTGAGGTTGAGAAGCTCGGGGCGACCATTCACCAAGGCGATGTTGTTCACCACGAATGATGACTGGAGTGGTGTGTGCTTGTATAGTGTGTTGAGCACCACGCTTGCCACAGCATCCTGCTTTAAGATGATGACAATACGCATACCACGACGGTCTGACTCATCGTTGATGTACGAAATACCCTCAATCTTCTTCTCGTTGATAAGGTCGGCGATGCGCTTAATCATCTCCGCCTTGTTTACCATATATGGAATCTCGGTAATTACGATGCACTCGCGACCTGATGGGGTGTGCTCAATCTCGGTCTTTGCGCGCATAACCACGCGACCACGGCCTGTGAGCAACGCCTCGCGAACACCCTCGTAGCCATAGATGATACCGCCTGTTGGGAAGTCGGGACCCTTAACATGGTCGAGGAGCTCCTCGCACTCGCACTCAGGGTTGTCGATATATGCTACGCAGGCATCAACAACCTCCGAAAGGTTGTGTGGCGCCATGTTGGTAGCCATACCTACGGCAATACCGCTTGCACCATTTACCAACAATAGTGGAATACGTGTTGGGAGCACGGTAGGCTCCTTGAGTGTGTCGTCGAAGTTAAGACCCCAGTCGATAGTCTCCTTCTCGATGTCGGCCATAACCTCGTCAGTGATCTTCTGCATGCGTGCCTCGGTGTAACGCATCGCCGCTGGCGAGTCGCCATCCATAGAACCGAAGTTACCCTGACCCTCAACCAAAGGGTAGCGCATAGACCAGTGCTGCGCCATACGCACCATGGCCTCGTATACTGAGCTGTCGCCATGTGGGTGGAACTTACCGAGTACATCACCGACAATACGGGCACTCTTACGTGTAGGTTTGTTGTGCGTAAGGTTGAGCTCTGCTGCCATATCGTAGAGGATACGACGGTGCACAGGCTTCAAACCGTCACGTACATCGGGCAGTGCTCGCGACACGATTACCGACATCGAGTAGTCGATATATGCCGACTTCATCTGCTCCTCAAGGTTGACTTGGACGATGCGACCAGTCAAGCCAGTTGTGTTTTCCTGTTCAGTCATTTATTTACTCTCTTTGGACTACGCAAGGGTAGTCATCTGTTAAAATTTCTCTATTGTTAGGGGACTATATATTTATATATATAGGTGTGCAAATTTACGCTATATTTTCGATTCTAACAACTTTTGCTCTTAAAAAGTGATGTTTCTGCCCCAACTTTTTCTAAAACATGCCCATTTTACCCCTTTTTAGGCGTTTTAAGCGCATCTAAAGTTTTTGCCGAGGGGAGGGCGGAGGGGAAAGGTGAGAGGGGAAAAGTGAAAGGTGAAAAGGGAAAAGTAAGGTGTGCTTTGCACGAGGTTTGTTTTGGGATAGATGGGACGAATGGGATAAATGGGGAAGATAGGAAGAATAAGGAATTTAAGGAACTTAGGGAACTTAGGGAAAGACTGTCACTAAACTCCCTAAATTCATTAAATTCACTAAACTCCTTAATCTACCACCTAAATCAGCGCACTATTTCTTGTTAGAAGGGGTTAGGCTTGGTCTATCGCAAAAGAAGACCCCTCGGGATAGTACTTAAACGTACAGCCCGAGGGGTCTTACTTTTAGCGATGGGCCGAGAATGACCCCTTATCACAACAAATTACTTGGAGGTCATGATCTTAAGAATCATCGCATCAGTATGCGTCATCGCATCGCGGCCGATGTCCGTAAGGTTGCTGATTGACTTATCCACGTCGTCGTCGATGATGCCCTCTACCGACTTCACGCAGCGGTTGTGCATAGCCATAAGTGCCGACACAACAGCCGTAGATACGCCCGATGCACACTTCATGGCGCACGATGGCTTAGCACCGTCGCAGATCATACCCGTGAGGTTGGCAATCATATTCTTAACAGCCTTTGTAACCTCCTCGTAGCCACCGCCCATAAGGTAGGTGATACCGCACGATGAGCCTGTTGCTGCCACCACGCAACCACACAATGCTGATAGGCGACCGAGGCTCTGCTTGATGTAAATCACTGTAAGGTGGCTAAGTATTAGCGAGCGTATCATCTGCTCCTCCGAGGCGTTTGTCTGCTCGGCATATACCACCACAGGGACTGTCGATGTAAGACCCTGGTTACCACTTCCCGAGTTACTCATGACTGGGATCATGGCGCCTGCCATACGTGCGTCGCATGCCGCTGTTGTCATGCCCACAATCTGGCAATGTAGCGTGTCGCCCATGATGTTGCGCTCCGACTCCGAGCGGAAGAGGCGACCTATAGAGTGGCCGTAGTCGCCCTTGAGCGACTCGTAGGCTGCGTTCATGTTAAGACGCTTAGCCTCAAGGATAAAGCGTAGCTCGTCGAGGGGTGCTGTTGTGGCAAAGTCCCACACCTTGCGTAGTGTGAGCTCAGGATCCTTTGGCTCGGCGCTTGTCGATGTGGCATCAGTGCTTGCCTCAGTAGTCAATGAGAAGCGTACCTCATCGTTGTATGCCACGTGTACAAAGCGTGTGTGACCGCCCGAGATAATGGCTACAGCACGGTTGCCCGCTGCCGACACCTCAATCTCGATATATAGCTTCTCGGTGATGTCCTCTTTGAGTGATACTGCTATACGCTTCTCGTCGATAAGTTTGCAACCCTCCTTCACTGCCTCCTGGTCGGCATCCTTGAGTACCTCGAGTTCGTACTCCGACTTGCCGATAAGGGCACCAAGAGCCATTGCGATAGGTAGTCCTGTCATGCCTGTGCCGGGGATACCCACGCCCATAGCATTTTTGAGCACGTTGGCGCTCAGGCGTGCCTCAATCCTCTCGGGACGTGTGCCGAGAGTCTCGGTAGCCTTAGCCACGCACAATGCCACAGCAATAGGCTCGGTACAGCCGATAGCAGGAATAATCTCACGATTCATAAGAGCGATAATCTCACGACGCTCCTCGGGTGTAAACTGATAGTTCATATATCGTAGTTTTAGTTAAAAGCACATTAATCATACGAAGATACATAAAAATTGGAAAAATGCCAAATGCGAAGGCCTATTTTTTAATAATATGTGAAAAAAGCGGGGTGGTGGGGCGAAAACTCAATAAATTTCACTATCTTTGTATGGATATAGGATATTGTATAACACTTAAAACAGATAATATCATGGCAGGAAAAGTACCTACTCCTCACATCGGAGCACAATATGGCGAGATCGCCGACAGAGTAATCATGGCGGGCGACCCACTACGCGCTAAGTTTATGGCTGAGAACTTCTTGGAGAACCCCGTGCAGTATAATAACGTGCGTGGCATGCTCGGATATACCGGCACCTACAAGGGCAAGCGCGTGTCGGTGCAGGGTCATGGCATGGGTATCCCATCTATCGGCATCTACTCTTACGAGCTCTTCAATTTCTACGACGTGAAGCGCATCATTCGTTGTGGCTCGGCAGGCGCCTTCGACCCATCGCTAAACCTCGGTGACGTGGTCTTTGGCGCAGGCTCATGCACAGACTCAAACTATGGCAGTCAGTTTAACCTTCCAGGAACATTTGCTCCTATCGCCGACTTCGAGCTGTTGCGTGCAGCAGCTGAGAAGGCTGAGGAGCTTGGCATACCCTATAAGGCTGGTAATATCCTTGCCAGCGACGTATTCTATGGCGACGATGCCGAGAGCTGGAAGCAGTGGCAGAAGATGGGTGTCTTGGCTGTCGAGATGGAGGCTACCGCCCTCTATATGAACGCTGCACGTGCGGGCAAGAGTGCTCTCTGCATCTGCACTATCTCCGACTCACTCGTGCATGGCACAGCGTGCTCAGCCGAGGAGCGCCAGACCTCATTTACCAATATGATGAAGATTGCTTTCGACATCATCTAATTTATTGTGATAAGCCGCAATCTGCGGCACATCGCTAAAAGTAAGACCCCTCGGGCTGTACGTTTCAGTACTATCCCGAGGGGATCTTCTTTTTCGATGCACCACATCTCACGGCTTCTAACAAGAAATTTATTTCCCGCGATAGCGGCGCATCAGCAACCCTTCTCGCGAGAAATTAGTGCGCTGATTGAGGTTGGCAGGGGCATAGGGTAAATAGGAAAAATGGGGATAATAGGGATAATAGGGAAGTGATACCCTCGCCTTATTTTCCCTATTCTCCCTATCTTCCCTATCTTCCTTATCTTCCTTATCGTCCCTCGTCCTATTCTCCCTATTTTCCCTATTCTCCCTATTCTCCCTATTCTTCCTATCTTCCTATCTTCCTTATCTTCCCAATCGTCCCAATCTTCCCTAATCTCATTCCTCACTCCTAATTACCCCCCCCGTTCAAAGCACACCTAACTTTTCCTCTTTCACTTTTCACATATCACTTTTTTTAGTATCTTTGTGGCAGGAATATAATCTTATATAAATATGAATAAAACTATCCGTAACCTAATCATGGTGGTTGCAGCATCGTTTGCTGTGGCCATGTCGCTCTCGGCGCAGGATCTATCATCGCAGCGTGGTGAGTCGCAGAACCTTGGAGGACTCTTTGGCGAGAAGCTCGACCATGGAGGTCTTGTAATCAACCCTACACCGCAGTCTGTGAAGATGTTGCGAGCAATGCCTATCGACATCACCGGTGGTGTGACGCTCACAGGCAAGGCTGAGGAGTTTGCTTCAGATATCGACTTCTTGAAGCAGAACCCAGCGCCTGCAAAGTCGAAAAAGTCGAAGAAAAAGCCAGTAATCGAGGGTCTTACACTCGGTGTGGAGTATGGCGAGGGTGTGCTTACAGCAGAGGAGGTAACACTCAAGAGTGGCGCTTACACACTTGCTATCGAGGCATCGGGCATTAGCATCAAGGCATACGACAAGCTTGGTGTGTTCTACGCTATTCAGACCTTGCGTCAGGTGTTTGAGAGCCCCATCTCGGCAGAGGGTAAGCTCCCAACATTGAGCATTTGCGACTGGCCCGACTTGCAGTATCGTGGCGTTGTTGAGGGCTTCTACGGCACACCATGGTCACACGAGGTGCGCCTATCGCTCATCGACACCTATGGTCGCTACAAGATGAACTACTACATCTACGGTCCTAAGGACGACCCATACCACAGCTCTCCATACTGGCGTGAGGAGTATCCCGAGGCTGAGGCACAGCAGATTAAGGAGTTGGTGGAGGCGTGCAACCGCAACCGCGTGAACTTCGTGTGGGCGGTGCACCCAGGCAAGGATATCAAGTGGGAGGAGTCGGATATTCAGAACTTGCTCCGTAAGTTCGAGGCTATGTATGAGCTTGGCGTGCGCGCCTTTGCTGTGCACTTCGATGATATCGAGGGTAACGGCACAAATCCCTACTACCAGACCGAGCTTATGAACATCCTCAACGACGATTTCGTGAAGGTGAAGGGCGACGTGGCACCACTCATCGTATGTCCTACCGAGTACACACGCCTCTGGGCTAATCCTACCGAGCGTGGTAGCCTCATGGTGTATGGCAAGGAGCTCGACCCATCGGTAGATGTATTCTGGACTGGTGATGCTGTATGTAGCGACATGACCGAGCGCACCATGGAGTGGATATCATCACGTATTCAGCGCCCTGCGCTCTTCTGGTGGAACTTCCCCGTTACGGACTATGCTCGCCACATCATGATGCAGGGCCCTGTATATGGTCTTTCGCCAATGCTCACCGAGAACCAGACACGTGGCCTTGTGAGCAACCCTATGGAGCATGGCGAGGCGTCGAAGTTGGCGCTATATAGCGTTGCCGACTATACATGGAATACCGAGGCATATAACCCTATCGACAGCTGGGAGCGTGGCCTTGAGGCTCTTGCCCCTGAGGTATATGAGGCATACCGCCTCTTCGCTATCCACTCGTGCGACACTGAGACAGGCTACCGCCGCCACGAGTCGTGGGAGACAAAGACATTCACATTTGCTGAGTACGACGCAGAGGTGGCTGCAAAGCTTCTTGAGGAGCTTCGCCGCATAGAACTTGTGCCCGCAGAGATGGAGGCTATGCAGAATAAGGCACTGCTTAATGAGCTTCGCCCATGGTTGGTGGAGTTTGGCAAGCTTGGTACACGTTGTCGCAAGGCTATCGAGGCGTTGATGTTGTTCCAGGCGGGCGATTACGAGGCATTCTGGAATGCCTATGTCGATAACCTAATGTCGGAGGAGGATGTTGCTCAGTTTGACGCTCACCGTGTGGGTACTCAGAAGCTACACCCATTCTACGAGCGCCTTATGGACGATATGGCTGCGGCATACTACGAGCAGCTCACTGGCGAGAAGTCGTCGACACTCAAGGCGTGCGGAACGTACAACTCGCTTGGTGCACCACAGGCTAAGTATATGTTCGACAACGACCCCGAGACCTACTACCACTCGGGTGAGGGTCAGCGCACCGACCACTTTGTGGGCGTAGACATGGGTGTTGTGCGCCCTGTGCGCGAGGTCCGCATCATTCAGGGTCGCAACTCGGTAGATGACGTAGATTATTTCGACCACTGCGTTGTTGAGTACTCCGTAGATGGTAAGGAGTGGGTGGCACTCACTGATAGCTTGCAGGGTGTCTATGAGATTGAGTGGCGTGGCGAACCGTTTGAGGCACGCTATGTTGGTATCCGCAAGCTCGAGTCTGCGAAGCGCAACTGGTTGGCTATCCGCTCGTTCGAGATTAACCCCGTTGAGGAGTGCGACTACGGCTGGGATGCTAATCCATTTACATTCTACACATCTGATGCACCTCTAAAGGTTGCTGTTGAGAAGGGCAAGAGTGAGGCTACATTGCTCCTTGGCGAGGTTTCGGAGGGCGCCTACGTAGAGATGCTAAATAAGAAGGGCAAGGTGCTTGGTCGCATCTCGATTAGCAAGCCACACACCAAGTTCCAGCTTGTGAAGAAGACTGCTTACCTAAACATCTACAACCCAGTTGGTGGTTTGTATGAGACTATTCTAAAATAGGAGCTTAACGGCTAAAACAGAAAGGGTTGCTCATCGAGCAACCCTTTCTTCGTTCTATTTGGTTTAGCTATGCCTTAGGCAGTGTGAACTTAAACTCTAGGCCGCCGACCTTGCGGTTATAGACCTCGATGTCGCCGCCATGGAATAGTACGGCATTCTTCACGATCGAGAGTCCGAGGCCTGTGCCACCGAGCTTGCGTGAGCGGCCCGCGTCGATGCGGTAGAAGCGCTCGAAAATATGGCCTATATGGTCGTCGTCGATGCCGATGCCGTTATCTGCAACGGTGATTGTGTACATGCCGTTGTCGCCCTCCTCGGCCTTGATATAGATGTCGCGACCACCCGAGTAGGCAATGGCGTTGTCGGTAAGGTTCTTGAAGATGGACATGAGTAGCGATGAGTTGCCCTTGATCATCATTGGCTCAGGGAGTGTGATGTTCATACGCATGCGCTTCTCGTCGGGGAGCAGTGCCACGTCGTCACGAATCTCGAAGATGATGGCGCGAAGATCGACACTCTGGCACTCGATGCGGTTGCTGCCGTCCTCCATGCGGGTGATGGTAGATACGTCAGTGAGAAGCTGCGTGAGGCGCTGGCTATGGGCATAGCTCTTCTCGATAAACGACTTGCGCTCCTCGGCGCTCATATCCTCGTTGTTGATGATAGTCTCGAGATAGCCCTGGATAGCTGCCACAGGGGTCTTAAGCTCATGGTTGATGTTGTTCGTGAGCTGGCGCTTGATGCGTAGCTTCTCCTGCTGCTCGTGCATGGCACGGCTATGCTCGCGCTCAATCTCGGTTGAGGCGAGGCGTAGGCGACGATACAGGTCGATAAAGTTGCGCGATAGGTCGCCAAGCTCGTCGCGTGGAAACTCGGGCATCGACTCGATGTCGGCACCATTCTCCATGGCATCGGCAATCTTGCTTAGGTTGCGAATGTTGCGATTGAGACGCACATAGAGTATCGCAGCGATGACCGTAACAAGCACGGCAACACCTATAATAATATAGAGCATACCCTCATCTTTATGTCCCGAGAGGTGGAGGTTGCCAACAACCGAGAAGTGGTGGATGATAAATCCACAGATGAGTGAAACGATAAGTAGCGCGAGTAGCAGGAAGGTGCCACTGCGGTAGGTTAAAAATTTACGCTTCGAATCCGTAGCCATAGCCTGTACGTGTTATAATGTTATTACCATATTCTCCTAATTTCTTGCGCATGCGTGTTATGTTCACGTCGATGGTGCGGTCGAGGACTATCTCGCCACTCCAGGCGTGCTGCATAATCTGTTCGCGACTAAGTATTGTGCCGCGCGACTTGAGCAGTAGTGCCAATATCTCAAACTCCTTGCGTGTGAGCGATATCTCCTCGCCCGCAATGGTGCAGCGCTTGCGCTGGGTGTTGAGCTCCAGCGTGTTATAAACAATCGTGCCCTCATCTTGGGGTGGGGTGCTACGCTGCGAGCGACGTAGTACGCTACGCACACGTGCCAAGACCTCGGCAACAGAGAAGGGCTTAGATATATAGTCGTCGGCACCGATATCAAGGCCCTTAATCTTGTCGCTCTCGCCATCGAGGGCCGAGCAGAAGATGATAGGTGTGGTGGCGGTATCCTCCCTCTCGCGTACAATCTTAGCCAAGCCAAAGCCACTAAGCTCGCCCATCATCACGTCTAGAATCATCAGGTCGAACTGCGCCAAGTCGAGCGCAAGGGCACTCTCGGCGCTATGCTTGGTGATGACATCGTAGCCGGCACGCTCAAGGTTAAACTTGAGAATCTCGCACAACGACTCCTCGTCATCCACGACCAATATGCGGAACTTGTTCATATGTTTTATAATGTTGTTGGGGGCGGTGTGCAAAACGGCTCGCACACCTTTACTAATACAAATATAACGCAAATTTTGTAAATAGCAAACGCCCAAAACAGAAAAAAAATGTTGGGTGATAGTGAAAAAAGTGCATTTTGTAACAAGTTTGTAACAATCATTTCATAAATTTGTAGTCGAGAAACATCTTTTTTATGGATCTATTTATAGTCATCACCCTCGCACTTCTTGCGGTAATGGGTATCATTGTCGGTGTCTCGAACGATGCCGTAAACTTCCTTAACTCAGCTTTTGGCTCGAAGGTAGCCAAGAAAAATGTAATCCTCTCGGTGGCAGCCATAGGTGTCATGGTGGGTGTAATGACCTCGAGCGGCATGATGGATGTGGCACGTAGCGGTGTCTTCTATCCCGACAAGTTTAGCTACGAGGAGATTATGATTTTGTTCCTCGGCATGATGCTCTCGAACATCATCCTCCTGGATATCTACAACTCGCTGGGCTTGCCTACATCAACCACCGTGTCGTTGGTCTTTGGCTTGCTTGGCTCGGCACTCGCCCTGGCGCTATACAACGTCTGGAGTGGTAACTCAGAGTACAGCATTGGCGAGTATATCAACTCGGGTAATGCCCTTGCCATAGTCTCGGGTATCCTACTCTCGGTGGTGCTGGCATTCTTCTCGGGACACCTGCTGATGTACATATCACGAGTGATATTCTCGTTCCGCTATCATAAGATCTTCAGCCGCTTTGGTGCCATGTGGTGCGGTATTACGCTTGCCGGCATCATCTTCTTTGCGGTGTTCAAGGGTCTTAAGAGCTCGGGACTTGTGCCTCAGGAGCTTATAGCCTATGTCAACGACAATACTGCACTTTCGTTGCTAATATTGTGGGTGGCAAGCTCGCTCTTCTTGTGGGTGTTGCAGCTTCTCAAGGTGAACATCTTGCGTGTGTCAATCCTCGCAGGTACATTCTCTCTAGCCTTGGCATTTGCGGGTAACGACCTTGTTAACTTTATCGGTGTGCCTTATGCAGGCTACGACTCATACGTGCTTCAGCAGGCAAGCGCCGAGCCTATCCAGTCGATGGCGGCATTGTCAAACCCTACAAAGGCTAACTTCCTTATCATGTGTGCTGCGGGCTTGGTTATGGTCATCACGCTCTTCACGTCGAAGAAGGCTATGCGCGTTATCGAGACCGAGCGTAAGCTATCGTCGCAGTCTGAGGAGGTGCCTATCAATAGCGATGCTACGGTGGCAGCACGAGGCATTGTGCGTGGTGCACGTGCCCTAAGCGAGGCTATAAATTCCATTATCCCTCGCCGTGTGAACGACTGGATTGAGAGCCGCTTTGAGCCACTCCCAGAGGAGGAGCGTGGCGACGTGAACTACGACCTTATCCGCGCTACGGTGAACCTAACAGCAGCAGCCATTCTTATCTCGATAGGTACACAGCTTAAGCTCCCATTGTCTACTACATACGTGGTGTTCATGGTATCTATGGGTACATCGCTTGCCGACCGCGCATGGGGTCGCGAGAGTGCCGTATATCGTATCACCGGTGTGACAACAGTTATCATGGGTTGGTTTATCACCGCTGTGGGTGGCTTCGTCATTGCCCTCGGTGTAACCCTAATATTGGTATATGGAGGTAAGATTGCCATCATCGTGGTGACACTCATCTGCCTTGGCCTTATCATCAAGAGCAACGTAAAGGGCGAGAAGCAGACCAAGGAGGTTGAGGAGTCGGCAGTGGCAAAGATTGGCGACGCCCTTAAGAAGAGCCCTGAGGAGGCACTTATCGCCTACACCGAGCATGTGTGTGCGTCGATGGAGAAGGTGACGTTGATATACGATCGCACCATTGTTGCCGTGTTCAAGGAGAACCGTAAGGTGCTTAAAGATATGGTGCGCGAGGCCGAGGAGTTCTACCACTCTACACGCCAGCAGAAGTATGAGATTATGCCTTTGTTGCGCACGCTACAGGATAGCGACGTGAGCACAGGCCACTACTATGTGCAGGTTGTGGACTACATCTCGGAGACAAGCAAGGCACTGCTCCATATCACTCGCCCATGCTACAAGCATGTGGACAACAACCACACAGGACTCTCTAAGGAGCAGGTCTATGATCTTAAGCGCATCAACGACCGTGTAGAAGAGATCTTCGGCGAGATTAACACCATGCTCCGCACCCGTTCGTTCGACAGCATGGAGAAGGTGCTCAACATGCGTGACGAGATGTTTGACCTTATCGACGAGGTTATGCAGAACCAGCTACGCCGCCTACGTGACACTGGTGGCTCATCATCTGCAAATATGCTCTTCTTCAACATCTTGACAGAGACCAAGACGATGATTCTCCACTCACGAAATATTATGAAGTCTTTGGAGCACTTCGTCCATTAATTTGTTGTGATAAGGGGTCATCTTCGACCTATCCCCAAATTGAGCACCCGAGGCTGTACGTTTGAGTACTATCCTCGGGTGCTCACTTTTGCGATAAGCCAAATCTAACCCCTTCTGACAACAAATTATTTCTTGTGATAAGG
>JAGBTQ010000003.1 GCA_017631275.1 Alistipes sp.
AACCCTCTGAAACGATGTTTCAAAGGGTTTTGCTTGATTTTGTCCTTAAAACTTTTGGACTTGGAGCGGAAAACGAGACTCGAACTCGCGACCCCAACCTTGGCAAGGTTGTGCTCTACCAACTGAGCTATTTCCGCAGTACATTTAAAATTTACGTGTGCAATGTTTTTCGATTGCGAGTGCAAAGGTACACCATATTTTTTAATCTGCAAATTTTTTTGCAACTTTTTTCATATTTTTTTGCAAAATTTCTTGTTTTTGCCCCTTTTTCGGCACAAAAACACCAAAAATCCGCAGATAAATAGCACTCGCCATAGCGAAAATGGGGGCGATGGGAGTGATGGGAAATTGTGAAGATTAGTTCGGTGGAGGATATTGAGAGGGTGTTGGAGAGAATCAATGTACTTGACAAAGCATAAGAAAGGGAGGTGGTGAGCCTCCCTAAAAACTTAGTATTTAAAAATACTTATTCGCTTTGTATAAAACAATCCCCATCACTATTTCTTAAATTAGTTTCGCCAAATAAATCTCCTTTTTCAAGAATAAGCATATTGCGTTTAACAATCTTATCCAATATCTTGAAATTTAATGAAGAGAATACTGTGTCATTTATAGGCATATAGTTATCACAACCATCTGCGTATTGCAACACAACAGCGATGAGACTATCTTTAAAATCTAAAAACAGGTCATCGGAACCACTATCTATCTTAGTAATAATTCTAAACTCTTGCTCATATTTCCAATCCGATGACTTTGTAAAGAAGAATTCCTTCCGCTTTTTTTCTAAGGATTTTCCTATGTTATCAGAGTTAATATGAACATACCCTTTGAACTTTCTTTTATAATTCACCTTACGAGAGTACATATCAGTTGACAAACACTTCAAAAGTTTATGTTTGTCAAATACAAGACATACACCTTTCCCTTTTTCGGCATAGTGTCCCCACATAGCAGATATATCAAAACCTTGATAAGTTGAACTATCTATTGTTAAACTAATCTGTCTATATTGTTGTAACTCACTTTGCACATTCTTCGTCTGTATATTGCTCCAATATTCATAGCTAATGCGCTTGTATGCTTCATTAGTATCATTCATATCTCCCAATCTACCAAATTTAAGTTTATTGGATAAGATAATCTTTAAGGCACTACTAAAACTCGTATAATGATATAGTTTTTCTATATCTTGGAAATCCTTAGGAGTCATATTTAGAAATCATATGGGCTAATGCGTGATTTATACATACACCAGTTATCTTTATATAAGCCATTCTTTCTACTAGAATAACTTACATATTCATTGTAGGCACTTCTAGGAACATATATTATTAAAGCCGAATTCTCATCATAAATAGATGGATTGCCACTTGAAACATTGGCTGTCCAATATAACGCAGGAGGAATATCAGCCTTACAATATATATATACTAAATTTGAGGCAGCAAATGCTAATGCACCTATTGATTGAACATTTTTTCCAATTGTTAATTCTCTAAGACTAGAGGATGAACCGAATGCCCCAGAGCCAATCTCGATAACGCTATCAGGAATTACCAGTTTGCTTAACTTACAACTAGAAAAAGCATAGTTACCGATGGTAGTAACTGAATCTGGAATATTAATATTGGTTAGTTTGTAACAACTTTGGAATGTTCCATCTGCAATAATTGTTAACCCATTTGGCAGAGTAAGTGTCTGGAAACCGCAACTCTCAAAAGCGGATTTTTCAATTGATGTAACACTATTGGGTATTGAAATTACACTCAGCGCTCCACAATCCATAAAAGCCTGATATTCGATAGTGGTAACACTGTTAGGTATATGTATTTTCCACAACTTACTACATTCTTTAAAAGCGTTCTGGGGAATAGTATTAATGCCCGTAAAATACTGAAGCTCCTTAAAAGCAACTATAGAGGAATTTCCCTTAAAATTGGTTCCAATATCAGTAACAGCACTAGCTTCAGTATACGATAATTCTCCATCATTATTCGTATCCCAAAGCTTGCAACACAAAACTTTAACATTAAAGTCCTCAAACTGGATATTCTCCTTATCGTGCTTTGGAAGGGTAATCATTGTACCATCAGCAAGGTTGAAATATACATACTCATCATCTTGTGTTACGCTTGAGAATATGCTATCTCCATCTACTCCATCAATTCCATTAGAACCATTCTCTCCAGTAGCTTTGCCGAGTTCTATCCAAGTAGCACCCTCATCGTAGGATACATACCAATAGTCATTCTCAATTTTCAATCGTGGAGTAATACCATCTACTCCATTGGTACCATCTTCACCGTTACTGCCATCAGTACCGTCAATTCCATTAACACCATTAGCTTGTATCTTGCTACCCTTGCCATCGAGCAACCACTCTCCATCAATAGTCCAATAGTAGATACCATCGGTGTCCTTCATAACACCAATTTGTGGGGTGTAGCCATCTTTGCCGTCAACACCATCTTTGCCGTCTTTGCCATTATAGATAGTGATGGTGTCGCTATTGGCAAATGAAATAGTGTAACCTACAATCTCGCCATCTTCACGTACTGGAGAAACATTGGTCACATAGTCCTTCTTCTCCAAAGCCTCAACGATAGTTTGTAGAGCATTGATGTTTGTGTTCATTTGCTTGCACAACTCCTCAAGGGCTGCAATACGCTTCTCGTGGTCATTAAGGGTTTGCTCCTGTTCATTGAGCTTGTCCCAAATAGCAGAGTCATCGAACTTACTACACGATGACGCTACAACCGCCAATGCAATGGCAAATAGTGTTAATAGCTTTTTCATAGTAATATAATTTTGAAACATAAAATTTCAAGACTAATTACCGTAGCATCTCCTATGCGGTGGATTAGTATATAAAAAGAAAGTGTGGAGATGATTCCCGTTTATTTAATCGAAGGTTGTGGAAAGACCTGACAGTAATAAACGATACAATGCCCCACACTTGGATAGTATGGGGTATATATGCACGAATAGTGCATAGCCGCATAGCTATACAAGAAATGAGTGCTGTTCGTTATCCTACTGTCTTGAAAACTTCCACATTTTCGATTAAGGATTGCGAAAAACACTTTCAATATGTCTGCTACTCTATCTGAATAGCACTACAAAATTAAAAAGAATTTCCCAAACGAACAACACTCCTCTGGGACATTGTTCGAATAGAATACATAAATTCGCCTCTCGCTATCGAGCAAGAGGCGAATTTATAGAGGCGTACTTAAAATACTAATACCGCTTAACTAATTCTTAACTATCGTCAGGCGTTCCCAGAGGCAGCGGGGGATAAGGCGCCAGAGGAGCACGATGAGCTTAAAGCGCCAGTCGAAGATGATGACACGACGGCGGCGCTTAAGGCCTCGCAGGATATGGCGCGTGGCGGCTGCGGGGGTCATGAGCATAGGATAGCGCTTCTCGGGATTAAGGATCTCGGTAGCCACGAAGCCAGGGCGGATGTCGCTAAACTGGGCGGGGACGTCGTACATGCGCACATACTGAGCCAGCGCCGAGAGGTAGGTGCTCTGCATCGACTTGGTTGCCGAGTAGGCGGGTGCTGAGCCCATGCCCTTGGTGCCTGCCACGGAGCTGATAACGGCAACGTGTGCCTTATGCTTAGCGTCGTACTCCGACGAGCGCTTGACATAGCCCAGGAAGTGCACCACGAGGCGCACCATGCCCACAGAGTTGGTTGCCACGGTGTTAAGCTCGATAGCGGGGTCGAGCTCGGGGTTTTGCTTGCCTATGCCCGAGGCATAGAGCAGCAGGTCGGGAGCGCCCACCTTCGAGATGAGAGCATCGAGGCGCTCGGTGGCATCGTCACGTGTAACGTCCATCTCGGCGATATGTACCCTCTCCTCGCCGAACTCGGCTTGGAGCTCCACAAGGCGCTCGGCACGTCGGCCCGCCACGCCCACAACAACGCCCCTCTTAGCAAGAGCGCGAGCCACCTCACGGCCTATGCCCGAGGTGGCTCCGATGATTATAGCTCGCTTCATACGTTAGTCGATAATCTTATCGAGGCGCTCATATATTGACGCACGTAGCGCGCGCAACTCGGCAACCTTAGCGCGGTTCTTACGACATGTAAACTTGCATGTGCCCACAAACTTGAGGAAGAGGCGCATGTAGTTCCATGCGAGGATAAACATAAATGGGAATGCCACAAAGTAGCCAAATGCCCACCAGAAGCCCGCAAATATCCACAACAGCACGACAGGGATAATAAGGCATATAGGCACCGAGATAAAGGCACTAACACCGATATTGAACGAGCTCAGGAACATATTATCCTTGATAAGCTTGCGGATAAAGAGCTTAGGAATGATAAACATCAAGCACGTAGGAATTATCGATATGATGAAGAGTGGCAAGAGCAACAATAGTCCTAAGCCACGAAGCAACAGTGCACCGATGCCTGGGTTGCGCTGGAATAGCCAGTCGCGCAAGCCCAGCTCCTTAAGACCACCAGACAAGCGCTTAGTATCCTCATATATAGGCTCCATCTTTTCGGGCTGCTCCTGGGTGGCTGTCTGCATCTTAGCCACAAACTGCTGGTCGGAGATTAGGCGCGAGGGGAGGAAGCGAGGCTTGAAGCCATGCTCGGTGGCATACTTATAGCCGTAGCCTGTCTCGCGCAAGAAGTCTATCTCGTCGTAGTGCTCGAGGTCCTCGACATGGAGCATCATCTCCAAGATGCGGTCACGCACAATCTTGTTTACCTCCATCATGGTCTCGCGTGGCGACTCCTTGTAGCGCTCGTAGTAGGGCTTGAGCGATATTGGGCGGTCGAACTTGATGAGCATGTCGGTGCGTGCGTGGAAGTAGTTCGAGTAGTGGTTGCACGAGGGGAGCACCATCACGTCCTGCTCGAAGTTCATCTTCTCGGCAGCCTCGAAGGCTATGCGTAGGTAGCCGAGCTTAAACTTGCCGAGCCAGCGCTTATCCTGGTGGTCAGCCTCGGGGTAGAGCATCAGTGTCTCGCCGTCGGTGAGCGCCTGGCCAGCGTCGTCCATCGTCTCACGGTTTTTGTTGATTGCCGAGAATCCCTCGTGGCTCATGCGGTAGGCGGGCAACAAGCCCATGGCACGCAGCGCCTTGTTGAAGATTGGGTTCTTGAACACGTTGGCACGTGCAATGAAGTTCATGCGTCGGTCGGTGAGCATAAGACATACGCACAATGGGTCGTTGAGGCAGTTCTGGTGGTTAGACACCACAACCACGGGCGTGCCATCTGCTGGCACATTCTCCAAGCCGATAATATGCTCCTTGCGGAAATATAGACCAGAATTTACATATTGCAAATAGATGCGAAATGCCTTCAAAAAGAGCGAGTGCTCTCTTGGTTTTCGTTGTTTTCTCATAGGTTTCTTCATTTTTCAACGTGTAAATATAGGAAATATATACCAAAGAAACATAATACTCTATGAGCTTTTTTGCATAAATAAGTATTTATAGGTATGAGTTTTAGGGGTAAGAGCACCACGGGAAAGTGAAAGGGGAAAGGGGAAAGGTGAGAGGTGAAAGGTGAGGTGTGCTTCGCACGGGGTTTATTTTATGGGAAAGATGGGACGAATGGGATAAATGGGATAGATGGGAAATTCTCATCAAGCGAAGCGCTCCCATCAAGCGTTAGCGATCCCATTTATCCCAGCCCCTGCCCACCTCAATCAGCGCACTATTTCTTGTTAGAAGGGGTCAGATTTGGCTTATCGCAAAAGTGAGCACCTGAGGATAGTACAAGAAGTACAGCCTCGGGTGCTCAGCCTTTTGGGATAGGTCGAAGATGACCCCTTATCACAAGAAATTAGAAGCGGAGACCAAGCGTCAGCACCGCAACATGCTTCACAATCTCGGTTGATACGGGAGCACTCTCGATGCTTATGCCATAGCCTGTGGCGTAGAACGACTGATAGGCGGTATGGCACGTATTATTATATTGGTATGCAAGGTCGAGATATGTCGTTTCGCTGAAGCGAATGCCGATACCCGCAGTGATATAGCGCTGTGAGGCGATTAGCGGGTGGGTATAGAGCTGGCTCTCGTCCTTGATAGCATCGCCACTATAGATATATCCCGCACGTAGGTCGAGGCATGGCAGAGCTCTAAACTCGGCACCAAGGCGTAGTGTATTTGAGTGGCGGAACATCTCGTGGATAGTTGCCGTATAATCGAGGTTCTTGATGGGCGAGCGACGCAGCCACATATCGTCGTAAAATGCCGCCTCGTAGTCTGCCGAGAGGATAAGACGCTGTGCGATGGTGAGGGCAACACCCGCCATTAGGCGCGATGGCGAGCTTACACGCCATGAGTAAGAGCCTGCGTCCTCCCACTCGGGGGTCTGCACATAGTCGCTGGTGTAGCCACGGCTATCGAGGTCGTAGCCATCGGGGTTGTTACCGGCGCTAAAGGTGCTCGACCACATGTCGCCATAGTAGCTTAGCGAGAGGTTATAGGCTGTGCGTGTGTGGTATGCTGCACCGATGCGCAACCACGCCACAGGGCGCCACGTGAAGCCCACCTTAAAGTTTACGCCAGTGCCCGAGAGGCGTGTGGCCTGCAAGTAGTTCATATACTCCAACTGGTATGGCATCTCGTCGCCTGAGGGGTAGCCATCAGGATAGTTGTAGTTCTCGCCATAGTATACATTGCGCTGATACTCAACACTCTGAATGCCAAGCGTAGCACCCAAGTAGAACTTATCGACAAAGTTGAAGCCCATGGTGAAGGCATACTCGCCAATGCCACCAATGGTCTCGACAGCGGTAAACTGATCCACAGCCGAGTCGATGCCTATGCGGTCGATAAACCAGCCCTGGTCGTCCTTGTTGGTCAAGCCATTCTTATAGGCGAGTATCGCACCCCAGTAGTAGGGGTCGTTACCCCAGTTCATCTTGCCGTCGGCACCCGTTGTCAGGCCATCGGCATTCGACTGCTCGCAGAAGAGGTTTGCCAACGAGTTCACCGCCTCGTTGCCAAGCTGCGCAAATTTGTAGCTCTGGTTGAAGTCGGCAATGCGGTTATAGGCGAAGCCGAGGTTAAAGTTGGTGAGTGCTCCAGAACCACGATATACTGTGCCGACACCACCGATGCTCGACATGGCTAAGCGGCTCTTCTTGTTCTGAAACTCCGACGAGTCGAAGCTATCGGCACCAGGAGTCTTAGCTCGCGCAAAGTTAATCACTGGCGTAACGCTAAAGTCGCTATTTACGTACATACCTATACCTGCTGGGTTGAGCGAGGCAGAGACCATATCGGCGCCGAGTGCCGTGAAGGCATTACCCATAGCCATAGAGCGCGCTGTGCCATAGTTATGCGCTGTGAACGAGAGGTTGTATAGGTCGCCCCAACCCACGATGTCGTTATTCATCGTAACGCCACCTACATTTATCTGCTGAGCCATAGCTCCCGACATTAGCCATAGGCTAAGTGCGGCTGAGGCTATAAGCGAATATATCTTCTTCATAACCATTGATTTATTAGATTATGTTATCTGCGTGATGATGTGCTACCACCTCGTGAGCTACTGCTGCTTGAGCCACCAAATGAGCCACTGCCCATCGAGCGTGTTGTGGTCGATGACGAGCCTACGCTACGGCTGCTCGAACCCACGGTGGTGCTACGCGAGGTTGTTGTGGTTGTGCCACTCGAACGTGAGCTCGACGACGAGGTGCCACGCACGGTTGTCGATGTTGTGCTACGGCTCGACGATGTTGAAGTACCCTTGTTCACCTTTGTGGTGGTTGTGGTAGTACCTCTATTTGTGGTGCTGCCCGAGCCTCCAGTGCTCTTTGTTGTTGTCGTAGTCTTGGTGCTCTGGCGGAAGTTGCCATTGCCACTGTTGCCACTATTTGTTGTTGTCGTGGTTGTTGTGCCACGGCTAACATTTGTAGGCGTTGTTGTGCCACTACCCTTGGTGGTGGTTGTGCCACGGTCAACAGTCGTTGTGGTTGTGCCACGATACTTACTATCGGTGTTTACGCCTGTAGATACCGAGCCACGGCCATTTGTTGGGCGTGTTACTACGGTTGTGCCGCCATAGTTCTTGTTCGATGTTGGCGAGGTGTAGCGTGTGCCCGAATTGTCGCGACCATTGTGGTTGCCCGCGATAGGTCCTGACGAAGCACCCGAGCCAGTAGATACAAAGCCATGGTTAGAGCGGTTGTGGTCTGGGCGCTGAGGGCGGTGCTGTGGCGGACGCGGCGACACAGGCTTATGTGGGTGATAGTGGTTGTGGTAGTGGTGATAGTAGTGGTTGTGGTAGTGCGACCAATAGTAGCTATCGTAGTACCATGGGTTATAACAGATGGTCCAGTTCCAATCGTACCACGAGTAGTGAGGATAGCCCCAGCATGAGTAGTAGAATGGATCTACACGATAGCTCCAGCCATAGTTCCATGGCGAGGCATAGATGCCGAAGGTTACGTTTGTAGCACCCCACGAGCCAAACATCGAGGTGATGAACTTAGGCTCTACCCACACCTGGTTGCCCGACACCATGATGTTATAGAGTGCAGGGTCATACGCCGTAGCATACTGCATTGCACGGCTGTAGGATAGGTCGTAGTAGCTCGATGGCATGCGGTATGAGGGCGAGTTGAAGCCATACAACCTGCGAGCATAGGCGCTCTCATAGTCGTTGGCAATGATTGTCTGGTAGTTTGGCTCGGCAAGCGATGCGTAGTATTCAGCCTCGGCACGCTCCGCCTCTGCCTCTGCCTGACGTGCTGCCCACTGCGCCTCACGAGCCTCTGCCTCGGCTCGCTGTGCCTCAGCCTCAGCCTTAAGACGGTTGGCAACAGCCACACGGTTGTCGGTGCGATATAGGTCGCTTGAGCCCAGCGACGATGTCATAAATAGCGACGAGCAACTTGTGAGCATTACCCCACCCACAAGCGCAAATATCATAACAAATCTTCTCATAACGCCAAAGGTTTTAGTATTGGAGAAGAGCAAAAACTCTGCTATGTCCACTCTCTCCTATGGCAAAGATAGTAAAAAATTTACTATTTCCCATATTTTCTCCCTCGAAACGCCCACTTCATGGGGTGAAACGCCAAATTAGCAGGGCGAAACGACAATGTTGAGTGCTTCGGCAGCTCTTATCTTTGCCTTTTCCACTTTTTTTTATATATTTGCAATAATTTGGACCATAGTTTCGTTACGTCCTCTGGACGTGAGGCGGTAACAAACCCTAAAATATCAGGTCCTAACCCAACCACGTAAACAAAATAAAAACATATAACACACAATGAACGAGGTAGTTAACATCAAAGAGCTTAATGCTCACATCGAGCAGGAGTCGATATTTGTCGATACCCTACGCAAGGAGATTGGACGCGTGATTGTTGGTCAGCAGCATCTTGTAGATACGCTCCTTATAGGTCTTCTTTCGGGCGGACACATTTTGTTGGAGGGTGTGCCAGGCTTGGCTAAGACACTTGCCATAACAACACTTTCGAAGGCTGTAGATGCCAAGTTTGCACGTATTCAGTTTACCCCCGACCTGCTCCCTGCCGACCTTATAGGTACGCTCATCTACTCGCAGCGCAACGAGGAGTTTACCGTGAAGCGAGGCCCTATCTTCGCCAACTTTATCCTTGCCGACGAGATCAACCGCTCACCAGCAAAGGTGCAGTCGGCACTCTTGGAGGCTATGCAGGAGAAGCAGGTGACAATTGGCGATACTACCTTCGCTCTTCCCGAGCCTTTCCTTGTTCTGGCTACGCAGAACCCATTGGAGCAGGAGGGTACCTACCCACTTCCTGAGGCGCAGGTAGATCGTTTTATGCTCAAGGCTAAGATCTCGTATCCTAAGCGTGCCGAGGAGCTCGACATCATTCGCATGAACCTCAATGGCGCAGGCCTTCCCGAGGTGCAGCGTGTCATTCGCCCCGAGGACATCATGCGTGCCCGCGAGGTGGTGAGCCAGGTATATATGGACGAGAAGATCGAGAAGTATATCATAGATATCATCTTTGCTACGCGTGAGCCATCGGAGTATAAACTTAATCATCTTCAGCCACTTATCGCATATGGCGGCTCGCCACGTGCCAGCATCTCGCTAGCTAAGGCAGCCAAGGCCTACGCCTTTATTCAGCGCCGTGGCTATGTCATTCCCGAGGATGTGCGTGCCGTGTGTCACGACGTATTACGCCACCGCATAGGTCTAACGTATGAGGCTGAGGCTGAGAACATCACTACAGAGCAGATTATCACCGACATTCTTAACAACGTCATCGTGCCCTAATGCAGCTTAGCGAGAACGAAATATTGCGCCGTGTGCGCCGAGTCGAGATTAAAACCCGAGGCCTCTCCGACGAGATATTCGCCGGAAAGTATCATACTGCCTTTCGTGGTCGAGGCATGTCGTTCTCGGAGGTGCGCGAGTACCGCGTGGGAGACGATGTGCGAGATATCGACTGGAACGTTACAGCCCGCACGGAGCGTGCTCATGTCAAGGTATATGAGGAGGAGCGTGAGCTTACGATGATGCTCCTTGTGGATGTGTCGCCATCACGCCTCTTCGGCTCGAAGGAGCTCACAAAGAAGAATGTGATAACCGAGATTGCGGCGACGCTCGCCTTCTCGGCATCGAAGAACAACGATAAGGTGGGCTGCATACTCTTCTCGGACCATGTCGAGAAATTTATACCGCCAAAGAAGGGTCGTAGCCACATCCTCACGATTATCCGTGAGCTTGTGGGCTTCCAGCCTACGGGAACATCGACACACCTCTCTGAGGCACTACGCTACCTTGTGGGCGTGAATAAGAAGCGCACAACAACCTTTATCCTCTCCGACTTTATCAACTCGGAGGGCGACAGACAGAAGCTTGAAGATGCCCTAAAAATCGCCTCGTCGAAGCACGACATCGTGGCTATCGAGGTCTATGATGAGCGCGACAGAGAGCTTCCCGATGTGGGTATTATCGAGGTTGAGGATGCCGAGACAGGGCAGCGAGAGTGGCTCGACACCTCGTCGGGCAAGGTGCGCGAGTATTGGCTCAAGCGCTTCGACGAGGAGCATGCAGATATGCAGTCGCTCCTTAAGCACAACCGCATAGATAGGGCAAGCGTGGCTACCGATGGTGACTACGTTGCCGAACTTATCAAGATGTTTAAACAGCGATGAAACAACTACTTAACATACGCCGTTGGGTCGTTGCCCTAACCTTTGCGCTATGCTCCGTTGCCGCCTTTGCCGAGCAACCAACGCTCAGCGCCAGCTTCTCGCGCGATAGTGTCGAGGTGGGCGACCAGTTCGACTATACCATCGAGGTTGTTAAGGATCGTGCCACCGAGATTGGCATCCCCGACTTCGACGGCAACCCCACGGCAGAGGATATTCGCAAGCGCAACGAGGCACTCGCACACATATCTACCCTCAAGGAGTATAACGAGAGTAAGCTGGAGCTTATAGAGGAGTACCCAATCGACACTCTCAAGGTTGAGGGACGCACACTCCACCTACGCAAGCGCTACCGCCTTGCCGCAATGGAGACCGGCGACCTGCGCCTACGCCCCGCCATACTCTACTTCGAGAAGAACCGCGAGCAGCCCGACACCATCTATGCCAAGGACACCCTTGTGCTCAGCGTGGCACGCTACGAGGAGCTCGACACCCTCAGCTTCATGATGCTCGACCCCACGGGGCAGGGCACAAAGATAAACACCCAGCTTGCACAGCAACATCTTGGCACTGAGGGCATAACAACACAGAAAGACCTCCCCTTCCGCTTTCTTGAGGTGCGCGACTATGTCATCTACGGCTTAATTGCTTTGGTGCTTCTAAGCCTCACGGTCTGGCTTGTAGCGTCGCAACTATACAAATATATGCGCAAGCGTGAGGCTACGGAGCGTGTGCTACCGAAGATTGCGCCACACATCGTTGCCAACAAGGCTCTCGTGGAGCTCAACCACCGCAAGCTATGGCAGAATGGCAAGTACAAACTATACTATACCGAGCTCACGGCTATTTTGCGTGTCTATATCTCTGAGCGCTGGGGCATTAGCGCCATGGAGTACACCACGCCCGAGATTATCGAGGCTCTCAGCGACATAGATATGCCTCGTGACAGTCGCTTTGCGCTTGTTGCCCTGCTTCGCACCGCCGACATGGTGAAGTTTGCCAAGGCAGAGCCCGATGCCGACGAGAACGAGGAGAACTACACCCGTGCCTACTACTTCGTCGAGAACACCAAGCTCATAGATGAGGCTGAGAACGAGGGCAAGGAGGATATAACCATTGAGACAAAGATTGGAGAGTGATGAGAGGTAGTTTTATACATATAGCTATATTTGCGGTTGTTGCCATAGTGCTGAATATCAGCCCACTATCGGCACAGCTACTCCCCGAGCGCAAACTTGTGCGCCAGGGCAACGAGCAGTTTGAGCGTCGCAACTTCAACAATAGCCTCAACCGCTACAACGAGGCGTTGGAGCATGCGCCCCACTCCTACGAGGCGCAGTACAACCGTGCCAATGCCTACCTTCAAAAAAAGTTGGCTAACCCTCAGGACTCGACACTCAGCGATGTTACGTCGAACCGCTACTTCGAGCAAATAGCCTCAAACAAGAGCCTCAGCCCCGAGCAGCGTGGCGAGGTGCTACGCAACCTTGGCGAGAGCCTCTTTCTGCAGGAGGAGTACGAGGCGTCGCTAAATGCCTTTCGCGAGTCGCTAAAGCTCAACCCCAACGATGCTGAGACCAAGCGCAACTATGTGCTAACCAAGCGCATAGTAGATCAGAAGCGCAATCAGCAGCAACAACAACAACAGCAAAACGACCAGCAACAGCAGCAGGACAATCAGCAAAACAACGACCAGCAACAGAACAACGACCAGCAGCAAAACCAGAATAACAACAACCAGAACGAGCAGAACAACCAGAACGAGCAGCAGGACAAGGGCAACAACAACGAAAACAAGCCCGAGGAGCAGCCTCAGAATGGTGACGAGCCTAAGCAAGATGAGCAGTCTGAGGGTGGCGATAAGCCAAAGCCTGAGGGTGCTACGCCCGAGCAGGAGCGCATGCTCGATGTTATTCAGGGTGAGGAGGATAAGACTCAGGACAAGATAAAGGATGCTAAGCAGGGTGTTGTGGTCTTTGGCAAGAAAAATTGGTAAAGTATGACATTTCAAAATCCCGAAATATTGTGGCTGCTTCTGATAGTGCCACTCTTGATTGCCTACTACATATGGGTGGGTCGCCTAAGGGCAACACTCATTGTATCGACGCTTGGCAGTGGTCGTGGTCGTGCACCACGCACATGGCGCTACTGGCTACGCCACCTACCCCACGCACTACGCCTCATGGCGCTCTCGCTCCTTATCATAGCCCTTGCTCGCCCCGTTGAGCAGCACGCCGAGAGCGAGACGACAATCGAGGGTATCGACATCGTGTTGGCAATGGATATATCTGGCTCGATGCTCGCCCAGGACTTCAAGCCCAACCGCATAGAGTCGTCAAAGAAGATTGCCTCGGAGTTTGTTGCCGACCGCCAGGGCGACCGCCTCTCTATAGTGGCATTTGCTGGCGAGGCCTTTGCGCAGTGTCCGCTAACATCGGACCGCAGTGCCGTGCAGACATCGCTTGCTCGCCTACGTAGTGGCATTATCGACGACGGTACTGCCATAGGTAATGGTCTGGCTACTGCCATCAACCGCCTACGCGAGAGCGGCTCAAAGTCGAAGGTTGTGGTGCTGCTGACCGATGGTGTGAACAACAGTGGCTCGATGTCGCCACTCATGGCTGCCGACATAGCTAAGAACATGGGTATCAAGGTATATACCATTGGCGTAGGTCGCCGTGGCACAGCCCCAACACCCGTCATGGACCCATTCGGAAACGTAGGCTTGGCAATGGTGAACGTCGAGATTGACGAGGAGCTGTTGCGCGAGATATCGTCTATGACAGGTGCTAAATACTTCCGTGCTGAGAATGCCGAGGCGCTGACAAAGATCTACGACGAGATCGACAAGATGGAGAAGAGCAAGGTTGAGGTAAACGACTACATATCCTACGAGGAGCTATATCTCGGCTGGCTAATATGGGGCTTGATACTGCTCATTGCCGAGTTGTTTGTTAGCCGTGTAGTACTCAACCGATTGCCATAACAACATATAACAAAGATAGTTACAATGGTAAATATATTTCATTTTGCATCGCCCGAGCGTCTGTGGCTACTAGCTATTGCCCCAGCCATACTGCTACTACATTGGCTTGTGGGCAGATACTCCAAGCGTAAGCTTAGGCGCATGGGTAACCCCGCAACGCTTGGCGAGCTTATGCCCGCAAAATCTGTGGCACGAGGCTGGATTAAGTCCTCGCTCATTGCCCTCGCCGTAGTCTTTATCGCCCTCGCCGCAGCACGCCCACAGACAGGTGCTAAGCTAAGCAGCAAGGAGCGCAAGGGTCGCGAGATAGTGCTTGTGGTAGATGTATCTAACTCGATGCTTGCCGAGGATGTCGAGCCGAGTCGCATGGAGCGCACACGCTATGCCATAACAAACCTTGTGGATAAGATGAAGGAGGACGGCGTGGGTATCGTAGCCTTTGCCGACGAGTCGTTGGTGGTGCTCCCCGTGACGAGCGACTATAAAATGGCGCTATCGAAGGTTAAGCGACTATCGCCCGCGCTAATCCCAGCGCAAGGAACCGACGTTGGTGAGGCCATCGAGACTGCCATGCTCTCATTCTCAAGCAACACACACACCTCTAAGAGCCGTGTGATGATACTTATAACCGACGGCGAGGACCACGACGAGCAGGCCCTGGAGGCGGCAAAGCGTGCAGCACAGATGGGTGTCACTATATGTTGCATCGGTATCGGCACACCCGAGGGTAAGCCCCTCAAGGTAAATGGCGACTTTATCGAGGACGAAGATGGTAAGATGGTGCTCACAAAGCTCAACGAGGAGCTTTTGCAGCAGATTGCCGAGACCACCGAGGGTATATATACCCGCTCACGCAACGAGGACTTCGGCCTTGAGGGTATTGTCGAGCGCCTCAACCAGATTGAGGCATCGGAGCTTACGGAGATAACCTTTGCCGAGTACGACGAGGAGTATCAGTGGTTCTTGGGCGTAGCACTCCTACTGCTTATCGCTGAGGTAGTTATCCTCCCACGCCGCAACCCACTGCTACGTGGTGTGAAGCTCTTTGAGAGAAACGAACAAGGTGAAACACATAAATAAACTAACTCAATAAAACTAACCTGATTATGACAATTCGTGAATTAGAGCCAAAGCTCATTTGGGAGCAATTTGACGACATTACTAAGGTGCCACGTCCTTCAAAGAAGGAGGGCAAGATTATCGAGTGGTTGGTAGCCTTTGCCCAGAAGCATGGCTTCGACTATCAGACCGACGCTACAGGCAACGTTGTTATGCGCAAGGCGGCAACACCTGGCTTCGAGGATCGCCCAGCCGTTATCCTCCAGTCGCACATGGACATGGTGTGCGAGAAGAACTCTAACGTTGAGTTCGACTTCGAGAACGACCCTATCGAGACATATATCGACGGCGAGTGGGTTAAGGCTAAGGGCACAACTCTTGGTGCTGACTGCGGTATCGGTATGGCTGCTGCATTGGCAGTGTTGCTCGACAACACACTTGAGCACCCTGCAATCGAGGCACTCTTCACCGTAGATGAGGAGACAGGCCTCACAGGTGCTTTCGGCCTTGGCGAGGGCATGCTCACAGGTAAGTATCTCGTAAACCTCGACTCTGAGGACGAGGGCGAGTTGTTCATCGGCTGCGCTGGTGGTATCGACACTGTGGCTACTATGACATACGAGAGCGAGGAGCTCCCTGAGGACTACACCTTCGTGCGCCTCGAGGTTGGCGACCTGCTTGGTGGTCACTCTGGCGACGACATCGACAAGGGTCGTGCCAACTCTAACAAGCTTCTTGCACGCTTCCTCTACAACGCTATCGACAAGTTCGGTGTAGCCTTGGCAGAGTTCGATGGCGGTAACCTCCGCAACGCTATCCCTCGTGAGGCATACGCTATCGTGGGTGTTCCTTCGGCTGAGGTCGAGGACTTCGAGGAGCGCTACTTGGAGTTTGGTCAGATGATGATGGAGGAGTTCAAGCACACCGAGCCACGCATGCGCTTTGCTGTGACCGACGCTGAGGCTCCTAAGCACGTTATGTCGAACGACGATATGTGCTACTTGCTTCTCACTCTTGTGGGTCTTCCTAACGGCGTTCTCGGCATGTCGTTCGCTATGCCAGGCCTCGTTGAGACATCATCGAACCTCGCCTCTGTTAAGTTCGACCTCGAGAAGCAGGAGATTAAGGTTACCACATCGCAGCGTTCATCTGTTGAGAGCGCTAAGCTCTACGCATCGCAGCACATCGAGTCAGTATTCTATCTTGCCGGCTTCGACGTTGAGCACTCTGACGGTTACCCTGGCTGGGCGCCTAACCCAGAGTCTAAGCTCCTCACCGAGAGCGTTGAGTGCTACCGCAAGCTCTTCGGCACCGAGCCTAAGGTGCGTGCTATCCACGCTGGCTTGGAGTGTGGCTTGTTCCTCGAGAAGTACCCACACCTCGAGATGGTGTCATTCGGTCCTACGTTGCGTGGCGTACACTCGCCCGACGAGCGTCTTGAGATCTCTACCGTTGATAAGTTCTGGAGACTCCTCGTTGAGCTTCTCCGCACAATCAAGTAGTGTGAACTTATATAGACAAAATAGGCTGGCTCCGTTGTCGAGTCAGCCTATTTTATTTTATATGTGCTTTGAGTTAATATACCCTGATGCCCTCCGCTTCGCGTGGAATGACAATATCCGATGCCTCGATAGCCGCACCTGAGCGCGTTGCGGGCGCAGTGAGGCTCTTGCCCGTGAGCTTGGCGAGGGCTGTAGCAAGAGCTATGTCGTGCTGATAGTCGCCCCATGTGGTGCGTGGCAGTGGGTAGTTCTTGTCGCACACGCCATACTCGTTATCCTCGCTCGTAAGGTCGATATCGGGCACAATACCCTCGCCCCAGTCGCCATTGCCCTTGGCATTGAAGCACATAAAGGTGATGGGCGCAAACTCCACCGTGGTATTCGATATTGTGCGTGTTGTAACGTCCATACCGCAGTTCTTACCCTCAGTCTGCGAGCCGATGAGCATCACGGGGAAGTCCATGCCACGAAGACCAATAACAACAAGCTCCGAGGCCGAGGCAGTATAGTCGGAGCAGATGACATAGAGGCGCTCGAGGCTAAGTATCTGACCGCTATTCTCGATGAGGTAGTCGGCTTGCTTCTGCACCACGGTGTTGCGCTTGTTGCGCTCAAGGTGGCAGAGCACCCTACCCTCATAGTCGATGGGCAGAAGTGCCGAGCATAGCTTCACTGCCGAGAGCACCGAGCCACCACTATTGCACCTTAGGTCGAGTATAAGATCGGTAGCGCCCTGCGCCTTAATCTCGCGAATGGCATTAAGCAGCTCCTCGTCGTACTCGCCAACAAAGCTCGTGTATGCCAAGTAGCCAATCTTCTTATTATCAACCTCTATGACATCGCTATAAATCACAGGAGTCTCAGAATATGAGGTTTTGGTTAGCTCCACGTCGTGCGTGGTGTTGTCGCTCTGACGGCGTAGCTTAAGCTCGAGGCTCGAGGCTGTGTTCTGCTCGATAGAGTTAAAGCGTGTGGCGTAGTTGCTTGGGTTGATATATGAGTTGCCAATCATCGTTATCACGTCGCCACGCAACACTCCCGCCCTCGCGGCAGGCGAGTCGGGATAGACCTTCTCCACAACAAATCCGTAGTGCTGGTTCTCGCTATCAATGACAGCTATTGTATAGTGCAAGCCTATGCCAAAGCCCGCGACCGTAGCACGTGTTGTAGAGTTCGACTTGCGTATGTATGAGTAGAATACACGCTGCCCCTTGCTATTTATGTATCCGTCATCGCTATTTGTCGAGAGCATAGCCAACGACGCATCGAGGTAGTTCTCCCACTTAAGGTTGCGATTAAATCGGCTCTGCTTCTCCTCAACCTCGTCGAGCCAGTAGTACTCCTGGCTTAGGCGCTGGTCGATATAGTCTATAATCTTGCGGTCATTGGCCGAGCCACCCTGCTGAGGATTATCAATATCGGGGTAGCCTGGTTGGGTACATGCCACAGCCAACAACACAAGGATATATAACACTCGTTTAATCATAATGCATTCTTTTTGAAGTATTTACACGCTGCCGTAATGCCACACTCATTGCACTTGGGCTTGCGTGCCAAGCATACATATCTGCCGTGAAGTATCAGCCAGTGGTGGGCAATGGGTAGCAGATGGCTGGGAAAGCCCTTCTCCAACTGTCGCTCTGTTGCCAGGGGTGTCTTGGCATTGCGACTAAGGCCTATGCGTGCTGCCACACGAAAGACGTGGGTATCTACGGGCATCACCTCTCTGCCCCACAGCACAGCACCCACAACATTTGCCGTCTTACGACCCACGCCCTGCAACGATTGTAGGTCGTCGGGGTCGCTGGGCACCTCGCCACCAAACCTCTCGACAATCTGTCGAGAGAGCACAGATAGGTGCTTAGCCTTATTATTGGGATATGATATGCTCTTAATAAGTTCGTATATCTCCTCCACCGAGGCCTTCGCCATAGCCTCAGGTGTGGGGTACTTGGCAAAGAGGGCGGGCGTGGTGAGGTTCACACGCTTGTCGGTGCACTGCGCCGATAGCACCACCGCCACCAACAGCTCGAAGGCGTTGCTATAGTTGAGCTCGCTCTCGGCCGTAGGCATAGCCTTCGAAAAGTAGTCAATAATATAGTCGTATCTCTGCTTAACCCTCATAATAAACTACTTTGTTTTGTGCCACATACGCCAAAATATCTTCTTGGCAAAGAGTCCGTATGAGGCGATATTCTTTATTAGTGGTCTGTGTTGCTTAACATCTCTATGCCAGCGCTTTATGTACTCTGCCACCGAGCCATTGTAGGACAACACCCATAGTGCCGTGTTGTGCTTGGCAAGGAGCAGTTCGTCGCGTAGCTTCGAGTTGTTATATCGCTCGTCGTACCATAGACTTATGTCTGATAGCGAGTCCACAAAGGCTATTTTCTTGCGGAAGTCGGGGTTGTGGCTCACGCTATACGTAAGCACTCGGTGCACCGACATCGGGCAGTCGATACCCACATACTTGCTACGAGCGGCAAACCATAGCCACATAGGCAGGTCGTCGGTTAGCCACTCGGGGTGCTCCTCGGGCTTAATCTCACGATAATACTGCACAACAAGCTCCTTGCGGGCTACCACGGTGCAGTTCTCGGCAGGGTTGCGCCTGAGCATGGCATCAAGCGTCGTGGGCAGAGCCTCACACTCGGGGTATATCACCACGCCACCATTCTCGTCCTTGCGCTCCGAGCGACCGTAGCACATTCCCACATCGGGATTTTGCTCCAGTAGCTCCACCTGCATCTCGAGCTTCTTGCGGTGGGTGAAGTAGTCGTCGCCATCGAGCAGGGCTATATACTCGCCACGTGCCGCCTCTATTGTGCGACGATAATTTTTGCGCCAGCCCACATTCTCCTCGGAGCGAATGATGCGTATCGCCTCGGGATACATCTGGGCATAGCTCTCGACAATATTTAGCGTTCTATCGGTGCTACAATCCTCGCCCACAACAATCTCAACGCCAAACGAGGTCTGCTGACGAAGCACACTCTCGATAGCCTCGGCAATATATCGTTCGTGGTTGTAGGTGGTCATCACCACCGATAGTTTTACCTCGTGCATAGTTATAACTTTCTGAGTTTCGCAAACTTAGCGAGTAGCGTCTTTGAGCCATACTCGTCGAACATAACCACCACTTTATGGTCGGTAGCTAACGCCTCGATACGCTCCACGGTGCCGGCACCAAACTTAGGGTGCTCCACACGCTCCGATATACGGTAGGGGCAACCCTCAACCACAGGCGACTGAGCCTCGCTACGCACACCCACCGAGCGCATACCGGCACGTGCGGGGTCGAGAGGCTTAGGCGTAGCTATGATATCTGCGCGTGGGCGCTGTGGCTGTTGTGGCATGGCACGGCGCACAGGCACCTCGCCACGGCGTGTGTCGTAGCGCTGTTGTGGCTGGCGAGGACGCAAATCGTCGTCGTCGTCATCGTCGGCACGCTCCCAACGGCTTCTGCCACGAAGCTCCGAAAGCTTGAAGTTAGCATCGAGATACTCCTCGCTAATCTCGCGCAAGAAGCGGCTGGGTGATGTATTCTCGGTCTTACCCCACACCCTACGCATCTCGGCAAAGGATAGCATGGCGGCGCGCTTAGCACGTGTTATTGCCACATACATCAGTCGGCGCTCCTCCTCAAGGTCGGCAAGTGACTCTGCCGAGCGACTAGAGGGGAACAAGCCCTCCTCCATACCTACAATATATACATAGTCGTACTCCAAGCCCTTAGCCGAGTGCACGGTCATCAGCGTGACACGGTTATCATCGCCCTCCTGGTCTTGGTCGGTTTGCAACATTATGTTCTGCATCCACTCATCAATGGTAGGCTCAAAGTCGGCATCACGCAGACCCTCGTCTACATCCTTTGCGCACTCCTCCTCGTAGGAGCTCATCATCGAGAGCAGCTGGTCGAGATAGTCTTTTGACGTGTCGTTCTCGGGCTTCTTCTCCGCCTCAAGCATATGTAGTATTCCCGAGCGTGCCATAATCTCCTTACCGAAGTCGCAGACACCCATCGTCGTGCGCATAGCCGAGAGCTCCGATATCATGCGCATAAAGTCGCCCACCTTGCGCACCACGACCTTCTCGACCTGGTCCAACACCGGCGAGTGCATAAGCTCGCTCACAGCGTGCCACATCGACATATTTTTTTGACGAGCTATCTCCTCGATGCGGGCTATTGTCGTGTCGCCAATGCCTCGTGCAGGGTAGTTCACGATGCGCTTAAATGCCTCATTATCATTAGGATTGATGATAAGGCTTATGTATGCCAACAAATTGCGCACGTCCTTATGCTCCAAGAGCGACATGCCCTTATATACGCGGTACGGAATGCCTCGGCGTGTTAGTGCCGCCTCGAACAGACCGTGCTGCTTGTTGGTGCGATACAATATGGCGAAGTCGCGCCACTCAGCACCATCGCGTGCCCTATCCTTGATGTCCATAGCCACCTCTACAGGCTCGTAGCTATCCTCCAACACTCTGACCACCTTAATCTTCTCGCCCTCCTCGGCAGCCGAGAAACAGCGCTTCTCCAATCGGCGCGAGTTATGCGCAATGAGCGAGTTGGCAGCGTCGACAATAGTCTGCGTCGAGCGGTAGTTCTGCTCAAGCTTATATACCTTAGTTGTTGGGTAGTCGCGCTGGAACGAGAGGATATTCTCGATCTTGGCACCACGAAAGGCGTAGATACTCTGCGCATCGTCGCCCACAACGCAGACGTTGGAGTGCTTCAATGCTAGGCGACGCACGATGATATACTGCGCCATGTTGGTGTCCTGATACTCATCAACAAGCACATACTTAAACTGATCCTGATACTTCTCCAACACCTCGGGGGCATCACGCAACAAGATGTTTGTCTGCAACAGCAAGTCGTCGAAGTCCATTGCTCCGTTGCGCTTGCAGCGTATGCAATACTCGTTGTATATGTCGCCTATCTCGGGCATCTTAGCCTCGCGATCCTCAGCCACAAGCGAGGCATTGGCAACATAGGCACCTGGCGTGATAAGGCAGTTCTTAGCCATAGAGATGCGTGCTGCCACATTCTGCGGCTTGTAGCGCTCCTCCGAAAGGTTCTTATCCTTGATGATGCTCTTGATAAGGTTCTTCACGTCGTTGGGCTCGTAGATGGTGTAGCTCTCGGGGAAGCCTATTCTCGAGGCATTCTCGCGCAGTATTCGGCAGAATACCGAGTGGAAGGTACCCATACGTATGAAGCGAGCCTCCGAGCCCACCATCTTCTCGATACGCTCACGCATCTCGCGTGCCGCCTTGTTGGTAAACGTCAGGGCAAGTATCGAGCTGGGCTTCACGCCGTTAGCAAGCATATAGGCAATACGTGTGGTGAGCACACGCGTCTTGCCAGAGCCCGCACCCGCAATAATGAGCGAGGGTCCCTCGTAGTTCACAACAGCATCGCGCTGTGCGGGATTTAAACCTTGTAAAATATCTTCGTGCATTGTATATCTTCTTTGAGTTGCAAAGATACTATTTCCCACGCCAACGAGCAATTTCCGAGGCGATATTTTTTCCCTCATTTTGCGAAATATTCAAATACTTTCACTAATTTTGTATTAGTCAATACTTTTAGGTTGTTACCAAAACTACACAAACATGAAACGACTATTTTTGCTTATGGCTGTCATCCTTGCCACAGCCCTCACCGCATCAGCACAAACAGCACCCGAGCGACACGGGTGGTCAGAGGGAGTTCCCCTACATGGCGACGTGGAGTGGGTTGGAATTAAAACTTATGAGCTTGAGGAGCACGACGGCGAGCTATTATACAACGAGGCAAAAAACACTGAGGTATACGAGTTTAACAAGGCTGGCAACGTTTTCAGTTACAGCTGCTGGGATGGCGATGGCAACCTAATATATATGAAGCTCTACGGCTATAACTCGGAGGGAAAATGCAGTGATTTAACGGAGTATGACTCGGAGGGTAATCTTTTGAGCAGGTATGAGTACTTCTACAACTCGGAGGGCAAGCTCACCGAGACACACCGATATAACTCAGAGAAGATACTTTATCTAAAAGAGATCTACAAGTATGACCGAAAGGGAAACATGACCCTACAAGAGAACCAAAATCCTGACGGCACGTTAGAGGTTGGATACTTCTTTGTGTATGACGAACATAATAATCTTGTAAGAGAGGGACAATACGATTATAATAGGGTAAAAGATTGGGAGATCAATTATAGTTTTCACAGGCTCTCAACTAACCTTGAGGAGAAGGTGATCTACTTCTATACCAATAATACAGAGCAAAGATGGACATACGAATATAACGGACGAGGAGACCTATGTAAAGAGTATAGCTATGATACAGAGGGTAATCTCAAAAGTGAGATTATCTACAAATACAACACTGAGGGGCTTCTTGTTGGAAGTTATTACTTCGACTCGGAAATGAATTTAAAATGGGGTTCTTTAATTACGTATGACAACAATGGCAACAAAACCATCCAAGCAACACATAATTCCCAAGGAAAAATGACGAGCAGGTTGTCTTGCAAATACGACTCGTCGAACAACGTTATCGAGATAATTGAGTACTATAGCCCAGAGGAGGGATTTACCTCCGAATACAAGGAGTTCACGATAGGCTACCGAAAAGAGTAACCTAAGCCGACTATGTCGCATCAGTGGCTTTGTCACCTTAAAATCATGTGGGCTTGCCTGACAAAAATGTTGGGCAAGCCTACATCTTTTTTACGCAACTCATCGGAAGCTACACTGACTACCACTTTTACCTCATTTTTTAGCCCCGAAAGTGCGCACTTTTCATAAAATTTTTATTACCTTTGTTCCATATTATGCGCTGGGGCGTAGCATGTAGTGTGCTTACTGCCGTAGCATCAACAAATTAAGTGATAAAAATGAGCAAAGAGTATAAGCGTTATCTTATAACATCGGCACTCCCCTATGCCAATGGTCCCGTGCATATCGGCCACCTGGCTGGTGTTTATGTGCCCTCAGACATCTATACACGTTACCTTCGCCTAAAGGGTCACGACGTGATCTCAGTGTGCGGCAGCGACGAGCATGGTGTGCCCATCACCATCAAGGCACGCAAGGAGGGTATCACCCCTCAGCAGGTGGTTGACCGCTACCACGAGATTATCGAGAAGTCGTTCCGCCGCCTCGGCATGTCGTTCGACATCTACTCACGCACATCGTCGCCAACACACCGTGTAACAGCGTCGGACTACTTCCGCAAGCTCTACGACGAGGGTAAGTTTATCGAGCAGACATCAATGCAGTTCTTCGACGAGGAGGCACAGCAGTTCCTCGCTGACCGCTATATCGTGGGCACATGTCCACGTTGCCAGAACGAGAAGGCATATGGCGACCAGTGCGAGAAGTGTGGCTCAACACTCTCGCCCGACGAGCTTATCAACCCACGCAGTGCGCTCTCTGGTGGCAACATCGTAAAGCGCGAGACAAAGCACTGGTACTTGCCTTTGGATAAGTATGAGGGCTTTCTTCGTGAGTGGATATTGGAGGGTCACAAGGAGTGGAAGTCGAACGTATATGGCCAGTGCAAGAGCTGGCTCGACCTCGGCCTTCAGCCACGTGCCGTAAGCCGCGATTTGGACTGGGGTATTCCTGTGCCTGTAGAGGGTGCTGATGGTAAGGTGCTATACGTATGGTTTGATGCGCCTATCGGCTATATCTCTGCTACTAAAGATCTTACACCCGACTGGGAGAAGTACTGGAAGTCAGAGGATACCAAGATGGTGCACTTCATCGGTAAGGACAACATCGTATTCCACTGCATCGTGTTCCCTGCAATGCTTAAGGCACATGGCGATTACATTCTTCCTGAGAATGTTCCTGCCAACGAGTTCCTAAACCTCGAGGGCGACAAGATCTCTACATCGCGCAACTGGGCAGTATGGCTCCACGAGTATCTCGACGAGTTCCCAGGCAAGGAGGATGTGTTGCGCTACGTGTTGTGCGCCAACGCCCCTGAGACCAAGGATAACGACTTTACATGGAAGGACTTCCAGGCACGCAACAACTCAGAGCTTGTTGCCGTGTTGGGTAACTTCGTAAACCGCGCTTTGGTGCTCACAAAGAAGTACTACGAGGGCATCGTGCCTGAGCGTGGCGAGCTTACTGAGTACGACGAGGCTACTATCGACGAGATGCAGAAGATCAAAGCATCGTTGGAGCGCAACATCGAGCACTACCACTTCCGCGAGGCGTTGAAGGATGCTATGAACTTTGCACGTATCGGTAATAAGTATCTTGCTGACACCGAGCCATGGAAGCTCATAAAGACTGACCCTGAGCGTGTTAAGACAATCCTTAACATCGCCCTACAGATTACTGCCAACACAGCTATCGCTATCGAGCCATTTATGCCATTCTCTGCCGAGAAGATGCTTAAGATGCTCGCTGTGGAGAAGTTCTCGTGGGAGCAGATGGGCTCAATGGAGCTTATTGCTGCAGGCCACACCATTGGCGAGGCAGTGCTCCTCTTCGAGAAGATTGAGGACGACGTTATCCAGGCACAGCTCGACAAGCTTGAGGCAGCACGTAAGGCTATTCTTGAGGCTGAGGCAGCGCAGAACGTAACCGAGCAGAAGGCTGAGGTATCGTTCGACGACTTCCAGAAGATGGATATTCGTGTATCGACAATCCTTGCTGCCGAGAAGGTGGCTAAGACAAAGAAGCTCCTTAAGCTTTCGATCGACACAGGTATCGACAAGCGCACCATCGTATCAGGCATCGCCGAGTACTACACTCCTGAGCAGCTCGTAGGTCGTCAGGTGCTTGTATTGGCTAACCTCGCACCACGCGAGATCAAGGGCATCGAGTCGCGAGGCATGATTCTCATGGCTGAGGATGCTTTGGGTCGCTTGGTATTGGTACAGCCCGAGGACAAGACCATGTCGGGTGCAATGATTGGATAGCTAAACAAATGATAATCAAATGGTTAGATAATAACCAATAAGAAATAAAAGTTAATAACAACCAACTTAAACTTTAACATTTACTATGGAAAACATTAAATGGGGAGAGCTTGGTTTTGCCTACTACAAGACCGCTTTCAATGTTCGCTACCACTACGCTAACGGTCAGTGGAGCCAGATGGAGGTAACTGATGACGAGTACATCAAGATGCACATGTCAGCAGCTTGCTTGCACTATGGTTTGGAGATCTTCGAGGGTCTTAAGGCATTCCGTGGCGTTGATGGTAAGGTACGTTTGTTCCGTCCAGACGAGAACGCTAAGCGTATGATCAACTCAGCAAACCGCCTCTGCTTGCCAGCTCCAACTGTTGAGCAGTTCGTTGAGGGTTGCGTTGAGTGTGTTCGCCGCAACGCTGACTTCATTCCTCCTTACGAGACTGGCGCATCACTCTACTTGCGTCCAACTCTTCTTGGTACTAAGACTTGCCTTGGCGTACGTGCTGTTGATGAGGCCGACCTTATCATCTTCTGTGCTCCTGTAGGTCCTTACTTCAAGGGCGGCATGTCAGCTATCAAGGCTCTCATCATGCGTGATCAGGACCGTGCTGCTCCACGTGGAACAGGTGACGTAAAGGTAGGTGGTAACTACGCTTCATCTATCTGGTCGTTGGAGGCTGCTCACGAGAAGGGCTTCTCTAACGTATTGTATCTCGACGCTGCAACCCACTCAAAGGTTGAGGAGTTTGGTGCTGCAAACTTCTTCGGTATCAAGAACAACACTTATGTAACTCCTAAGTCAGCATCTATCCTTCCATCAATCACCAACAAGAGCCTTCGTCAGATCGCTGCTGACCTCGGTCTTACTGTTGAGGAGCGCGATATTCCTGTTGAGGAGCTCGCTACGTTCGAGGAGGCTGGTGCTTGCGGTACTGCTGCAGTTATCTCACCTATCGGTGCATTGTATGACCTCGACAATGGTGTTACTTACGACTACGGCATGAAGGTTGGCGAGACTTGCAAGAAGATGTACGACCACCTTCAGGGCATCCAGTACGGCCGTGTTGAGGATATCCACAACTGGAACGTAGAGGTAATGTAATAATTTCTTGTGATAAGCCGTAATCTGCGGCACATCTCAAAAAGCTGACTACCCGAGGCTGTACGTCTTGTACTATCCTCGGGTAGTCCCTTTTTATATGCACCACATCTAACGACTTCTAACAAGAGATTCCTTGCCAAGGACAACGTTCCACGTGGAACGTAGAGAACAGTTTACTACAACAAAAGGGAGCGCTCCACGTGGAACACTCCTTTTATATATAATATATAGTATAGAACTATCTACCAAATTTAACCAACAAGACATTAATATCGGCTGGCGAGACTCCAGGAATGCGACTTGCCTGACCGAGGGTTGTTGGTCGAATGCGACTAAGTTTTTGGCGTGCCTCGATGGTTAGCGACTGCATAGCGTTAAAATCGAAGTTCTCGGGAATAGCAATATTCTCCAGGCGATGCATCTTTTCGGCATAGTAACGCTCGCGCTCAATATATCCTCGATACTTAATTTGTATCTCAGCCTGCTCGATAACCTCCTTGTCGAGGTTGTTTTCGGTAATATACTTAGCCAGCTTTTTGTGCACTCGGCTAAGGTCGAAAATCGTAACGTTACTACGAAGAACGATATCGTAGAGCTTTTTTCCTTGCGTCAAAGGCTCTTCACCCACCGAAATTAAATAGCTGTCAATTTCGCCTATTTTGACCGACGTTGCACGGAGCATCGAAATAAGCGATTCTACAGCCGTATTTTTTTTGAGCAAATTTTCATATTTTTCTTCGCTCACAAGACCAATTTTATGGCCAAGCGGAGTGAGTCGCTGATCGGCATTATCCTGACGAAGGAGTATTCGATACTCGGCTCTTGAGGTGAACATGCGGTATGGTTCATCAACACCCTTAGTCACGAGGTCATCTATCAACACGCCGATGTATGCCTCATCGCGACCAAGCACAACCTCCTCCTCGCCACATAGCGAGCGGTGGGCATTGATACCCGCCATAAGACCCTGCGCTGCCGCCTCCTCATATCCCGTAGTTCCGTTAACCTGACCTGCGAAGTAAAGTCCATCAACGAGCTTTGTCTCGAGCGTATGCTTTAGCTGCGTAGGTGGGAAGTAGTCGTACTCGATAGCGTAGCCGGGGCGATATACGTGCACATCCTCGAAGCCCACGATGTTGCGCAACGCCTCCATCTGCACCTCGAATGGTAGTGACGACGAGAAGCCATTTAGGTAGTACTCATTTGTATCACGACCCTCAGGCTCAAGGAATAGCTGATGCTGATCCTTATCGGCAAAGGTGCGTAGCTTATCCTCGATGCTTGGGCAGTAGCGAGGACCTATGCCATGTATCGTGCCATTGAATAGTGGCGAGCGATCGAAGCCAGTGCGTAGAATGTCGTGCACACGCTTCGATGTATAGACCATAAAGCAGGGTAGCTGATTGCTAACCGCCTCAGTATCTGCATCATACGAGAATTTAGAGGGCTCTGCATCGCCCTCCTGCACCTCCAGCGCATCGAAGTTAATGGTGCGTGCATCAAGCCTCACAGGTGTTCCCGTCTTCATACGGCCACTCTCAAATCCGAGCTTTAGGAGGCTTGTCGTTACGCCATGTGCTGCCTGGTCGCCGGCGCGGCCACCCTCAGCACTCGCCTCGCCACAGTGCATCATGCCCTCGAGGAATGTTCCTGCGGTGAGCACTACCCTACCACACTCTATCTCCACGCCCATGCGCGTTTTTACGCCTTTTACACGGGGTTTCTCGCCTGAAAGGTCAAAGAGTATATCTACAACAGAATCTTGCCACAGATAGAGGTTTTTGGTGTTCTCGACGATATGTCGCCACTCGCGCGAGAACTTATGCTTGTCGCACTGCGCACGAGGGCTCCACATGGCAGCACCCTTCGAGCGGTTGAGCATTCGGAACTGTATTGCCGAGCGATCAGCAACGCGACCCATCATACCACCAAGAGCATCTATCTCTCTGACTATCTGACCCTTAGCCACACCACCCACAGCAGGGTTGCACGACATAGAGGCAATCTTCTCCATGTCGATAGTGATGAGCAGTGTGCGTGAGCCGAGGCGTGCAGCAGCCGTAGCCGCCTCACAGCCAGCATGTCCAGCACCAATAACCACTACGTCGTAGCTTAGTATCATAGCATCTCCTCGCGTAAAAGTTTGAGATATTTGTTCTCCATGCGGCGCATATTGCGCTCTGCCGTAGGAGCCTTGTCGCGATGTCCGCAGAGGTGGAGTGCTCCATGCACAATAACACGGCGCATCTCGTTGATAGGCAACGAGTTGTACAACGAAGCATTATCCGTAACTGTCGCCACGTCGATATATACCTCGCCATTTACAATGCCCTCCTCTACCCTACTTTCGCGCTCCTCGAACGTGATAACGTCGGTATAGTAGTCGTGTCCCAAGAAGTCGCGGTTCATCTGTCGGTGGTAGTCCGACGAGCAGAAGACATAGTTTATCTCGCCCGCCTGGTAGCCCTCACGACGGATAACCTCCTCGATCCAACGACGTAGAACGAGGCGTTTTGTAGGCAAATAGTTAGACTCTTGATTGTAGAAGTGAATCATAGAAGTAGCTATTTATAGACGTCACTATTTTTTGAAGCAGTCCATAACGTTCATTGGTGTAGTGGACTCCGTATTTATTATCATAAATTGCATATAGGCGCTCATCACACCCTTGTGGTCGACACCAATGCCAATTGTACCTATACGCTCATTGCGCTTAACCACATCGCCCACAGCCACACGTATCTGGCTGAGGTGCGTATATACCGAGACATAGCTACCGTGGGCAATCATCACCGTTGAGTGGTTGGTGTTATCCACAACAATGCGGATTACCTTACCCTCATAAATGCTATTTACAGCATCTCCCTTCGCTCCCACGATTTTGACCATGTTGGTCTGCATCTTCTCGGTCTTACCGCCCTTTACGGGGAGATTTAGCGCCTTTGTTGACTTGTTGAAACTCTTACCCACCTTGTTGCCTTGTGTGAGCTTACGTAGCTCCTTAGTGGCCTTATCGAGGAGCTGCTGCTGGCGTTTCTGCTCCTCGAGTGCCTTACGCTCCTTCTCGGATAGCTCCTCATAGGTGCGCTTAGCCTCCTCCCTATCGCGTTTTAGCTCGCGGTGCTCAGCCTCCAGCGAACGTTCGAGCGAGTCGAGCTCGGTACGGCGAACGGTGAGCTCGTTGCGCATGCCCTTGAGGCGCTCACTCTGCTCAACAATCTCATCGGCAAGCTCCTGACGTTGCTCAGCAACATGGCGTATGTTAACTATGCGACGAGTGGCATCCGAGAGGTCGGTTGATGAGAATAGATATGTCGTGGTGCGCTCTGTGCGATAGTTGCGGTATGCCACACGCACAGCCTCGGCATATATCTGCTTGTTGTATTCGAGCTGCTTAGAGAGCGAGTCTATTGTTTTATCGAGAGTGTTTGCCTCAACCTTTAGCAGTTCTTGTTTGCGCTCAGTCTCAGCGATATACGACGTGCGAAGGTTCATCTGCTCGGTAAGCTTGTCTACACGCTCCGTGGCACTACCCTTCTCCTTTTTGAGGTTCTGCACCTCCTTCTTTGTACGCTCCAAGTCGCGCTTATACTGCTCCACACGCCTCTTCTGCTCGGCAACCGTCGTTGTCTTCTTCTGTGCCGACACACTATCGGTTGCAGCTGCCATAAGCACCACAACGCATAGAAGGAAAATATGTCTAAAAAAACGACTCATGCGCTACCCTACTTATCTTGTTTTAACTGGGCAATATGCTCTGCCATCTCGTCTACGTCGTAGCCCGCATCTATAGCCTTTTGCCAGTAGATATCTGCCATAAAGCCCTCGCCCAACGCCCAGAGGATGTCACCATAGTGGGCAAGCAGCGATGCTTCGCCATGCTGCGAGAGCATGAGCGCCTGACGCATATACCTCTTAGCCTCGTCGTTGCGACCCAGGCAGTGCAACACCCAAGCATGGGTGTCGATATAGTTGTAGTTGTCAGCCTCCAGTACGATAGCCAGCGACGACATGGCGAGAGCCTTATTGAGCTGCTCGTTGCGTAGGCTCAGGAAGTAGGCATAGTTGTTCAGCACCTCCGCATTCTCGGGGTTGTAGTCGAGTGCTTTGCGGTATGCTTTAAATGCCTGTTTGTCGTTGTCAATCTCGTGATATAGGTCGCCAATACGTCCCCAGCAGTAGCTCAAATCCTCACTCTTTTTAAGCCTCTTGGTGGCATCGCTGAGTACGCGTATCGCACCCTTAGTATCGTCGCTATAGTGATGAAGCAGCGAGTATATGCCAATGAGCTGAACATCTTCGGGGAAAAGGGCCAAGCCTCGCTCCACGTCGCTAAACAGAGCCTCCTGGTCCTCAAGCGTGGTATTTAACGCTACAAGCAGGGAGAAGTCCTCCGGCGTAACATTAGCATCGTAGGTGTGGCTTCGCAGATACTCGGTAGCCTGATCTATCATGCCACCGTTGCATAGGTACTGGGTGTTGAGATGAACAACATCTCGGTCGGTAGGGTAGTGCTTCACAAGAACTTTCAACAAGCCTCCGACATGGAAGAAGTTGTTGCGATAGAAATCACCCTCCATAAAGGCATGCATGCGCTCGAGCTTAACATCGAGGGGCACACGCTCATGGCCAAGAATCAACCCCTCCCACTTAAACTGCTCAGCGAGGTTGCCCTGACGAATGTTGTAGTCGAGCAGCTCAACAATAGTCTCAAGACGCGTAGTATCTATGAGATATGCCTCCTCGTATGTCGCACGTGCCAACGAGTCGCGCTTTGCTCTCTCGTAGGTTGCAGCAAGGCTGAGTCGCGCATCAACATCGTAGGGGCTATCATCGACTACTCTGCGCCCAAGGCTTATCGCCCTGTCGTACTGATGCGTGCTTATGAGTAGCTCGACCTTTATCCTATCGAGATAGACATTAGGGCCCATGCGAACCTCCGCCGAGTCAAGAATGGAGATGGCAGAGTCTATATCCTCGTTATTGGTGTAGATACACGACAGATAGTAGTACGTAGAGGTCTGATGACTATCCTTAGCCAACAATCGCTTAAATAGTGGCAACGCCTCGTCGAACTCCTCTGAGTCGAAGAGCATTGTGGCATAACTATCTAAATACCACTTATTTGTCGTATCGGCATAGTATGCTCGCTTGGCAAGTGGGGTAGCCTCGCTTAGGTTTGCACGATGCAGCAAGCTAAGGTTGTAGAGTGCTGGAGCATAGTTGCCATCCTCGGCAACTATCTCTCGCCATAGCCTCTCGGCACGCACCGTATCTTTCCACACATGAAGGCTTCTCACAGCCTCCAAATGTCGGCGCGACAAAGAGCTACTATCCTTGACAACCCTCTCGCCAGCCTCGTTATAGGCAACAGTAGGGCTATCGACAACACTAAATGCTGTCGATACCACTACAAACAAAAGTGCACAAAGAGTGTAAAAGACTCTTCTCACGTCGATTTAAGATTATAGGGCGCTCTCAAACTGGTTGAGGAAGCGAACGTCGTTCTCAAAATATAGGCGAAGGTCACCCACACCATACTTCAACATTGCGATACGCTCAACTCCCATACCAAAGGCAAAGCCTGAGAACTCCTTAGGGTCGATATTGTTTGCCTCCAACACGTTAGGGTCAACCATACCACAACCCATAATCTCGAGCCAGCCAGTGCCCTTACATACGCCACAGCCCTTACCGCCGCAGATTGAGCACGACACGTCAACCTCAGCCGATGGCTCAGTAAATGGGAAGTATGATGGACGCATACGAATCTGTGCCTGCTCGCCAAAGAGCTCCTTAGCGAAGTAGAGCAACGACTGCTTCATGTCGGCAAACGACACGTTGCGGTCGATATACAAGCCCTCGATCTGGTGGAAGATGCAGTGTGCACGATACGAAATAGCCTCGTTACGGAACACACGGCCTGGGCAGATTACGCGGATAGGTGGCTTCTGACGCTCCATGGTGCGCACCTGGATAGATGAGGTGTGGGTACGGAGCACTACATCTGGGTTCTTCTCGATGAAGAAGGTATCCTGCATGTCGCGTGCTGGGTGCTCGGGTGGGAAGTTGAGGGCTGAGAACACATGCCAGTCGTCCTCGATCTCAGGGCCATCAGCCACGGTATAGCCAAGGCGCGAGAAGATGCCAATAATCTCGTTCTTCACGATTGAGATAGGGTGGCGTGAGCCCACCTGCTCCTGAGTACCTGGGCGTGTCATATCGTCGATGCGTGAGGCATTCATCGCCTGAGCATTCGAAATCTCCTCCTTGAGGGTGTTGATACGCTCGGTAGCTACATTTTTGAGGTGGTTGAGCTTCTGACCGAGCTCGCGCTTCTGCTCAGGAGCAACGCTCTTAAACTCCTCCATAAGAGCGCCAAGCTCGCCCTTCTTGCCAAGAATCTTAATTCTGAAAGCCTCGACATCGGCAGCATTCTGTGGTGCAAATGCCTCGATCTCGGCCAAAAGTTGTTCAATTTTGTTGATCATAGATTATCGTTTGTTTTATCTCTTGCTTACGTTTCAAAACGTACAAAGTTACTAATATTTTCGCAAATCACAATATTAATTGTGGATTAATTCGCTAAATGGGTTTTTCGCACCTAAAAAGCGCCCAACCTCCGCCCTCAAAAATCTATGTTTTGACACCCTGTTTTTAGCCCCGAAAATAGGGTAGTTTTAGGCTCAAAAAATAGCAATTTTTTAGTGGCGTTATTTACCAAGTTTATACTATTTCTCCACAACAAAAAAGGCGCAAAGAGCCACGAATAACGTAACGTTATTTAGGGGGTAGTGTTTTTTTGAGGTTTTGCAGTTTCATTTTTTAATATTTTTTAGTATATTTGCGCCATTGTACTTATTCGACAAAATTAACAACAAAAAAATATAAAACTATGGGAAGAGCATTTGAGTATCGCAAGGCGAGAAAGATGAAGCGCTGGGGACACATGGCGCGAGTATTTACAAAGATTGGTAAGGAGATTGAGATGGCAGTTAAGGCTTCAGGTCCAGACCCATCATCAAACCTCCGTCTTCGCCTTCTTATCCAGAACGCCAAGGCTGAGAACATGCCAAAGGAGAATGTTGAGCGTGCTATCAAGCGTGCAACAGACAAGGACGCTGCCGACTACAAGGAGATGATTTATGAGGGATATGGACCTCACGGTATCGCTATCTTGGTTGAGACAGCTACCGACAACACAAACCGTACTGTTGCCTCTGTACGTATGTACTTCAACAAGTATGGCGGTACTCTCGGCACATCGGGCTCTGTGGGCTTCATGTTCGAGCACAAGTGCGTATTTAAGTTCAAGCCTACCGAGGGTGTTGACTTCGAGGAGATGGAGCTTGAGATGATCGACTTTGGCGTTGATGAGTTCTACGCTGAGGAGGGCGAGGTAACAGTATATGCTGCTTACGAGTCGTTCGGTCAGATTCAGACATGGATCGAGGAGAAGGGCTTCGAGCTTGTATCGGGTGAGGCTGTGCGTATCCCAACCGACACCAAGGAGCTTACAGCAGAGCAGCGCGAGGCTGTTAACAAGCTTATCGAGCACCTCGAGGAGGACGACGACGTAACAAACGTATATACTACCATGGCCGAGTCTGACGAGGACGAGGAGGAGTAATCATATATTCAACACTTGTTTTATGAAGAAATTTACTGAGTATAAGGGTCTTGACCTTAGTGGCATCGCCGACGAGGTGTTGGCGCAGTGGACTAAGGAGGACTCTTTTCACAAGAGCATAACCACACGTGAGGGCCACCCTACATTCGTCTTTTATGAGGGTCCCCCATCAGCAAATGGTACGCCAGGTATCCACCACGTTATGGCGCGTACCATCAAGGACGTATTCTGCCGCTTCAAGACACAGCAGGGTTATCTCGTACACCGTAAGGCGGGTTGGGACACACACGGTCTTCCTGTGGAGCTTGGTGTTGAGAAGAAGATGGGCATCACAAAGGAGGATATCGGCAAGACAATATCTATCGAGGACTACAACAAGGCGTGCCGCGAGGCTGTCATGGAGTTCACCGACCTCTGGGAGGACCTAACACGCAAGATGGGCTACTGGGTGAACATGGACGACCCATATATCACCTACGACAACAAGTTTATCGAGACCCTTTGGTGGCTTTTGAAGCAGCTCTACGAGAAGAACCTTCTCTACAAGGGCTACACCATCCAGCCATACTCGCCAGCAGCAGGTACTGGTCTTTCGACACACGAGCTCAACCAGCCTGGTTGCTACCGCGATGTTAAGGACACGACTTGTACTGCTCAGTTCCGCATCCTCGAGCCTAAGGCTGAGATGGAGGGCTGGGGTACTCCTGTCTTCTTGGCATGGACAACAACACCTTGGACACTTCCATCAAACACTGCACTCTGCGTAGGTCCTAAGTACGACTATGTTGCAGTACGCTCATACAACCCTTACACCGCTGAGAAGATTACAGCTGTTGTTGCCGAGCCATTGCTCTACTCAATCTTCAACAAGAAGGGCGAGGAGCTAGCTCTCGATAGCTACAAAGCTGGCGATAAGGTTATCCCATTCGAGGTTGTTGGCAAGTGGAAGGGTACTGAGCTCGAGGGCATGCACTACGAGCAGCTCTTGCCTTGGGTTAAGCCTGTTGAGGCTGACGAGCAGGGCAACTGGAAGGAGGCTTCGGAGAAGGCATTCCGCGTGATCCTCGGCGACTACGTAACTGTTGAGGACGGTACCGGTATTGTACACATCGCTCCTACCTTCGGTGCTGACGATGCCTTTGTAGCACGTCAGGCAGGCATACCTTCGCTCTTCATGATTAACAAGCGTGGCGAGACACGTCCTATGGTCGATTTCGCTGGTAAGTTCTACCTTACTGAGGAGCTCGACGAGAAGTTTGCGAAGGAGTGCGTTGCGGAGTCATACAAGGAGTATGAGGGTCGCTTCGTGAAGAATGCCTACGACCCACAGTTCACCGTAGATGGTCGCTACGACGAGAAGGCTGCAGCCGCTGCCGAGAACCTCGACATCTACATCTCTATCAAGCTTAAGGAGTCGAACAAGGTGTTCAAAATCGAGAAGCACACCCACAACTACCCACACTGCTGGCGTACCGATAAGCCTGTGTTGTACTACCCACTCGACTCATGGTTTATCCGCACCACAGCTCTCCGTGAGCGCATGATGGATCTCAACAAGACCATCTACTGGAAGCCTGAGTCAACAGGTACTGGTCGCTTCGGTAAGTGGCTCGAAAACATCAACGACTGGAACCTCTCACGTTCACGCTTCTGGGGTACTCCACTTCCAATCTGGGCTACTGAGGATCGCTCAGAGCTCAAGTGCATAGGCTCGGTTGAGGAGCTTATCGCCGAGATTGAGAAGGCAGTAGCTGCTGGCGTGATGGCTGAGAACCCATATAAGAACTTCAAGGTTGGCGACATGTCGAAGGAGAACTACTCTACCGACAACATCGACCTTCACCGTCCTTATGTAGACAACATCGTGCTTGTGTCATCTAAGGGCGAGCCTATGCGCCGTGAGCCAGACCTCATCGACGTATGGTTCGACTCAGGTGCTATGCCTTATGCTCAGGTGCACTACCCATTCGAGAACAAGGAGGGCTTCGACCAGATCTATCCTGCCGACTTCATCGCTGAGGGTGTTGACCAGACACGTGGTTGGTTCTACACATTGCACGCCATAGCAACAATGCTCTTCGACTCTGTAGCATTCAAGAATATCATCTCTAACGGCTTGGTATTGGATAAGAATGGCAACAAGATGTCTAAGCGCTTGGGTAATGCCGTAGATCCATTCGAGGTATTGAAGAAGTATGGTGCTGACGCTACACGTTGGTACATGATCTCTAACTCGCAGCCTTGGGACAACCTTAAGTTCGACGTTGATGGCGTTGACGAGTGTCGTCGTAAGTTCTTCGGCACATTGTACAACACCTACTCATTCTTCGCCCTCTATGCCAACATCGATGGCTTCACAGGTGCCGAGGAGGAGATTTCGGTTAATGAGCGCCCAGAGATTGACCGCTGGATTCTCTCGGAGCTTAACACCCTTGTCAAGGATGTTACCAAGTATCTCGAGGACTACGACCCAACACCTGCGGCACGCCGCATCGACGAGTTCGTAAACGAGAACCTCTCTAACTGGTACGTACGTCTTAACCGCAAGCGTTTCTGGGGTGGTTCTATGACAGCCGATAAGCTCGCAGCATACCAGACCCTCTACACATGTCTTGAGACTGTTGTGATGCTTGCAGCGCCTATCGCTCCATTTATCTCTGACCGCATCTTCCGCGACCTTAACGCCGTAAGTGGCCGCCACACCGAAGAGAGCGTACACCTCGCTACGTTCCCTAAGTGCGACGAGAGCCTTATCAACACTGAGCTTGAGGATATGATGCAGCTTGCACAGCGCACATCGTCAATGGTGCTTGCTTTGCGTCGTAAGGTGAACATCAAGGTGCGCCAGCCACTTCAGAAGATTATCATTCCTGTGTTGGACAAGGCTATGGCTGAGCACATCGAGGCTGTTAAGCAGCTTATCATGGGCGAGGTAAACGTCAAGGATATCGAGCTTATCACCGACACCACAGGTATCATCACTAAGCGCATCAAGCCTAACTTCAAGACGTTGGGTGCTAAGTGTGGTAAGTATATGAAGCAGGTTGCTCAGCTCGTAGCATCGTTCACTCAGGAGCAGATTGCCGCTGTTGAGTCAAATGCCGAGACAATCCTAAAGGTTGAGGACGCAGAGTTTGTTACTACTGCTGCTGACTTCGAGATTACATCGGAGGATATGCCAGGCTGGTTGGTAGCCTCTGAGGGCAAGCTCACCGTGGCTCTCGACATCACCATCACTGACGAGTTGCGTCGTGAGGGTGTAGCACGTGAGTTGGTAAACCGCATCCAGAATATCCGTAAGGAGTCTGGCTTCGAGGTTACCGATAAGATCCGTGTTGAGATTGAGGCTACCGAGCTCACAACACCAGCTATCGAGAGCTTCGCCGAGTATATCGCACAGCAGACCTTGGCGTTGGAGGTTAAGGCTTCAGCCGCTCCTGCGGGCGACAAGATTGTTGACTCCGACATCGACGAATCACCTTTGAAGATTGCTGTAACTAAGGCATAAGCTAAATAGTGGGGTATAACCCCTTTGTAAAAGACTCCGAACGGCATATGTTGTTCGGAGTTTTTTTATGTTGCAATTTTGGTTATTCTCAGCCTTAAGCTCTGTTATTTTACTATTTTTTTATCTAATATTTGCGTATTTCATAATTTTTGCTTAATTTTACAATTATTATAACGACAAAACTAAAAAAATAACGACTATGGCAGAGGAGAAAACCCGTTACAACGACGCTGAGCTCGAGGAGTTCCGCCTGTTGATTGAGCAGAAGTTGGCCTCGGCAAGAGCCGACTACGATATGTTGCGCACAGCAACAAGCAACGAGAACGACACCGAGGATTCATCTCCTACGTTCAAGGTTATGGAGGAGGGTGCCACAACACTCTCTAAGGAGGAGTATGGCCGTTTGGCACAGCGCCAGGCTAAGTTTATCCGCAACCTCGAGATGGCTTTGGTGCGTATCAAGAACAAGACCTACGGCATTTGCAAGACCTCAGGCAAGCTCATTCCACGTGAGCGTCTATTGCGTGTTCCGCATGCTACTGAGTGCATCGAGGTGAAGGAGGCCCGCAAGTAATTTCTTGTGATAAGGAGTCGATTGCGGCCCCTAGAAAAAATGCCACCAATGGGACGTACATCTAGTACTACCCATCGGTGGCATTTTTGCCGAGTGTAGCACTCGGCACCCTTCTGACAAGAAATCTAGTGCGCTGATTGATGTGGTAGATTAAGGAGTTTAGTGATAGCCTTTCCTTAATCTCCTTAAATTCCCTAATCTCCCTATTTCAGCGCTTCCATCTATCCCATTCGTCCCATCTTTCCCATAAAATAAACCCCGTGCGAAGCACACCTTACTTTTCACCTCTCACTTTTCACTTTTCACCTTCCCCAGTTCTCTCTGTCGAGTGATCGATAGCCGATGGCCTCGCTGAGGTGCTGTGGCTCGATAGACTCCTTCGCTTCGAGGTCGGCAATGGTGCGGGCAACCTTTATTATACGGTCGTAGGCGCGTGCCGAGAGGTTTAGGCGCTGCATGGCACGCTCCAAGAGCTCGCTACACTCCTTCGTAAGTGGTGCAAACCTACGAAGCATAGAGCTATTCATCATGGCGTTGCAGTGTATCTCTAGGCCCTCGAACCTCTGGCGTTGCAGCTCGCGTGCTGCGACAACCCTGCATCTTACGTCGGCGCTACTCTCCTCGCGCCTCTCCGACGACATATCCTTAATGGACACGGGGGTAACCTCAACATGTATATCTATACGATCCATCAGTGGACCCGATATATGCGACATATAGCGGTGCACCGCCGCCGCCGAACATGTACACTCCTTAGTAGGGTGGTTATAATAGCCACAGGGGCATGGATTCATCGATGCTATGAGCGTGAAGTTAGCGGGGTAGTCCACCGAGTACTTAGCACGCGATATGGTTATATGTCTATCCTCCAGCGGCTGGCGCAACACCTCCAACACATTACGTCCAAACTCGGGCATCTCGTCCAAAAATAGCACTCCATTATTTGCCAGCGACACCTCGCCCGGCTGAGGATATGTGCCACCACCAATGAGTGCCACCTGCGATGTTAGGTGGTGTGGAGCACGGAAAGGACGCTCCAAAATAAGTCCTCGGTGTGCACCTATCTTACCCGCCACGGAGTGTATCTTCGTTGTTTCGAGCGCCTCGTCGAGCGTCATAGGGGGCATGATTGTGGGCATGCGTCGTGCAAGCATGGTCTTACCCGAGCCAGGCGAGCCTATCATGATAATGTTGTGACCACCCGCCGCAGCAATCTCCAGGGCACGCTTTACGTATGCCTGACCCTTGACATCGGCAAAATCCTCGGCATAGAGCGACTCCTCAGCCATATCTACACTGCTTATGACATGCTCCGCAGGAGTATATGACATACGCTCCGATAGTATCTCGCAGAGCTCCACAAGGCTACTTACGCCGATAATCTCGACACCCTCGACCACAGCGCCCTCGGCAACATTCTCCTTAGGCATAAAGACACGTTTTAAGCCCCTCGCGCGCGCCATGGCAACCAACGGAAGTACACCCTTAACGCCACGTAGCTCGCCATTTAGCGAGAGCTCGCCGATAAACATACTGTCGTCTATAAACTTCGACGATAGCTGCTCGGTAGCCACCAATATACCCACGGCAATAGGCAGGTCGTACAACGAACCCTCCTTGCGCAGGTCGGCAGGGGCGAGGTTTACGACAATCTTCTTTGCCAAGAGCCTATATCCGCTATTCTCGTAGGCAGCTTGAATACGTTGTTCGCTCTCCTTGATGGTGTTATCTGGAAGTCCAACGATAAAGAGGCCAATGCCGCCACCAGCGACATTAACCTCTACACTTACCTCGACTGCCTCGATACCCGAGATAGCGCCACTATGTATCTTTATAAACATCTTACTATATATTAGAATGGAGCAATGTCGTCACCAGGCTTTGAGGGTGTTGGTGCTGGACCAAGGTCGAAGTCGCTCGGCACACCGCTCATGCCACCAAAGCCACCCATATCGGCTGGAGCACTACCCATAGGAGGTAGCGAGTTAGCACTCGATGCTGCATAGTCGTAGCTCTCGCTATATCCGCCACCATTGAGCACATCTGCCGTGATAGATGAGTCGGCATCCATAAACTTAGCCTGCTCCTTAACAAAGCGCAAAGGTACATCAGTAACCTCACCATTACGGTGCTTGGCAATGATAATCTCCGCCATACCCTCGGTAGATAGTCCCTGCTCGTTTGTTGTAAGTCCGTAGTACTCAGGACGGTGGATAAATGCTACCACGTCGGCATCCTGCTCAATAGCTCCCGACTCACGAAGGTCCGAAAGCTGTGGTCGCTTCGATCCACCACGGTTCTCCACATTACGGCTAAGCTGCGATAGGGCGATGATTGGCACATCCAACTCCTTGGCAATAGCCTTCAATGTACGCGAGATAAGAGATACCTCCTGCTCACGGTTACCTCGTGTCTCGGGCGATGCAGCCGTCATAAGCTGTAGGTAGTCGATGATAATAATCTTGATGTCGTGCTGCGTCTTTAGGCGACGCGCCTTCGAGCGAAACTCATAGACAGACAAGGCTGGAGTATCGTCGATAAATAGGGGAGCACGACCAAGCTCCAAGGTCTGCTTCTCGAGGTGCGCCCACTGCGCTGGCGAGAGGTTACCCGTACGCAAATCCTTCGACTTGAGCTGGGTCTCGGCAACAATAAGACGGTTCATAAGCTGCACCGACGACATCTCCAACGAGAAGAAGGCAACAGGCGACTTAAGCTCCACTGCCATGTTACGCGCCATGGTAAGCACAAAGGCTGTCTTACCCATTGATGGACGCGCCGCAATGATGATAAGGTCTGAGGGCTGCCAACCGAGAGTGATGCTATCGATGTCGGTAAAACCTGAGCGCACACCATTATACTCGCCCGCAGTCTTTGCTGCCGCCTCAATCTGCTTGATAGCCTTATGCAGAATGTCGGATGCCGACTGCACCGAGCGCTTCACGTTACCCTCCGACACCTTGAAAATCTCCTGCTCGGCAAAGCCAATAAGCTCGGTAACATCCACCTCCTCGTCGTATGAGCGACGCTGAATCTCGGTTGCCGAGCGTATGAGCTCACGCTGAACATATTTTTGTGCAATAATCTTGGCATGAAACTCGATATGTGCTGCCGATGCCACACGCTGTGTTAGCTGCGCGAGATATGCCGCACCTCCCACCTTCGTAAGCTCCTTCTGCGACTTAAGCTTCTCGGTTACGGTAAAGAGGTCGATAGCCTTCATCTCGAACGAGAGATCCTGGATAGCCTTGTAGATAATTTTATGCTCCTCGCTGTAGAAGGTATCTGCGCTAAGATACTCTTGAACATCGATGATAGCATCTTTCTCCAACATCAATGCACCCAGCACCGCCTGCTCCAACTCTATAGACTGAGGAGGTGTAACACCCGTGATATCAGTTAGTTGAGCCAATGCCTCACTATTATTTTTCGTAGCTTTGTTATATTGTTTTGCCATACCCTAAATAAGCACAAAAATTTTCACATCCACAAAATTAGAAATTTTATCGAAAAGAGCAACTATATTTTCCCTATAAGTTATCATAAGTTGTTTTCGGGTTGTTAACACCAAATTGTTAATAATGTAGAATTAGTACCACGCCTCGCACCTCACTATATTTTCAACTTATACCACTATAAGAAAATAATATTAAAGAAAATAGATATAAAATATTACATCTAAAATATTATTTATACATTTGCAGCGGAATAAAATTTGTAACAAGTTTAGTAGATATAATAAATAAAGTATAAAGATTATGAAGACAACAAATAAATCGTGTGGTTGCTCATGCAACACAACAAAAAATCTATACAACTTCGAGGTAATGGCGCAGGATGGCAAGCCCCTAAAGCTCGACACATTCAGGGGCAAAGTAGTGCTTGTGGTGAACACTGCCAGCAAGTGTGGCTTCACCTCTCAGTATGCCAATCTTGAGGAGCTATATAAGAAGTATCACGACAAGGGCTTAGAGATTTTGGATCTTCCATGCAATCAGTTTGGTGGTCAGTCGCCCGAGAGCGATGCTGAGACTACACAGTTCTGCCAGCTAAACTACGGCACCGAGTTTCCGCAGATGAAGAAGTGTGAGGTGAATGGCACAAACGAGCTACCATTGTACACATGGCTTAAGTCGCAGCAGGGTTTCAAGGGTTTTGACGAGGGTCACCCTCTTTCGAAAATTCTCGACTCGAAGCTTCGCGAGGCAGATGCCGACTACGACAAGAAGAGTGACATTAAGTGGAATTTCACAAAGTTCCTCATCAACCGCCAAGGCGAAGTAGTTGCCCGCTTCGAGCCTACTGCCGACATGGCAAAGGTTGAGGAGAGCATAGTAGCGCTTCTGTAAATAAAAGTAGAGAGCCTGACCGCTAATCATAAGTTGGTCAGGCTCATTATTTTATATTATAGGTTAATTATTCATCTTTCTGAATTTTCACCTTTCTCTTTTCTAAATCAATGATATCGTTTCGCAGATATTCTTTTATTCTTTTTGCCTCATTTTTAAAATTTGTCTTGGTACACAAGTTAAAATCTGTTCCCTCCAACTCCTCTTCTGATTCATATCCTGTTAGAAAATCAATACGATTATCGCTATTGAGTATATTAATATCAATAGAACCATAATCTTTTCTTACTTTCACATAACCAGGAATACCACTGCTCATATCCTCAAAATCAATCTCTCTAACGGCAATTAGCTTAATTTGATTGTTCTCCAAGATATAATATCCGTAAGCAGTATCATAATAGTTGCCAAATAGACTCCAATATCCGTTGTCATAAATAGATAATGGACCAAAGAATCCTACACTCCACATACCCTCAATGGTACTAGCTGTTGCCGTGCCAGTATATGCCACTGTTGGCTCATCTTGCACAAAGCGTGATGGAACGTAGCCACGCACGCCATTATAGTTTATCTCCATCCACTCGCCCAAGTTTCTTATAAGTGTTGCTCCCGTTGGGCCATTCTTAAACTTACCAATCTTAGCTGCTTGAAATGATGGTGCTTGGCGCATATTCACAAAGCCGTCGTAGGCACAGCTATATATCTTCTCGCCGGGCTGGGCATCACCACTATACTTCACATTTGCATTTTGCGCCGAAAGAGTTAGGTTTGATAGTAGCACTATAAGTGCTACAAGGAGTAGTCGTTTCATCTTACTTTTTATTTAGTGTTTTCAAATTTTAATTCGAGGTTATATCTCTACAACAAATTTAGGTATTTTTTCTCGAACCACAAAGGCCAACTTTTCAACATTATAATTTTTATTGTTTTATACTTATATATATAATTAAAAATAAAATATAAATAATAATAGCTGTTGATAGTGTCAATAACTTTGAAGTGGGGTAGTTCTCAACATTTAGTTTTATTTTTGTTGATTATTTTTTATTTGTAATTTATTGAAAATAAGTAAAATAGATAGAAATTAACAATATCAACAATTATATTATAAACATATAAACAAAGCTAAAATATTAACATCTGATGATAATAACCTCGCTTTTTGAAGTTGATAACTGACATGAAAGATTTATTCAATTTTATTTGCAAAGAAAGAGTGACCGTATATACAACGACCACTCTCAAACTTGCAAATCTTTTTATTAAAAATTTACCGACAATTACTAACACTGTTTTTAACAATCGGCAGGTAGCTTTTCAACAACCTTGTCGGCGATGTTAGCATAGTACTCCTCGACACGTGGGTCGAAGCCACCAGCAGGACGACCCTCGTCGCCACCCTCCATGATAGATTGGATAATAGGTACCTGACCCAATAGCTCGATGCCCGCCTCCTCAGCATAGCGTGCAGCACCACCCTTACCAAACAAGTAGTAGCGGTTATTTGGCAACTCCTCAGGCGTAAACCATGCCATATTCTCAACAACACCCAACACAGGAATGTTTACCTGTGGGTGGCGGAACATCTCGACACCACGCACAACATCGGCAACAGCAACCTGCTGAGGTGTAGATACGATGACAGCACCAGAAATCTTAAGCTCGTTGATAATAGAGAGGTGAATATCGCCAGTTCCTGGAGGAAGATCTATGAGTAGGTAGTCGAGCTTACCCCAACGTGTCTGGTGAATGAGCTGATGTAGGGCATTTGACGCCATACCACCACGCCACATAAGAGCGTCGGTAGGCTTGATGAAGAAGCCGATAGACATAACCTTGATGCCCAACGATTGTGCTGCAATCATATACTCGTTGCCCTCCTCGTCTTTCTCAGCCTCAGGAATGTAGCCCTCAACACCAAACATCTTAGCCTGCGAAGGGCCGTAGATGTCAGCATCGAGAATACCTACATTATAGCCATGCTGGCGCAGTGCCACAGCGAGGTTAGCAGTGATTGTTGACTTACCTACACCACCCTTACCCGAGGCAATAGCAATTATGTTGCATATCTGAGATATTGTTGTCTGCTGCTCACGACGGCGAGGCTTTGGCGCTGCCTCACGAATAATTACCATGCAGTCGTTCTCAGGGAACGACTGCTTCATGAGCTCCTCAACCTGGCGCTTTACCTTCTGTGCAAAGGGGTCGCGCGCCTTCTGAAAGCGTAGAGTGATGGCAATAGAGCCATCTTCGCCTCTATCGGCACGATCAACAAAGCCGCTATCTACGATATTTTGCTCGGTCTCTGGGTGTATGATTTGACGCAGTAGCGCCTCCAACTGTTCATTCATATCTATAAGGGGTACTATATTTAATTAAAGGTTTACTTCTATTTTTTGTGGCATCTCCATTAATATACCTGTGTGGGTGAAGATGTATAGGTTATCCTTAACAAGGCTGTTAAGCTCCTTGCCATATATGCCATAGTTTATGCCGCACGCCTTGGCTGTCATCATGCCCATAGCCTCGAGCCATGCCTCAAATGGTGTTAGTGGAGTCTTTATCTCCTTGAGTTTAAACTCAGCACCGAGGTCGGCAAGGTCAGCAGCCTTAGCTATAGCCTCGTGCAAACCACCATTAGCATCTACCAAGCCGTTGCCCACAGCCTGATTACCACTCCACACTCTACCCTCAGCAATGTCGTACACCTGCTCGATAGTTAGGTTACGACCCTCAGCCACCTTGCTTGTAAAGGTGGTGTAGATGTTATCCACGCTCTTTAGTAAAACCTCCTTCTGGCGCTCGGTCATAGGGTTAAGGTAGCTCATAGGCATAGCCTCGGGCGATGTGAGAGCATAATCTACGGTTATGCCGATACGGTTTTTAAGAAGTTTTGAAATATTTGGAATCATGCCAAACACACCTATTGAGCCGGTCATAGTAAGTTTATTAGCAATGATATAATCGGCTGGAGCAGAGATGTAGTAACCACCGCTTGCTGCATTCTCACCCATAGATATAACCACAGGCTTGCTCTCTTGTAGCAGCTTCATCTCTCGCCAGATGATATCTGAGGCGAGGGCTGAGCCACCAGGCGAGTTAACACGTACAACAACAGACTTAACACTACTATCGAGGCGTGCCTCACGAATCTGCTGTGCAAGGCTATTACCAAAGATGTAGCCGCTACCCACCTCGTTGCCATCAACTATCTGACCATCAGCATAGATAATACCTACATTCTGGGTGCCAGCCATCTGAGGATTTACCACAGTGAGATTATTGGCATACTCGCCAAGCGATATCTTATGTAGCTCACCTCGGCGGTTAGACTTTACACCCATCTCCTCGAGATATTTGTATAGTCCGTCCTCATACTCCACCTCGTTGATAAGTCCATGTTTCTTAGCCTCCTGTGGCGTGTTCACACTAAGGTTTGCAGCAAGCGCCTTGAGCTTTGCTGGCTCTATGTTGCGCTGTAGGGCAACATCATTAACAATAGTTGTCCACATATCTTCGGCGAGACTCTCCAACTGCTGGCGGTTAGCCTCCGACATTTGTGTTAGGAAGAATGGCTCAACTGCACTCTTATATTTACACACCGTAGGGCGGAAGATCTCGACACTAACATCCAACTTATCGAGCAGGCCCTTTATAAACACAGTGACGAAAGCCATTCCTCGCCACTCAATGGAGCCTTCTGGGTGCATTGACACGCGGTCGGCAACAGATGCTAAGTAGTACTCGCTCTGTGTGAAGTTGTCGTCGTAGGCAACAACAAACTTTCCCGACTGCTTGAAGCGCAAGAGTGCCTGACGTAGCTCCTCGATGTTTGTTGCCGAGATTGTGCCCAAGCCATTCTGGTAGATGCATACACCCTCGATGTTTGGGTCTTGTGCAGCATACTCTAATGCCGACAGCGCCTGCAAAATGGTTATTGACGACTCCATGCTAAGGGAGTTCACATCTATCGTAGGCATAACATTTGGCGAATCTACAACACTCTCGCCAAGGTCGATATATAGAACCGAATTTTTCTGAGTCATTGTCGTCTCTCCACCAAACGATGCGAGTAGCGAGAAGCCAAAGATTAGGCTTAGAATAAATACCACTCCCGAGCCAATGACCACTGCGGCAAGGGCTGCTAAAAATGTCTTCCAGAAATTCATAACATCACGTGTTTTAGGTAAAACGTTAGTGCAAATATACTAATAATTCTCCAATTATAACCCCTAAAAAATAGATATATCAACATAATAATTTAAGTTGTTGTGTGTTAAAATAGGGGTAATATTAGGAGATTATACCTAATTTTATTATATTTGCATACTTAATACTATTAATATGCAGTTAGCATCTTCAAAGATAGAGGCCCTTCGCGAGCTACTTGCAAAGCCTCAGTCGATAGTTATTCTTTCGCACACCAACCCCGATGGCGACGCTATTGGCTCGTCGTTGGCATGGGCTGAAATATTGCGCAAAGAGGGTCACGATGTAACATGTATAGTGCCTAATCGTTATCCCTACTACCTCGAGTTTATGCCCAATATCTCTGATATTGTGATCTTCAAGAGCGATAGCGAGGGTAGAGCCAAGGAGGCACTAAAGCGTGCCGATATCATCTTCTGCCTCGACTTTCATCTACTATCTCGCCTCGACCAGCTTGGCGACATCATCGATGAAAACCAGCATGCTAAGCGTGTGCTTATCGACCACCACCTCGATGCTTCCGACGACTTCGACATCATGTTCTCGCACAGCGAGGCATCGAGCACCTGCTACCTCGTGGCACGCCTCATCGAGGAGATGTATGGTGTGGAGCACATATCCCGCTCCATGGCAGAGAACCTCTTTGTGGGCATGATGACCGACACGGGCAACTTCTCATTCTCGTCGGTTACACCCGATGTATTCCGTGTTGTGAGCCTTCTTGCCGAGACAGGCATATCTATTCCCGATATCCATATCCACGTATATAACTCCTTCACAGAGGGTCGTGCACGACTGTTTGGCTATGTCATCAACCGCAAGATGAAGATCTTCCACAACGGCACTGTAGCCCACATGTCGATTACCGAAGAGGAGATGCGTAGGTTCTGGTTCCAGCAGGGCGACTCCGAGGGCTTTGTAAACTATCCGCTAACAATCAAGAAGATGAAGCTCTCGGCAATGTTTACCGAGCATAGCGACTTTATCCGTGTGTCGCTTCGCTCACGTGGCGACATCGATGTCAACCTCTTTGCCCAGCGCTACTTCAATGGCGGTGGACATAAAAATGCTGCTGGCGGTAAGTCCTACCTCTCGATGGAGGATACTATCAAGCACTACGAGAAGTGTGTCAAGGAGTATGCCGCGGAGGGTAGATTGTAGAACGAAACACAAAAACCATGTTCAAAACATATTTACGACTACTCAATTTTGCTAAGCCACTAAGTAGGTACACCGTGCCCTACTTCTTCTTTGCCGCCTTTCATGCGTTGTTCAACACCTTCAACTACGCGATGATTATCCCCATTCTCAACGCCATGTTTGAGAGCGACGGCGGCTTCGGCTTCGAGCCATTATATGAGTTTCCGGGTGTCGAGTTTAGCGAGGCGGGCTTCACGGCTATTCTCAGCTACCTCTACACTTGTGTCTTTGGTGCGTCGTTTAGTGCTGTGCGCTTCTTGGCGCTTCTTGGCGTTGTCACCATCATGATGAACTTCCTGAGCAACGCCTTCCGCTATGCTGCGGCGATGACTGTCGAGAGGTTGCGTGTAAACACCATTCAGCGCATGCGCGACGATATGTACTCGCACATCATCAACCTCAACGTAGGCTTCTTCGCTGGTCAGCGCAAGGGAGATATCATGTCACGCATCACACAGGATGTCATGGTTGTGCAGTATTGCATCACCAACACCCTGCAGGTAGCCTTCCGCGACCCCTTCCTTATCATCGGCTTCCTTGTGCTCATGATTAGCATATCGTGGCAGCTATCGCTCTTTGCCGTTGTCTTCCTCCCCATCGTGGGTCTTGTCATCGGCCGTGTTGTCAAGCGCTTGCGCCACCCCGCTATGCGTAGCCAGGAGCGCATGGGCGAGCTTGTGTCGGTGCTCGACGAGTCGTTGTCGGGAATTAAGATTATCAAGGGCTACAACGCCTCAGGCTTCCTTGTCGAGAAGTTTAAGTTTATAAACACGCAGCTCTCCAACCTCCTTATATCTATGGCACGCCGCCAGCAGCTCGCCTCGCCTATGAGCGAGTTTATGGGTATCACAGCCGTTGCCGTAATCCTTGTCTTTGGAGGTATCCTCGTGGGTAATGGTCTTATCGGAGGTGCTGGCTTTATCGCCTTTATCGCAGCCTTCTCGCAGATAACACGCCCCTTGCGTTCGTTTATCGACCAGTTTGCTAACATCAACCAGGGTGTTGCTGCTGGTGAGCGCATCTTCGCCATGCTCGACTCTCAGAGCGAGGTGCAGGACGCACCCAATGCTCGCGACTTCGAGGGCTTGAAGCACTCTATCGAGCTTCGCAATGTGCGCTTCTCATACGACGGCGAGCGCGATGTTATTGACGGCGTTACTATCAAGATAAACAAGGGCGAGACCGTTGCCCTGGTGGGCGCGTCGGGTGGCGGTAAGTCAACACTCAGTGAGCTTATACCACGCTTCTACGATGTTCAGGCGGGCGAGGTGTTGTTCGATGGCGTGAATGTCAAGGAGTACAAACAGGAGTCGTTGCGCCAGAAGATGAGCATCGTGGCGCAGGAGACAGTCCTCTTCAACGACTCTATCGAGGGTAATATCCTTATGGGTCGCCCTGCGGCTACTCACGATGAGGTGGTCGAGGCATCGAAGGTTGCTAATGCCCACACCTTCATCATGGAGAGCCCTGAAGGCTATGCCACAAATATTGGTGACCGTGGCTCAAAGCTCTCGGGCGGTCAGCGCCAGCGTATTAGCATTGCACGTGCTGTGCTCAAAGATCCCGAGATACTCATCCTCGACGAGGCAACATCGGCTCTCGACACCGAGAGCGAGAAGCTCGTGCAGGATGCTCTCACTAACCTTCTTGAGGGTCGCACATCAATAGTCATTGCCCACCGCCTAAGCACCATCTACAATGCAGATAGAATCTACGTCATCGACAAGGGTAAGGTTGCTGAGGAGGGCACTCACTCCGAGCTCCTCGCTCTCAATGGCATCTATGCGCACTTAATAGCAATGCAAAGCTTCAAGTAATTTGTTGTGATAAGCCGCAATCTGCGGCACATCGTAAAAAGTTAATCACCCTGGGCTGTACTTTTTGTACTATCCCAGGGTGATTACTTTTCAGATGCACCACATCTCACGGCTTCTAACAACAAATTATTTCTCGTGATAAGGGGTCGATTGCGTCCCCTAGAAAAAATGCCACCAATGGGACGTACATCTAGTACTACCCATCGGTGGCATTTTTGCCGAGCGTTGCATCTGCAACCCTTCTAACGAGAAATTTATCTCGCTGATTGAGGGGGTAGATTATAAGGAGTTTAGTGATAGTCTTTCCCTAAATTCCCTAAATTCCTTATTCTCCCTATCTTCTCTCTTCTGTCCTCTATCCGCAGTGGAAATATTTGTGGACAAGCTCCAGCATCTTCTCGTTATCAGAGCCGATGTCGGCACGCAATGTGCGGTCGTCGAACGAGCGCAACGACTTAAGGATGCCGTCGATCATAGCGGGGCTAAACACGCCACGGCTCTCGTATATCGAGCGCTGCTTCTCGAGGCAGTCTGCCGACGCAGCACAGCTATCAGGAAGCTGAGCGAGGCCCTTGAGCTTATCCTCATTCTCCTTGAGGTGGATATTTACATTAACATAGGTATTATCGGCAACCTCCAGGGCATTATCCATCTCGAAACCATAGCGGCAAGCCACAGCCAAGCCTGCGATAAGCTCATATACATCTGCCGAGCCATCGGGTGAACGCATCTCCACGGTCTGCTTCTGCGTAGTGTCGTATGTGCTCTCGCCCTCAAGAGGGTTGGCAATACGACACATGTCGCTCTTAGCAACCCAGCCCAGAGGCACACGCACCAACACCGAGCGGTTGCGGTCGCCCCAGCAGACGTTTGTAGGTGCCTCCTGGTGTGGCACAAGGCGGAAGTATGATGTAGGGTTGGTATTACCAAAGGCGGTGATTGATGGTGCAAGCTCCATCATACCGGCAATGGCGCAGCGTGCCACAGGCGAGAGCTCGCCATCTTCGAGCATCATATTCTTGCCCTCCTTGGTTATGCGCATGTGTATATGTAGTCCTGAGCCAGCCTTGCCCGCAGTAATCTTTGGTGCAAACGTAATGTCGAAGCCATAGCGATAGGCGAGGTTGCGGATAATCCACTTGGCGATGACGAGCTGGTCTGCCGCCTCAGCCGCCGCCGTAGGCAAGAACTCTATCTCGTTCTGCTCGTAGATAAGGCCGTCGATGGTGAAGTTACCCACCTCCGAGTGGCCATACTTAATCTGACCGCCCGCCTGAGCGATATATGCCATGCACTCGGTGCGGAACTCGTTGAACTTGGCATAAGGTGACGACTCGTGATAGCCCTTCTGGTCGGTAGCGGGGAATAGGCCCTCGTCCTCAGCAATAACGTAGTACTCCAACTCGCCCATAGCCTCAAACTGCATGCCTGTAACCTGCTCGAAGGCTGCACACGCCTTGAGGAGTGTGTAGCGAGGAGCCGAAGCCAAAGGCTCGCCATCCTTGTTAAAGAACGAGCAGAGCATCGTAAGCGTAGGAATCTCGGCAAATGGGTCGAGGAAGGCTGTGCGGAAGCGAGGCACAACATATAGGTCGCTGCTGCCCGCCTCGATAAATGGGAAGAGGCTCGAGCCATCGACACGCTCACCGCAGGTGAGTATAGCATCGAGGTACGCAGCATTGTTGATTACAAAATTTAGGGTCTTAAGGCGACCGTCGCCCGCAGGATACATGAAGTTTACCATGCGAATACCATTCTCGCTGATATAGCGAACTATATCTGCCTTTGTAAACTCCTTTGCAGGCTTACCCAAGAAGGCAACAACCTTATTGGGGTTTAGTTCTAACTCTCGTGTCATAGTTCTATGTGTGTTAGTTATACTCTCTTGTTCGAGAGGCTATCCTCCCGCCTTCTTGCAGCGGTAGCCCGCCTTGGTGAGTAGCTCTACTATGCGGTCGCGGTGGTCGCCCTGAATGATTATCTCGCCATCTTTGGCAGTGCCACCCACGCCACAACTCTTCTTGAGCTCCTTGCCCAGTGCTGCTAGGTCGTCGCTACTACCCACAAAGCCTCGCACCACCGTAGCCACACGCCCACCCTTAAGGCGGTCAAGCCATATCTTAAGATTCTGCTTCGAGGGGTCGAGGGTTACACTCTCCTCCTCTGTAGAGGTCTCATATTTATAGTCGGGGTTGGTGGAGAACACCACACCTAACCTCTCCTTCCAATCATTATTCATGCTAAATAGATAATAATGTATAAATTATAGATAAATAAATATACCTTAACACAAAGATATAAAAAATTTTTGTAACTTTACGATATGAAACCTAATAAAAAACATAGACCTCGTCGCGACCTTACGGCGTATAATCCCGAGCGCCTACCCGACATTCTGCCTCCCGAGGACGATAGACACCTTGTGCACGTATATGTCGAGGGCTACGAGGATGTCGCCTTTTGGCGTGGCATATTCGACCACTTCCGCAACCCCTATCTGCGTTTCGAGATATCGGTGCCCAACCGCGACGACCTGCCTAAGGGCAAAAAGGTGCTCATGTCGATGATTGGCAAGAGCGACCCCGAGCGTGTGATACTATGCGTCGACTCCGACTTCGACTACCTCTTCGACGGCGCTAACGAGCAGTCGCGCGAGGTGCTCGGTGCCGAGAATATGTTTCACACCTACGTCTATGCCACAGAGAACTACCTGTGCTATGCTCCGTCGCTGCGCAACGTCTGCGTAAAGGCTACCAAGAACGACACCCGCATCTTCGACTTTGTCGAATTCTTTGCCAACTACTCGCGTGTGATATATCCTCTCTTTTTGTGGTATGCCTACTCGGCACAGCTGTCGCACGAGAGCGTCTTCACCCTTGCCGAGTTTCGCGCTGCCGTGCGCCTCGGCTATGTCGATATTCGTCATAATGGCGAATCGACCCTTGCATGGCTACAGCGCAACGTGGAGCGCAGACACAACGCCCTTATGCAGGCTAATCCTCAGATGCATGATGAGATAGAGCAGTTTGCCGAGCGCCTCAAAAAGCTTGGCGTTGAGGCGGATAACTGCTATATGTTCATGCACGGACATACGCTCATGGATAATGTTGTTATGGTTGTGCTCACGGCAGTATGCGAGAAGCTGCGCCAGCTCTCCATTGCCAAGATTCACTCATCGAAGGTCGAGGGCGTGGCACTCAAAAACGAGCTTAACAACTATACCAATACCCTGCGCTCGATACGTGATGTGCTGCTCGACAACGAGAACTACACATCGAGCCCACTCTATAAACGCCTGCGCGACGATATTCAGACATACCTCGACTCGATGATTGCTAAGATAAAGGAGCGTCAGGAGCCCCCTGTGATGCTCAGGTGCAACTTCGAGCCATAGAGCGAGGCAATCCAGACTGTTAAGATATATTCTTCAAGATAAGTTATCGGGTCTTTTTAACCACTAAAAAGACCCGATAACTATCCTATTTGCACACTTTTTTATCTTTTTAGTCGTAAAAAGCTTGGATTTCAATTTTATTTGCGTATATTTGTAAAGTGAATAACAATATATTAATATAACCCAAAACCTACAACCTTATGTCTAATCAGTGTCCTGCATCCTGCCATTCATATACGTCGCAGCCCGAGGCTGGCTTTACGTACATCACCCTAAAGGAGGGCGAGAAGCTTGTAGTTGACCGTGGCGATTTCAATAGCCTATTGTTCCTCACCGCAGGTAGCTTCGAGATTTCCTCTGAGGAGCGTTGCGACTATGTTGTGCGCGAGAACCACTTTGTGTTCTGCTATCGTGCCTACCGCTACGAGGTTACGGCTTTGTCTGATGTTGAGATTATCAAGGCTCACTTTATCACTGCGGGTGCTACATGTGATATGATTCCGTTCAACAGCATTGTTGGCAAGATCAAGAAGATTAACTATAAATTTACGCAGGTGGCGTTCAACGAGGCTATTGAGGCCTTCATGCGCTCTATGCAGCTCTACCTGAAGAACAACATGCACTGCAACCACCTGCACCATGCCAAGATTCAGGAGATGTTCATCATCTTCAAGTTCTTCTACTCACCACAGATACAGTTGCGCACATTCTATAACCTCTTCGACCGCAACCAGTCGTTCGCATCACTCGTGAAGAACAATGCTCCACGTGTTAAGACTGTTGAGGAGCTTGCCGACATCTGCGGCTTTAGCATTCAGCACTTTAACAACATGTTCAAGCAGGAGTTCCACGACACGCCATATAGCTGGATGCAGAAGCAGCGCATCGTGGAGATCGAGCACCTGCTCACCGAGACCAATGTGCCACTAAAGAGCATCATCAAGATGTATAGCTTCACCAACCATGGCCACTTTGCCCTCTTCTGCCGCAAGTACCTCAAGAAGACACCTCTCAAAATCCGCAAGGAGGCTCGTGCCAAGCGCGAGGCCGCCGCTCAGGAGTAATATAGAAGAGGTATAATACTAAAAAAGGAGTGCGACTGCACTCCTTTTTCTTATTTAGTTATCTCCGTTAATTTCGCTCTGTTGGCGCACCGACTCCTCGTGGATAGCGGTGATGATGGTGTGGATAAAGCTGCGTGAGAGGCCCATAAACTCGGCACGCGCCTCAGCCGACTTGAGCACCTCGTTAAACCTATCACGTTGAACGATGGCCATGCCGTGTTGGCGCTTGTGCTCGCCAATCTCGCGGGCTACCTCCATACGCTCGGCAAGAAGCTCGACGATGCGGCTGTCGATAGTGTCGATATGCATGCGGTGCTGTGCTAGTATGCCATTATCCGCAGGTGTGCGTCGCCACTTAAGACCAGCAATAACCTCACTAAACACCTCGGGCGTTATCTGCTGCGATGCATCGCTCAGCGCCATGTCGGGCGTAGGGTGGCACTCGACCATAAGTCCCGAGAAGCCGAGGTCGAGGGCTTGCTGCGATAGTGGTGCAACAAGGTCGCGACGGCCGCCAATGTGGCTTGGGTCGGAGATTAGCGTGATGCTTGGCATGAGGCGCTGCAGCTCGATAGGCACCGACCAGTGAGGGTCGTTGCGGTAGAGCGTGGCATGGTGTGTGCCGAAGCCACGGTGCACAGCGGCAATGCGACGGATACCACTATTATATATACGCTCGATAGCTCCTATCCACAAATCGACATCGGGGATAACGGGGTTCTTAATAAGCACTGCCGTATCTACGCCATGTAGGGCATCGGCAATCTGCTGTGTGGCAAAGGGGTTTGTGGTGGTGCGAGCGCCTATCCATACGCCATCTACGCCCGCTTTGAGCGCAAGCTCCAGGTGCTCGGGTGTTGCCACCTCGGTGACTATACGTAGCGCATAGCGCTCCTTAGCCTCCTTGAGCCACTCGAGAGCCTCAGCACCCATGCCCTCAAATGAGCCGGGCTTGGTGCGGGGCTTCCACACTCCGGCACGGAAGATTCCTACGCCGGCTCGCGACACACCCTCGGCTGCCGAGAGTAGCTGTTCGCGGCTCTCAGCACTACAAGGGCCCGCAATATATAGTGGGCTAAGTGTGCAATCCTCGAAAAGTGGCTTAAACTCCTTCACGCCTTACTTAGGTTTACTCTTCAACAATAGTTATCGAGAGAATAAGGTCGCCAGGACGAATGTCGTCGATAACATCAAGACCCTCAACAACCTTACCGAAGCATGTGTGCATGCCGTCGAGGTGCTGGGTGTTCATGCGGTTGTGGCAGATGAAGAACTGCGAACCACCAGTGTTAGGGCCACGGTGTGCCATCGACAACACGCCACGGTCGTGGTACTGACGCTCGGCACGTGTCTCGCAAGGGATAGTATAGCCAGGACCACCTGTACCGTCGCCCTTAGGGCAGCCACCCTGAATAACGAAGTCAGGAATAACACGGTGGAAGCACAAAGCATCGTAGAAGTGGCTCTCAGCCAACTTAACGAAGTTATCAACAGTAATAGGGGTCTCGTTCTGATACAACTCAGCCTTCATGTCACCCTTCTCGGTAGATATAATTGCGTATTTCATAACGTCTTAAATATTAATGGTTTATAGTTTAACGCCGTAGGCAAGGTCGCCAGCATCGCCGATGCCTGGCACGATATACGACTTTGATGTAAGCTCGGGATCGACCGCTGCGCACCACAAGGTGCACTTCTCGGGGTTGGTGTGCTTGCGCACATACTCCACGCCCTGCTCCGAGGCGAAGGCTGCGGCAAAGTGGGTGTGCTCAGGCTCGCCAGCACGACGAATAAGAGCGTCGTAAACAAGCATGAGCGATGTTCCTGTAGCGAGCATAGGATCGACCAAGATAAGGGTCTTGCCCGCAAGCGACGAGGTAGATACATACTCAACATCTACGATGAAGCTACCATCGGGACGGCTCTTGCGGTATGCCGATACGAAGCCATTGTCGGCATCGTCGAAATAGTTGAGGAAGCCCTGATGGAAGGGGAGTCCTGCACGAAGAATTGTGGCGATGACCACCTTATCGCTAATCTCCTCCACAGCAGCAATGCCGAGAGGTGTCTCGACCATGCGTGTGGTGTAGTTTAGCCTCTTCGAGATCTCGTATGCCATAATCTCGCCAACGCGCTCCATGTTGCGACGGAAGCGCATAGAGTCGCCCTGCACATGCTTGTCGCGCATCTGCGAGAGGAACTTGTTGAGAATAGAGTTCTCCTTGTTTAGTATCTTGACCATATTATTGAGGTGTTGTTAGCTTAGTATAGGAAGTTGTTGAAGGGGTAGCGACCAGCATGTATCTCGCGCACCATGCCGTAGAGGTCGTTGCGCAGCTTCTCCACGCCCACCTTCTCGCGCGCCGAGATAAATATGCAAGGGGTGTTCGCCTTTGCTATCCAACTCTTTTTGAGGTCGTCGAGCGAGAGGTTCTCCTTGGTTGCAGGTGTTAGGTCGTCCTCCTCCTTAGGGGTGTATGTGTAGGCATCTATCTTGTTGAAGATAAGGAATGTAGGCTTGTCGCCAGCACCAATATCCGATAGTGTCTGCTTAACCACGGCAATCTGATCCTCGAAGCCGGGGTGCGAGATGTCCACAACGTGAAGTAGAAGGTCTGCCTCGCGCACCTCGTCGAGCGTAGATTTGAACGACTCGATAAGCTCGGTAGGGAGCTTGCGGATAAAACCTACGGTGTCGGACATGAGGAATGGAAGATTGTCGAAGACAACCTTACGTACGGTGGTGTCGAGTGTCGCAAAGAGCTTATTCTCGGCAAACACCTCGCTCTTCGATAGTAGGTTCATCAACGTTGACTTACCCACGTTGGTATATCCCACCAATGCCACGCGCACCATCTGACCACGGTTAGAGCGCTGAACAGCCATCTGGCGGTCAATTTTCTTGAGGTCCTCCTTAAGTTTTGTGATGCGGTTGCGCACAATACGTCTATCGGTCTCGATCTCGCGCTCACCAGCACCACCACGAGTACCCGTACCACCTCGCTGACGCTCAAGGTGCGTCCACATACCTGTTAGGCGAGGTAGCATATACTCGTTGTGCGCCAACTCAACCTGTGTCTTGGCGTATGCTGTCTGCGCGCGCGACATGAAGATGTCGAGAATTAGGCGTGTGCGGTCCATCACCTTACAAGGCATGGCCTGCTCGATGTTGCGTGTCTGCGCTGGCGACAACTCGTCGTCGAAGATGGCAACATCTATCTCATTCTCCTTGCACCACAAGGCAATCTCCTCGAGCTTACCAGGGCCCACATATATCTTAGATAGTGGCTGAGGTAGTCGCTGAGTGAAGCGCTTAACGCTCTTTATGTTTGCTGTCTCTGCTAAGAACTCCAACTCGTCGAGATACTCGTGTGCCGTATCGGGGTTTTGGCTATCACGAATCACGGCTACGAGCACGGCACGTATGTCGCGCTCCTCAACGGTAGGTTGTGGCTCGCCTTGGCGACGCTTAGTACTATCTTTTGTTTCCTCTTTCATTATATATTAAATAGGAGGGGAATATTTAGTTAGAAATAAGTAATCAGCAATGTTTTTCAATGAGTAATGAGTAATTGGGAATTAGTAATATTTTTTCGTTGCTCTTTATTACTAATTACTCACTACTAATTACTAATTAAACTTGTGCGAAGCACACCTTACTTTTCACTTCTCACCTTTCACTTTTCACCTTTCACTTCTCACTGAAGCCAACCGCCTCATATAATTAAGGGGTGCCACCTATTAAGCGGTACCCCTCAATACTATGTGGCTAAGCCTTACTGCTTAATCTGGAATGAGATTGGCAATGTGTAGGTAACACGTACAGGCTTGTTACGCTGCTTACCTGGCTTCCACTTTGGTGACTTCTGGAGCACCTGGATAGCTGCCTCAGACAAGGTCTTATCTGGAGACTGGAGCACCTGGATGTTAGAGAGCTTACCGTCCTTCTCAACGACAAACTTCACAACAACGTTACCCTGGATACCGTTCTCAAGAGCGATTGCTGGATACTTCACGTGCTGCATAACCCATGCACGGAACTTACCGAGGTCGCCGCCCTGGAATGTAGGCATCTCCTCAGCAGTAACGAAGATCTCCTCCTCAACAATCTGCTCAACAACCTCCTCTACCTCAAACTCGAAGTCCTCGAATGCTGATGCATCGTCAGAGAACAAAAGGTCTGGAGTGTCGATCTTAGTGTCGTTAGATACGATTGTAAGAACGTCGGCAAGAACCTGAGTCTTTGCCTTCTGCTGCTCTGGCTGCTGCTGCTCCTGCTGCTGGATTGTACGATCCATCTCAAACTCCTGCTCACGAACATCCTGCTTTGGAGGTGTGTAAGGCTCTGGCTCTGGCTTTGAGCTAATAGCAAATGCTGTACCAGCTGCTGCTAATGCAATTACAAGACCGATCTCCAAGAAAAGCGTCTTCTTGTTTTCGAGATCTGCTTTAGGTGATTTCTTAATCTCCATGTATTGTCAATTTTTTAGTTTTTAGTAACTTAGGCATGAAGTTTCATGTGCATGTGCACACAACACTACGCAAAGATATACATTAATTTTGAAAAAATGTCACTTCAGACTAAAAAATATTTATTTTTTCTTAATTTTGTAGTCGGAAAACTATGTTAGTTGCAGTATGACCATTTCGAAATTCACTCTATATGGGGCATCGCTCGCCCAACTCAAGGCTCTTTGCGACGAGCTCGGCTTGCCACGTTTTGCCCACAAGCAGATAGCTCGTTGGCTCTACTCGCGCTTTGTTACCGACATCGACGCTATGACCGACCTGTCGAAGGCTGCACGCGAGGTGTTGAAGCAAAATTGTGAGCTTGGGCTAAGTGCTCCACTCAAGGAGTCGGTGTCGGTTGATGGCACCAAGAAGTATCTGTTTCGTACCTCCGAGGGTGAGTATATCGAGTCGGCACTTATCCCCGATGGCGAGCGCATGACGCTATGTGTATCGTCGCAGGCTGGCTGCAAGATGGGCTGCAAATTTTGCGCTACGGGACGTATGGGCTTCCGCCACCATCTCTCAGCAACAGAGATAATTAATCAGATACTATCTATCCCCGAGCGTGATAAGCTCACCAACCTTGTGTTTATGGGTATGGGCGAGCCGCTCGACAACATCGACAACCTGCTACAGACGCTCGACATCCTCACGTCGGAGTGGGGCATGGCATGGTCGCCAACACGCATCACGGTATCGACAGCGGGTGTTGCGCGCACACTGCCTCGCCTGCTCGACGAGTCGAAGGTGCACATCGCCGTGTCGCTTCATAACCCCTTCCCCGAGGAGCGCCGCGAGATTATGCCTATTGAGAATAGCTACTCCATTCGTGAGGTGTGCGACATCTTGCGTCGCTACGACTTCACGCACCAGCGCCGCGTGTCGTTCGAGTATATCGTATTGGAGGGCATGAACTCGTCGATGCGCCACATCAAGGAGCTATCGCGATTGCTCGATGGCATCAAGTGTCGCATCAACCTTATACGCTTCCACAAGATTCCCGACTCGCCATTCTACTCGCCTGAGCTTGAGAAGATTATCGAGTTTCGTGATACACTCACTAAGCGTGGCATACAGACCACTCTGCGTGCCTCACGAGGCGAGGATATAGAGGCTGCATGCGGACTACTATCAACAGCCGAAAAGAGGTAGACGATGAAGAGATTTTTGCTCATATTTTTTGCTTTGTGCCTATGTATTAGCGTCGAGGCTAAGCGCCCACGAGATATCGTAGGCGTGGTGTCGCCATGTGGCAATAACCTTGTGTCGTTGGATTGGCGTGAGGGCGAGCTACGTTGGTGGGCTTATAGCTACAAAACAAACACTAAGGCCGTGGAGCCTTCGGCACTTAAGATGGTAACATCGAAGGGCGTTTGGGGCGAAAATGTAGGTAGGGGCAAGATAAAAACCTATAAACATGAGCTCTACAACTCGGCAGTGGTAGAGTTCGATGGCTATGCTGTTGAGCTGCGTGCCTACGACGATGGCGTGGCATATCGCTTTATCTCGAATACCGATGGCGACTATGTTGTTGTTGATGAGTTGGCCGAGTTTGGCTTTGGCTCAAGCGACATGGCGTGGGTGCCCTACGTGAACTTCAAGCCCGATGCTACGTCGGACTACTCGACACAGTTTTATACTTCGTTTGAGAATACATATAACCACGTGGCTCTTAGCGACATAGATTGGCGCAGACTGATCTTTACGCCAGCCGTTGTTGAGCATAATGGCCTTAACGTCTGCATCGTAGAGTCTAACCTCGAGGACTACCCAGGTATGTTCCTCTCAAACCGCAATCAAGATGGTGTTGTGGATACCGAGTTTGCCACCGTTCCTGATGTGGTGGAGCAGGGCGACTACAATATGTTGCAGGGCGTGGTAAAGTCGCGCAAACCATATATCGCTGAGTGCTCGGGCAAGCGCGCATTCCCTTGGCGCGGTATTGTCATCGCCACCGAGGATAAAGAGTTGGCTGATAGTCGCTTAGTGTGGAACTTAGCTGACGAGTGTCGCCTCGCAGATACCTCGTGGATTAAGCCTGGTAAGGTTGCCTGGGAGTGGTGGAACGACTGGGGCTTGGAGGGTGTTGATTTTGAGGTAGGCATCAACAACCAAACATATAAATATTATATCGACTTTGCTTCTCGCTACGGTATCGAGTATGTCATCTTGGACGAGGGCTGGTCGGTTAAGGGCGAGGCTGACCTTATGAAGGTTGTGCCTGAGATTGACATCAAGGAGCTTGTTGATTATGGCAAGGAGCGCGGTGTTGGCATAATCCTCTGGGCGGGCTATTGGGCCTTGCAGCGTGACGTAGAGGGGTTGTGCAAGCACTATTCGGAACTTGGTGTTAAGGGCTGGAAGGTCGACTTCCTCGACCGTGACGACCAGCAGATAGTGCGCTTCGTATACGACTTGGCGGAGATAGCTGCAAAGTACCATCTACTCGTTGACTATCACGGTGTTTACAAGCCTACGGGCTTGCAGCGCACCTATCCTAATGCCATAAATTTTGAGGGTGTGCACGGACTCGAAACCATGAAGTGGCTCGGCAGGGAGCACGATCAGCTAACATACGATGTGACCATTCCGTTTATCCGCGCCGTGGCTGGCCCTATGGACTATACGCCAGGAGCTATGCGCAACGCTCAGCGCGAGGAGTTTGAGCCCAACTACTCTCGCCCCATGAGTCAGGGTACGCGCTGCCATCAGTTGGCAATGTATGTGGTTTACGATCAGCCTCTTGCCATGCTCTGCGACTCACCTACGGCATACGAGGCAGAGCCCGAATATACAGCGTTCCTCGCCTCTATTCCTACAACGTGGGCATCGAGCACAACGCTCTCGGGTGCTATTGGCGAGCATATAGTGATGCAACGCATAGCCGACGACGGCACACTATATATTGCGGGTCTTAATGGCGAGAGAGATGCAATGACTATTGAGCTAGCACTCCCCGCCGAGGCAGATATTATAGAGGTGTATAGTGATGCGGAGAGTGGCTGCGGATACCGCTACGAGAGGATAACCACGCCCACTGATAAATTAAATATAGTTATGCAGAGGGGTGGCGGATTTGTTATAAAGTGTAAAATGAAGAGATAGAAGAGTATGAGGCGACTACAACTAACGCTATTGGCGACAATATCATGCTTCACGCTTTGGGCTTCGGAGCCCGCAAAGTGGGTAGATCCATTTATTGGCACTGCCGACTACTCGGTGACACACCCTGGTGCTGTTGTGCCCCATGGCATGATGGCTGTTGTGCCATTCAATGTTACGGGCTCGGAGCTTAATCGCTACGACAAGGATAACCGCTGGTGGTCAGCGCCTTACGACATTCGCAATAAGTATAGCGTGGGCTTTGCGCATGGAGCTTTGAGTGGTGTTGGCTGCCCCGAGCTTGGAGCCATAATCACGATGGCTACCGTGGGCGATGTCATGCCCGATAGGTATGACCATGGCTCGACATACACTGACGAGGTAGCTGTGCCTGGCTACTATGCTACTACGTATGATAAGTATGGCGTGCGCGCCGAGGCAACAGCTTCTGAGCGAGCATCTATCGAGCGCTACACCTTTACCGAGGGTGGCAAGGCAAATATCCTAATTAATTTGGGCACTGCACTCTCTAATGAGACGGGAGCTATGCTTCGTCGTGTTAGCGATAGCGAGGTTGAGGGCATGCGCCTCTTGGGCACATTCTGCTATACCAACCAAGCCGTATTCCCCGTCTATTTCGTAGCTCGCATATCGCACAAGGCTGAGAGCACGGGCTACTGGAAGCTACAACCCGAGATGACGGGCGTTGAGGCGCAGTGGTCGGGCGATAGTGGCGAGTATAAACTATATAGGAGCTATGCCCGCGAGATGATGGGCAACGATATAGGCTTCTACTTCTCGTTGGGCGATGTAGCACCGGGTGCCGAGGTGGAGGTAAAGATTGGTATATCGTACACCTCTATTGAGAATGCTCGCAAAAACCTTGAAGCAGAGGTTGCTCGACGCTCGTTCGACGAGGTGCGCACCGAGGCCTACAACACATGGAACGAGGCGCTCGGCAAGATACGTGTCGAGGGAGGGTCAAACGATGACCGCACAATATTCTATACGGGACTATATCATGCACTGTTGCACCCCAACATTCTCAGCGACGTAAATGGCGAGTACCCAGCCATGGAGAGCGGCGCTACGGGTCTGGCTGAGGACTATAACCGCTATACTGTATTCTCGTTGTGGGATACCTATCGCAATGTTCATCAGCTACTTACGTTGATATGTCCTGATGTGCAGACCGACATGATACGTTCGATGGTGGCTATGTCGAAGGAGTGGGGCTGGCTGCCACGCTGGGAGCTATATGGCAGAGAGACATTTACCATGGAGGGCGACCCAGCAATCCCCGTGATTGTAGATAGCTACCTCAAGGGGTTGCGCGATTTCGATGTTGAGGCGGCATACGAGGCTATGAAGCGCTCGGCAACAACCCCTGGCAAGAGCAACACTATGCGCCCCGATATCGACCCATATATCGAGCGAAGCTATATCCCCGTAGGCTTGTTTGCGCAGGATATGTCGGGCGATAACTCGGTGTCGCACGCACTCGAGTACTACGTTGCCGATAATGCCCTTGCACACCTTGCCCGTGAGCTGGGCGACACAAAATTTGCTCAGGAGATGGAGCGTCGTGCCTCGGGTTGGCGACACTACTACTCTAAGGCTGATGGCGCTATGCGCCCTATTGGTGAGGATGGCAAATATGTCGGCGAGTTCGACCCTACGGCGGGTGCTAACTTCTCGAATACCATTGGTTTTCATGAGGGTAGCTCGTGGAACTACACCTTCTTTGTGCCCCACGATGTTGAGGGCCTAATAAAATATATGGGTGGTAGCAAGGTCTTTACAAATAAGCTATGGAGCGTCTTCGAAAATGGTTACTACGACCCTACCAACGAGCCAGATATTGCCTACCCCTATCTCTTTAGCCGTGTTAAGGGCGAGGAGTGGAGAACGCAGTATCTTGTTAAGCAGCTTCTCGACGCGAACTACTCTACAAAGCCCGATGGTCTGCCTGGCAACGACGACACAGGAACAATGTCGGCATGGGCAGTATTCTCGATGATGGGCTTCTATCCTGACTGTCCTGGCGAGCCATACTACACCCTCACAACGCCACGCTTCGAGAGGGTAGAGATCGACACCGACAGTGGCATGCTTACTATTACCACTGAGGGCGAGGGCGACTATATCTCGCGTATTGAGCTTGGTGGCAAGCAGATAAGCAAGTATCGCATATCGCACGAGGAACTAACAAAGAGTAAAGAATTAAAAATAATATTAAAAGCTAACCTATGAAAATTAAGAACTTATCACTTATCGCAGCGTTGTTTCTCTTCGCTGGTTGTGGCGTAACGAATCAGGACTATGCCGCAAAGGTAGATCCAAAGATTGGCTCAGGTGGTCATGGCCACGTCTTTGTGGGTGCTAACGTGCCCTTTGGTATGACACAGGTAGGCCCTACAAGCATTACCCAGGAGTGGGACTGGTGCTCGGGCTACCACGACTCTGAGAATAGCGTTATCGGCTTCTCGCACACCCACCTCTCGGGTACTGGTTGTGGCGACCTATTCGACGTAACACTTATGCCTGTTGTTGGCGAGGTGCAGTATGGTCGTGGTCGTCTTGGTGACTACTCAACTGGTTTCTGGAGCGAGGCTGACCGCACACAGGAGGTTGTCGAGCCTGGCTACTACTCAGTGCCTCTTACTCGCTATAACATTCTTGCCGAGATGACAGCTACCGAGCGTGGTGGCTTGCATCGCTACACCTTCCCTGCGAGCGACGAGGCGGCTATCATCTTGGACTTGGCGCATGGTGGTTGCTTCGACCGTCCTGAGGATTTGTTTGCCGAGGCAGTAAGCGACACCCGCGTTGTTGGTCGTCGCCATAGCTGGGGTTGGTCAAACAACCAGAAGGTATATTTCGTTATCGAGTTCTCTAAGCCTTTCGAGAAGTTTGAGGCTATTGGCGAGCATGGTTTCTACTATCGCATCGACTTCAATACCGCTGAGGGTGAGCAGATTGGCGTTAAGGTTGCCCTTTCGTCAACAAGCCCTGAGGGTGCCGAGCTAAACTACAACACTGAGGTGGCAAACATCGAGTTTGACGCTGCACGCAAGCTCGCTACAAAGAAGTGGAACAACGAGCTTGGTAAGTTCCGAATTAAGGGTGCTACACCCGAGCAGGAGGAGATCTTCTACACTGGCGTATATCACATGTATGTTGCTCCATCACTCTTCTCAGACGTTGACGGTACATATCGTGGTGCTGACAACAAGATTCACGAGAATCCAGGTTACCACACCTATACTACCTTCTCGTTGTGGGATACCTACCGTGCTAAGCTTCCGTTGATGACCATCACTCACCCAGAGCTTATGGACGACATCACAAATACTATGATTAACATCTGCGACGAGCAGGGCTTCTTGCCTATCTGGCACCTTTGGGGCTGGGATAACGGCTGTATGGTAGGCTCGCCAGGTATCATCGCTGTGTCTGATGCTGTGACTAAGCGCATCGAGGGTATCGACCCAGAGCGTGCTTGGGAGGCTATCTACAAATCGGCTATGCACGATATTCGCGGTGGTAAGCACCGTAAGCAGTATGGCTATATGCCTAACGACCTTCAGGGCGAGTCTATCGCTCACGACATGGAGTTTGCCATTGCCGATGCTGCTGCCTACGAGGTAGCTAAGATGCTTGGCAAGGAGGAGGCAGAGTACCTCGAGAAGCGCAGCCACTCATGGCTCAACTACTTCGACCCAGAGGTTGGTTTCCCACGTGGTAAGTCATCAAAGGGCGAGTGGCGCGAGGACTTCAACCCATTCAACGCATCTCGCATCAACAACGAGTATTGCGAGGGTAACGCATGGCAGTATTTGTGGCTTGTGCCTCAGGATTTGGAGAAGTTGGTTGAGTGCTTCGGTGGCGTTGAGCAGACTATCGAGAAGCTCGACGGCTTGTTCACTGCCGACACAAAGATGGAGGGCGAGGATGTAACTCCAGATATCTCGGGTCTTATCGGTCAGTATGTTCATGGCAACGAGCCAAGCCACCATATCATCTACTTCTACACAATGTTGGGCCAGCCATGGAAGGCTGCCGACCGCTTGTACGAGGTTATGAATACTATGTATTCAACCAATGTTGATGGCTTGTCGGGTAACGAGGATGTTGGTCAGATGTCGGCATGGTACATCATGACAACATTGGGCTTCTATCCTGTTGAGCCTGCTGCTGGTAAGTATGTGTTGGGCGTGCCTATGGTCGATGAGGCTGAGGTTGACGTTGCTGGCGGCGTATTCCGTGTTAAGCGTACAGGCTATAGCGCGGAGAACCGCTATGTTCAGAGCGTTAAGCTCAACGGCGAGGATCTCAAGCGTGGTCATATCACCCACGACGAGGTTGTAGCTGGTGGCGAGCTCGAGTTTGTGATGGGCAGCGAGAAGGTATGTTGGTTCTAAGCAAAATAGAGTGTGTAGCTGTGTAATGTGCTAAACCATAGTAAGTTACATATATCTTTGTAAAATAAATCAAATTTTTTGCACTTTTCGTGCTAAAGTTTGTACATTTGCGCCATTAAAAACAGGCTTTTATAAACAAAGTTTATTAACCAAACTTTATAAATTTTGAATTGATATGGGTGTTAAACTATCTTCTCGTGACATCCTTGTAGGCATCAAGGAGTACGTTTTGATGACCTTTGGTATGTTCTGCTACGCCTTCGGTTGGCAGATGTGTGTATTGCCCGCAGGTGGTATGGGTGGTGGTGCTGCAGGTTTGGCAACACTTATCAACGCTATTCTTCCTACCTCACTATCAGCAGGTTTCTTAACTATCGGTAACCTTATCTTCATCATCAACTGTGTACTTCTCATCCTCGGTGTTATGATCGTTGGTTGGAAGTTCGGTATTAAGACTCTATACTGCATCTTGATGATGTCTGTGATGTTCAACCTTGTTAGCTTGCTCCCACCCGACACTGTAGTTAACGTGTTCAAGGGTGTTGATGCATGGCGTATTCTTATGGTTGTGCTTGGTGCTGCATCGTGCGGTGTTGGTATCGCAGTGTCGTTCATGCAGGGCGGCTCAACAGGTGGTACCGATATCGTTGCTATGATCATCAACAAGTTCCGTACAGTAAGCTATGGTAAGGTGTTGCTTATGACCGACTGCGGTATTCTTATCTCGTCAGTACTTCTTACAACAACTGTTCAGATGGCTAATGAGGCTGGCATCATCGAGATGATTACCATCAGCCCTCTTGCACCTGAGGCATTTGCGCGTATGGTCTATGGTTTCATGATGATTGCAGTTATCGGCTACACCGTTGACTTTGTTCAGTCGGGCAACCAGCAGTCTAACCAGATTATGATCTTCTGTAAGGACTACGAGGCTATGGCCGAGATGATTAAGGTTAAGGCTAACCGTGGTGCTACACTTATCGACGCAATGGGCTCATACTCAATGACTCCATCTAAGGCAGTTATGGTTGTGTGCCGCAAGCGCGATACCTCTATGATTCTTAAACTTGTTCGCGAGCAGGATCCTAATGCATTCCTCACCGTTGGCTCAGTTATGGGTGTTTACGGTCAGGGCTTCGACGCTTTGAACAAGCTCTAAACCCCTTCGGGAGTTTAGTTCTAAACAGATAAAACTGCTGCCATGCTTTACGCTCAGGTGGTTCTACCTTTGGCACAGCCAATCTATACCTTCTCTCTCGACGAGAAGTTGGCTGTTGGGGTGGGCGATGCCGTTGTCGTACAGTTTGGCAGCAGTCGTTTTTATACGGGCTTGGTGTGGGGCATAACCACCCAGAAGCCCGACTATCCACGCCTTAAGCCTATCCTCAAAAAGCTCTACTCGCACCCCATCATCGGTGAGCGCGAGCAGAGGCTATGGGAGTGGATTGCCGACTACTACATGTGCTCGTTGGGCGAGGTTATGCGCCTTGCTCTGCCGTCGTTGGCTAAGCCCTCGGCAACATCGTTTGTCGAGCTTGTCGAGCGTGCCATAGAGCCACCCACCGAGTCGTTTATCGCCCTTTCTGAGGAGCTTCAGTCGGAGGAGGCTTTGGCAAAGTATGTCGAGAAGCACTCTCGACGCTCACCACGCCGCACAGAGACTATGGATAGCATTGCGGCGCTTGCTGCGGAGCGCAAATCTCCTGATGGCTTTGTGCCTCGTCGCCTTGTCGATGCCACGTCACAACACCTCTCGGCACTACGTTCTAAGGGGCTTATCCGCACCGAGCTACGCCCCCGCGAGTGCCTTGCTGCCAACTCCACCAACAACTTCCTGCTCCCCACTCTCTCCGAGGCTCAGGCGCATGCCCTTAGCGAGATTAGAGAGGCGCACAGGGGTGGCAAGGTGGCACTGCTGCATGGCGTGACAGGCTCGGGCAAAACAGAGATTTATATTCATCTTATCGCCGAGGAGCTCTCGCGGGGTCGTGATGTCATAGTGCTTGTGCCCGAGATTGTCATCACCTCGCAGCTTATCGAGCGCCTTGAACGCATATTCGAGGGTCGCACAACAACCTACCACTCACGTCTAACGCCCATTCGTCGTGGTCAAACCTTCCTGCGTCTTGCCGCCTCGACAGGTGGCGAGCTTATCGTGGGCGTTCGCTCAGCGATATTTCTTCCTATGCGCAACCCCGGCCTTATTGTCGTTGACGAGGAGCACGACCCAGGCTATAAGCAGAGCGACATGCAACCCCGCTATAATGCTCGCGACTGCGCCGTGGTGCTCTCACGCCTCGACGGTGTAAGTGTGGTGTTGGGCAGTGCTACGCCCTCGTTGGAGAGCTACCTTAACGCCATCTCGGGCAAGTATCACTACGTGGAGCTCAACGAGCGCTGGGGTAATGGTGTTCTTCCCGAGGTTATCGTGTCGGATACCATTCGTAGCGTTAAGCGTGGCGAGCGCAAGGTGCACTTTAACTTCGACCTGCTTAGAAACATCGAGCGTTCGCTAACCTCCCAAGAGCAAGTTATCTTGTTCCAAAATAGGCGCGGCTATGCACCCTATATCCAGTGTAGCACATGTGGTTACTCGCCACGTTGTCCGCACTGCAACGTGACACTAACACAGCATAAGGCAACATCGCGCATGGAGTGCCACTATTGTGGCTTTACGATGGACCGTCCTAGCGTATGTCCTAACTGCCAGGTGCAGGATATCAAGACCATGGGCTTCGGCACGGAGAAGGTAGAGGAGGAGGTAACGCGCCTATTCCCCGATGCACGTGTCGAGCGCCTCGATGGCGATACAACATCCTCTGAGAGTGCCTTTAAGCGCATCGTGCATCGCTTTGAGGAGCATCAGACAGATATATTGGTGGGCACGCAGATTCTTACTAAGGGCTTCGACTTCGAGGGTGTCACCACGGTGGGTATCCTCAATGCCGATAACCTGCTATCTGCCCCCGATTTCCGTGCTGCGGAGCGTGCCTATCAGCTAATTATGCAGGTTGCAGGACGCGCTGGTAGGCATAATGACCGTGGACGTGTTGTTATACAAACTTCGCAGCCGCAACACCCAGTAATTAAGTATGTTGCCATGGGCGACTACCACTCTATGGCACGTGTCGAGCTTGCCGAGCGCAAGGCCTTTGGCTATCCGCCATACTCGCACCTTGTGCGCTTTATGTTGCGTAGCAAAGACTACGAGCTTCTGCGCCATGCGTCGCATGCCTTCGCTTTGATTATGCGCAAGAAGTTTGGCGATAGGGTTATGGGCCCTGTATCTGCGGCTTTGGAGATGTTGCGTGGCGAGCATCGTTCGGAGATACTCCTAAAAATAGAGTCGGGAGCATCGATGAAGCGAGCTCGTGAGCTAATGCGCGAGGCGCTTGATCAGATGGCTCAGGATAATAGGTTTAAGAGTGTGACGATAACCACAGATGTCGATTGTTGGTAACATACTTAGGCGTGTAGCGGCCGACCTCGGCTCGCTTATTTACGACGATGGCTGCATCATTTGCGGTCGTAGCATGCAGGGCGAGCTTGGTTCGATATGCCTCAAGTGTCGCTTCGAGATGCCCACAACACGCTATCTATACACGAGCAACAACCCCGTCAAGGAGCGCTTCGAGATGATTGCCCCAATTGTCGAGGCCTCGTCGTATCTCTATTTTAAGACAGATGATCGTTGGCGCAAGATGGTTCATCGCCTGAAGTATGGTGGTGAGTGGCGACTCGGCTTGACCTTTGGCGAGTTGTATGGCGCGGAGCTTAGGTCGTCGGGGCTATACGATGATATAGACCTCGTTATGCCTGTGCCACTGCACATTATGAAGTATCTTAAGCGCAAGTATAACCAGTCGGAGTATATCGCAGAGGGCATTGCCAAGGAGCTTGGCGTGAAGGTCGATAGGCGAGCTTTGCGTCGCCGTCGCAACAACCCCTCGCAGACACGCCAGCACGCCTCTGATAGGTGGCTCAATGTCGATGACCTATTTGCTGTTCACAACCCAGAACGACTTGAGAATAAGCATATTCTATTAGTTGATGATGTGCTCACTACGGGTGCTACTCTTAGCTCGTGCCTCTATGCTCTAAGGCGTGATGTGCCCACGTGTAGAGTATCTATTGCTACGCTTGCTGTAGCCGGAAAATTCAAAGAGTAATCCAGTAAAAAAAAGGGTAATTATGTAAAAAACAAGTAGAGTGCCAAGATTTTGGCACTCTATTTGTTCTATTTTGTTCACGTTTAGGGATTGGTTATGCTTGTGTATCGTTATCGGTTACGGTGTTTATCTTCTCGCGCCAACTCTTCATTGTGTTAAGCGAGGCGAGTATCGACTCGTAGTAGCTCTTTGAGAGTGGTAGGCGACGAATAGAGTCGTCGTCGAGGGTGATGAAGTGAAGACGGTGCTCGTCGTGAATAAAGCGTATCTTGCTGATATTCACGATATATGAGCGGTGGCAGCGCTTCATGACGGTGTCACGCAACGCCTCTTCAACGCTCTTTGTGCGACAACGTAGCATGTAGGTGGCTATCTTGTCATTATGTTTGTAGTGCACCTTTATATAGTTGTCCTCCGACTCGAGGTAGTATAGCGAGTCGAGGCTTATTGTTAGGCGCAAGGTGTTGTTGTTGTCGTAGAGGTTAATCATGCGTGGCGAGCGGTCGAGGGCTGCTGCCTGTGTTATTGCCTCCTCGCGGCGCTCCTTCTCGTGCTTGGTCATAAGCTCCAGGCGACGACACTCCTCGCGGAGTTTTTGTAGTTGATATTCAGAGGCTTCAAGCTCCTCGCACTTAGCACGATAGGCGGCATAGAACAGAATCATTCCGTTGGGTATGGCAAGTATCATCGTCACACAGAAGAGTGCTCGTGTGCCGAGTGTTCCAAAGTTTAAGCCATCTTCAGGAAAGAGTGAAAGGGTGATGATGGTATAGAGCAACGATATTGCTATGTTCTCCGCCATGAGCCATATCACGTAGCGGTTGATGCTTATCTCAAACCTATCTTGCAGGGCATACATCGTCGAGCGGCTCACAATAAGCACCACAATGGCTGCCACGTAGAAGAGTATCGTAAGCGAGAAATGGAGTGTGTCGCTAGTGCTAAACCAAACTGCCAATGAGAATGGTTTGTATATTACCATGAAGAGTGCGGAGAATGCTACAATGAAGGCGATGATTACCGAGATGTAGCGTCGCGATATCATGTATTTTGGAATTTCACGGCTCTGCATAGACCTAAAATCTGTTTTGTTTTGACCACAAATGTATTATTTTTTCGAAAAATGCCAAAACTTTTACCACATATATTGCAATTTTGCCACAAAATACCTAATTTCGCCACATATTGCGCGTGCATACAATAGCACGACATATCTTTGCGTTGTCATTTGCACGGGGAGTGTAATGTTCCTGGTCGAATGACGGCAAGGCAAGTTCTTAAGAGATTGGTTCATGCCTAAGTATTGTTGAACTAACACAGAAAAGAATGAAAATTATTGGAACAGGATCGGCGCACCCTAAGTGTTCGGTAACAAACGAGATGCTCGAAAAGTTCCTCGAGACAACTGATGAGTGGATTACAGAGCGCACAGGTATCAAGGAGCGCCTTGTAATATCGTCGGAGAAGTTGGAGGATATGGCTGTGATAGCTGCCAACAAGGCACTTGAAGATGCTAACCTCACAGTGGCTGACATCGACTATATCATCTGCTCGAATGTGGTGAACGAGTATGTTACCCCAGCCCTCAGTTGTATTATCCAGGGCAAGTTGGGTGCAACATGTCCTACTCTTGATATTAATGCTGCGTGTGCTGGCTTTATCTTCGCCCTCGACATGGCTGATGATAAGCTCAAGTGCAAGAAGGCGCGCAACATACTTATCGTTTGTGCCGAGGAGCCTTCACGCATGGTTAGCTGGCAGAACCGAAGCACATGTGTGCTCTTTGGTGATGGCGTAGGTGCTGCGGTGGTAACCGATGGCGATGAGCTTAAGGCTATGCGCCTCACAACATCGTCGCTCACCGACGTGCTCTACTACCAGCGCAAGCTCGAGCCAACGCCCTATATCGACAAGGAGGAGAACTTCGAGCCTTTGGTGATGAAGGGTCGCGAGGTGTTCAAGCATGCAGTAACAAACTCATGCCGTGATATTCGCAAGGTGCTTGCCGAGGCGAACGTTAAGGCTGAGGATGTCAAGTACTTTGTGTTGCACCAGGCAAACAAGCGTATCATCGACTCGATACGCAACTTCCTTGGTGTTGACGAGGAGCGCGTGCCACACAACGTTGAGCGCTATGGCAACATCTCGTCGGCAGCACTTCCTGCTCTTCTCGACGAGCTTAACCGTGGCGGCAAGCTTCAGAAGGGCGACAAACTTGTATTTAGTGCCTTTGGTGCGGGCTTCACAACAGGAGCTTGTGTCATCGAGTGGGCAAAATAATTAGGGTATTAATTTTTTACGAAAATAATGGAACAGAGAGTAGTTATTACTGGTATTGGTGCAATCACCCCAGTAGGAAACCACGCTGAGGAGATGTGGAAGAACCTCGTAGATGGTAAGTGTGGTATCGACTTTATCCAGGGCTTAGACGAGTATAACCTTCCTGTTAAGGTTGCTGGTCAGATCAAGAATTTCGATCAGTCGGAGTATGAGCTAAACGCCGGTTTGGCACGTCGTAGCGACAAGTTCTGTGTATATGCTATGGCTGCTGCCTCAGATGCAATGAAGGATAGTGGCTTGGTTAGTGGCGAGAATATTGCTCCTGAGCGTCTAGGTGTATATATTGGCTCAGGTATCGGTGGCATGGATACCTTTGTAAATCAGACTAAGGTGTTGTTGGAGGAGGGCGTAGGCCGTATCTCTCCATTCTTTGTGCCTATGATGATCTCGAACATCGCTTCGGGTAATGTGGCTATCTCGCACAATGCTCAGGGCGTATGTCTTCCTGTTGTTACTGCTTGTGCTACAGGTACTCACGCTGCGGGCGAGGCTTACCGCGCTATCAAGCATGGCTATGCTGATGCTATCATCTGCGGTGGTGCTGAGGCTTCGGTACACCCATTGGCTATCGGCGGCTTTGCTAATAGCAAGGCGTTGTCACGCTCGGAGGATCCTCTCCAGGCGTCGTTGCCATTCTCGGCTGACCGTCACGGCTTCGTTATCGCTGAGGGTGCTGGTATGATGATCTTCGAGTCGTTGGAGAGCGCACAGAAGCGTGGTGCTAAGATCTATGCTGAGGTTGTGGGCTATGGTAATAGCTGCGATGCTCACCACTTCACTGCTCCACGTCCCGACGGTGTTCCTGCGTCACGTGCTATCAAGCAGGCCTTGGACGAGGCTCAGTTCGACGCTGAGAAGGATCTTCTATATATCAACGCACACGGTACAGGTACTCCACTCAACGACGCTGCCGAGACTAAGGCTATCAAGCTCGCTATGGGCGAGGAGGCAGCAAAGAGGGCTATGATCACCTCTACTAAGTCGATAACAGGTCACATGCTCGGTGCTACAGGTGCTGTTGAGCTTATTGCCTCAGCCTTGTCGCTACACCACGGTGTTGTAACGCCAACCATTGGTCTTACAAACCCAGACCCTGAGTGCGACCTCGACTACACACCACTTAAGGCTCGCAAGGCCGACCTTACGGTAGCCATCTCAAACTCTTTGGGCTTTGGCGGCCACAACGCCTGCGTGGCACTTCGCAAGTGGGAGAATAAATAGTAGAACGCAAAAAGTAAAATTCAGAATATGAAACTTCTTGAAGGAAAGGTAGCACTCGTAACAGGTGCTGGACGTGGCATTGGCAAGGCTATCGCTTTGCGCTATGCCGAGGAGGGTGCTCACGTTGCATTCACCGATTTGGCTATTAACGAGGCTGTCGAGGAGACAGTGAAGGAGATTGAGGCTCTCGGCGTTAAGGCTAAGGCCTATGCCTCAAATGCCGCTAATTTCGACGAGACACACGAGGTTGTTAAGCAGGTTGTCGAGGACTTCGGTCGTATCGACGTGTTGGTAAACAACGCAGGTATCACCAAGGACGGCCTTATGATGCGTATGTCGGAGGCTCAGTGGGACGCTGTTATCAACGTAAACCTTAAGTCGGCATTCAACTTTATCCACGCCGTGACTCCAGTTATGGCTAAGCAGCGCTCAGGCTCAATTATCAACATGTCATCAGTTGTAGGTGTTTCGGGCAACGCTGGTCAGTGCAACTACTCGGCATCTAAGGCCGGTATGATTGGCTTGGCTAAGTCTATCGCTAAGGAGATGGGCCCTCGTGGCATCCGTGCAAACTGCATCGCTCCAGGCTTCATCGTAACAGAGATGACCAACCAGCTATCGCAGGAGGTTAAGGATCAGTGGGCAGCACAGATTCCACTACGCCGTGGCGGTACTCCTGAGGATGTTGCAAACGTTGCAGTATTCTTGGGTTCAGACCTTTCGTCATACGTTAGTGGACAGGTTATCCATTGCTGTGGCGCCATGAACTGCTAATTTGTTGTGATAAGGGGTCATTCTCGGCCCATCGCTAAAAGTAAGACCCCTCGGGCTGTACTTCTTGTACTATCCCGAGGGGTCTTCTTTTGCGATAGACCAAGCCTAACCCCTTCTAACAACAAATTTATTTCTCGTGATAAGGGCGCATCTGCGACCTTTCAATCAAAGCCACCAATGGGACGTACATCAAGTACTACCCATCAGTGGCTTTTTCATGTCAAGGCCACATCTGCAACCCTTCTAACAAGAAATTATTTCTAGTGATAAGTCTTCACCTACTGCTCGTGTGGGCGGACCTTTAACGATGAGGGTGTCACACCGAAGTGGCGACGGAACGTTGCTATAAAGTGCGATACGTTGACAAAGCCACAGAGCGACGATAGCTCGGTAATAGATATGTCGGTCTTCGACATAATCTTTGCCGCGAGCATCAGCCTACAACGTAGCAGCCACTTATGTGGCGACTCGTTGAAATGCTGGTTGAAGCGTCGCTTGAAGGTCGATACCGAGTAGCAACACATAGTTGCCAGCTCCTCAATAGATAGGTTATAGACTATGCCCTGCATGATGGCATTGGTAAAGCGCTCACGCTCCCTACTGCTTGTGGAAGTCGTGCCTGAGTTCGATTCGACAACAAACAACACCTGCTCGAACGAACCCTCTTTGTTGGTAATGTTCTCCACACTCTCGGTGTGTTTGTCTATGACATAAAGCATGCGCTCAGGAATAACCCTCAATGCTCCATCTTGCCTAAGTTTGCAACTGCCGTTAATTATACAGCCTACGGCACTGCTATTGCAGACATCGCGACTTGTCAAGTCGTTGGAATCCACAAACATCTGCTCCATTTTAGTGCGCAACAGAGCCATTTTCTCGATACTATAACCACGCATGTTATTTTAAATTATTACAATGCAAAAGTATGAAATATATTGTAACATTTTAATATAATAACGTTCAATTTATAAAAATTAAACCTTTTAAAACATTAAAGAACACTGCGTAATTAAAACAAAGATAGTGCCATGCGTCTGCAAAGCACTATCTTATAGTGAGTTTGGTCTAACCCCAATATTTATCGAGCACTGTTTTGCCAAATATACTATATATACAATATATTCAAAAATTCTCCTCTATTGCCTCAATAGTGTTATTGGCATAGGTTTTTTAAGCCTACTTCGAAGGTATCGACTTAGCCTTTACCTTGAAGAAGTTCATCGACGAGTTAGCGTCGAGCAGGCGGTAGTCGTACATATTTCCCCAGCCCGCAGGACGATCCTTAATCTCGCAATCCTCCTCAGTATCGTTCACAACATAGCTACTAATCATGTTGTGCCAAGCCTTAATACGTTTGATAGATGCCTGATAGTGGAAGAGGTTGTTGGCGGGGTCGCACAACTCATTAAGCGCCTCAACATATATCGCACGATAGTCGTCATACTTAAGAATCTTGCCGATGAGTGGGTTGCGATTAGTGTCGCCCCAGTTTAGTGGGTCGTGGCGGCCCGAGTCGCTCTGCACACCGCAGTTGTTCGACGTGCCGAGGGTGTTGTCGTAGTCGAACGGTATGAAGAAGAATTTGTAGTTATCCTTATCCGACGAGTTGAAATATATGTAGTAGTTGTTCGAGTTGTTCCAATAGTCGTCCCACATGCCCACAACAACATTTGCGGCATAGGTGCGTAGCAGTAGTCGCACGTCGCACACCTTGGCAATCCAGTCGTGGAACTCCTGACCGTTGAGGCGTGTCAGGTTTTTCGAGAACTCAAAGAGCTGCGCCTTAGCTGTGTCGAAGTTCTCGAGATTTGTTTTGAGCTCATACTGGTAGTTTGCACCCGAGCCGTCGTCGGCATGTACCGAGGCGCTCTTTATGTCGTTGTAGTTGAGCGAAGCGCCAAACCTACACTTCCATAGGTTGTGCTCGTGGTCGCCAAAGAGCTCCTTACGCTTCTTAACGTACTTGTCGTCGATGGCCTCAATCATCTCATATACGCCGTAGTATGCTGGCTTGCTGTCGCCCTCAACATGTATCCATAGGCGGCAGTAGGAGCTATATGCCGATGTCCATATGCCGAAACGTCTAAATAGGTCGTAGCAGTATAGCTCACGGCAGTATGCTCTATCGTCCTTATGCCACTTTAGGTGGAGCTTACGCACGTTGTGCAGCTCGTGGGCGTCGTCCTTCTGATACTTGCGTAGGTTGAGCATAAAGTGGCAGTGGTGCCAATCGGCATTGTCGCGCTTGTGCTTCTCGCCACCATTACCCTCGGGGCGACGACGCGAGGTGTTGCCACGTAGGCGTAGGCCTGCATCTGTGAAGTTGTGGGTCTCGCCCTTCGACTTAAACTCAGCGTCGCAATGAATATAGTGGCTGGTGTTGCTATCACGGTCGTACTCTTGTAGCAGCTCGTTCCACTGCGCCTCGCTTACGGTGATGTGTATCTGTGGCAAGACATTCATGTCGAATACCCAATCTAGCTCGCCCTCAGCCCATGAGGTGTTAGGGTAGTCGCCAATTGAGGGTGTGTTGCCACCAGTATTCTCGTTGCCGTCGTCATTGCCATCATCTGTGCCCTGACTTGGTGGAAATGGTAGGTCGATCTCGAAGCCCTCGCATGCCGAGAAGCCGAGGAGTGTGACCAACGCTACTGCTACAATATATATAAGCCTCTTCATGTGTAGATATTTTCGTCGTTTATGATTTTCTTATGTCGAGTCCCGACGGTGCCTGATATATGCGCAACTTGAATATTGGCGCAAGGGCTACTATATATGATATAATCTCCGCCTGCAGATGCTCGTATGGTATCCAATTTACGTTTGCCGAGAAGCAGTATATCTCGATAGGCAAGCCCCACTCTGTTGGCTGCAGCTGGCGCACCATAGATATCATCTTCGAGTTTGTGCGTGGGTGGCGTGCAATGTAGCCATTCACACTACGCATAAACAGGTCGAGGTTGGTGAGTGTTGCTCCCTCTGCCGACTTTAGCTCTACGCCCTCTAACGCCCTCTTGGCAAGCTCGTTCTGGGTGATTGTGTCGAGAAACTCGGGTGTTGCAAACTCCACACTCGTAACGTCGATATTTAGCGAGCGCTTGATACGCCTACCTCCTGTCTCGAACATCGCCTGCCAGTTGTCGAAGGGCTCGTTGATAAGCAGGTAGGGAGGAATTGTTTGCAGTGTGTTGTCCCAGCCACGAATCTTGATTGTTGTGAGCGCCACCTCCTCGACGATGCCATCCACACCATGCTTAGGCATAGATATCCAGTCGCCCACCTTGAGCATCTTGTTGAGCGAGAGCTGAATGCCCGCCACAAAGCCGAGGATAGAGTTCTGGAATATCAACATGAGTACGGCTGCCGAGGCACCAAGTCCGGTGAGGAGCATCACGGGCGACTTGTCGATGATTATCGCCACAATAAGAATTGTGGCAATCATTATTATTATCACCTGTCCTGTCTGCATAAGACCCTTTATTGGTCTGCCATGCAGGGCGGGACGTGTGTCGGCAATGGCAAATGCCATGCGTATTATGGCGTTGAAGAATCGCACAAAGGCAATGACGATATATACCTCAACTATGCGATTTATGATTGTTGCAATGAGGGTTGGCGACTCCTCGGTGGGGAGCGCTAAGGGAAGAAGGGCATAGATGGTTATGGGCACCACTATGCTACACATGCGCACGAGCACCTTGTGGTCGAAGAGCATGTCGTCCCACTTGGCGCTTGTTCGTGTCACAATCTTACGCACAAGGCGTAGCACCACCTGGCGTAGCACAAAGTCGACGGCAAGCGCAAGGAGTATGATGCTGAGTAGCACCACCCACTCGTCGATGATGTTGGCAATATGTGTCGAACACCCCCACTTTGTAAGTGTTGTGTTAATCCACTCAATCATGCTATTTTCGCCCTGCTCCAACATAATGTCTATTGCTTAAATTTTGTTAAACACGCATTTAAAGGCGAAAGTTAGCAAAAATTGTGGAATTAACCGCACCGCCAAACAAAAATTCTCGCCACCCACAGCCGAGTAGCGAGAATTGATGTGTTTAGATGTATATTGTTGGAGTAGAGATTGTGGTTATTTTGTTTTGCTACCATTTTGTTTTGCTACCATCGCGGAAAATAACATCAGCAATAACATTTCCATTATTGGGGTTAAGATTGGACTTTTGTATAGCAATGCCAGACCATCTTCCTGATGATGAGTCATTTGTTGTTCTAATAATTTCATATTGTGCAGTAACAACAAACTGCCCCGACTTATTAATAATGCCCCACTTATTGTTTGTCTTTACTCGTGCCAAGCCATTATACTCATTCTCGCCAAAAGGACAAGCCTCCTGATATTGTGCCGAGATTACAAACTTGCCGGAGGTGTTGATATATCCCCACTTGTTATTTATCTTAACGGCAGCCATGCCCTCTGCAAAGTCGGTAGCCTCCTCAAACTGAGCAGCAATGACCATCTCGCCCTTAGCATTTACATAGCCATAGACCAAGCCATCCTTAACCAATGCTAAGCCATCTTTGATGTCACCTCTAATCTCATACTTAGGCTTCGACTCCTCAGCGGGCGCTGGTGTTGTTGGCTCAGTTGCTGATGTCTCTTTCTCCTCCTTGGTAGCTATTGCTGCTGTTGCCGACACCAACTCGTCAATCTTGGCGGTTAGCGCCACTACCTGCTCAGAGTTCGATTTGTAGGCATTCTCCAAGTTCTCGTATGCTGCAACCATAGTCTGAAGTTGCTCAGCAAGTACCTTGTTGCTCTCAGCCACGGTTGTAAGCTCATCTATTTTGTTCTGTAGCTCAACCTCACGATCCTTGAGGGCGTTAATCTCATCGGTTAGTGCCAATACCTCCTTCTTCTGTGCTGAGGCACTGCCTATTGTGGCACACACGAGCACCACAAAAATAAAGAGTCGTTTCATAATGTGTTAGGTTATGTAGTATGATTACAAAGTTTCGAGTGTTGCGAGGAGTGCCTCCTCGTCGTAGCCACACTCGGCATAGAGCTGTGCGGGTGTGCCCTGCTCAACAAACTTATCGTCGATGCCGAGGTGCTTGATAGTGGGGTGCATGCCCTCGCTTGCAAGCATTGCGCTAATGGTCTGGCCCACGCCACCACGTATCACGCCATCCTCGATGGTTACAATCTTCGTAAAGCGTTTGCCGATATCCATAATAAGTGCCCTATCCAGAGGCTTGACGTAGCATAGGTCGTACACCGAAACACTGCGTGTTGAGCGCTCGGCAGCACGCATAGCCACATTTGCCATTGTGCCAATGGCGATTATGGCGATGTCGTCGCCGTTGCGAAGCATCTCGCCCTTGCCCTCCGCAAGCTCCTTAAACTCTGCGCCCTGCCACTCAACGCCCTCGCCAATGCCTCGTGGATAGCGAATGGCTGTGGGGTGGTCGTTGCGTAGTGCTGTGTACATCATGTTGCGTAGCATCAGCTCGTTGCGGGGTGCTGCTATGGTGATGTTGGGCACACAGCCCAAGTATGCAAGGTCGAACATGCCATGGTGTGTAGCGCCATCCTCGCCCACTAGGCCACCACGGTCAAGGCACATCACTACAGGTAGGTTTTGTAGCGCCACGTCGTGGATAACGTTGTCGTAGGCACGCTGCATAAAGGTGGAGTAGATGTTGCAGAATGGGCGCTTGCCGGCTGCTGCCATGCCTGCCGAGAATGTCACGGCATGACCCTCGGCGATACCCACGTCGAAGCAGCGCTCAGGCATTTCGCGCATAACGATGTTCATCGAGCAGCCCGAAGGCATTGCAGGGGTGATGCCCACAATACGCTCATCGAGGCGTGCCAGCTCAAGAAGTGTCTCGCCAAAGACATCTTGGTAGCGTGCAGCCTTATACTCCGAGCGCTTACGCTCGCCGGTAGCCACGTCAAAGCGACCTGGTGCATGCCATACCGATGGGTCGGCCTCAGCAGCAGCATATCCCTTGCCCTTCTTTGTCTTTATGTGTAGTAGCTTAGGTCCGCCAATGCTCTTTAGCGAGCGTAGGGTGTGTATCAAGCTCTTTAGGTCGTGACCATCTATAGTGCCGAAATAGCGGAAGTTAAGACTCTCGAATAGGTTACTATTTTGTAGCAGTCCTCGCTTGATGGCTCCACCCGCCCAGCGCACAAAGCGGTGCAGTGGTGGAATGATGCCAAGGGCACGCCATAGTGCATTTTTCAGACGATTGTAGAACTGCGATGTGGACATGCGCACGAGGTATCTATCCAACGCGCCCGTAGGCTTGTCTATCGACATCTCGTTGTCGTTGAGCACCACAAGAAGGTTTGTCTTGGGCGAAGCACCAGCATTATTTAGTCCCTCGAAAGCCAAACCGCCAGTCATCGCACCATCGCCAATTACTGCTACTACATGGCCTTTCTCGCCACTCATCTCCACAGCCTTAGCCATGCCAAATGCTGCCGAGATGCTCACTGATGAGTGTCCAGCGCCAAAGGCGTCGTACTCGCTCTCTGCCATGCGTGGGAAGCCGCTGATGCCACCTTGCATGCGGTTTTTGAGGAATGCCTCGCGGCGACCTGTGATGACCTTATGGGCATATGCCTGATGTCCCACGTCCCAGACAATGCGGTCGTGGGGAGTGTCATAGACATAGTGTAGAGCCACGGTGAGCTCTATCGCTCCGAGGCTCGAGCCAAGGTGACCCGGGTTGGTTGAGCAACACTCCAAAATGTAGTGGCGAAGCTCATCGCAATAGCACTTTAACTCGCCGATAGACAACCTCTTAAGATCGTCGGGCGAATTTACTTTATCGAGATATTTATACTGAGCCTCTGCCATTTTAAACAAATTGTAGTTGGCGCGCAACATGCACACCAACTACAAAGATAGGGATTTTTTATAAAAAAACGCAGACTTTGCAGATTTTTAGCAAAGATTGTCGCACTACAACTCCTTGATAAAGGCTCTGCGTCGCTTGTGCTGTATATGGTCGTAGTCCGCAAAGTTGGCGAGGCTCTTATGGTTGGTCTCGAGAATTGCGGTTGTCTCTATTCGCTCTACGCCATACTTCGAGAAGTGAGGTGTCATCTCGTTGAAAATAAGCGCTGTAACGCCCTTGTCTTGATAGTCGGGGCGCACAGCTATGAGCAACAAGTCGAAGTCGGTCATCTTCTTGGCTTTTAGGGCCTTGAGAAGGTGATACCAGCCAAACGGAAATAGACGACCACCACACTTGCGCAACGCCTCCGAGAGCGACGGCATGCCCAAGCCCACTGCCACAATCTCATCTTGCTCGTTGGCTACCATCGTAACAAAGTCGAAGTTGAGTATTGGGAAGTACATTTTGCAGTAGTACTGCTTCTGGCGGGGTGTCATCGGCTGATAGTTGTAGAGCTTCTGGTATGCCTCGTCCAATACATCGAAGTAGGTATATCCATACCTTTTTCTCAGCTCGCGCGAGTTTTTAACCTTCACAACATGTAGTCCGCATCTCCTCTCCACAAGCTTCACAATGCGCCTCATTCGCTCGGGAGCCTCCGTGGGCGGAGTGATTTGATACTCAATCCAGTCTGCCTCCTTGCGTAGGCCATATCGCTCGTAGTGGGCAACGTAATAGGGATAGGTGTATAGGCTCGCCATGGGGGCATTGTAGTCGAAACCCTCGAGTAGCAGGCCTTGATGGTCGAAGTCGGTGAAGCCCACAGGGCCATTTAAGCAACCCATGCCCTTGCTCTTGCCCCAATCGGCAACAGCATCTATGAGCGCCTTGAACACATCGTAGTCGTCGATAAAGTCAAACCAACCGAAACGACACTTCTGTACGCCCCATGCCTCGTTGGCACGATGGTTAATGATACCCACTATGCGACCAACAATCTTGTTATGGCGGTATGCTAAGTATATCACATAGTCGCAGACCTCGAGTGCAGGGTTGCCCTTGGGATTGAAGGTGTTTACCTCGTCAAAAAATATTGGAGGGCAGAAGTAGGGGTTACCCTTGTATAGATCTATGCCGAACTGCACAAAGCGTCTGATATCGCGCTTTGTGGTTGCCTCTTTTATAATAATATCGCTTGGGTTGGTAGTATGCATAAGTAGTTGTTTCTGGGTTATGTTGTCGCTACTTCACTCTGAGCTTCTTGCCCAGCTTGAGTATGTCGGTCTTCTCCATGTTGTTGAGCTCGCAGAGCTTACTTACGGTGGTGTTATACTTTAGGGCGATGTGGCCAAGAGTGTCGCCATCGGTGATGGTGTGATACTCTGCTGCCTCGCTCTTGGTTGAGCTCTTTGTATGCTTTGCTGGAGCACTCTTTTTTGTTGTGGTCTTGCCCACAATCATCTGCTCGCCAACACGATATATCTTAGGCTCGGTAAGGCCGTTAAGCTCCATGATAGCATCTACCGTGGTGTCATACTTCTTGGCAATAGCCCAGTACGATGTATCCTCGGCTGTCACGGTATGGTAGATATACTCAACCTCTACTATCGCAGCCTCCGACACCTGTAACTTCTTGCCGATATTGATGATAGCATCTTTTTCGATGTTGTTCCACTCGCAGAGCTTCTTTACCGTGGTGTTATACTTCACGGCAATGTGGCTGAGAGTCTCGCCCTCGGCAACGACGTGATACTGAACATCGCCCGACGTACTCTTTGTGCTCTTAACCTTCTCGCTCTTATTCTCTTTGCTCTCCTTGACCTCTTTGTCCTGTTTGCCCTCTTTGTTCTCCTTCTTAGGGGCAGGTACCACAACCTCTTCGCCGAGGTAGCGACCCTTGGTTGTTGCCTTTGTTGGTGGGTCATAGACAGTTAGGGCTATGCCTCCACGTGGCAGACCCTTGTAGGCGTTGCTAAAGCGCTCATTAGGAATCTTCACACTCTTGTCCACAGGGCGGTTTTTATCTGTTGTGCGGTGCTTGAACAACCACTCGTATGCCTCGTCCATGTAGAAGGTGCGGGCATAGATGGAGTGTCCTGCACCCACCCACTCGTCGTAGCGCAGACGTGGAGTATTTGGGTTTGCCTTCTCCATGGCGCTCTTCACGCTGCGAGATGCGCTTACTGCCACCGAGGCATCGGCTGTGCCGTGCATAATCCATAGCGGCACCTCGTTGAGCTTGCCAAGCGTTGCTGCCTTGAGTGTCGAGCCACCACATAGTGCTATGGCTGCTGCTGTGCGCTCAGGGTATGTTGCCGCAAAGTCGAGCGTTCCGTAGCCACCGAGGCTCATGCCCAAGACATAGAGGCGTGAGGTATCGACATCGTAGCGCTTAGCCACCCAATCAACAATGTTGAGCAGGCGCTCGGGACGCCACCAGTCGCCATGATTAACCTGTGGGGCGATGACCACAGCATTTACCTTACGGCCACGCTTCACAGCATCTATCGTTCCATACTTTCGCACGGTGTATAGGTCGGTACCACTGAGGCTGCGGCCATGCAAAAATAGCACGATTGGCATTGGCTCCTTTACCTCGTCGGAGTTAGGCTTTGCCATGCGCACTTGGCGCATATCTTTGTATCCGTCAGGTAGATATAACCAGAAATTATATCCATTTTGCACCGAGTCGCGCATAGCATAGAGCTGTGCCGAGCATACCATCGGAGCAACCATTAATAGTGTCAATAAAATAAGTTTTCTCATAGACGGCTTCTATTTAGATTATTTCAAAACGATATATTTCGCGACCACGGCTTCCGATAACTATCGAGTTGCCGATAACAACGGGCGACGACTCGAAGTTGTTTGCCATGGTCTGCTTAAAGAGTATCTTGCCACTCTCAGCGTCGATAAGGTAGGCGTTGCCATGAATGTCGCCGGTGAAGATGTACATGCGGTTGTCGGGGGTGTAGAGGGCTACGGGCGACGACCATGCGTATGTCGATAGGCGTGTGCGATAGAGTATCTCTCCTGTTTTTCGGCTTATGGCAACGAAGGTGCCAACGTCAGATGAACCCATGCCACAGAGGTTTGTGAACATAAGGCCCTCGCAGTTGCCATGTCCGAGCAGGGGTGTGGTAAATGTGCCTCCCTCAACAGGTTTCTCGCTTGTGCCCAGCTTGCGACACTTGATCTTGTTTTGCCAGATAAGGGTGCCCGTTAGTGCGTCGAGCTTGGTGAAGTAGCAGTAGCCAGGTGAGCTCTGCTTGTCAACCTCGGTGGCGGTGTAGAGCACCATGCGTCCCTCCTCCTCGGCAAGTAGGATTGTTGCGTCGCTGTCGTCGTGGTTGTCGTACCACCATACTGGCTTTAATGTGTTGATATTCACGCACAATACGTTGCCTCGGTTGTCACAAGTGTACATGTAGTTTCGCCATACGGCGGGCGACGACTCGATGCCCGGGGCCTTGTCGTTTATGCGGTAGCGCATCGACGAGTGCAGCTTGAATGTAGTGCCGTCGGTGCAATATTTGTATATCGAGCCATTCTCCGATACGCGTATCATGAAGTTGTCCACGACGATGGCTGAGGGGTCATAAGCACCCCATCTGCGCCACGCCTTGTTGTCGCGACCAAAGTATGACAACCTCTTGTGGCTAAATAGGTTGAACACCACAGCACCAATGGTATTGTCGGCGGCGGGAATGCCGTGACCGATGTAGAGGTTACCATTTAGGCGTGGGTCGAGCGATACGCTGCCCTTGATTGGATTTTTGCCCTCGAAGGCCTTGCGCGAAGCCTTGCCCGTGTCGTAGTTGATGAAGTAGGTGTGGCCACATAGCGAGCCTACGATAATCTCGCGGCTACCAAAATTTGTGGTAAGCCCCACTGAATTAGCGCGTTGTAGCTCCATGAGTGAGTCGCTCCACTCAACATATACGGGCTGGCCTGTCCAGCCTGAGCCGCCACCCCATGTGCCATAGTCTGTCTCGCGACTGTCGTACGACGTTGTGAAGTACCACACACGGCGAATTTTTGAGGGTATGCTGTCAAGCGTTCCCGAGTAGGGCATGTCGCGACGTGGCGAACCACGGAATGTGAATATTCCTGGAGCATCAGCATACAGATCTTTGAAGCTACGCAACTTAGGCGATGTTATGCTGTCGAAAACATCGACCTTATAGACAACGTTTCGAGCCGACTCAAGGCATGTGTCGGGCAGCTCCTCCTGGGCTAAAACGGGGGAAGTGATAGCCATAACAGCGGCTACAAACGCTACAAATTTTTGGATAGGTCTCTTCATAATATGGTGCGAAGTTAATATAATTATTTCGAAGTCAAGCATTTTAGCCCCAATATTCGTGCTTTATGGCGCTGAGTGAGGGGTAGTGTGAAAAAATGAGGGCTAAAAAATTGTGAGTTCAAGCGAAAATTATTATCTTCGCATTCGATATATATGTTTAATCATATCGACATTCAAACTATGGCAACAGCTAAATATAAGAGAATACTCCTCAAGCTCAGCGGCGAGTCGTTGCAGGGAGAGCAGAACTATGGCCACGATGTAAACGTTCTTCGTGACTATGCCGAGCAGATTCAGCGTATCCAGCAGATGGGCGTTGAGATTGGTATTGTTATCGGTGGCGGAAACATCTTCCGTGGCATCCAGGGCGCTGGTCGTGGCTTCGACCGTGTTAAGGGCGACCAGATGGGTATGCTCGCAACAATCATCAACTCGCTCGCTTTGCAGTCGGCACTCGAGTCGTTGGGCGTTAAGTGCAAGGTGCTCACATCAATCCGCATGGAGCCTATCGGCGAGTACTACTCTAAGGCTAAGGCTCTCGAGTATCTCGAGGCGGGATATGTGGTTATCATCGGTGGTGGCACATCTAACCCTTACTTCTCAACAGATACCGCTTCGGCACTCCGAGGCATAGAAATTGAGGCAGAGGTGATGTTCAAGGGCACACGTGTTGATGGCATCTACACTGCCGACCCCGAGAAGGACCCAACAGCAACCAAGTTCGACACAATCACCTTTGACGAGGTTATTGACCGCCGCCTAAAGGTTATGGATCAGACAGCCTTCACCCTTTGCCGCGAGAACCACCTCTCGCTCATTGTCTTCGACATGGACACAGTGGGCAACCTCGAGAAGGTTGTTGCTGGTGAGAATATTGGCACAGTAGTAACAGAATAATTATTAAATAGTTAGAATTATGGCATTTGAAACAAAATATAAGAAGCGTGGCTCAAACTTTTCGCTTATCATCATGCTTATCGCCCTGCTTGGCCTTGTAGCAGCAATCATACTATGGCCAGGTGCTGAGGAGCAGACCGTAACAACAGAACTTCCTGAAGAGGAGGAGGTGATTGTTGAGGAGCCTAAGGCAGATATGACAGACGAGGAGCGCGAGATTGAGGCTACAACACTCGTTAAGGTTGGTCAGGTGGCTCCCGACTTCTCGGTAGAGATGCTCGACGGACGTGTTATCAAGCTCTCGGAGCTTCGTGGTAAGGTTGTCATGGTATGTTTCTGGGCTACATGGTGTCCTCCATGTCGTCAGGAGATGGCCCACCTTCAGGAGGGTGTCATCGATCACTTTGCTGGTAAAGACCTTGTTGTATTGCCTATCTCACGTGGCGAGAAGAGAGAGGTTGTCGAGAAGTTTATCACCGACAATGGCTACACCTTTGGTGTAGGCCTCGACCCTGAGCGTGCTATTTACGACCAGTATGCATCGAACTTCGTGCCTCGCACCTTCATCATCAACAAGCGTGGTAAGGTTACCTATCGTGTGGCTGGCTACGACGAGCAGACAGCTAAGGCTGTGAATGCCGCAATTGCCAAGGCGTTGAGATAATTTGCTAACTAATAAAACTAAAGATATGGATACTAAGACTATTCTAAGTGAGGCAACCGACCGCATGCAGCGTGCTGTTGACCATCTTGTTGAGGAGCTTCTCAACATTCGTGCTGGTAAGGCATCAGTGAATGTTCTTAATGGCGTTTTCGTTGACTACTACGGCTCGCAGACACCAGTATCTGGCGTAGCCAGTGTCACTGTTCCCGATGCTAAGACCGTGCTTATTCAGCCATGGGACAAGAACATGATTCGCCCTATCGAGAAGGCTATCATCGACTCAAATATCGGTCTTACACCATCGAACAATGGCGAGCACATCCGCCTCTCAATACCACCACTTACTGAGGAGCGTCGTAAGGAGATCGTAAAGACCGTTAAGGGCGAGGGCGAGACTGCACGTATCAGCTTGCGTAATGCACGTCGCGATGCTGTTGAGGCATTCAAGAAGGCTCAGAAGGAGGGCATGTCTGAGGACGAGCAGAAGGACGGCGAGGCACAGGTACAGAAGCTTCTTGAGAAGTTTACCAAGGTTCTTGATGCAGAGCTTGAGAAGAAAGAAAAAGAGGTAATGACCGTGTAATTTCTTGTGATAAGGGGTCATTCTCGGCCCATCGCTAAAAGTAAGACCCCTCGGGCTGTACGTTTGAGTACTATCCCGAGGGGTCTTCTTTTGCGATAAGCCAAATCTAACCCCTTCTAACAAGAAATTTCTTTCTCGTGATAAGCACCAATCTTGTTTAACGAAAAATAGTGCGCTGATTGAGGTGGGCTGGGGCAATAGGCATGATAGGGAAAATAGGGACGATAGGGACAGCAGAGACAACAGAGACAACAGAGAAACTCGAGTATCAAAAAATAATAATCCCTGCTGTCCCTGTTGTCTATGCTGTCTCTCTGCGCTTCTCATTTATCCCATTCGTCCCATCTATCCCATAAAATAGCCCCCCTGCGAAGCACCACTCACCTTGTGCATAATTGTAAAAAAAACGATGGTACAGAGCAAATACTCTGTGACCATCGTTTAGCTATTTAGACTCCTAATGAGCTATCTCTTTCGTAGCTTTACGACATTCTCCACGTGGTGGGTGTGTGGAAACATATCGACAGGCTGGACTGCCAAGATCTCGTACATGTCGTCGAGAAGGGCGAGGTCGCGGGCCTGCGTCGAGGGGTTACAGCTAACATATACCATGCGCTCGGGAGCAGCACGCTTGATAACCTCCAACACACGCTCATCGACGCCAGCGCGTGGTGGGTCGAGGATGATGACATCGGGGCGGCCATTGCGCTCGACAAACTCGTCGCTGAGCACATCCTTCATATCACCGGCATAGAACGTCGTATTGTCGATATTGTTTATCTCCGAGTTGATCTTCGCATCGTCAATAGCCTCCTTAACATACTCCACGCCAACAACCTTCTTGGCACGGCGGGCGCAGAAGTTGGCGATGGTGCCTGTGCCTGTATATAGGTCATACAACGTGTCGCTCTCCTTGAGCTCGGCGAACTCGCGAGTGACCTTATATAGCTCGTATGCCTGCTCCGAGTTGGTCTGGTAGAACGACTTAGGGCCAACCTTAAACTTCAAGCCTTCCATCTCCTCGATGATATGATCCTTGCCCGCAAAGCAGATAGGCTCGCGGTCGCCCAACGAGTCGTTCCACTTCTCGTTAATCATATATATGAGCGAGGTAATCTCGGGGAACTCGCTCTTAAGGTGCGACATGAGTGCGTTGATGCGCGCCTTGTCGTCCTCGTTGAAGACCACGATAACCATAACCTCGCCAGTAGATGCTGTGCGGATAACCATCGTGCGCATCAAGCCCTCGTGGGCGCGAGCATTGTGGAACGAGTAGCCGTTATCCAAGCAGAACTGCTTGGTGGCAAGACGTATGCGGTTTGAGAGATCCACTTGGAGGTGGCACTTGTTGATATCCAAGACCTTGTCGAAGCAGCCAGGAATGTGGAAGCCTACGGCGGGCTGTGGCTCGATGTCGCCACCCTGAGCTATCTCCTCGTATGTGAGCCAACGCTTATCGGCAAAGGTAAACTCTAGCTTATTGCGGTACTCACGTGTGCGCTCCGAGCCGAGGCATGGACGCACCTCGGGAATGTTGAGGTGGCCGATGCGCACAAGCTGATCCTCTACCTGCTGGCGCTTCTGCTTTAGCTGCTCGGAGTAGGGTAGGCTCTGCCACTTGCAGCCGCCACACACGCCAAAGTGCTCGCAGAAGGGCTCGGTGCGTAGTGGCGACTTCTCCACGAAGCGCACTACCGAAGCCTCCATATATCGGCGGTGGTGCTTTCTCACCTGAACATCGACAATGTCGCCAGGCACGGTCATAGGCACAAAGACAACCTGGTTGTCGACCTTACCCATTGCCTTGCCCTCGGCAGCAAGAGTCGTGATATGTAGACCCTCGATAAAGGGTAAATCCTTTCTTCTCTTTCCCATAGTTTAAGCGGGATAATGTGTAGGTATTATATTACTCTCTTAATTAAAATGCTTTTGTGCGGTTCTCCTCGGCGTCCTTCTCTAGTACGTCGTCACCCTCCCAGTCGAAATACTCAAACTCGTTGCAGCCCTGAAGGCTAAAGCGTGTGTAGGTGATAGGTAGGCCCATAGCCACGAACTTGCTCTCGTAGGCGGTCTTCACCGATAGCACCTCGTCGGCATATCCCGAGCCGTAGATGTCGTCGTTCTGCACCTCGACCCTAAGACCAAGGCGCTCGATAACGGCTGCCGTGTAGGCAAACAGGTGCTTCGAGTCGGTCTTGAGGTTGATGACGCCATCGTCGGTGAGCATCTTCTTGTAGTCGGCAAGGAACAGAGGCGATGTCAAGCGCTTCTTGGCGCGGCGGCTCTTGAGTTGAGGATCGGGGAAGGTGATCCATATCTCTGCAATCTCGCCCTCGGCAAAGAACGAGCGGATAAACTCGATGCGTGTGCGCAAGAAACCTACGTTGGTCATGTTGCGCTCGGTGGCTGTCTTAGCACCACGCCACATGCGGGCACCCTTGATGTCGATGCCGATATAGTTCTTGTCGGGGTTGCGCTCAGCAAGGGCTACGGTATATTCGCCACGGCCACAGCCAAGCTCAAGAATAATGGGGCGGTCGTTGTGGAAGAAATCCTCGTGCCAGCGACCCTTGAGCGGGTGGTCCTTGTGGAATATGTCGTCGAACTCGGGCTGCACCATGCACTTAAAGGTGAGGTTCTCGGCAAACTTTCTTAACTTATCTTTTCCCATGGGTTACTCTTATTTGCGGTTTACAACTCGTCAACAATGATGCCTACGGCAGCAATGCCCTTGGCAGGCTTTTCTGGCGTTAGGCGGAAGTGGTATGTTCCCTTGCGCTTAAGAAGCACGTTGTTGCGATAGACGAACGTATGCTCGTCGGGGCGCATGTCGGCAAGCTGAGGTATGCGTAGCGTGAAGCTCTCCTCGAGCACCATCGAGTCGGGCGATACGGTGAGTATGGTCACGGGCACCTCCTTCTCGACATATTCGCCATCATAGCGCACGGTGATTAGTATCTTGCGGCGATGTAGCGTGTCGCTATTCTCGTACCTAAACTTCTCACTCTGCGACCATGTCTTAGCCTCGGTGTCGTGCATCTCTACGGTACGCTCCGAGCCACCACAGCCAACCATCATCAGCGTGAGGAGGCTTAGGGCAAAAGTAAATACTCTGCTTAGCATGGCCTACTCCGTTTTTGGGTTATCGTGGCGCTGTGTCTCGCCACCCTCCGCACGACGCTCGCCACGGTGTGGACGGTGGTGACCACGGCCACGACGACGATTGTTGTGCTGGTGGTCGCGACCCTCTCTCTGCTCCTTATTCTCGCCCTCAGTGGTAGGCGTTACCTCCTGAGGCTTTGCCTCCTGCTTCTCGGCATGCTCGCTACGGCGCTCATGTCTATGTCCTCGGCGCTCACGACCCTCGCGACCCTCGCGATTTTCTCTATTCTCGCGGCCCTCGCGCTTAGGCTCTGCGTCAGCCTCTGGTGCCGACTCGCTATTTACAGGCTGTGTGGTCTGCTCCTCGCTTGGTTTACCCTGTTTATCCTCCTTGCCACCACGGCGCTTTGAGCGCTTCGAGCGTTTCGACTTGTTATCGAAGCGGGTGATGCTATCCTCCTCGTGGCGGTATGTTGGCTCAGCAACAACCTCTGCACCCTCCTCGCCAAGAAGCGTCTCGGCCTTCTGTCCTGCACGGTTCAGGGCGATAATCTCCTTAACACGGTTTATTGAGAGCGTTGTGAGGTTTACCATAGCCCCCTTGCTTGTTGAGAAGGTCATAGTCTGTGCCAATGGGTCGATCTTTACGAGGAAGTACTCGCCATCGAGCGTCTGCAGTGGCTCGCGTAGGCGTGGTATGGTGCGACGTGCGTCAGCATAGGTGTCGTACTCATACATAAGGCAGCACTTAAGCTTCGAGCACTGGCCAGCGAGCTTCTGTGGGTTGAGCGATATCTCCTGCATGCGTGCCGCATTTGTCGTCACGCTCGAGAAGCTCGACATCCACGAGGCGCAACATAGCTCTCGGCCACAAGCGCCAATACCGCCAATGCGGCCAGCCTCCTGACGAGCACCAATCTGCTTCATCTCGATACGAATGCGGAACCTGTCGGCAAAGACCTTGATAAGCTCGCGGAAATCGACACGCTCGTCGGCGATGTAGTAGAATATCGCCTTGATCTTGTCGCCCTGATACTCCACGTCGCCAATCTTCATGTTAAGGCCCATCTCGGCAGCAATCTGTCGTGAGGCGATCATTGTCTCGTGCTCGAGGGCTATCGCCTCCTGCCACTTCTCAAGGTCGTAGGGGCGTGCCTTGCGGTATATCTTCTTAAACTCGCCGTTGTAGGGGTTGAAGCCTGTGCGTCGCATCTGCTTAGCCACCATGTCGCCCGTGAGCGAGATGATGCCTATGTCGTGACCTGGCGACGCCTCGACAGCCACAATGTCGCCACGCTTGAGCTCAAGGTTGTTGATATTCTGATAGTACGAGCGGCGTGTATTTTTGAAGCGCACCTCGAAAATGTCGGTAGGGATATTGTCGGGATACTCCTCCAGCCAGTTGGTCTCGTGGAGCTTGTAGCAGCCCTCCACAGCTACAGCATCGAGCTCATCTTTGCAGTCGCAGAAGCAGCAGCCACGACCCAACTCGGGTGTATGTTTTTTATTGCAACTCATCGTTATAACTTATTATTTTGCTTGCGAGTGCCTGAGCACCCGTGTGTTCACATATATACAATTTGGCGTAAAGATAGGCAAAAAATATGAAATATTCATATTTCGCCCCCAAAAGTTTGTCGTTGCGTGGTGTGTGCGGTGCTAAACCAATAATTTTACCTATCTTTGCTCTATGAACAATTCATTTAGCATACGCCCAGCAACCCTTGCCGATGCCGAGAAGATAGCCTTGGCGGTGTGCATGGCTGTGGGCTACGACTCTACACATGCACTATACCCTGTGTTTCTGACACTTGCACGCATGGAGCACTCGCAATATAGCTACCGCAATGCGCTCGTTGCCGAGGCTGATGGCGCTGTTGTTGGCGCCCTTGTGGGCTACGACGGAGCACGCCTTAAGGAGCTTCGCGAGCCTATCTTTCCGCTTCTAAGGCAACATCTTGGCGAGGTGATAAATATCGAGGACGAGACCGAGGCTGGCGAGTTCTATCTCGACTCGTTGGGCGTTGTGCCCGAGTATCGCGGACACGGCATAGGTAGGGCACTTATCGAGGCTATGCGCGATAGGGCCTTTGCCGAGGGCCACGAGCGTGTGGGACTTATTGTCGATATAGATAACCCCTCTGCCGAGCGCCTCTACCAGTCGTTGGGCTTCCGATGGGTAGGCGATAAGCGCTTTTTGGGCCATGCCATGCACCATCTTCAGGCGTGGCGCTAAGCACAAAAAGCGAGATTGTTGTGATAAGAGCGCATCTGCAACCCTTCTGATAACAAATTTAGTGGTGTTAATTTCGGGATTTTTGCTAAAATGGGGTTTGAAGCCTAAAAAAATGTTGCATTCGTATGTTATTAAGTTTCAATATGATGAGTGTGGTGGCAGTAAAAAAGTGAAAAATATTTTCGTTTTTTGTTTGGTAGATTAAAAAACTTGTTATACTTTTGTCCCTTGGAGAGGTGGCAGAGTGGTCGATTGCGGCGGTCTTGAAAACCGTTGAGCTGCGAGGCTCCGGGGGTTCGAATCCCTCCCTCTCCGCTCGATCACAAAGCAGAACGGACGACTGAAAGGTCGTCCGTTTTGTTTTTGTGTCTGTGTGTCTGAGAGCAAGCTCTCACCCCCAGCCCCAAAATCAATCTGCCTATAGCCGTGTGTCATTTGTTTTTCTCGGCAATAATATCTATATTTGTGCTATGTGTAGTAGATAATGTCTAACATCATAATAGTTAGGGCTATGAGAAACAGATTCAGATGCTTATTTATGGTAGCCATAATCTCTATGTTTATGGCGTGTAGCGCCAACGATCCTGGCAACACAACACCTACGCCAACACCCGGGCCAGAGCCAGCACCAACCCCCACCGAGATTAATAGCTACACCATCATGACCTATGGCTGTGGTGGCGGAGAGCTCGACGAGTATTACGAGGCGTGCATAAAGGTTGTAGCACAACTTGATCCTCCGAGCCACATAAACATTGTGGGACAGATGAAGTGGAGCAACGGCTACAAATCGAAGTGGTCAAACGGCGAGGGTGGCGTAACACGCTTCTCGTATAACCACGCCCTAAAAACGTTTGACAACAAGCACTTCAGCGACAACAGCTTCAAGATAGATGACCCTGCAAACCTTGCAGAGTTTATCGAGTGGGCACGTGACGTAGCGCCTGCCGATGAATACATCATCGTATTTATGGGTCATGGCAACGCCTATCACCCAAGCTTCGAGGGCGATGCCACCCGAGCAATAATGCGTGACGACGAGAGTCCAGAATACCTCGGGTTGAGTGGTATAGTAGATGCCTTCGAGGCGGCAGATGCGCACTTCGGGCTTACGTTTATGATGAGCTGCCTGATGAATAGCATAGAGTATGTCACCGAGCTTGAGCCATACACCAACTACTACCTCGCATCGAGCCACGTTACATCTATCAGTGGCGGCGAGATATACTCCATCGTCGAGAGTCTTATGGGCATGAGTGAGTATGATGAGCATAGCATAGCCGAGGCTGTGACATACTACATCGATCAGGACTACGACATGTGGTGGTGTCAAAACCCATTAGCCATAGACCATACGCTGACTAAGTGTAGTAATATGGCGGAGCTAAACGGGGCTATACGTGAATTTACTGACATCGTCGTAGGCTTATATGACGAGCAGGCAAAGATTGGCGCAGATGCTATGGATAGCCGCTATGGTTTTACTGTAGCCACTATTGACAAGGCGCTAAGCGAGGCATACTATCCCGTTAATGCATCAATCTCGGAGAGCCAAATAGAGATGGTGCAATGGTATCGCCTGGACTACGCCTTCGATATTGTTGATATAGCCTCAAAGGTTGCCAATGCCACCAAGCATGGCGAATTGGTGAGTACTGCCGAGAAGATTAAGAGTGCTGCTACTAAGACAATCACCTATCAGCGTGATGCTAACTTAGAGGCGGTTGATAGAGTCTATTACACCGCGGTGCTCATAAATAGAGAGCAGTGGGAGAGTCTCGGCATGGAGCTTGCGGGCTACGAAGATACAGCCTTTGACAAAGCCACGGGCTGGAGTCGCCTACTAAAGATTAATGGCGCTACCTTCATGCATTGTAGGTAGTAGTGGCGGTCTTGCTGACGCAAAAACATAAGGGGTCAGATCAATCACATTGACTCCTTATGTTTTTTTGTTTTGTGACGGAGAGTGCTGGTGGGTGACTAAGCTTTGGTTGCACCTTATCAGAAAATATTAAATAATTACGGCGCACCATAAATATATCAAATAATTTTCCTATTTTTGTCAGCGAAAAATAAATAAAGTATGACTATGAATTTTACAGGAATTATCGTGGGTTTGGCAACCTTTATAATTATTGGCATCTTTCACCCGATAGTTATCAAGGCTGAGTATTATTGGGGCACAAAGTGTTGGTGGTTGTTTCTTGTTGCAGGCATCATGTTTGGTGCTCTCTCCATCATTGTTGAGAATATGGCCCTCTCTACCATATTGGGTGTTACGGCATTCTCATCTTTTTGGAGCATCTTGGAGCTTATACACCAAAAGGAGCGAGTTCGCAAGGGCTGGTTCCCCGAGGGCCCAGGCCATAAGAGATAGATTGATAAGCAACTATAGCCGACCTTAAACGAGGTCGGCTATTTTGTTTTGGTGTTGCGTTTTGCGAAATAATTTGTTATATTTGTTGTGCGATACTCTTATTGCGTATGTTCTAACCTAAATTCCTGATAATCTATGAAAAAGCTCATCTTATTACTTGCTGCAATGACTGCGGTGAGCGCCTATGCACAAAAGGCAGCAGAGGCCCCAGAGAGAAAAAATTGGGATAGCAAGCAACCACTATATGGCAATGTGCAGAGCCTAAGGGTGATAAATAGCACGTACGATGTCGATAGTGGCGAGTTTTATACTGAAAGCGAGGAGAGCTACAAGTTTAACAGCAGAGGCGATGTCACAGAGAAGCCGGACACTGACGGAAATAGTGGATATGCAGCGTTGTACAGATATAAATATGACGCAAATAGAAATGTTGTAGAGAGGGTTAGTTGCTCTGCTACAGGCGAGGTATATGCAAAGTATATCTACAAATATAACTCTTTGGGCAAGGTTGCCGAGGAGTTCTACTACCACCCCACCGACCTAACGAACTACGCCTCAAGGCGACACTATCTATACGACAAGAAGGGATTGTGTCTTGGTGCTGTGGACTACGATAGCGATGGCTCTGTGCTCAGCAAGTACGACTTTAGATACGACGACCAGGGCAACCGCATCGAGGAGACATATAGTCGCTCGCGTTATCTGTTCGAGTATGACGGCAGGGGTAATTTGTTGGGGCAGCACGTGTTTGAAGATGAAGTGTTGGTTGAAAGAGCCCAATTTATATATGACGACCAAGATAGGCTCATAGAGGAGACATTGATGGACGGCAATGGCGTTATATATGAGCACTCTACGAAGAGGTACAACAGCCAGAATAAGCCTATTGAGGCGGCGTTATACGGCGAGGGCAACACCTTGATAGGCACAGCAACCGTAACCTACGACTCATACGGAAAGGTCATCAAGCGCATAGATAAGTATCAGGGCGAGGAGGATATTGTGCAAAGCTTCAAGTATGACAGCCGCGGAAACCTCGTCGAGCATGTCATCGACTATCAGGAGTATTTGCAGGTTATGGCTTACACCTACGACTCGCACAACAACCTGACACTAAAGGAGGTCTTCGAGGTATATGGCGAGAACACATTCCCAACGTCGAAAACCTCGTACGAGATAGTCTATCGCCAGTAACCAAAAAGAACGACCCGAGTGACACTCGGGTCGCTTTTTTGTTGTAGATGTGCTTGGGCGGCATGGCCGAGTATGTTGTTTATGCCATGTAAAGTGCAATTACGCTCCACAATTTGATGACAAATACAAATATTCGACTAATTTTGTCGGAGCAACCACTCATTACGCCAAGATCATGTTACGAAAGATACTCATAGTTGCAGTTGCAACACTCCTATTTTCTGGCAAGCTATGCGCCCAAACTGTGGACGTGGGGTTTGTGCTTCCTGCCATTCCCGAGAGCCTGACCTCGCCCGAGGAGCGTGCCAACTATCTCGCCCTGCACTACTGGGACAACCTCGATGTGGCATTGCTCGATGGCGAGATACAGAGTGCTGTGCAGCAGGCATTTGCCGACTTTGTGTCGATACTGCCATATACCACTCTGCGTAGTGAGGCATTTGCGGCGATGTGGACAAGATGCTACCCGCATGAGGCGTTTTACAAGATGCTGGAACTTACGGAGTTATACCTCTACGACGTGGCATCGCCCATGCGTAATGAGGAGTACTACATCGAGGCATTAGAGGCTATAAGGGCAAGCCATGGGATTGATGAGGAGGATAAACTCGCTGCAACAATCCAGCTCGATAGGCTTAAGCGTAATAGGGTGGGTGAGCATGTAGCCGACTTTACGTTTGTGGATAAGCAGGGTGTCGAGCACCACCTCTCAGACTATAGGGCAGAGTATGTCGTGCTGATGTTTCTATCGGCAGATTGCGAGGATTGCAAGCGCCTCAAGCAGGCAATAGATGCCAACACCCGCCTGTGGGCGATGTTGCGCCGAGGCACACTTCATATTGTGGCAATAACCATTACCGATGACGAGTCGGCATGGCTCACTACCACCGTTGCTGACCGTTGGACGGAGGGCTGGGATAGGGCGCAGAATCTCGGTACACTCTACGACCTAAGCACACTTCCCCGTCTCTATCTCTTAGATGGCGAACATAGAGTGATACTCAAAAATACAACGCCCTCAGCCATTGAGGAGTATTTTAGAGGGTGAGAAGTAGGGCAAAACAAAGAGAGCAGACCGAGCAGAGAAAAATATAATACTTGAGTTTCGTTCTCCTCTCTTTCGACTTCGCTTTTCCCCATATAACAACTATGCCTCGGCACTGCATATAAACAGCGCCGAGGCATATATAAATCGCTCCTATTGTCGAGCCTATTTGGTCCTCACAAAGCGTAGTGTGTGAGGTGTTGACTGCTTAATTATGATGCGCTCGTCGAAGGCATATTTGCGGTATAGCTCCTCGTTGTAGTAGCGTATAGTAACCATCTCCACATCCTCGCTCTTCTCCACGTCGAAGCCCTCAGCCTCGAACTCCGAGATAGCGTCGTCGATATGCCATGATGCATCTACCGACATATATAGATCTACTGCCGAGTTGTGCACAAGGTTTGTCTTTATGCGGTGGCTCTCCAACGTGTTGAACACCTTCGCAAACTTCTCCTCGAGCACGAACGAGAGGTCGCGCGAGTGTAGCTTGAGCAGCACCTGGTTGCTCTTTTGAATCATTATAGGCTCGTAGGCACGCTCCACATCGCCCGTGATTACCGAGCCCGCAGCATGCTTGTTGCCAAATGGACGAACATACAATGGTATGTTCTTCTGCTGCAATGGCTTGATGGTCTTGGGGTGGATAATCTGCGCACCGCTATATGCCATCTCGATGGTATCCATGTAGTTCAGGCGCTCAATCTTACGAGCATCAGGAAATACCTTAGGGTCGGCATTCAAGATACCATCTACATCCTTCCACACGCTCATCGACTCGGCGCCTAGCACGTTGGCAACGATAGCTGCCGAGTAGTCCGAGCCCTCACGACCGAGCGTTGTTGTTGTGCCATCGGGAGCACCGCCAATAAAGCCCTGACCCACAAACACCGACACATCGGCACCCGCTATCTCGCGCTTTAGGCGCACCTCCGTAGCCTCAAGGTTCACGTTAGCGTCCTTGTGTCGCTGCTCGGTGAGAAAGGCGCGACGCATATCGACCCAGCGGTTTTTCACGCCATGGCCATTGAGGTAGTTCGAGATGATTGTTGTTGATATTAGCTCGCCAAAGGCAACTATTGTGTCGTACCAGAGCTCGGCATCCGACGAACGATATTGGGTGTTGCGCACGATGTTGCGTAGCTGCTCGAAGAGTGTATCTACCGCCGAGATAGTGATATCGGCACCCATCAACTCGTCGATAATCGAGCGGTGGTAGGCATAGCTCTCAGCAATGCACTCCATAGCACGCTCCTCGTCGCCCTTCTGCATCGCTGCAAATACCGCCTCAAGGGCATTTGTTGTCTTGCCCATGGCAGATACGATGATGAAGAGCTCCTGCTCGTCACGAACAATATCCAAAAGGTTGCGCACACCGGCAGCATTCTTCACCGATGCACCACCAAACTTATATACTTTCATATTCTATGAGTCAGTGCTACTTGACCTGCTTGGGGATAGGTCGACGATTTACTATTTTGTTTATCTTGTTCACCTGCATCATCATGTGGAAATAATCCTTGTCAGCAATCTCCAGCTTGCCAAACTCTCTGAGCTTCTGCTTATCCTCCTCCGAGAGGCTCTTCTGCCACTCTATCATCTCTCGGCGAATAATCTCGATGTCGGCACACGTCTCCATCACGCGCGTCTGCTCTGCCTCGCTAAGCTCGCCAAACCACTTCTTAAGGTCACCAGCCCCTAAGACTTCCATCTTATTGAGCGTCTCCAATGACGCTTTTATACGGTCCTGATACTGAGCCATCTGTTCCTCAACAGAGAGCTGCTTATCGCCACATGCCACGGCAAACAATAGAGTCACCGCCAAAATAAAAAGTCGTTTCATATATAATCTTTTTTAATTATTACTTACTACTTTTACATATATATACACTTAATGCAGAGTCAAAGATACTAATTTTTCTATAAATATCGTCGTCATTTGCACGAAATTTCATATCTTTGCTACGAATGAACATTAACTGCGTTTATCGATAAACGCTCAAATAGAGAGAGAAATTATGTTTGAACAGGAGAAGATAATCATTGAGAGCGCGTGGAATGAGCGCGAGCTCCTTGCTAAGGAGGAGGTGCGCGAGGCTATACGTCGCACCGTTGAGGCAGTAGATAAAGGCGTGTTGCGCTGTGCCGAGCCTATCGACCTAGAGGCGAGCAAGTGGCAGGTTAACGAGTGGGTTAAGAAGGCTATCATTATGTACTTCCCAATCCAGACCATGCGTACTATGACCGCTGGTGAGTTGGAGTGGTACGACAAGATGGAGCTTAAGCGTGGCTACGAGGAGCTTGGCGTACGTGTTGTGCCTCAGGCTGTTGCCCGCTATGGCGCATATATCGCACCTGGCGCTATTCTTATGCCTTCGTACGTGAATATCGGTGCCTATGTCGATTCGGGCACTATGGTCGATACGTGGGCTACTGTGGGCTCATGCGCGCAGATTGGCAAGAATGTTCACCTTTCGGGTGGCGTGGGTATCGGTGGCGTGTTGGAGCCTGTGCAGGCAGCGCCCGTAATTATAGAGGACAACTGCTTCATCGGCTCACGCTCGATTGTTGTTGAGGGTGCACACGTATGTCGCGAGGCTGTCTTGGGCTCGAACACTGTTATCACCGGCTCGACACATATCATCGACGTTACGGGCGAAGAGCCAGTAGAGTATAAGGGATATGTTCCACCACGCTCAGTTGTTGTGTCGGGAACATACACCAAGAAGTTCCCTGCAGGCGAGTATGGCGTTCAGTGCGCCTTGATTATCGGTCGCCGTAAGGAGTCAACCGACAAGAAGACCTCGCTCAACGACTGCTTGCGCGACTTCGCAATATCTTAATGGTGTTCTTCACCTTAAAAACGCGAGATGCCGACCTATGTGGGTCGGCATCTATTGTTTTGGAAGGGATAGATGGGACGAATGGGATAGATGGGGAGTGCAGAAATAGAGAGTTTAGGGAGATTAGGGAATTTAAAGAGTTTAAGGAGGTGCTGCGCTTAATAGGGTTAATGGGGGTGATAGGGGTAATAGGGACGATAAGACGAGGATATCATAGCCCTATCTTCCCTATGCCCCTGCCCACCTAAATCAGCGAAAAATAATTTCTTGTTAGAAGGGGTTAGGCTTGGTCTATCACAAAAGAAGACCCCTCGGGATAGTACTCAAATGTACAGCCCGAGGGGTCTTACTTTTAGCGATGGGCCGAGAATGACCCCTTATCACAAGAAATTATGCCTTGTTGTCCGAACCAAGAACCTCCTTAATCTTATGAATATAGAGCTTCTTCATGTTGTCGCGAGCTGGGCCCAAGTACTTACGTGGGTCGAACTCTGCTGGCTTGTTGGCAAACACCTCGCGAACAGCTGCGGTCATTGCAAGACGTGAGTCAGAGTCGATGTTGATCTTGCACACAGCGCTCTTAGATGCCTTGCGCAACTGCTCCTCAGGAATACCTACAGCAGCCTTCAATGCACCACCAAACTTGTTGATTGTGTCAACCTCGTCCTGTGGCACTGATGATGAGCCGTGGAGAACGATAGGGAAGCCAGGAAGCTGCTTCTCGATCTCTGCCAACACGTCGAATGCGAGCGGTGGAGGTACAAGGCGGCCTGTCTCTGGGTCAAGTGTGCACTGCTCAGGAGTGAACTTGAAGGCACCGTGTGAAGTACCGATTGAGATAGCCAATGAGTCGCAACCAGTCTTTGTCACGAAGTCAACAACCTCCTCAGGCTTAGTGTAGTGGCTCTCAGCTGCCGACACCTCGTCCTCAACGCCAGCCAACACGCCAAGCTCGCCCTCAACAGTCACGTCGAACAGGTGAGCATACTCAACAACCTTCTTTGTTAGAGCTACGTTCTCGTCGTAAGGGAGGTGTGATCCGTCGATCATCACTGATGAGAAGCCCATGTCGATACAGCTCTTGCAAGTCTCGAAAGCATCGCCGTGGTCGAGGTGAAGCACAATCTGTGGCTTCTCCCAGCCAAGCTCCTTAGCATACTCCACAGCACCCTCAGCCATGTAGCGAAGGAGAGTCTGGTTAGCATACTGGCGAGCACCCTTCGACACCTGAAGAATCACTGGCGACTTAGTCTCAGCTGCAGCCATGATGATAGCCTGAAGCTGCTCCATATTGTTGAAGTTGAAGGCAGGAATAGCATAGCCGCCGTCAACAGCCTTGCGGAACATCTCACGTGTGTTCACAAGACCCAAATCCTTGTAATTAATCATCTTACAAACTATATTAATGTTAAACAAAATTTCGTTGTTGTTGGCTCCTCAGAGCAAATACCCTACAAAGATATAAACTTTTTCTGAGCATTAGCCTAATATTTTGCAAATTTTTTATTAATATTAATAAATAGTCGCCATTTTGCGCCAAAACAAAGACCTCACCGCCTTTTTAGCAGTGAGGTCCTATTGTTAGTATACTGATTGCTAAATGCAAATTAGTAGTATTTTACAATTGTGCCACTCGTGTTGATATCATAATTCTTGCTGCCTATTTGGACCATTGCAGTGCCATCATCCAGGAAAGAGCCGACCCAATCATACTTTGCAGCAATTGCAATCTTTCCATTTTCATCGAAGAACCCCGACTTATTATTGATGCACATTTCTGCACGCTGGCAATTTATTTTCAATCTTATTTTAGAATATTTAACAGCCTGAACAAGTGTGCCATTTGCAGCTGAAACCAAACCATACAAATCACCCTTCTTCACTCTCCAGATAGTGCCGTGATAGTGTTCGATTTCGTCGTAAGAGCAAGCCACGGTTACCTTGCCGTTGGTGTCGATCATACCCCACTTATCGTTTAGCTTAACACGGGCATGACCATTATGGAAATCTTCAACTTGCTGATACTGAGCCTTGATAACGTACTCGTTTTTGCTATTGATAAAACCATACAAGAAACCCTCTTTCACAGCCACCATGTTATTGCTGAGCTTACCAACAACCTCATACTGAGGCTTTGCTGGCTCGGCAGGTGCTGCAGCAGCGGCAGGTCGTGCAGATAGTTTTACAATGCTATCGTTGAGTGCAGTAACCTGAGTAGCAAGCCCGTTGATTGTTGTTCTGAGGGTCTGCACATCTGTAGCCACAAGCTGATACGACTGAGCGAGCGATGTGTAGTTGCCCATCAACTGCTCGTGCTTTGCGTTTAGCTCCTGGAGCTGCTGCTTAAGAGTTGTGTTCTCAGCCTTTATGCCATTCATCTCTGTCTGCACAGCCTCGATACTACTCTTCTGTGCCTCAACCGTAGTGACAAGCTCCTCGACAACCTTCCTCTGTGCCGACGCACTGCCAATGGCAATAAACATCACGGCAACAATTGCAAAAAATCGTTTCATAGTTAGTGGTTTTTATGTTTTAATTTGATAAATACGAGTAAATAATCTAATACAAAGATAGGATTTTTTTCGAAGCTGATGCCCGATATGTCGAAATTTATTATCTGTAGCTAAACAAATAACGAAATTCGTCTATCTCCTTTACTTTACCATAGCCCAATTTTTCGGCTTTAGGCTCGATAATGATTTTTGCAAATTTATGCAGAGTATCACATAATTATTTACGCCCTGCATCTACCTTCCCACCTATATATATTATGAGGCATTTGGCTCATATTGCAAAAAAATTGGCCTATTTTTTAAAAAAATTAGTTTTTTATTTTGTAGTTCGAAAAAAAGTCTTTAATTTTATAATCCGTAAAGCGAGTTAAGCACGTAAAATAGCATCTGGATAGGGTGAAAAAAGAGGGCTTTCGCTCGCAAAACCAAGGCTTGAGAACTAACAATAAAAACCAAAAACTATTATACTATGAAAAACTATTCAGCAAAAGAGCTTAAGAACATCGTTCTTATTGGTGCTCCTGGCGCCGGTAAAACTACCCTTGCAGAGGCAATGGCTTTCGAGGGTAAGGTTATTGATCGCAGGGGTAGTATCGAGAATAACAACACAATCTCGGACAACACAGATATCGAGCACGAGTACAAGCGTTCGATATACTCTACAACCCTCTTTACTGAGTTTATGGATCGTAAGCTCAACATCATCGACTGCCCAGGTTCTGACGACTTCTGCGGTTCGTTGTTCTCTGCTTTCAAGGTAGGTGACGTTGGCGTTATGGTTCTCAACGCACAGAATGGCTGGGAGGTTGGCTCTGAGCTTCAGTCACGCTATGCTCGCATCCTCAACAAGCCACTTATCGGCGTTATCAACCAGCTCGATGGCGACAAGGCTAACTACGATGCTACTATCGAGGGCATCCGCGCTAACTCTTCTGTTAAGCCAGTTATCGTTCAGTATCCTGTTAACCAGGGCGCAGGCTTCGACTCATTCATCGATGTATTGATGATGAAGCTTTATAAGTTTGTTGACGAGAATGGTAAGCGCGAGGAGTATCCTATTCCTGAGAGCGAGATGGAGCGTGCTCAGGCTCTCAACCAGGAGCTTGCTGAGGCAGCTGCCGTTTATGATGACGCACTCATGGAGCTCTACTTCGAGAAGGGCTCACTTACTCAGGACGACATCCGTGCTGGTTTGAAGCTCGGCGTATCTAAGCGCGACATCATGCCTATCTTCTGTGCATCAGGTAAGCGCGACATCGGTACTAAGCGTCTTATGGAGTTCATCATCAACGTGGCTCCAGGCCCACTTAAGGCACCTGCATTCCTCACAACCGAGGGCGAGGAGCTCTTGGCAGAGGCAGACCAGCCAGCAGCACTATTCGTATTTAAGAGCCAGATCGAGCAGCATATCGGCGAGATTACCTACTTCCGCGTAGTTCGTGGTAAGGTAACTGAGGGCATGGAGCTTGTTAACTCACGCACAGGCAACAAGGAGAAGCTATCACAGCTCTTCGCCGTAGCTGGTAAGAACCGTATCAAGGTTACTGAGCTTTCGGCAGGTGACATCGGTTGCACCGTTAAGCTTAAGGGCACACGCACAAACGACACTTTGGCAGCTCCAGCAACACCTGTTACTGTTGAGCCTATCGTATTCCCAGAGCCACGCTACCGTGCCGCTATCAAGGCTAAGGATCAGGGCGACGAGGAGAAGCTCGGTAAGCTTTTGAACGATGCTAAGTATGAGGATCCTACAATCCTTGTTGAGTACTCTAAGGAGCTCAAGCAGACCATCATTCAGGGTCAGGGTGAGCACCACCTCAACATCCTCAAGCAGCGTCTATCGTCTGAGAACAAGATGGAGATCGAGTACTACGCTCCAAAGATTTCATATCGCGAGACTATCACTAAGGTAGCTCAGGCCGACTATCGCCACAAGAAGCAGTCTGGTGGTTCAGGTCAGTTTGGTGAGGTTCACATGGTTATCGAGCCTTACTACGAGGGTATGCCAGAGCCTACTAAGTACAAGGTAAATGGTCAGGAGATTGCCGTTAGCGTTAAGGGTAAGGAGGAGTACGACTTGCCATGGGGCGGTAAGCTTCAGTACTACAACTCAATCGTTGGTGGTGCTATCGACGCACGCTTCATGCCTGCGATTTTGAAGGGTATCATGGAGAAGATGGACGAGGGTCCATTGACAGGCTCTTATGCTCGTGACATCCGCGTTGTTATCTACTACGGTAAGATGCACCCAGTAGATTCAAACGAGCTCTCATTTAAGCTTGCTGGCCGTAACGCCTTCAAGGAGGCATTCCGCAATGCTGGTCCAAAGATTATGGAGCCTATCTACAACGTTGAGGTATTGACACCAAGCGAGTATATGGGTGCTGTGATGAGCGACCTCCAGAACCGTCGTGCTATGATCATGGGTATGGAGTCAGACAAGGGCTTCGACCGCCTCAACGCACGTGTGCCTCTTGCTGAGTTGTATCGCTACTCAACATCTCTATCATCACTCACCTCTGGTGCTGCAACCTACACCATGCAGTTTGCATCATACGAGCAGGTGCCAGCAGATGTTCAGGATAAGTTGTTGAAGGCTTACACCGATACTGACGAGGAGTAATTCTTTTCTCGTGATAGCGGCGCATCTGCGGCGCTTCAATCAAAGCCACCAATGGGACGTACTTAGGTACTACCCATCGGTGGCTTTTTCATGTCAGCGCCACATCTGCACCACTCTGACGAGAAAATCACCTCGCCAAACATTGTCTATCTTAACTAATTTTCGTATCTTTGCCTAAGACTATAAAATGAATTTAGATATGAGACAATTAGTAATGTTACTCGTGGCGATGTTTGCGCTCACAACGTCGCTCTACGCACAGCGTACAGAACAGCTCTTGGATAGGGGTTGGCGCTTTACGCGTGAGGATAGCGAGGAGTTTAGCCAAGTGGGCTACAACGACAGTAAGTGGCAGAGCGTCACTATTCCCCACGACTGGGCTATCTACGGACCCTTCAGCGTAAACAACGACAAGCAGAATACTGCCATTACGCAAGATGGTCAGCAGGAGGCTATGGAGCACGCAGGACGCACGGGTGGTCTTCCGTTTGTGGGTGTCGGCTGGTACCGTCTTAAGTTCGAGGCCCCCGCTTTCGAGGAGGGCAAGCGTGCCACGCTCCTCTTTGATGGTGCTATGAGCCATGCTCGCGTATATGTCAATGGCGAGGAGGTGGGCTACTGGCCCTATGGCTACAACGCCTTCTACTTCGACATTACCGATCAGCTCAAGGTGGGTGAGGTCAACGAGCTTGCCGTACGCCTTGAGAACGAGACCGACTCGTCGCGCTGGTATCCTGGTGCGGGCCTCTATCGCAATGTGCACCTTATCATCACCAACGATGTGCATATCGACATGTGGGGTGTGCAGGTGACTACGCCCGAGATTCTCTCCGACCGTGCTACAATACGTGTCAAGACCAACTTCGTGCTCCCTCCGGGTAAGGAACTTGGCAACTGTGGCGTCTCGGTCGATATCCTCGATGCTGATGGCAAAATGGTATATGGTACATCGACCCTCCCAGACGTATTTGCCACTAGCCACTTTACACAGGAGATTGTGCTCTACAACTACAAGCTATGGACCCTCGAGAATCCATACCTCTACACCGCCCTTGTCAGGATTTACGACACTGGCGACAAGTACGATGAGTGCTATGTGCGCTTTGGTATCCGCTCTATCGAGGTGCGCCCCGAGGAGGGCTTCTTCCTAAATGGTGTCGAGACCAAGTTTAAGGGCGTGTGCAACCACCACGACCTCGGCCCTCTGGGTGCTGCCGTGAACGAGGCGGCTATACGTCGCCAGATACGCCTTTTGAAGGATATGGGCTGTAATGCTATCCGCACATCGCACAATATGCCTGCGCCCGAGCTTGTTGAGGCTTGCGACGAGATGGGTATGATGCTTATGCTCGAGTCGTTCGACGAGTGGCGCACGCCAAAGCTTAAGAATGGCTACCATAAGCACTTCGACGAGTGGGCTGAGCGCGACCTTCAGAACCTTGTTCGCCACTTCCGTAACAACCCAAGCGTTGTCATGTGGTGCATCGGCAACGAGGTGCCCGACCAGGGCGATGTCATCTGGGGCTCGAAGCTATCGCGTTACTTGCAGGATATATGCCACCGCGAGGACCCCACACGCCCCGTTACGCAGGGCATGGATCAGCCTCACAACGTGGTATATAACAACATGGCGGCGGTGATGGATGTCGCTGGCTTCAACTACCGCCCACACCACTACCCCGACAACTATCTACGCCTACCACAGCAGATTATCCTCGGCTCGGAGACCGCCTCGACAATAAGTAGCCGTGGCGTATATAAGTTCCCCGTTGAGCGTCGCTCTATGGCTAAGTACGACGACCACCAGGCATCGTCATACGACGTGGAGCACTGCGGCTGGTCGAACCTCCCCGAGGACGACTGGATTTGGCACGACGACTTTAGCTGGGGCATCGGCGAGTTTGTGTGGACAGGCTTCGACTACCTTGGCGAGCCTACACCATACTACTCCGACTGGCCAAGCCACTCATCGCTCTTCGGTATTATCGACCTTGCGGGTCTGCCTAAAGATCGCTACTACCTCTATCGCAGCCATTGGAACACAGAGGCTGAGACCCTACACATCCTACCACACTGGACATGGCCAGGTCGTGAGGGTGAGGTAACCCCTGTGTTTGTTTATACCAACTACCCATCAGCCGAGCTCTTTATCAATGGCGTGAGCCAGGGCATCCGCACCAAGGACACCTCTATTACTGCCGAGGGCACATGGGAGGAGCAGGAGACAGCAACGTCGTTTAAGCGTCAGCAGCGCTACCGTCTCATGTGGTTCGACACTAAGTATGAACCTGGCACGGTGCGTGTTGTTGCCTACGATGCTGAGGGTAATGCCGTTGCCGAGAAGGAGATTTGCACCGCTGGAGTGCCTCACCACCTTGAGCTTGAGGCCGACCGCTCGACAATCAATGCCGACGGCAAAGACTTGGCATTCATCACAGTGAAGGTTGTAGATAAAGATGGCAACTTATGCCCCAATGCTCAGCACTTGGTTAAGTATAGCGTCAAGGGCGAGGGTAGGTACCGTGCTGGCGCTAATGGCGACCCTACATCGTTGGAGTTGTTCCATCTGCCCCAGATGAAGGTCTTCAACGGCATGATGACCGCCATTGTCGAGAGTAGCGAGAGTGCTGGCACAATCACCCTCACTGCTACGGCTAAGGGCCTAAAACCAGCAAAGATAACCATCAAAACAGAGTAAACACTAAGGGCTGCCCCACTGAGGCAGCCCTTTTTTTATTGTGTTCAAGTCTACTTTGTTAGGCGGTGGTAGTGGCAGACGAGAAGGTTTTCGTCATCGTCGTAGAGGTGCATGCCGTTGCCCTCGCAGTATTGCCACATCTTGCAGTCGGCACACTTGCCCTTCTTTGCCCACGCACGGTTGCGGAACTTCTCGAAGCGGTTTTGCCACACGTCCCAGAAGCTATCCTTATAAATATTGCCCTGCGTGAAGTTGGCACGTACCGACGTGCAGCCCGAGATGTCGCCATTGACACGTATCGACGCCACGCCGATGCCTGCATGACACTCGAACGGATTGGTGCGCACACGTAGCTCGTAGCCCCCAAGGAAGCCCTCGCAGCCATACGAAGCTATGACACGACCCTCCTTTCTACACTCCTCGATAAACTCCATGAGGTAGGTGAACTCCTCGTCGTTAAGTTGCATAGATAGGTCCTCCGCAGCACGTCCCACAGGGAAGATGGTGAACAAGCGCCACTGGCGCACGCCGAGCGAGTAGAGAAACTCTTTGAAGCGGTGCAGGTGTGGCAGCAGAGCTGGGGTAACGCACGTAACGACATCTGAGGCGAGCTCCTTATCTGCCGATATCATGCGTATAGCCTCCACAGCGCGACCAAAGCTCTCCTTGTTTTGGCGTATGTGCAGGTGGTGCTCCTCGAAGCCATCGAGCGACACGGTTATAGAGTGCAAGCCCGCACGTATGAGCGAGTCGAGCCTCTGGCGTGTGAGTGCCAAACCATTGGTTACCATGCCCCAGGGGTAGCCACGACGGTAGAGGTTGATACCTATCTGCTCGAGGTCTTTGCGCACGAGCACCTCGCCACCCGACAAGATTACAAGCACCTTGTTGGGGTTTACGTTGGGCGTAATCTCCTTATCTAAGACCTTGAAGAAGTCCTCGGCGGGCATGTCGCTAAGCGCACTATCCACACGGCAGTCGCTACCGCAGTGACGACACTGTAGGTTGCAGCGCAGCGTACACTCCCAAAAGAGGGTATTCAAAATATGCTCCTCAGCACGTATCTTACGTAATTTTTTGAATAGCTTTAGCGCCAGCCACTGACGCATACCAAGTCGTTTTCCCATAGCTCGTTACTCTTTCTGTTTGCGCTCAAGTACAATATCGCCCACGTCGTTGGGGCCATAATACAACAGGTCGATATCCTTGCGTTCGAACTCGCCACCATTCTCCTCGCCGTCGATGTCGATGAGTGTGAGCTTGCTATAGTCGAAGCTTTCGACGTAGAAGTGGCCGTTGGCCTTCGTGAGCACCTTGTTTGTGCCTACCGATGCCTCAATGCCCGGGATAGGCTCGCCCGCCTCATCAACGACACGTCCCGATGCGCCAAAGTATGGCTTAAACTCTTCGTAGGGTGTGCCGTAGCATGCCACGCATGTTAGCGTGATGCCAAAGAGCGCAAATAGCTTAGTTAAAATTCGTCCCCACATAGTATCAAATATTTAGGTTTACATTATTCTTTTTAGCACTATCGTTCCTATGTCAACAAGGCTGCTACCCGAATAGCCCCACTCGTCGGGCTTGATTGGGGGTGTCACCTTGTCGGTGATATCTACCGATAGACTCTCATACTCGCCTCTGTTGTGCTCGCCATCGACATCCTCGAAGCGTATAACCCAGCGGTTGCGTGGCGCAAGATGGGTAAATCCTCCAAACTTACCTTCGTAGTCGGTATATCCCTCACGACCAGCAAAGTCGCCGCCCTCGGGGTAGGCATGAATGCCCTGAATGGGCTCGCCCGCCTCATCGACAACGGTGCCATAGACCGTGAGCACGTAGTAAGGCTCATGCTTCTCCTCGCAGCCCACAAGCGTGAGCAATGCTAATGCAAATATACAAAAAATAGATTTACGCATAGCTACTCCTCCTCAGTGTTAGTGTTTTCCTCCTCTGTGCTCTCAGGCTCAAGGGTCATCACCACATCGCCAATCTCGGCAACGTAGCTACCATTATCCCAGTTGCCGTCGCCCTCGTCGGTCTGCACGATGTGGTCGCTGATGTCCACCGTCTTACTCTCGAACTTACCGCCATTAGCCTCGCCGTCGGGGTCTATGAAGATAATCGTGTGATCCATGCTATGCATATTTCCCGTGTGTGCATCTATCTCGCCAAGGTAGTTGGTTACTCCTGTGCGGTTGTCGAAAGGTGTGTAGTGGTCGCCCCAGTCCACCTTAACACGTGCCTCGATGCCCTCGATAGGCTTGCCAGCCTCATCAACAACACGTGCCTTAAGGTTGAAGTGTACGTGAGGCGTGCCATACTCAACCCTCATACAACCCGTAGCACTGATGCCAAGTAGGGCGAGAAGCATGTATAAAAGCTTTTTCATATCGTTTAAGTTTTATAGTTTATTAATATTCGTTGCACCCCTTGCCGCCTCGCCAGCAAACACGGCAGTCGGTGAATGTGCCCTTGCGAAGCTCTATCGTATCGTCCTGCTCGCTGCGACCTCTAAACGAGAACTCGCCCGAGAAGAGGCAACCCGACGAGCCGTATGGCTCCTGCTCGCGGAATATTATCCAGCCGTCTATGGCGTGGTAGCTGTAGGTAACAATGTCGGTTACGGTGCCACCACCAGGCAGAGGTGTCGAGGCTCCTTGCTCCCTAAAGCTGATGCATGCTCGCGAGCCCTCAACATCTATGAGCGTATATACCTTGTCGAGCTCGAATGTCGAGTCCTCGAAGTCGATGTCAATGTCGAGCATTGCGCCAATGCCCACCGTCGAGTCGAGCTCGCGATATAGCTCGAAGCTAAAGCCGCCACCCTCACGAATTACTATCTCGGGGTGGTTGTGGTCGGTGAAATATCCCGTGTTGCTCGTAAAGAGTGTCGAGCGAAAGTCGTAGCGAGAGCCGCTAAGCTCCACAGATATTGGAGCATCGGTATCGACACCAAATAGGCTGTAAAAATCCTTCTTGCAACCCACCGTAAGGAGTAGCGAGAGAAGCACGAAGCAGTATCGAAGCCAAGTTCTCATATAACAAATATATAAAAATTATTCGTTCGTGGTGTTCATCACAGGGTCTATTCTGTCGAACGTGCCATACATCTGCTCCGACGCGGCACGACAACCGCCACGGCACCTCTGCCATAGCTTGCACCCTGCACAGCTCTCGGGCACGCTGTCGAAGTATCCGTCCGAGGCTGAGCGCTCGATAATCGAGCGTAGCGACTCAGAGTATATGTTGCCCAGCACACGTGGCGAGTGGTTGCAGAAGCGAACATCGCCACGATAGTTCACCGTGAGCGGGCGACTGCTAAGGTCGGTCGAGCAGTTGGTAAATATTATGTGGGGGTACTCCTTCGGGTCGAGCAAACACATTGGCGTACATACGCCGCTATGTATGGTCATCTTAAGCTCCGCGGCCATCGCATCTACTCGTCGAAAGGCGTTGCGCAGCTCGTCATGCGTGAGCGTTAGCTCCTTATGATATACCTTGCCTAAGCCTCCGATGTTGAAGCGGTTGACCATGATGTAGCGACACCCCATCTCGGCATACATGCGCATGGTGGGCTCTATGGCGTCGTAGTTTAGGCGTGAGAGTATCAGCACGGGCGTTAGCCAACCCTCTTTTCTCTCTGCTACGCGGCGTGCTGCTGTTGTAGCACGAAGCCACGAGCCACAAAGTTGTGTTATGCTGTCGTGGATGTCGGCATTGTGGCTAAGCATAGGTATTTGCAGTGTGCCTACGCCAAGGTCGTCAAATATTGCTATGTCGTTGTCGGTAAGCAGAGTGCCATTTGTCAAGATATTGACGTTGCTTCCCGCCATGCGGGCACGTAGCACAAGGTCGTGGATGCGTGGTAGGAGCATGGGCTCGCCTCCAGACAATGATAGCGAGCCTATGCGTGCCTCGCTAAGTAGGCGCTTTAGTGTGCGTCGTGCAAGGCGGAAGTTGGGCGCCTCGACCAGGCATGTGCCCTCGCCCTTTAAGTGGTTGTAGCAGAACTTACACGCCTGATTACAAGCATCGGTAAGCTCGAATACCACGATGCCAATATCTAACTTATCGCCACGACGAAACCACATATTACTCCACGATTACGAAGTCTAAAGCCAACTCGATAGGCTCATTCTCATAGACATTGTAGCACACCTTTAGCGTAGCCTTGCCACGATAGTCGCCAACATTGAGTATAAAGTGAATATACTCATCAGCAGGCTCAAGTGTGAGCACCTCGCTCTGAAGCTCTACACCCTCTTCCGAGAGCACGCTAAGCGAGAGGGTAGCAGCAAAGTCGAAGGCGTAGTAGATGTTAATCTCGTCGCCATTGCGGAACTCTGTGCCAACATTTGCGTTGATGTGTACCTCGTTGTGTGGAGGTGGTGCAGGGTCGTAGCAGCTAACCATAAAGCCACCATTCTCACAGCTTGCCAAAGACGTGAGGCTCACGAGGGTGAGTATTGCGCCACCCAAGCGGAACTTGGCTCTTATGGCCTTGGCACTGCGACCGCCACTGAGCATAACCCAGAGCGATGCACCAACAAAGGCGATACCCAAGCCGATAAGCATTATTGTACGTTTCATAACCTATATATATTATATGTTTTACTTCTGCTCGTCACTCTCTTCTTTGAGCGTCATCACTACGTCGCCAAGGTCGGCCTTATAACCACCCTCATACCAGCTACCAGAGCCCTCTTCTACCTGCTCAACCTTGTCTGCGATGTTGAGTTCCAATGTCTCGAACTCGCCACCATTCTCCGCACCATCTACATCGGTGAAGACCAGATCAATGTTAGTGTCGGGCCACATGCCCACCTTAAGGTCGATATTACCCTCAGCATCGGAGTAGTTGTCCGCGTAGAAGGCGTTCCTATTGGTCTGCACCTCGATACCCTCGATAGGCTTGCCCGCCTCATCTATGACACGAGCCTTAAGCGAAAAGGTCATAGTGGGACAGCCATACTCCACAACAGTGTGGCTGCCATTGCATGCTACAGCACCAAAACCAAGTAGCGAAAGTAGGAAATAGATAAATCGTTTCATAGCTCAAAGTTTTGTTGGTTTTCCTATTGCAAAGTTACTACTCAAAGAGTAGGATGCCAAATTTTTGGGGCTCAAATTTTTCCGCGAGGCGGTATTTAAGACATTGAAAATCAGTGTGTTGCAAATCGCAATTTTACGAATTTTTCAACTCATTGATTATCAGTGAGTTACGTACATAATACACAAAGTGTTGATTTTCAGTGAGTTAAAATATAGTTGCAAAATTTGGTGGCACTCTCCGAAAAAAAAATTAACTTTGCGTAAAAGTTTAATGCGACCATGAAAAACAATCTAAAATATAGCCGCCGACACTCGCACGAGGTGAGCTTCGGAGGTGTTACAATAGGTGGTGTACGCCCTATTGCGGTGCAGTCGATGACCAACACGCCAACAGCTGACGTGGAGCTGACGGTTGAGCAGACAAAGCGCATAGCCGAGGCGGGAGCAGAGATTGTGCGCCTAACAGCGCAGGGCAAACGTGAGGGCGAGGCACTCGCTCCAATAATGGAGAAGTTGCGCGCGGAGGGTTGCGCCGCAGCCATCGTTGCCGACATTCACTTCACGCCCGAGATAGCGATGATTGCTGCCGAGAGCGTGGATAAGGTGAGAATAAATCCTGGTAACTTCCGCACAACAAATGGCGAGCTTGAGCGACTAATTGAGATATGTCGCCGCCGTGGCGTGGCACTGCGCATAGGCGTAAACCATGGCTCGCTTGCCAAGCGCATATTCGACGAGTGGGGCGACACGCCCGAGGGCATGGTGGCTTCGGCAATGGAGTTCCTAAATATGTGTCGCCGTGCAGATTTTCACGATGTGGTGGTGTCGATGAAGTCGAGCAACACACGTGTTATGGTGCATGCCTATCGTCTGCTTGTCGAGGCTATGGAGCGTGAGGGCATGACCTATCCGCTACACCTCGGCGTGACTGAGGCGGGCGATGGCATCGAGGGTCGCATAAAGAGCGCTGTGGGCATTGGAGCACTCCTCGCCGACGGCATTGGCGACACGTTGCGTGTGTCGCTCACCGAGGACCCCGAGTGCGAGGTGCCCGTGGGTCGTATGCTTGTAGATTATTTCAGCAAACGTAGTGGCGAGTTTGAGGTGGAGAGCACCGAGGCCTACTCACCAACAACATTTAAGCCACGCACACAAGCGAAGCCTATTGTGCATAGCGAGCTTAGCGACGAGTATGATGTTGTTGAGGCTAAGAGCGAGAACCCTACCCACGAGTGGCGAGCAGCGATACTCAACCGCACAGATTCTAGACCTGTGGTCTTGCGCCGTAGATACGACTCAGATGATGTTGAGCGCGTGGCGATATATGCCGCTGCGGATATGGGTCAGTTGCTCCTCGACGGCTTGGCTGAGGGCGTGTGGGTCGATGCTCCAAACATCTCTGCTGAGGCGGTGCACGACATTGAGCTTATGATACTTCAGGCGGCACGCCTACGCTTCTCGCGCACCGAGTATATCGCCTGCCCAAGCTGCGGACGTACGCTCTACGATATTCAGGCTACGCTTGCCGAGATCAAGGCACGCACCTCGCACCTCAAGGATCTCAAGATTGGCGTTATGGGCTGCATTGTGAATGGCCCTGGCGAGATGGCAGATGCCGACTATGGATATGTGGGCTCATCGCCCGAGCATATCACGCTATATCGTGGCCGTGAGATTGTTGAGCGCAACATCCACCAGAGCGAGGCTCTCGACCACCTCGTAGAGATAATCAAGCGTGATGGACGCTGGCACGACCCCGAATAATGGCACTTAAGAGCTATAAGGCACGTGGCATAGTTCTCGGCACACTAAAGTATGGCGAGAAGGGTGTTGTTGTGCACATGCTCACCGATGTGTGTGGTCGCCAAAGCTATATGATACAGGGCATACGCCCCACGGCTAAGGGCTCGAAAATGGCACTTTTTCAGCCGATGTTTGCCGTTGAGTTCGAGGGACTTACCTCGACAAAGATGTCGATGCATAGGCTCAAGGATGCTGTGAGTGGCATAGTCTTGCAATCTACGCCCTTCGACGTGCGTAAATCTACGATGGCTCTCTTTATGGCGGAGGTGCTCTATCGCCTTATTAAGGATAACGAGCATGGCGAGGGGTTGTTTGACTTTGTGTGGGGCTCGGTGGCGGCGCTCGACGTGCTGGAGGAGGGTATCGCCAACTTCCACCTATGGTTCTTGGCAAACCTAAGCCGACCCCTGGGCTTCTCTCCCGACAATGAGTATAGCGATGGTGCTTGGCTCGATATACGTGACGGACACTTTACGCCTCACCCCCTTATCCCGAGTGTGGCTCTCACGCCCGAGAATGCCCGCATACTGCACGATATGCTCGAGTGCGACGTGCGCTACCTTGGCGAGATAGGCCTCAACCGCACCGAGCGTGTGGAGTTTTTGGAGGCAATGCTCAAATATTATAGCTACCACCTCGATTCTATCCGCTCCGTCGAGTCGATACGAGTGTTAAAAGAGGTTTTCTAACAAAAGTAAAGGGCTGTCCGATGTGGACAGCCCGTTTTGTTTACGAAGACTTACGCCTTCATTTTTTTTGAGATTAGTCAATGTACTCGTAAGTCTTAGACTTGTCAGCAAGTGAGCAGTATGCTGAGTTAACAACCTCCCAACGGCCCTGAGCGTTCTTAGCAGAAACGATTACAAGAACACCCATGTTCTCATAGTTCCACTTTGTGCTGATGATAGGAAGCTGGAATGCGCAGTCAAGAGTCTTGCCAGCCTCGATAACGCCTACTGACTCGCCTGATACATTTGAAGCGCTGTACTTACCGCTGATGTTACGGATAGCGTAGTTGTAGATACGGTGAGTATCATTCTGAGCACCAGCCTGGCTCTTGTTGTAGATGTTGCTCTCGAGCAACCAAGCAACAGCCTTGTACTCCTGAGCAACCTTAGCCTTAATCTGAGCAGCGCAGTATACGTTTGTAGCGTCACCCTCGAGTGCCATTGCGATACCAACGTCAGCGCCGTCCTTCTTAACGCTATTGTCGAGAGCTGACTTGATATTGTTTAGAGCAGCAGCGCTGTTCACAATCTTTGCACCAGCGAAGTTAATACATACTGTAGGCATACCGAACGAACCGAATATGCTTGCATGGTACTGACCCAGCATCTCCGCAGCGTTTGAGTTAGCAGGGTCACCCTGAGTAAGACCACCACCATTACCGTGGCATGTTACCTCGTTGTAGTTATTGTGGTAGCTTGTGCCAGCCAACTGAATGAGCTTGTCGGTCATCTGTGGGCAGTATGGGCAGTTACCACCAGTGTGGTCAACCAACACTACACGGTGGTTGAATGCCAAGCATGATGGATCTGGATCAGAAGGAACCTCAGGCATCTGAGCCAATACGGTGATGGTGATTGACTTAGCAGCCTCAGCACCGTAAGTAGCTGAAATGTTGTAGTAGCCAGAAGCTGTTGGGGTAAATGGGTTTGAAATAGTGTTAAGATCGCCATCGAAGAGCTCTGCATATGCAGTAACATCTACAACCTCACCTGTAGTCTTGTCGGTCTGCTCTACCTTGAATGTTACACTCTCGCCAAGAGCGATGGTAGTCTTGTCAGCAGAGAGAACAATCTTACCCTCAGTTGATGGCTCTGGACCTGGACCGGGAGTAGGCTCACAAGCTGCGAAGGCAGCTACTGCGCCAAATAGCGCAAGAAACTTTGCGAATTTCATAATAGTAATTAATGTTTTAAGTTATTGAATAAATTATTTGTAATCGTATGTGATGCTCTGGTTAAGTGGGCAGATAGCCACGTTTGCCACATCGTACTTGCCCTTATCGTTCTTCTTCGATACGATGAGCATAACCTTGAGGTTGTCACGATTCCAAGCTGCTGATGTGATGTCGAGGCTTAGCACCTGCTCAACACACTTGCCCGCTTCGATTGTGCCAAGCTCGTAGCCTGTCAAAGGCTCGGTTGTGGCTGCATTGCGGATAGCATTGTTGTGAATGTTCATCCACTCAGCAGTAGCATTTGTCTGCTTAGCCTCGATGCCATCCTCCAAGAGCCATGCGTTGATGCTATACTCAGCACTTACAGCAGCCTTGATCTCGGTGTTTACAACAACGCTCTTTGTTGCGAGGCTTGTAGTTGCAGCTACAGATACCTCAGCATACTCCTTCCACAAGGCATTAATCTGGCTCTTGATGTGCTCAGCATTGTAGCTCGATGATGTTGGGTGGTAGAAGTTATAGGTGAGCGTAGGGTAGTTGTTGATACCATGGTGACCCGATACAGCAAAAGCAGCGCTTGACGATGCAGGATCCGACTGGTTGTAAGAGTGTGCTATAGCCTCGTAGTACTTTGAGTGGTAATCACCAGTCTCGGCAACCTCCTTAAGAGCCATCATCATCTTAGGGCAGTAGCCACACTCGGTACCTGTGTGGTCAACGAGCAAGATGCGGTGCTTGAACTCGGTGTTCTCAGGCTTAGCATCCTCAGGAAGTGCTGGCACGGTAGGTGTCACCACAACATCTACATAGTTAGAGATGGCGTCGCCATATACAGCATAGAACTTATACTTGCCATCGGCAGTAGGAGTAAATGGGTTTGATACCTCGTCGAAGGTAGTAGCATCGAAAATCACAGACTCTGCTGTAACATCGTTGCCATTGACATCCTCAACGATAAACACGATAGGGGTGTTCACCTCAAGAACGCTCTTAAGGACGCTGAGCTTAGCATCAGCGCTTACAGGGTCCTCCTGTGGTGTTGGCTCGCAACCCGCAAAGAGTGTTGCAGCGGCTGCGATGAGTGCGATAAATTTTGTAAATTTCATATTTTTGTCTTTCTCCTTTTTAGAATGAGAGTGTGATAGCGAGGTTTAGACCTGTATATGCTGGCTGGAAGCGGCATACACCACCCGAGCAAACATATCCTGCACGGTTACGACCATACGAGAGCTGTGCACGAAGGCTGTTGTGAGTGAAGCTTGCGCCCACCTGGTAGTAGTGCAAGAGGTAGTGATCCTCCTCCCATGTAGTGAGGCTTCTGTAGTAGTTACCATACATGCCGTCCTGCATCTTCTCGCAGTTCCACATATCGCTAACGTAGAAGCTAAACTTTGGTGCGAAGTTATACTCGATGCTTGCTGCCACCCAGTCGCCCTCGTAGTCGTTAGATGCGAGATACTGAGCCTCGAAACGCAATGAGTGCTTCTTGTTGATCTTGTAGGTTACGTCACCCACGAAGATGTGTGAACGGCAGTAGTGAGCATCAGCCGAGTCGAAGTGGTTGATCTCCTCGTCCCAGCGCTGGAATGAGTAGAGGAACGTGGTCTTAAGCTGCTTGTTCCACTGACGCTCAACATCGAAGTTGAAGTCGAGCCATACGTTGCGGCTCTCCATATCCATATCCATGTAGGCGTTGTAGTGGTTCAATGTGTTGAACATCGAGAAGTTAGCATGGAAGTTCCAATACTTGTTACGCACCTTAGGGTTACGCAATGAGTAGTAGAGGTCTACCTGACCACCAATCTCGCCACCTGTGTGTACGCTTGAGCCACGGTATGGGTTGAGGTTAGCAAGCGAGTAGGTGTGCTGACGAGTGAGCAATGGCACATAGTTCATCATGTTGCCACCGCCAATACCCATAGGCACCATAACCGATGGTGTTGTCATGTTCTCCTGACGGCGGAATGTAGCAGAAGCAGAGAAGCGCTTGTAGCTATAGCCGAGGTCAACGTTGATAACGCTACCCTTAGCTGCAGGGAGTGATGGGTTGAAGACATCCTCGTTGAGCTTCGATACATACTCACCACGCAATGTGAAGCCGGCAGTCTCGAAGTTCAAGCGACCCGATACCATGTTGAGAAGCTTCTGGTCGGTGAGGTAGCTTATCTCGTCCAAGTTGTTCTGGTAACGACCAACGTAGCTACCCTCAAGAGCGAGCATACCGTTGTACCAGCCAATCATATCAGAGAGCGAGAGCGAGAGGTCAGCACCAAAGATAGCGTTCTTTGTGCGTGAGTCGTACAAGCGTGGCATACCTGCAACAACCTTAACATTTACCATGTTGTTGAAGTTGTAGTATGCACGAGCACCTGCCAAGGCGTTGTTGAATGCCAAGGCGCGATCCTCGTATGTACGGAAGATAAGACCGTTACCAAACTGGTCATAAATATCACCAAGGCGAACACCCCAGTTCTGGTCCTCCCACTGAACATACTTAGTGATGAAGGCAGTGAGCTTAGAGTCGCGCTGCTGATACTCGTAGAAGTCGTAGCCATAGAGGCCTGGGAGGTAGCCCTCCACCTGAACACCTGCCGAGAACTTGCCTGTGTTGTAGTCAACCTTGAGGTAGTCGTTCGAGCCGAAGTTGCCACGGAAGCGCTTTGATGGCATAATAAGACCGATATCCTCGAGGGTCTTATCCTCGAGGTAGTAGCTGCTGTTGCTCTCCAAGGCGATAGATACCTGGCCATTTTCGCCAGCCTTGATCTGAGCCGATGCCTCATTAACCACAAAAGTTGCACATAGTGCAACACCTAAAAAAAGTAGAAATTTCTTCATTTTTCTAAGCTTATATCATTGTACACAAGGGAGCTACACTGCTGTAGCTCCCTTTGAAATTACGAATTAAAATGATTACTTCAACGCCTTGATCTTCTCGAAGAGCTCCTCCTCGCTACCTGGAGTGTAGCCAGAGTGTGAGTAAACGATGTTACCACTGCCGTCAACGATGAATGTGTGAGGAGTGAGGCTCACGTTCATTGCACGCTTGAGGTCCTGGTTCTTGTCGTAAAGACATGTGAAGTCGTCCCAGCCCTGACCCTGAGTCATAGCGCGTGCACGGCTAACAGTACGTGCGTCGTCAACAGATACGGCAACAACCTTCATGTCTACCTCCTCCAACCAATCTGGGAGGTTGTTGTTGATGGCGTTAAGCTCCATGATGCATGGCTTGCAAGTAGTTGACCAGAATGAGATGATCATAGGAGTACCATCTACAACCTCGCGGATAGATACTACCTTGCCCTCCTGATTCTCAACCTTAACATCTGGCAAAGTCTGTGCTGAAGCACTGAAACCCATTACAAGGGCAAACATCAAAAACAATAGCTTTTTCATGGTTCAAAAGTATTTTAAGTTAATTTTGTTTCTTGCCTATCGTGGTATCTCTCTTTTCCAATTTGCTCCTACCTCTATAACGCGCATCTGCACCGCTTTGGTATGCAGCAACTTAGTCGCTCGACACCTTATTATATATTTTATTTGTGCGCAAGATAGTGATTTTTTAGCAAACCGATACTATATTTAGCAAAAAAAATAGGTGAAACGCCCAAAATAGTGGCTGAACAGCATGTGATGAATTGCTGGTGGCTGCCCAGAATTAGTCGTAGAATAAGTTGTGGCTAATTGCTAATTACCTATTTATTTCATATCTTTGTCCGAGATAACGAAACATAAAACAATATTATACGATGAAGAGACTATTTACAATCTTGAGCCTCGCGCTTATTTGTGCGGTGGCGGTTTTGGCTACTTCGTGCAACTGCTGCAAGGAGCCTAAGCAGGGTTTTATCACCGTTGAGAACGGTCAGTTTATGCGTGATGGCAAGCCCTACTACTTCGTAGGCACCAACTTTTGGTATGGCGCTATCCTCGGCTCTGAGGGCGAGGGTGGCAACCGTGAGCGCCTATGCAAGGAGCTCGACTTTATGAAGGCTAATGGCATCGACAACCTCCGTATCTTGGTTGGTGGCGAGGGTGAGAATGGCCTCTTGGGTAAGATTGAGCCTAACCTACAGCCAAAGCCCGGCGAGTATAACGACGAGGTGTTGGCAGGTCTTGACTACCTTCTAACTGAGCTTGGCAAGCGCAAGATGACCGCTGTGCTCTACTTCAACAACGCTTGGGAGTGGAGCGGTGGCTATACGCAGTATGTGGCGTGGGCAAACAACACCCCTGTGCTTGTTCCACGTGTCGATGGCTGGTTCTCCTACAACGCCTTTGCTGGCGAGTTTGTGCGTAACGAGCGCGCTAAGCAGATATTTTACGACCACGTGAAGTTTATCGTGGGTCGCACAAACCGCTATACAGGCATCAAGTATATCGATGACCCAGCAATCTTCTCATGGCAGATTTCGAACGAGCCACGTGCCTTCAGTTCGAAGGAGCAGGACAACAAAGAGCACTTTGCAGAGTGGCTTGCTACATCGGCTAAGCTTATCCGCGAGCTCGACCCTAACCACATGATTTCCACCGGCTCAGAGGGCTACTACGGCTGCGAGTGGGATATGGAGCTATGCGAGAAGATTCACGCCATCGACGAGATATCGTATATCAACTGCCACGTGTGGCCATACAACTGGAAGTGGTTGCGTGGCGACCACATGCGCGATGATTTGCAGAAGTCGTGCGAGAATACCGAGGAGTATATCAACATGCACCTCGAGCTTGGCGAGAAGATTAACAAGCCCGTTGTTGTAGAGGAGTTTGGCATGCCACGTGACAATATGGACTTCCATAAGGGTAGCCCCGTTGTTTGCCGTGACCTATACTACACCTTCGTGTTCGACCTTATCGTGAAGGCTAAGAATAGCAATGGCGTATTTGCTGGTTGTAACTTCTGGAGCTGGGGTGGCTATGCCCAGACAAATGTTGAGGACCACGAGTACTGGGCTAAGGGCGACGACTACACTGGCGACCCAGCGCAGGAGCAGCAGGGCCTTAACTCAATATTTGTTGAGGACGAATCGACGATGAACATCATTCGCAAGGCAAATATAGATCTCGGAAACCTCGCCGAGTAATAATTTAGAGGAGTGTAACTATGAGAAGATTAGCTGGTTATATATGTGCGTTGCTGCTGCTATGCGTGGCAGCTACGCCCCTTCGTGCCGAGGGCTTATATGAGATTCGCACCGAGTGCACCAACGATTGGATATATACCGACGAGGCATTCTTCAATGTTATGCTCACCGCTGGAGGGCGAGGTGCATCGGGTGCTGTAGTCCTAAAAATCTACACCGATAAAGGTGTGGAGATAAAGAACTTGGTGCGTAGCTACGCCATAAAGCCGGGCGAGCCTCAGCAACTGCAATTTGTTGTCGAGGGGCTCGATGCGGGCTTCTACATCGCCGAGGTTGTTGATGACGGTCGTAGCGTTAAGAGGTTTAACTTCGGTGTTCGTCCCGACGATATTATCTCGCCTAAAGATGGCGCGGAGGATTTGTGGGAGTTTTGGGAGCGTGGACTACGTGAACTTGCCGAGGTTGAGCCCGAGTATAAGCTTACGTTGCAGCCGCAGCTATCTGGCTCAAAGCGAAATGTTTATGAGGTAGAGATGAAGTCGTGGGGTGGCGAGACTATCCGTGGCTACTGGGCAGTACCAAAGGCTGCCGGCAAGTACCCCGTGGTAGTTACCTATATGGGCTATGCCGCACGCACATGGTCACCCAATGCCAACCGCAATGGCGACCGTTGCGAGTTTATCCTCTCGATTCGTGGTCAGGGACTTAACACACCATACAACACCTATGGCGAGTGGATGTGCTATGGTCTTGATAATAAGGAGCATTACTACTATCGTGGCGCTATTCTCGACACCATTCGTGCTATCGACTTTGTCCTTTCGCAAGATGTTGTAGATGAGCGTTGTGTGCTGCTTGAAGGTGGCTCGCAGGGTGGTGCTCTTACGCTTGCTGCCGCCTCGCTCGATAGGCGTGTTGCTGGTGCTGCGCCCTATGTTCCATTCTTGGGCGATTTTCGCGATTACTTCGATATTGTTGATTGGCCTGGCTCAAAGTTCTTTGCCGAGGCTAAGCGTCTGGGTATCAGTCTAGATGCGATGTTTAAGACGTTGACCTATTTCGACCTTAAAAACCTTACTGAGCGCATCGAGTGCCCCGTGCTTATGGGTTTTGGCTTGCAAGATGTCATCTGTCCGCCACACACAAATTTTGCGAGCTACAATAGCATCGTAGCCCCCAAGCGCTGGATAGTTTTCCCCGAGAAGGGACACAACGTGGGCTTCGAGCGTAAGTGGCTCGATAGCCGCGAGGAGTTCTTCCAAAATATTATAAAAGAGCGACTTGCAAAATAAAATTAGGCTGACCCTCAGGTCAGCCTAATTTGTTATATCTGCTTTCGCATGCGGGCAACGGGTATGTCGAGCATCTCTCGATATTTTGCCACCGTGCGGCGTGCTATGCGGTAGCCTCGCTCGTTGAGAATATCCATCAGGTTCTCGTCGGTGAGCGGGTGGCGCTTATCTTCGTTGTCGATATATTCGCTCAAAATGGTCTTTATCTCGTGGCTCGATACCTCCTCGCCCGACGACGTGAGCATAGCCTCCGAGAAGAGCGACTTAAGAAGAATTATGCCAAAGTGAGTCTGTATGTACTTGCTATTTACCACACGTGATATGGTCGATACGTCGAGCTCTGTGCGGTCGGCTATATCCTTAAGTATCATCGGCTTAAGCTTGCTCTTGTCGCCATCTTGGAAGTACTCGCGCTGAAAGTCGAGTATCGTCTGCATCGTGCGCATGAGTGTGTCGTGGCGCTGCTTGATAGCCGAGATAAACCACTTAGCCGAGTCGATTTTCGACTTAACAAACTGCACCGCCTCCTTATCTTCTGCCTTGATGTTGCCGTCGGGACCTACCAGGTCGCGCATCATCTCCTTATATCGGCGAGATATGCGCACCTCGGGAATGCCCTGCGAGTTGAGCATCAGCCTAAGCTCGCCATCGCTGTTATCTAAGAGGAAGTCGGGGGTGATGTATGGCGTGGTGTCGATGCCACCTTCGGTGTATAGGTTGCCAGGTTTGGGCGAGAGGCTGCGAATGTAGTCGATAGCCTCCTTAAAGTCCTCCTCGCTGCAGCCAAGGCGGGCGATTAGTCGCTCGTAGTGCTTCTTGCTAAATGCCTCGAAGTGCGACGATATAATCTTGTGCGCCAGACGCTTAGTCTTGCTATCGAGGTTTCGCTCGGGCATCTGCAACAGTAGGCACTCTTGCAGTGTGCGTGCGCCAATGCCTGCTGGCTCAAGCTCGTGCACGATATGAAGTATGCGCTCGAGCTCCTCGACCGACACGTCCATGCCTCGTGTGAAGGCGAGGTCGTCGCTAAGCGAACCTAGGTCACGACGTAGATAGCCATCGTCGTCGATGCTACCCACTATGTATGCAGCTATGGTAAGCTCCTCGTCCGACAGTGAGCGGAAGCTTAGCTGCTCGATGAGCGACTCGCCAAGCGATCTGCCCTCAGAGATATAGACGGGGCGCTGCTTGTCGTCCTTCGAGAAGTTGTTCACGCGAGCCTTATACGATGGGGTGTCGTCCTCGCGACCGATGTACTCATCAACCGAGATTTTTGTTGGCTCGTCGCCACCATCGCTCTGAGTATCAGGCTCCTCCTCCAACACAATATTCTCCTCGATTTCGCGCTTTATGCGCTCCTCGAGTTGCATTGCTGGTAGCTCCAGTAGTTTTATCATCTGGATCTGTTGCGGCGAGATTTTGGTCTGCAGCGCAATGGTTTGTTGAAGTCGGTTTGCCATTGTTCATTGATTTAATTGTACCCTAATATTAAAAAACGGCCAGCCTTGGGCCGGCCGTTTGTAAGGCATTGTGTTGGTTTAGAACTCTGCGTTCTTTGGCGTACGTGGGAATGGAATAACATCGCGGATGTTGCCCATGCCTGTGACGAACAAAAGCAGACGCTCGAAGCCAAGACCGAAGCCAGAGTGAGGTGCTGAGCCCCAACGACGTGTGTCGAGGTACCACCAAAGCTCCTTACGGCTCATGCCTAACTCGTCAACTCTAGCACAAAGCTTGCCAAAGTCTGCCTCACGCTCCGAACCACCGATAATTTCTCCAATTTGTGGGAACAAAACGTCCATAGCACGTACTGTCTTGCCGTCCTCGTTCTGCTTCATATAGAAGGCCTTAATCTCCTTAGGATAGTTGATAAGGATTACTGGACGCTTGAAGTGCTCCTCTACCAAGTAGCGCTCGTGCTCCGACTGAAGGTCGCAGCCCCACTCGCATGGGAACTCGAACTTCTTGCCCGAAGCCTTCAATATCTCGATACCCTCGGTGTAGTCGAGGCGCACGAAGTCGTTGTCAAGAACAAACTGCAAGCGCTCCAAAAGACCCTTATCCCACATCTTGTTCATGAACTCGAGATCCTCGCGGCAGTTCTCCAAGGCGTAGCGAATGAGATACTTGAGGAAGTCCTCAGCGAGATCCATATCGTCCTGAAGCTCGTAGAAGGCCATCTCAGGCTCGATCATCCAGAACTCTGCCAAGTGGCGTGGGGTGTTTGAGTTCTCGGCACGGAATGTAGGACCAAATGTGTAGATCTGACCCAATGCCAACGCACCAAGCTCACCCTCAAGCTGACCCGATACGGTTAGGCTACATGGCTTGCCGAAGAAGTCCTGTGAGTAGTCAACCGAGCCGTCCTCGAGGCGTGGTGGGTTCTGCATGTCGAGTGTTGAAACGTTGAACATAGCACCTGCACCCTCGCAGTCAGAGGCTGTGATAAGTGGAGTGTGGAGGTAGTAGAAACCCTTGTCGTTGAAGTACTTGTGGATAGCGAAAGCCATGGCATGGCGAATGCGCAACACAGCACCAAAGGTGTTGGTACGTGGACGCAAGTAGGCGATGTCGCGCAAGAACTCGAGTGAGTGACCCTTCTTCTGAAGTGGGTAGGTCTCAGGATCGGCAGTGCCATAAATCTCGATTTTTGATGCCTGCACCTCTACGCCCTGACCCTGACCGAGTGATGCAACGAGCTGACCATCAACGCGCAAGCATGCGCCTGTGGTTACGCCCTTAAGCTCTGCCTCGTCAATCTTTGCAAGATCTACAACAATCTGAATGTTAGCTACGCACGAGCCATCGTTGAGCGCGATGAAGGCTACATTCTTGTTGCCTCGCTTGGTACGCACCCAGCCCTTAACGGTAACTTCTCTGCCGTCGCCCTCCATCTTGAGAATCTCGGCAATACGTGTAAGTTTCATACTCTTTATATATTTTATTTCGATTTTGTTCGTTATCTTAGGCGTAGCAACGCCATAATATCGTGCAAAATTACTAAAAAAATTATAAACGATTGCATACTTATCGCCTTTTTTGTACCTTTGTGCTAAATTGATTATATGAAAAAAGTTACATTATACTCCTTGACTCTTCTTGCTACGCTCCTCGTAGCACCCCTTGAGCTTGTGGCACAGGCACGCATCGCCCGCTCCGAGTTTATATGCTACGACAGGCGTGAAGATGCCGTCAACGATGTACGTACAAATATTGATAACTATATCGCTGTATGTCCCGAGCTCCAGTTCGAGCAAGCCACAGGTACTGTGCGTGCCGTATATGAGCAGCAGATAGAGGTGCCCGCAGCATGGAACGACTTTAGCGCCTACCTCCACATGGAGAACGTAGGTGCTGACTACGCAATATTTCTCAATGGCGAGCAGATTTGCTCCTCTATCGACAAGTTCTCGCCTGCCGACCTCTATATCTCGCCATATCTCGACCAGGGGGCAAACACCCTCGCCGTGGTTGTTGTTGCCGAGCCATATATGGAGCGTCTTTCGGAGGGCTTGACCATTGCTCAGCGTCCTAAGTTCGAGAACTGCTACATCTTTGCGCAGCGCCGTGTGGGTGTCTTCGACTACAACGTGCGCCTCTTGCCCGTTGCCCAGAACGACTATGGCCGCCTACAGCTCGACATCACCGTAGAGAATAGCTTTACCACAGATGAGGAGCTGGAGCTAGGCTATGACCTCTACGACCCTGATGGCAAGCTTGTGGACTATAGCGTCAACAAGTTTAAGTTCGAGGGTAGCTCGCGCGATACCGTGACGTTTAAGCCCTATAGCTACAACTCCAACCACTTCCGCTGGTCGGCAACAAATCCTAAGCTCTACAACCTTATGATATATGTCAAGCGTGGTGGCGTGTTGCGTGAGTATATCCCTGTGAAGGTGGGCTTTGCAAAGCGTGACTATAACGCTAACGGCGAAATTCTGCTCTTCGATAAGGCGCTGAAACTCAGCAAGCAAACATATAACTCGGCAAAAGATAAGGCTACTACAGAGAAGGAGATTAAGGCGCTCAAGGCTAAGGGCATAAACTGCCTCTGTCCCGAGTATCCACAGCCTAAGTGGTTCTACTCATTGTGCGACGCCTTGGGTATGTATGTCATCGACTGTGCTGCACTCGCCGCGCCATCGTCAGCAGATAATCGCGACGTAAACGGCACACCATCGAACGACCCACTACTCGTTGATGAGTACCTTATGCGTGTCGAGGCCATGTATCGTCGTGCCCAGAACCATGTCTCTATTATCGCCTTCTCATTGGGTGGCAACATCGGCAACGGATACAATATGTACAAGGCATACGAGCTTCTCAAGAGTTATGGCGACAGCCGTCCAATAATTTTTGAGGGTGCCGCGGGCGAGTGGAACTCAGATATTTAGCCATGAACATCGAGCTTGTAGTTGTCGGCAAGACCGACATGAAGGAGGTTGAGGCACTTGTTACGATGTATAGCAAGCGCATAAACCACTATGTTAAGTTTGCAATAACCACACTCGCAGATGTGCGCAACACCCGCAAACTCTCTGAGGCTGAGCAGAAACGCCTTGAGGGTGAGCAGATACTTAAGCTCATCAACGACTCCGACCACCTGATGCTCCTCGACGAGCATGGCGCCGAGCTCCGTTCTATTGAGTTTGCCGACATGCTCCAGCGCCGAATGTCGGCGGGCACCAAGCGTCTTGTCTTTGTCATTGGTGGTCCCTACGGCTTTAGTGATGCAGTCTACCAGCGCGCTAATAGCAAACTATCACTCTCTAAGATGACCTTCTCGCACCAGATTGTGCGTGCCATCTTCACCGAGCAGCTCTACCGAGCGTTTACTATCTTGAAAAACGAGCCCTACCACCACGAGTAATTTCTTGTGATAAGGGGTCATCTGCGGCACATCGTAAAAAGTTAATCACCCTGGGCTGTACGTTTTAGTACTATCCCAGGGTGATTACTTTTCAGATGCACCACATCTAACCCCTTCTAACAAGAAATTTATTTCCCGTGATAAGAGCGCATCTGCCGCCGCTAGCAAAAAGAGTCCCGACAATGAGCAGTACGCCAAAGTACAGCCCATCGTCGGGATTTTTGCCGAGCGTTGCATCTGCAACCCTTCTCGCGAGAAATCGGTGCGCTGATTGAGGTGGTAGATTAAGGAGTTTAGTGAATTTAATGAAATTAGGGAGTTTAGTGATAGTCTTTCCCTAAGTTCCTTAAATTCCCTATTCTCCCTATCTGTCCCATCTATCCCATTTATCCCATTCGTCCCATCTTTCCCATAAAATAAATATCGTGCGAAGCACACCTTACTTTTCACTTTTCACCTCTCACCTCTCACTTTCCCCCACCCTCCTCCTCCCACCCATAAAAAAGGAACTGCCCCACGAATGGGGCAGCTCACGGACACAAACAATCTTAACTTTACACTACTAATTTTTTACACCAATTTTTACATCTCTTTCAGTTTATTTCTCTCAATTCTATATATTATTAACCCTTTTCTTTCTCTCTTGCCACACTTGTTTTGTGGCTATCTTTCCTTGTTTCTGGTGCAAATATATGGCGAAAAAAATAATCTTGCAAATCAAAAATATTTATCAGCGTATAATCAAAACTTATATTGGTAGCTAAATACTATTAGATTGTATGATATATAGTCTTATTATGAATATATTCTCAATTAATTTAGCCACTAATTTATTTTGTATATCTCTATAATTAGCTTGTAATCAGTGCGGTATTTCCCCAAAAATTAGTAAAAGTACTGTTTTGTGATAAAATTTTTATTACCTCAGTAAATTTTCTTGTATCACTCCGTGTTTTGGGTCTACTTTGTAGTATTGCGGAGCTATTGAGAATATTTGTGAAGAAATTATTTGAAAAGTTTTGCGTTTATTGAAAAAAATAGTATATTTGCATCAATTGGAAAAAAGTGAACTAAAAAATGCCGAAGGTACCACAAAGAAGCGAGTATCTGCGTAAGCCCGACTGGCTAAAGATTAGCCTGAGGAGTACGACAGATAGTGCAGAGGTCGAGCAAATCGTCGAGGGCCGCTGTCTGCATACTATATGCACCAGTGGAATGTGCCCAAATAAGGCGGAGTGTTGGAGTCGTCGTACTGCAACATTTATGATTCTCGGCGACATTTGCACGCGTAATTGTCGCTTTTGTGCTACTGCAACTGGCCGTCCGCTGCCTCCCGACGAGGCTGAGCCCGACAAGGTTGCCGAGAGTGTAAAGCTGATGGGCCTGAAGCATGTTGTTGTTACATCTGTTACACGTGACGACCTCGAGGATCATGGCGCTGCAATCTGGGCGCGCACCGTCGAGGCAATTCGTCGTGATAACCCCGATGCAACGATAGAGCTCCTTATTTCTGATATGGATGCCCGCCCCGAGCTATTGGACGTGGTGTTGGCATCTAACCCCGACATTGTTGGACATAACATCGAAACCGTCGAGCGACTAACCCCTGAGGTGCGTTCACGTGCGAAGTATCGTACGTCGCTTCAGACCTTGAAGCATATCGCCGAGAGTGGGGCAGTTGCCAAGAGCGGCTTGATGGTCGGTTTGGGCGAGACTGAGGAGGAGATATTGCAGACACTTCGTGATTTGCGTGAGGTGGGTGTGAGCATTGTCACTCTCGGCCAATATCTTCGACCTACAAAGGAGCACTATCCTGTAAAGGCGTATATCACGCCCGAGAAGTTCGAAGAGTACCGACTTGCAGCTCTTGAGATGGGTTTCAGCTATTGTGCGAGTGCACCATTGGTGCGTTCGTCGTATTTGGCCGATGCCGCCCTTGAAGCTGTGAAGAAGGTATGCAAGAAGTAGAAATCAGAGATTTACAGAGTATGGCGTATGGCGAGTGCTGGGATTTGCAGCGTTCGCTCTTCGACGCATTGTGTCGTAAGAAGCTCGATAAGAGTTTTTCTGACGACGATCCTCGTGGCACAATACTTCTTGTTGAGCACCCCGCAGTATATACATTAGGTAAGAGCGGTAACGAGCAAAATATGCTTGTTACTGAGGAGTATCTGAAGGGTCTTGGTGCCGAGTTCTACCATATCGATCGTGGTGGCGACATCACGTTTCACGGTCCTGGACAGCTTGTCTGCTATCCAATCATCGATCTCGATGCAATAGGCATTGGCGTACGACGTTATATTGAGGCTTTGGAGCAGTCGGTTATCGACCTTGCAAAGGAGTATGGCATTGAGGCACACCGCTCGGAGGGCGCTTCGGGTGTGTGGGTTAGCCAGGGTAGCCACCTTGTTAAGCTATGTGCTGTAGGTGTGCGTGCCTCGCATGGTGTGACCATGCATGGCTTGGCTATGAATGTCTCTACCGACCTTAAGTGGTTCCACCTTATCAATCCATGTGGCTTCACCGATCGTGGTGTTTGCTCGCTTTCGACGCTCACTGGACGAGAGGTTACTATGGAGGAGGTAAAGCCCAAGTTTATCAATTACTTAGCAAAAAATTTAAATGTTAAATATAAAAAATAGTTATTATGCCCATAGAGAAAAGATGGGTTGTCAAGCCGCAGGGCGATCGCTCGGTGGTGGAGTCTTTGGCTTCGCACCTGAATATGTCGCCAGTCTTGACCAACCTGCTAGTTCAGAGGGGCATAGACACCGTGGAGAAGGCAAAGAAATTCTTCTCGCCATCGCTCCGAGACTTGCACGATCCCTTCCTGATGAAGGACATGGACAAGGCAGTCGAGCGTATCGAGAAGGCTGTGAAGGCGGGCGAAAAGGTTATGATCTATGGCGACTACGACGTAGATGGAACAACTGCCGTTTCGCTGGTTTACAAGTTCTTAAGCCAGATAGGACACAAGAATTTGTTGTTCTACATTCCAGACCGATATGTCGATGGATATGGCATATCAATCCGAAGCATCGACCATGCTGTACGTAAGGGCGTAACGCTGGTCATCGCCTTGGACTGCGGCATCAAAGCTGTGGAGAAGGTGGCCTATGCCAAGCAAAAGGGCGTAGATTTCATCATCTGCGACCACCATTTACCTGCCGAGGAGATTCCTCAGGCTGTGGCTGTATTGGACCCCAAGCGTCCCGACTGCAACTATCCTTTCGATGAGTTGTCAGGCTGTGGCGTTGGTTTTAAACTCGTCGAGGCCTATGCACGACGCAACCGTATTCCGTTCCGCGAGATCGAGCATCTCTTGGATTTGTTGGTTGTGAGCATCGCCTCGGACATTGTGCCTCTTGTGGACGAGAACCGCATTTTGGCATACTACGGACTTAAGAAGCTTAACTCGGCGCCGTCGAAGGGCTTGCTCTCCATCATCAAGATTTGTGGTTTGGAGGGTCACAACATCACCATCGACGACATCGTATTTAAGATTGGACCTCGTATCAACGCTGCGGGCCGCATGCGTATGGACGAGGAGGATGCAAATGCTGCACCTTCGGGTGGCCATGCTGCCGTGAGCCTTCTTATCGAGGGTAACGAGCGTGAGGCCATGAAGTTTGGTGACGTTATCGACTCGTATAACCAGGATCGCAAGAGCATCGACAGAAATGTTACGCAGGAGGCGCACGACTATGTCGAGGCAAATCCTGAGCTCAAGGCTCGCAAGAGCACGGTGATATACAACCCTAAGTGGATGAAGGGTATCGTGGGTATTGTTGCATCACGCCTTATCGAGACCTACTATCGTCCTACGGTTGTGCTCACCAAGTCGAATGGCTTTGTTACGGGCTCGGCACGCTCTGTCGTTGGCTTCGACCTATACCAGGCTGTTGAGTCGTGTTCCGACCTTTTGGAGAACTTCGGCGGACATATGTATGCTGCTGGTCTTACTATGCGCGAGGAGAATGTCGAGGCATTCACCAAGCGCTTCAACGACTACGTTGAGAAGAATATCGACCCAAGCATCCTTGTGCCTCAGGTAGATATCGACAGCGAGCTGTTGTTCTCGGATATTACTGACGAGTTCCACCGCCAGCTCAACTCGTTCCAGCCTTTTGGTCCTGGAAATAGTGCTCCGGTGTTTGTTACTCGTGGTGCCAGCAACCGTGGCGACGCTAAGCTTGTGGGTGTCGAGTGCGACCACTTGCGCATGGACCTCATGCAGCGCCAGAAGCCTCACACGACAATCCCTGCTATCGCCTTCCAGCAGCCTACACACTACGAGTGGGTGCGCGCAGGCAAGCCAGTAGCTGTCTGCTACCAGATTGTCGAGAACCACTATCGTGGCACCGTATCGCGCCAGTTGAGGGTTAAGGATATTAAACCCGAACGATAATTTCTTGTGATAAGGGGTCATCTTTGACCTATCCCAAAAAGCTGAGCACCCGAGGCTGTACGTTTGAGTACTATCCTCGGGTGCTCACTTTTGCGATAAGTCAAATCTAACCCCTTCTAACAAGAAATTTCATGTAATAAGCCGCAATCTGCGGCACATCTTAAAAAGTTGACTACCCAGGGCTGTACTTCATGTACTATCCCAGGGTAGTCGCTTTTTAGATGTACCACATCTCACGACTTCTGACAAGAAATTTGTTTCTCGCGATAAGGGTGCATCTGCGACCTTTCAATCAAAAACACATCTACAACCCTTCTGACAAGAAATTTGTTTCTCGCAGTAAGTCATCTTTTACGTTTGCTTAAGAACTTGTTAGGTAGGCTGTTTATGTATTGGGCGGTGAGTAAAACCTAACGAAGTTTTTATTAACTTTGATGAGGCAACTAATAGTTGTAAATAACGTATATAATATAAATATAGGAGGTCGCCCTAAAAAAGCGACCTCCTATGATTTATGTGCCGAATGATTATCGTCCGATGTCGGAAATGCTGAAGCTGCCGCTCATCTCCTGCACCTCGCGCTTGCCGCTTAAGATGTCGAAGAAGAAGCTTCGAATATTATCAAGGGTTAGCAGTGCCAAGTTGCCGTGGCTATCCGCGCCAAGGTCGTATGTCTTGAGTAGCTGTGTGCCGAGGCTCGCTGCGGTTAGCAAGAAGTGGTTTTGGAACTTGTCGGTGTCAATAAGGTCGGCAGCAAGCACCTTGCCCACAACGGTGTAGCTACGCAGGGTCTTCTGCTCATTCTCGTCTGCAAGTTTACTCTTAACCTCGTCGATGTTGATGTCGATAGCTATGCGGCCAGAGTTCTCTGCCTGAGGCATACCGCGGTAGAGCGAGCCGAGGTCGGCAAGGCTGAGGTTGTAGAGCTTGGTCTCTGCGGCAGCAGTAATCTTCTCGATAGAGAAGGCGCTGGGCAAAAGAAGGTAGTTGATGCCCGCGAGGCGTACCACTGGCGAGTTGAATGTGCCTACGATAGAGTTTGAAATCTCAATCTCCTGAGTTGCAAACACACCACCGATAACCACGCAGTTGTCGAGCTGCACCTCGTCGGCGTAGATGCTACCTGCAACAAAGGCGTTGTGAAGTGTGACGCTCTTGGCGTTTACGTCGGCAGCGAAGCTAAGCTCGCACTTTGCAGCGCGCGACACGATAGAGTTTGCCGAGCCCACGCTCTTCTTAAACTGCACCTTGCCCTCAGCATCTGCGCTCACGTAAAACTCGTGCTGAGCGAAGGCTGCGCCCTGCACCTCCAAGTCACCCTTGCGCACCTCGATACGGTGGCCAAAGATAGGACCCTCGACAACGTTGTTGCCCTGGAAGATGATGTTGCGATTAAGCTCGGCAATCTTCTCAGGAAGGATTGAGCCACGCACAAGGTTGTCCTGAAGTTGTATATCTGTTTCGTTAAAACGAATCTCTTTGAGTTCTTTCATCGTTACTACTTATTAATGTTACTCTTAAATAGTTTTGTTACATAGTCGCGCACACGTGCGTCGTGGTCGCTGGCATTAGCATAGTGTGTACCCACCACCTGCTCAAAGTCGCTCTGTAGCTGTGCCTGGTTTGCTCTGCTATCGCCCATATCCATCTCGCGAAGCTCGTCAACAAGCTTTGCGTTGTTTAGGCGTAACCCCTCGACACTATACGACTTACGGCTAAGCTTGCTGTCGTCCTTAGTCTCGATATAGCATACAGGGGTGTAGTACGTGCCTGCATCACTCTCGGCGATAGCGCTATCTGCAATAACTGCCTCTGTTTTGCGCTGTAGTGCCAAGAAGTTGTTGGCGCGGCCCAATGCCTCCATCGCCGAGCGCTTGGCTTTAGAGGCAACAATGCGTGCCTCCAAGGCGCTATTCTCGCCACCCGACACTGCCGCTGTTGAAACAAGGTCGTTGCCTGTTGCTCTTTCTGCGCTACTGTCGGTTGTCTGCTTGAAGATAAATGTTGGACGGTCGAGCTCGAAGATGCGGTTTTTGCACTCGGTGTCGAGCTCCGAGAATATCTTCATGTAGCGTGTGGTAAGACGCGTGTAGTCGCCCTGCATCTGTCGCTGCTTATCGGCGCACTGCTTCGATAGCTCGTTGAGGCGCAGAAGTGTAGCATCGACACTCGAGCGTAGCTCAGCGATCTGCTGGCTTATCTCCGAGCTCACGGTGCTGAAGAAACCCTTGACGATTGTTGAGCCTATCTGCTTAGCATTTTTGTGGATTGCTGCGACTTGTGCTGCACTCATGGCTGCCACCGAGCCGCTCAATCCTGCAATCTTGCTATTGCAATTATCCACGCTACTGTCGAAAGGGTCGCTATCAACGTAGATGTTCACATGAACAGTCTCATACGTTGTACCACTATAGGATACGCTACCGCCCGATTCAGAGGCGGGGTATGACACTGAACCCGAGTAGTGAACACTAATGGTTTCAGTAAAACTTCGTCTGTATCCCATAATACTACTTATTTAATGTTTCGAACGTGTTAGCCAAGAATAGCTTCTCTGCCAACGCCTTGACACGCTCCGATGCCTTTGACTGAGCTTTGATGCGGTTAAACTCGTTCTTTAGCTCCGTATCGATGCTCTTGCTCTCCTGCCAGCTAAACTCGGTGTTCGACACCGCACTCTTAATCATGTCGCGGCAATGCTTCTCGAGCGACGAGTCGTTGATGGCAATATCCACTCTGCGGCTATCGTTTTGGTCGTAGTTCGATTCGCTAATAACAACAGGAATCATCATCGGGTCGGCGTTGTGCTCCATCTTCATAGGCATAAGCACACTACGTGTGAGCATGTCCTGCTGCTTTAGGTCGCTAAGGAAGTTGTTCATCGAGCCTATGGCGCGCAAACTTCGATACTTCATGTTCGAAGCAAGAATTCGCTGCGAGGTAGCTAACGACTCAAGTTGTGCCACAGGAACTGTTGCTGTGAGCTGCTTTGTGCGGTTCGATAGTGTGTTCACGTCGCGCACAGCAAAGTTGATAGTGGGCTTGTCGAGCTCGAATACTCGCTGCTGAAGATTCTTGTTGATGCCGCTAAAGAGCTTGATGTAGCGTGAACATATCATGCCATAGTCGCGCTCCATGCGGTTGCGGATTGCTAGTAGCTGCTTTGTCTGCTGGTTGAGGTTCATGATGTGTGAGTCAACCTCGCTACGTAGGCGTGCTACTTTCTGCGATATCTGCGAGTGTATGAGGGTGTAGAAGCCTCGGTTTACATTCTCGCATACGTGGTCCGCTGCTTGTTGCTCGGCGCTAATTACCGCAGCCTGCATGGCAACAACAGCAGCACGTGTTTGTTCAACCTTGTGTGACACCGTTGTTAGGCTTTGCGCCATTGGTCTGGTGTCAACTTCGCAATTAATAGTTGATGACATAGCTCTGCGGTTTATTAGTTATTATTCTCGATAATTGTCTCGATGGCTGCATCGCGGTCGAAATCCTCAGGGTCGTAGTCGAGACCCATAGAATCCATGATGCCCATGATGTCGTCATCGCTCATGTCGTCGAAGTCAGATGCTGAGATGCCATCACCAGATTCCTCAGCTTCGTCCTCTTCAACCTCGTCCTCTTCAACCTCCTCGTCCTCGTCGATTTCGTTCTCAGCCTCGTCCTCTTCGAACTCCTCGTTAGTAACCTCCTCGTCGATGACCTCCTCGTTGAACGACTCTTCATCGTTGATTGAAGTCTGCTCAACGTCGTTCTCTACCGCCTCTTCAGCTGGCTCCTCAGCTACTGGGGCACTCACGTTGCTAAGCTCGTCGAGTGCGCTTTGTGCTACTGCAGGAAGGTTAATAGAGATCTGCTCGTAGGTGATATCCTCGACACTTGGCTCTGGTGGAAGCATAGATGTCTTGGCAAAGAGAGGGTTGACCGTAGCTAGTGACTTACGACGCTCGTCGAGGGCGTGAATCTCGCTGGTAGCCACAGCCACCTCGTTAGAGTAGCCATCACGAAGCTTGGCATCGTAGTACTCCACATATCCAAACTTCTCTGCCTTGCGGTCGATATCCTCCTTTAGGCGCTCCATATACTCCTCGAAGTCGTTCTGTGCCTTCTGGAACTGCTGCGACTGAAGCTCAAAGGCGCTGATGGTATCTACCGAGTTGTCAACAATCTGCACCTCGGTTGATGCAAGATCACCACCTGAGCTCTTCATAGAGCCCATAGTCTTCTCCAGTGATACGAGGGTGTTGTAAGCGGCAACATACTCGCGAAGGCTCTCCTGCATGAGGTTGATGATGTCGGCACTCTCGGCACGATTAGCGCGGTAGAATGCCTCGGTATCCTGGTGCCACTTATTTAGATATGATATCTTCTGATCCTTGATGTGGTTATATATTTTGAGGCGCTCGATGCGTGTCTCAGCCATGAGGTTCTGCACGATAGGTGCTACAATCTCCTCGTGGATCTGGTGTACGCCAAAAGGCATATTTGTGATGCTGCCGTCCTCCGATGTCCACATGCCAGTGAGTAGGTTGAACTTAACACGCGAACTTGAACGAAGCTTAAATGGCTCGTACGACTGCACATCCTCGCTATAGTCGAAGTTCTCGTTCTTAATTCGCTCAATCTCCTCGTACTCGAGCTGTGGCGAGTAGTGGTTGTATGGTGCCTTGAGGATGTTGAGCAGCATCTTGTTTGACTCTAACACCACCTTATCCACTGATGCAATCTTGAGTGTAGAGATCTTCTGCACTGAGCTTGCCATGTTGACCATCAACGACTTAAGCACGTCCTCAAACTGCTGTGTCTTGCTCGATAGCGAGTCCTTGAGTTTGTTGAGCTCCTGGAACATGTTTATGCTATCGTCATACTGCTCACCCTTGAAGGCGTTGACAACAGGAGCGCCCTCAGGAATCTCCTTTGTGGCGAACTCACGCAAGAAGCGTAGCTGAGAGCTGTTGTTGGCGATAAGTGGCAACGACACTGACGATGTTTCGAGGTCGCTCATGCAGAACGAGATGGTGCGTAGCGAACGCTCCAAGCCTCCGATGTAGTCGTGCTGGTTGAGCTCCTGGATAGATGTAGAGTAGTCGTCGGTAGCGATTGTCTCGATGTCGTTCGAGCTCTCGACGATAGGAGCCTGCTCCGACTGCTGCTCAAGACGACTAATAGTATCTATGAGTAGGTCGTTCTGGCGTGACACCTGAAGCACAACATCTGAGTTTGGTGTTGAGCCTGTGTAGTCTACAATAAAGCTGCGGTCGTCATACTTAACCTGATTTGCTACTGGAACATACGCAATGCCGAGCTTGGTTACCTTGTAGTCGCGGAAGATCTCGCCATGGAGCTTCTCAAACTCCTTGATGCGGATGTCGATATTCTCAATATTTTTTTGACACTCGTTCTTCTTTATGAAATATACAAAGAAGAGAATGATAGTCAGGAACCAATACCATAGCTTCGACATCTGTGTCTCTACAGCTGCACGCTCAGCCTTGAGTTTCTCAATCTCTTTTTCGATGCGCTCCTCCTCGCGTACAATCTTTTCAGCTGCCTGCTGATAGTAGTTAAAGAGAATCTTTGCCTGATCTTGGTAGACGTTGTCAGACGATGCAAAAACTTTGCCTTTCATATGTTTGACAGTTTTTAGGTTAGTTCGAATATGTTGACTTGCGCTTCTGGATTAGTCGGCTTGCCTTCTCGATGTTGCTATTTATGAGCTCATTGTTTATCTCGTAGTTGCTCAGTAGCGATGCGGTCTGGGCAAATAGCTCAATAATCTGGTTCTCGACATTGCGCGACGCCTCAGAGTTTGATGGTGATATGAAGCGTAGGTCGTCGCCAAGGCGCTTAATCTTCTCAATTAGCTCTGCTGGTGCCGATGCGTCGTAGGCAGCCTCCAAGAGTGAGTCCTGGCCATTGCGCATAAGCTGTACGCAGTCAACAACATGGCTAATCTCCTCGCTCACCTCGGCAATCTTATTACCAGAAGTCTTGGCTGTAGCAATGCCGAAGAGAAGGAGTATCAAAAGACCACACTGCAAGAAGAGCGATACTTCGAATGTTAGGTCGGCAAGGTTGCAGATGATAAGAAGTGCGATGGCTGCCAACGAGTAGCCATACTGCACAAACCAACGCATAGCCAAGTTACCAATGCGGCGTTGAGTCTTCTCGCGGAAGTTGCCCCAAGGTAAGAGTATGTCGATAAACATTACGATGTATGCCACAACTGAAACAGCGATGTTCAGTGCGAAGATATCTGTCTGGCTCTGGTCGCCCCAGAGGAACCAACCTGATACTACGAGTGCCAAGCCGAGCACGGTGGCAGCATATGCAATCCAATTATTCATAATATGTCGCGTTTTTTAAGGGTTGTTACTATCTCTTATTGCCGCATATAGGGCAGAACTTAACTGATGGGGGTAGAGTGTTGCCGCAGCGTGCACATGCGTCGGTTGAGCCAATGCGTGTTCCGCAGTTGCCACAGAACGATGCGCCAGCAGGTAGTGGCCCGTTGCAATTTGGGCATACGCTGTTGCCCCCCTGAAGCTGAAGGCCGCAGCTGATGCATCGACGAGCATTCTGGTCGTTGTCGGTGCCACACTTAGGACATGGGTTATACGGATCGCCGCACTTAGGGCAGAAACGCATAGAGTTAGGATATTTGTTCGAGCAGTTTGAGCAATATACCATCTTTGTTGGCTGTATGCCCTGCTCGACAGGTGCGCCGCCCTGCATGTTGTTGTTGCCACCAAATGTTGGCTGGTTGTACTGTGGCTGCATCATGCCCTGAGCCATGCCTGCGCCCATGCCGCCACCAGCGCCCATGCCATTCATCATGTTAATGGCGAGGATGCCACCCAAGATGCCACCTGTGCCACCGGCGTTGCCCATAGCATTTGTGAAGCCGTCGATAGCATTGTTTGCTGTGCCAAACATCTGCTCCTGCTGCCATGTGCGACCAGTAATCGACATCTCGGCCTGCTTAGCGATAGCCTCTTTGATGCGTGCTCCCTCAGGGGTAGAGTCATCAACCTCGATGGTGTTGACATAGAACTTGCCAAGGTTAAGACCAAGCTCGTTGCAGAATGGGGCCATGCTCTCCTTGAGGTAGTCCGACATCTGCGAGAGGTATGCCGAAATCTGCTTGAAGCTCAGGTTGTTCTGCATCATATACTGCAAGATTATCGACTTCACCTTTGTTGTGAACTCGCCCTCGAACTGCATGGTGAAGTCGCGCTCAGTAAACTCCTGCTTTGTGCCCACCATCTTGATGATGAAGCGCTCCGAGTCGATGATGTTCATGCCATACTGACCGCGTGCTGTGATAGGAATATGGGTGTTGTAGCCTGCATCGTGAATCGACATGCTGTCAATCTCCCACTGAATGCTGTAGGTCTGAATCTTGTTGATGAACCACACCTCGGCAGTAAATGGGTTCTTACCGCCAAAAGGTATTCCGAAGAGTGAACGGAGGATTGGAAGGTTCTCAGTGTTGAGCGTATGCTTGCCTGGCCCAAACTTGCCTACAAGCTGACCCTTAGAGAAGAGAAGTGCCTCCTGCGACTCCTGCACAATAAGCTGTGTGTATGTGCTGAGGTTGGTCTCAGGGTGTCGCCAAGCGTAGATAGTCTCGCTACCTTGAGGAGCCCATCTTACTAAATCAATGATTGCCATGTCCTAAATATTTTTTTGAATTATTATGCGTAGTGATGCATTTTCCACGACGGGGGTCGTATCAATGCAGATTTACACAAAATTAAGCATAATTTTTCAATTAGCACCTTTTATTTCATAAAAAACGCTAATAGGAGTATGCGATCAATGATTTTTTCGTGTTATTATGACTTATCTCTGCTTGAAGACTTGATGAGCAGATATTCGTAGGGCTATGTCGCCGTCGTGCCAATCTACTATGCCGTGCAGTGTGCATGTCTGCTTTGGTAGCCTCTCGCTGGCATAGTAGCACGCCCCGTCAACAACCACTCGCAGTGTGTCGCTTAGGTCGTGAAAGTGTCGCACCGAGGTTCGATACTCTTCTGGTGATTGCTCGCTATCGCACCACGTCAAGCTCTGCTCCTCCTCGATAGGGAGCAAGTTGTCGATAGTCACGTAGCGCAACATTTTGTCGGTGTTAGCTTGCTCTATCGTAACCCTCTCGCCCTCAGGTGCAGCATCCTGCTTGTCGAGGAGTGTCAGGTAGTTTAGTATGTCATCTCTGTCGATGCGGTCAACAACATACTCTGCGGTTGGTGCTCTGCCCATTACGGTTTTGCCACCCTCGCGCCCGATGTTAAGTCCTGAACATCGTAGCATGACGCGGCTAAAAAGCGGCACTACATCGTTTATCTCTTCGCCCTCCACCTTTAGCTCTATGCCTCCGCTTCCGTCGTCGATGACTATGGCGTTGTTTAGCTCGCCAAGCTTGTCGTTAGCAACAACATAGCCGATAATGTATATGTCATTTTTGATTGTCACCGAGCGCTCCGACCTAAGCGACCATAGATATGCCACACTCACCTCGCCACGGGGTGCTCTGAGGCTCTCCGTGGTGCACGACGCAAGCGACAGTAATAGGCTCAGGATTAGGCTAATATGTAGTGCAGTCCTCGGCATATCGCATCTTTAGTTGGTAGTACTCTCTGCCGTTGCGGTGCTTGCCATGTTGCACTATGCCTCGTAGCGCACGAATAGAGTGCGGAATGGTGTTGTTGGCATACGCGGCGTAGTCGCGCGTGAAGACGAGTAGTGTGTCGTTTGCCTCGTCGCAAAAGAGGGCATATCCCTGCCATATAGCATTAGCGAGGCTCTCGTTGCGTAGTGTGTCGATAGATGTTGACGCGATGAGTCGTAGGTGGCCTACCTCGACAAGCTCACCACACATATCCTCTCGAAGTTCGGCTATAGTGTGCGGTGCTGGTTCGAGAATTTCGATGTCGTCGCTTCGTGTGATAACCCTGTGAACGTCAATTTGTGAGTGTAGGTAGTCTATGTCGTAGTTCTCGTAGCTTGGAGCGCTGCTTCCCACCTGCAAGGTGCCATAGCGATAGCCGAGCGTGCACCCCTCAAGGTTGAGTGCTACGAGTAGCCCCTCAGGGTATGTGGTGTGTAGCCTGTCGAGTCCCACAACAACCTCAATACCACCGCTTTGGTCTTGCACCATCATCGTGCGGTAGAAGTTATCATCTCTATCCGACGATGTCACTCTACCCACGATTATGCACCCCTCGTCTATGGTATGATGCTTACCCTTAGATAGGCCCTCGCGCAACTCGCCTATAAGGTAGTTTGCCGAGGGTAGCTCCGTGGTGATTGTTGGCGGTGTGGTGCTATTGTAGCAACCGCCAAGAAGTAGCACGATACACGCATATATGAGCCTGAGGCGCATGGTGTTAGGCTTTAGGCTCTACCCACGAATCCTTCAATCCAAGGAAATAGAGAATGCCGTCGAGACCAACGGTAGATATCGACTGACGCGCTGTGGCACGCACCTTTGGCTTGGCATGGAATGCAATACCGAGGCCCGCGATGTTGAGCATAGGAAGGTCGTTGGCACCATCGCCCACAGCCACAGACTGCTGAATGTCGATATTCTCAAACTGGCAGAGTAGGCGAAGCAGCTCCGCCTTGCGTGCGCCGTCGACAATCTCGCCGGTGTAGCGGCCAGTGAGCTTGCCATTCTCCACCTCCAGCTCGTTGGCATATACATAGTCGAAGCCAAATCTGCGCTTTAGGTAGTTGCCAAAGTAGGTGAAACCACCCGATAGGATAGCCGTCTTATATCCCACACGCTTTAGGATTGTCATCATGCGATCCACGCCCTCGGTGATAGGTAGGTTCACGGCTATATCCTCCATAACATCGACATCGAGGCCCTTGAGCAGTGCTACGCGCTGCTCGAAGCTCTCTCTAAAGTCGATCTCGCCACGCATGGCGCGCTCCGTAATCTCGCGCACCTCACGACCCACGCCCGCACGGTCGGCAAGCTCGTCGATAACCTCGGTGGTGATTAGCGTAGAGTCCATATCGAAGCATATTAGGCGGCGTGAGCGGCGGAAGATACCGTCCTTCTGGAACGATATATCGACCTCGCCCCTCTTGGCAAGCTCCATGAGTGCTCGCTGGAAGTCGCCCTTATTGGAGAGTGTGCCTCGCACTGAGAACTCGATGCTTGTCTTTGGTGCGCGCTCGTCCTCGTCGAGAGGCATACGGCCTGTTAGACGGTTGATGTCGTCGATGTTTAGCCCCTCCTCAGATATTGCACGTGTCACGTTCGAGATATGCTCAGCAGTAATCTTGCGACCCACCATGGTGATGATATATCGGTTTTTGCCCTGACCACCAACCCAGTCACAATACTGCTCTCGGGTAATCGGCTCAAAACGTATAGTCATGTTCATCTCGGAAGCCTTAAACAATAGCTCCTTCATAATCTGTCCCGAGCGCTCAGGTGAGGTCATAAAGAGTATTCCGAGGGTCATGGTGCGGTGAATATTCGACTGACCGATGTCCAAAATAAACGCATCGTGGCTGGCGAGAATACCTGTTAGTGAGGATGTTAGACCTGGCTTATCCTCGCCCGATATATTAATCTGAATAATCTCGATATTATCACTCTTCATATCTGTGCAATGCTTTAGTTGTTCACTATGCTGAGAATATATTTCGATATCTCAACAACAAATATACGAAATTTTCCAAAAAATAGTTATCTTTGTTGCTGTAATTTTTCGAATTATACCAAATTTTTACAGATATGAAAAACCTATTGTTTATCTCTGCTCAGACTGAGGAGGGCGCAGCAGTTGCCGAGAATGGCGCTGAGGCAGCTGCCGAAGTAGTTAAGGAGTCACCTATTGCTATCAATAGCGTTGATGATGTTAAGGAGAGTGTCGAGCAGCTCTTTAGTATCGACTATTCACAGCTCGTAGATAAGCTCTTGGAGGGAGCTTTGGTTGTTGGTCTTAAGATTATTGCTGCCCTTGTCATCTACTATTTGGGTCGTTGGGTTGTGCGTCGTGTGATGAAGCTCATGGACAAGGTTTACGAGAAGAAGAGTGTCGAGAAGTCGTTGCGCTCGTTCCTCTCAGGCGTTGTTAAGGTGTTGCTCTATGTAGTCATCGTACTCATCATTATCCAGGTGCTTGGCATCAACACCACATCACTCGTTGCGATGATTGCCTCTGCCGGCTTGGCTATCGGTATGGCTCTTAGCGGCACATTGCAGAACTTTGCAGGTGGCGTTATGATACTTCTTCTCCGCCCATATCGCATTGGCGACTATATCGACGCTCAGGGCGAAGAGGGTACAGTAACAAAGATTGGCCTATTCTCAACCGAGATCATCACTGTTGACAACCGCATCATCTATATCCCTAATAGCACTATCTCGACATCAGTTATCGACAACTACTCAACCTCTGAGATGCGCCGTGTAGATTGGACCGTGAGCGTAGAGTATGGCTCTGACCCAGAGAAGGTGCGCCAGGTGCTCGTAGATATGCTTAAGAGCGATAGCCGTGTTGCTGCCGACCCAGCACCAGTGGTATTCCTCGTAAACCTTGCCGACAGTTCAGTGCAGTTCTCAGCTCGTGCATGGTGCAAGAATGGCGACTTCTGGGGCCTTAAGTTCGATATTCAGGAGCGTATATATGTAGAGCTCCCAAAGAATGGCATCAACTTCCCATTCCCACAGCTCGACGTAAATCTAAAGAAATAACAATCAATAAAATAACAGTTGAACAAAACTATGGAATTAAAGGATATTTTGGCTATCTCAGGTCAGCCAGGTCTTTACAAGTATGTGGCGCAGTCAATGCGTGGTGTTATCGTTGAGTCGCTTATCGACGGCAAGCGTATGAATGCTGCTGCAACCTCACGCGTAAGCGCACTCACCGAGATCTCTATGTTCACCGAGGGTGAGGATATCGCTCTTGCTGACGTCTTTACAAACATCTGGAACTACACAGGTGGCAAGCAGGCTATATCTCACAAGGAGTCGGCAGCTAAGATTCAGGAGGAGTTTGCTAAGGTGCTCCCAGAGTACGACCGCGAGCGTGTTCATGTATCAGACATGAAGAAGTGCTTTGCTTGGTACAACATCCTTGTTGAGGCGGGTTTCACTGAATTCAAACTCCCCGAAGAGTAATTTGTTGTGATAAGGGGTCATCTTCGACCTATCCCAAAAAGCTGAGCACCCGAGGCTGTACTTCTTGTACTATCCTCGGGTGCTCACTTTTGCGATAAGCCAAATCTAACCCCTTCTGACAACAAATTTATTTTTTCTTAATCGTCTTAATTGTCTTAATCGTCCTATCTGCCCTATCTTCCCTATTCTCCCTATTCTCCCTATCGTTCCCATCTCTCCCATAAAATAATCCCGTGCGAAGCACACCTTACTTTTCACCTTTCACTTTTCACCTTTCCCCTCTCACTTTTCCCCTCTCCCTTTTCCCCTTTCACTTTTTTTCGTATCTTTGCCCGCAGTTATGAGCAACGAGTTTTACATAGCCAAGCGTCTATCGAGTCGCAAGCATGGTGAGCGTGCTGGGGTAATGGAGCGTGTGGCAACCATTGCCACTGCCATAAGCCTCATGGTAATTGTCGTGACGCTGTCGGTCGTGGTGGGCTTCAAAGAGAGTGTTGATGCTATGCTTAGCGGTGCCTCGGCAGATGTTGTGGTGACAGCGCCCCAGAGCATGGGTACGCTCTCGCCGGTGTTGCTTGAGCGCAGCGATGAGCTGGTGGAGTTACTTGATAATGAGCCCGTTGTGCGCTACTCTCCATATTTGGCTAAGGAGGGCGTTATCAAGAGCGACGACAACATCATCGGCGTGGTGCTCAAGGGTGTGGACTCATTGTACAACTTTACATTTTTCGAAGAATACCTTGTTGAGGGCGAGCTACCTCGTATTGGTCGTGAGCCTCGCTCGCGTGATGTGATGCTCTCGGTAGATGTAGCCAAGAAGATGGACGTTGGCGTGGGCGAGCGTATCAAGATGTTGTTCGTCGATCCTAACGATGGCTTGTTGCGCGATAGGTTTGAGGTGTGTGGATTGTTTAAAACAGGTCTCGATGTTGTTGATGATGCGCTAGTTATCAGCGACATACGCAATGTCGAGCGCTTCTATGCCAATGGCAAGAGCGCTGTTACGGGCTACGAACTATGGCTGCAACCTGGTGCCGATGTCGAGGCAAGTGCTGAGGTGCTCAACCAGAGATTTATTGAACTCTACTTTGAGCACGAGATAAATGCCGAGGCATTCACCATGCAGACCATCTATCCCAACCTCTTTGGCTGGTTGGCTACGCACGATGTCAATGCCCTCTTTATCTCGATAATTATGATTATCGTGGCGCTGCTAAACATGACTACGGCGCTCCTTATCATTGTTCTTGAGCGTCAGACGATGATTGGCGAGCTCAGGGCTATGGGCATGAGCCGCTGGTCGGTAGTCAAGGTCTTTGTTTTCCGTGCCATGTTCATTGTTATGCGTGGCGTGGGCTGGGGCACACTTTGCGGCATTACGCTCGTTATGCTACAGCACATATTTGGTATTATGCCACTCCCTGCCGAGGGCTATATCCTCAGTACCGTGCCTGTGGCTATCTGCTGGAGGCTGTGGGCGTTAGCTGTGATTGTGGCCACTGTCGTGACGATGCTTGTGCTGATACTTCCGTCGCTCTACGCGGCACGTGTATCGCCCGCCAAGGCAATAAGATACGAATAAAAGAGTTATAAATATAAGTGCTATAACTATGAAACCTTATAACGAGGAGCAGTCAAAAAAGGAGCAGGTGGAGCAGATGTTCGACAACATTGCTCCGACATACGATAGACTCAACCATGTGTTGTCGTTTAACATCGACCGCATGTGGCGTCGTCGTGTTATGCGCATTGTGCGCTGCCACAACCCCAAAGTTGTTATGGACATCGCTACGGGCACGGGCGACCTAGCTATTGCCATGGCTAAGTCTATCGACGGTGTTCGTATCAAGGGTGTAGATCTTTCTGAGGAGATGTTGCGTGTGGCAGAGGCCAAGGTGTCGAAACTCGGCTTGGCAGATCGCATATCGCTCACTAAGGGAGATGCCGAAAATCTCGACATGGTTGCTACGGCGTCGGTAGATGCTGTCACTGTGGCATTTGGTGTGCGTAACTTCGAGAACCTCGAGCAGGGCCTTAGCGAGCTATACCGCACCCTGAAGCCTGGTGGCAAGCTCATCGTCTTGGAGTTCTCGATACCTCGCAATCGCCTTGTAAGGTGGGTATATGCGCAGTATTCTCACCGTCTGCTACCACGCATCGGCGAGATGATATCGAAGGATAGAATGGCTTACGACTACCTCCCCGACTCGGTTGAGGAGTTCCCATCGCCTGAGCGCTTTAGCGAGATGTTGCTTGGCGTAGGCTTCGCCAATGTTAGGGCTAAGTCGCAGAGCTTTGGTATAGCACATATCTATGAAGCAACAAAATAGAGTATATGCCTAAATGTCTGCGATATATAACCACCGTTGTGCTGCTCCTATTCTCGGTGAATAGGGCACATGCCGACATCCTCGACAACTTCCATTTCGAGAGGTTTGTTGCTGTGACCCACCTCTCGTCGTCGGGTGCAAACATCTGGGTTGATGTGCGCAACGACTGGTCGCATGCCTTGGTCATAAAAAAGGGTAAGGTGGATGTGATGATGCATGGCAAGAAGGTTGCTACCATCGAGCTACGCGACAAGATTGTTCTGCCCAAGCGCTCGACATCGCGCATACTCATACCCTTGCGTTTCGATACGGAAAACACCTTCAGTTTTCAGCGCGTGATTCGCAATCTGATTGATAAACGAGGTTTAGGCACAACGATTGACTATCGTGTTCGTGCGGGAACAAAGCTCCTAAAACTCACTTTTTCAGATAAAAATGTTGCTGTTTCCGAAATTTTAAATAACTTCGCATTATCAAACGATAGTTTGAAGGAGTTGATAGAGCTGATATAATGATAATTTAATAGATGAAGAGAGTATTATTTTTGGTTGTTGCACTCTTAGCTGTGGCGCTCACAAGTGCCTCGGCGCAGCATATCGCTAATGTTAGAAGTTCGATTGGTCGCACCGCAGCTAATGGCGGTGTTGTAACAATAACCGAGGACGAGGGTGTTAAAACTGCTATTGCAAAGGTTGAGGAGAAGACCTCTACGCCATCAAAGGCTTCTGGCTATCGCTTTGTGATATACTACGATAACGAGCAGTATGCCGATGAGCGTGCCGCAAAAGAGTTGCGCAAGTTCCGCGCTAAGTTTAAGGACATTACCTCGTATATATCTTCTGAGAGCCCCTCTTTTAGAGTTGTTGTTGGCGACTGCTTCAACTATGAGGATGTAGCCATCGTGCGCAACCATATCATCGATGATTATCCAGATGCGGCGCTTAGCGATGCGAGCATACCTTATCGCGTGTTGTGCCGTATTAATGGTACTAATAGCATGCGTATTGAGCGCAGTGGCTATGTGACAGGCGGTATAGAACTTGATAGTATCACCTATGACGAGGTTGACCTCGAGGGTAATGTTGTTGCAGCTCCCGCAGAGGAGGCCCCAGCTACTGAGACAGTTGAGGCACCTGCCACTGAGGAGGCTCCTGCAGAGGCTCCTGCAGAGGTTGCCGTAGAGGTTGCTACAGAGGTTCCCGCTGAGGTTACAGCAGAAGTTCCTGCTGTTGAGGCTGCCACTGAGGAGATTCCTGCTACTGAGTCGGTAGAGTAGAAATAGTCACTTTACAAAAAACCTAAATGTTTAACCAATAAAAAAGAATCGATTATGAAGAAGTTGTTGATCGTTGCAGTTTTGTTTATGGCTGCTGCTATGGTTGCTTGCTGTGGTAACCAGGAGAATAAGGATTGCGATAAGGCATGCTGCGAGAATAAGACAGAGTGCTGCGAGAAGGCTGAGTGCGAGAAGGCTGCAGATTGCGAGAAGTGCGCTGATTGCGAGAAGAAGGCTGAGTGCGACAAGCAGGGCGAGTGCTGCAAGAAGGCAGAGTGCGAGAAGAAAGCTGAGTGTGAGAAGAAGGAGTGCTGCAAGAAGGCTGAGTGTGAGAAGAAGGCTGAGGCTCCAGCTGAGGAGACTAAATAATTCAATTAGAGAAATAGGATTATTTTGGTCTAAAGTTCTATATGTAACAAGAGAGCGCTTGGTGTTTTTCCAAGCGCTTTTTCTTGTTTTTTAGGCTATCAATAGCATTTTTACTAAATATTTGTATGCAAAAATAGACTGTTTTAGGGGGTGATATTGCATATCTATGCTATAAATAAGTATTTTTCTGCATATTACATTGTTACAATAGAAATAATTAACTATATTTGCGTTACGATTTTTTTAAACAACCGTTTAATTTAAACTTTATAATTATGAAGAAGATCTTTACACTTGCAGCTATGTTTGCTGCTGTTGCTCTTGTATCTTGCGCAGAGCAGGCACAGAAGGAGAACGCTGAGGAGGCTGCTCCAGCAGTTGAGGCTGTTGAGGCTCCAGCAGCTGAGGAGGCACCTGCAGCAGAGGAGGCTCCAGCAGCAGAGGAGGCACCTGCAGCAGAGGAGGCTCCAGCTGAGAAGGCTGAGTAATTTATTATCTCAGTACGAGAAAGGCAATAGGAAAACCTATTGCCTTTTTTAGTAACTATTTAGCACTATTATACCTATGAAGAAGATTTATACATTCGCACTTTTGTTTGCAACTTGTGCTCTTGTAGCTTGTGGTGGCTCACAGCCTAAGTCGGCTGATAGCGAGTACCAGGAGGAGTATGAGCAGTTGACTGAGGAGGCTCAAAACGAGATTGAGGAGCTTACTAACGAGGCTGAGGCTGAGATTGAGGAGCTCACAAAGAGCATGGAGGTAGCTGCTGATAAGGTTGAAGAGAGTGAGGTTGAGGCACGTGCCGAGGAGTTTATGAACAAGGCGGTGGATAAGACCGAGAAGTTCTTGAACAAGGCAGCCGACAAGACTGAGGAGTTTGGCAAGAAGGCCGAGGTCGAGGCAAAGGAGTTTGCTGATAAGGCTGAGGTTAAGGCAAAGGAGTTTGCTGGCAAGGCCGAGGAGAAGATGGGCAACGTAGCAAAGAGCATTGAGGAGTGGGGCAAGAAGCTCTAATCCGTGCTTATCTAATATTTTGAGTCTGCCTAATTTAGGCAGACTTTTTTTGTGCTTTGCGCTTTGGCTTGAGCCGAAATTTTGTAAATTTGTAGAGCATAAACAACCCTATTCCAATAAATGAAGCTCCATGTAGTAAGATATTTGGCTCTGATTGCCATGTTCGCCCTCTTCTCGCAACATGTTGTTGCACAGGAGGACGAGGAGGACTATCGCCAATATAAGTTCTATAAGGAGGACGATGATGTGTTGGAGGTTATGGCCCAGGAGGTCGATTCGTTGTCTATCTATGCTCAGAGCACTGCTTGGTCGCGCTACCAGGGTTGGGACTATGAGCTACGTTCGTTGGGCTATGCTCCTCGTGGTGTGGAACGGTTTGTTTGTGGCTATACCTTTGAGGATGTTGCCATTAGCAGTCGAACATCACGCCTTTTGTCGAGGCTCGGCATGCGCGATGAGTATGTTGTGGGCATTAGTGGTGTTGATGGCTCGGTTGGAAGTGCTAAGCGCCACACCTTTCATGGCAACGCCCCACGCGCGCTTAGGCATGAATTTAATGCCAATCTTTCGGGGCGCACTACACTTATGTCGCTGAGCCACAGAGCGTCGTATACGCTCGGCAAGAGCGATGTTGTGCTCGATGATGATTGGCAACTCGCTGAGTATATAAATGTTAGCACCGGCCCCGACCTATATGTCGATGGACTATTTTCTAATGGTGCCGAGGCGGGTGTGTCGCTTAGTCGCCAGTGGAGTAATAACTCGCTTGTTCTCTCTGCCATGCTCCCGTGGTCGCGGCGCAGTGTGCGTCAGGCAACCTACGAGGAGGCGGTCGTGCTCACCCAAAACTATGGCTACAATCCTGCCTGGGGCTTGCAGGGTGGTAAGATGCGTAGTAGCCGCATTAACAGCATGTTAGCACCCACGCTTCTCGCCTCGTGGCAGCGTAGGCTCGGCATGTGGACGACGATGCGTCTAAGCGGCGTTGTGGAGGTTGAGCGCAGTGGCCGCACAGCCCTGTCGTGGTGCGACGCTACTAGTGCCATGCCCGACAACTATCGTTATCTGCCCTCGTACTACACCGATGACGATGCTTCGCGTGAGCTTGCCGAGGCGTGGCGATATAGTGATGTGCGCTACACGCAGATAGCCTGGGACGAGCTATATCATACAAATGCAATTCAAAGCGATGGGCATGCAGCCTACTTTGTCGAGAATAGGCGCACAAATAGTCAGCACTACGCCCTAAACCTCGACTTTACGACGCTATTTCGTGGTGTTAGCTTGGAGTATGGCTTGCGTGCTGGGCTCAGTTCTGATAGATGTTTTAAGGTTGTCGATGATCTTCTAGGTGCTCGTTATCTGCTTGATATAGACTATTTTGTGCGTGATGATGCTACCTATGCAACTAAGTATCGTAACAACCTGCAATCTTCAGACCTTGAGGTTGTAAGTGGTGAGCACTTTGGCTACGACTACCGCCTATCGCAACTCTCAGTATCGGCATATGGTGTTGCTCGTTGGCAAAAGTGGGATATGGATTTCGAGATGGGTGTGGAGCTCTCCACTGCGACCACTCGTCGTCGAGGCTACTTCGAGAAGGAGCTATTTTCGGGCAGTCGCTCCTATGGTCGCTCGCGCGCCGTTAATCTCTTTCCCGCGCGTTTTAATCTTGCTTGGACCTATGACTTTGGTTGTCATGTGCTTGATGCTAAGCTGCTTGTTTCGGGCAATACTCCTAAGGCAGAGTTGCTCTTTCTCCAGCCGCAGTATAATAATCGCTTAGCAGACAACCCCTCGCTCGGTCGTTGCTTCGCTTTTGAAGTGGGCTATGGCATTGTGCGCCATCGCTTTAGCCTCGATGCCACTTTATACACGTCATACTACGCCAATGAGTGCGACATGTTGCACTACTACGATGACATTGCGGGTGAGTATGTAGATGCTGAGGTTAGTCATATCAAGCGCCTGAACTATGGTGTGGAGCTTCGTGCAAAGGGGCAGTGGTCGCAACATCTCAGCTCCAAGGCTCTATTAAATATTGGTCGTCATCGCTATGTTGGCAGTGCCACTGTTACTACCTATGCCGATAATGATAACGACCTTGTTGCCATATCTCGTTCAGCCATTGGTGGTTGCAACACTTCGCAGCCCGAAATTGCGCTATATGCTGACGTGGCCTATCGTCGTATGGGCTGGCAGGCAGTTCTGTCGTTTAACTATGTCGGTCTAAGGAGTGCTGCACCCTCGTTTGTGCGTCGCACCGAGCGAGTATATACCTATGCTACCTCGCCCGAGGAGCAAGACATGCTACTTAATCAAGAGTCGTTGGGTGCTGCCACATCGCTCAACTTATCCCTATCAAAGCGTTTTCAACTTGCTGATAATAGGTACATTAGGGTAAACCTCTCGCTTGATAATCTGCTTGGCGCACGAAACATAAGCAGTGGCTATGAGCAACATCGTGTGCGCGAGGTCCATATCGGTGAAAGAGAACATGTGCGCCCATTTGCCAACAAGGTAATGTATGGCTATGGACGCACATGTAGAGTTAATCTAAGCTTCGGATTTTAATCTCCGTTACTCGTGGTCGTGGTCATGGTCATGATGGTGGTGGTCGTGGTCGGCACCGAGCGTTACGCCATACTCATAAGGCGTTGTTAGCTTCTTACCTTGGTACTCGCCTGTTAGCGTGCGTAGGAATGCCACGATGTCGTTAATCTCCTGCTCGTTGAGTCTCTTATCTACCTGATAGTAAGCCATATCACGTACTGCCTCCTCCAATGTTGGACGTGTGCCGTCGTGGAAATATGGCCATGTTAGCTCCACGTTGCGAAGACCTGGGGTCTTGAAGCGGTGGATGTCGCGCTCGAGCTTAGTCTCCTTGTTGCGACCGTTATCCTCCACGTTTGGCTGGTGGTTAAGCTCCTTGTCGGCATCACGATCAGCGAAGTAGTCGTGATATATGCCCATAAGCTCGTACGACTCGCCACCGAGGTTTGCACCCACGTGACATGTTGCACAGCTATACTCCTTAAAGAGCTCATAGCCTCGCTTCTCCTGCTCATTAAGTGCTGCATCGTCGCCACGCAACCACTTGTCGAACTGTGAGTTAGGTGTTACGAGTGTACGCTCAAATGCTGCAATGGCATTTGTTATGTTCTGCTCGGTGAAGCCCTCGGGATATACCTCCTTAAACTCTGCTACGAACTTAGCATCTTTGTTTAGCTTGGCGATAATCTCGTCGAACGATGCCGAAGCCATCTCAATAGGGTTGAGTGGAGGTCCCGCCGCCTGTGCCTCGAGAGTCATGGCACGGCCGTCCCAGAACTGCACGAAGTTGTAGGTAGCGTTATATACCGTTGGGGCATTCACACCACCAAGCTGGTCGTTCACGCCATGCGAATATTGGTGGTTATCAACGCCACCACCGCTAAGGTCGTGACACGTTGCGCACGACACGCTATTATCTACCGATAGGCGAGTGTCATGATAGAGCTTAAAGCCGAGAGCCACGCGCTTCTCATCAACGTTAGTTGCCTCAGCAATAGGGCGTATAGGCTCGCCACCCAAGCCGTCGTTGTAGTGTGCCTTGCGCCACTCCTCGGCCCATGCCTGAGCGATGCTGCCCTTAGCCGTGGTGCTCTGGCTGCCCCAGTGCATGAGATAGTACTTTGCAGCAGGCATTGTGCCGTCCATAACTACCTTCTCGACCTTAGCAACATCTACTGCCGAGAGCTTCTCGCCATTATTCAAGGCGTTGTACAATGGCATGATGTCGAAGGTGTGGTAGCCCTTAGCTATATCCTCTTTTACCACTTTGCCCACAACGGGAAGGTTAGCATAAAGGGGCAACTCAGCATCCTGCTGATGACAGCTAAGACAGCCGCCCTGCTCCAACATAGCCACCATGCGTGCGTCGGCAGTCAGCTCCTCTGAGGGTGGGGTGAGCTGTGCGCGATATACCACTACAAGAACAATGGCTAGTAGTAGTGTCGCTAGTGATAGACGCTTAAAAGTAAATAACTTCTTCATAGCTTGTAGTTTTTATTGTTGATTATAAGTATGTACACTCTCCTTTGCCGAGGGTAGATAGTTTACGCCGTACCAGCACATCTGTAGCGAGAGGAAGGCGGCAATAATAATGGCGTAGTACGCAACGTTTGATCGTCGTGTAGGGCGTGTGGGCAGGTGTATAGCAAGTAGGAATAGTCCCCATGTTGCTGCTGCCCATGCCTCCTTAGCATCCCAACTCCAATATGCTCCCCACGCATCTTTTGCCCATAGTGCCCCTGTGAGCATGCCCACGGTAAATAGTCCTATGCCACCGTAGAGCAGCCTCTCGATGACCTCGCGAAGCTCCAGTTTAGCATTGACAATGCCACACATGGCAAGCAGCGTGGCGCAACCGAGCAATGAGTAGGAGAACATATATACCGAGACGTGGGGTATGAACCATACGCTTTGCAGTGCCGGCATCAGCGACTCGTCGTGTATCTCGGGGCGCAGAATGTTTATCATGATAAAGACCGTTGCCATGAGCGTCGAGAAGCTCAATATCCAGCGGTAGTGCCACCTATGGTATGTCACCGTGCCCGCCACGAGCATGAACAGCGAGTACCACAGGCGTGTCTCTCCCATGGTGCGTAGTGGTGGTCGCCCGAGCGTATGCCAGAGCATGCCAACAAACAGAGCCATAACTACGATGGCAAGTGACGAGAGCAGGGTAGCCACCCAGCTACGCTCCTTGTGTCGAAGCGCAACAACAGCACCCGCAGCCGAGAGCAAAACGGCTATTGGTGCGATATATGCAAATATGTTCCAGCCTAGTTCCATACTATCCTCTCGCTTTTTTAGGTCCTGCAGCAAACATCATCACAGCTCCCGCAAGCAGCATCACGATGCCCACAAACGAGAGATAGTGCCACGGCTCGTCGATAATCTCGATTACGGCATAGCCATCTTTGAAGTCGTTTACGATATAAATCTTTGTGCCGAAGCCCTTAGTTGCGGGGTGGTTCACGCTGAGTGTTGAGCACTTACCATCAATCACAACCTCTGCCTCGATTGCCGAGAGTCGTCCCGCATCATCGCGCTTGGTGACAACGCTACTAAGTTCTATCTCGAAGCCGATGTTTTCGGCAGCACCACTTGTTGAGTAGGCTATGTTGCTACGCTCGCCCTTTTCGAGTGCCATGCGTACAACATGACGATCGGGAGCTCCCCAAAATCCTGCTCCAAGAAGTAGTATCAAGCCACAATGTAGCAGCGTAAATCTTAGGCGTATGCCCTGCGCGTTGCGCCAGCCACGTATGGTTATTAGGGTCAGGTGTGTCAGCGTGAAGAGTGTTGCCGTGATTACTGATAGTGACGTAGTTTTGGGCTCAGCCTGTGTGCCGAGAACAATGCCCACAACAACCATGAGTGCAAAAGATAACCACGTAGCCTCTGCCGAGAGCATAAACCCTCCGAACGTAGTGCCACGTCTATGCCATAGTCGTGCTACCGTAGCGAGCCACAACAAAGCCAACAGCACGTTTAGCGGAAAGGCAAACAGTGTAATATCAACACCCTTTATAAAGGTGTCGATTATGACCAATACCAAGCCTATAATGCTAATTATCAGCCATCTATGTTTCTTCGCGCTCATTTCGCTGTGACTATGCTCCAATTTCACTATAAAGATAAGATTTATTTTTCTAATTTCGCCTCATCTTCGACAAAAAAATCATGTTTTAGACCACAAAATATTTAGCGCTTACTAACCATCATAAAACAATTAGGGCTGTCCGACATTTGCCGAACAGCCCTAAAATGTATAAGAGTTAAATATTAATGCACGCGGGTTTTAGCTGCGTATGAGATGCTGTAAGCCTCAGCACGACGCAACTCCTGCTTAACATCAGTAAGCTTACCTACGGTAGCGGTCTTATCGACACGCAAGTTGATAAGCATCTGCGAAAGTGCCATACCCTTCTTAGCGCTGGCATCGTGTACAAGGTCCTGGATATCAGAAACCTCGCAGATCTGATCATTAAGCTGAATCTTTAGCGCATCACCTTCGCCACGCTGCAAAGGCTGACCGATCCAGATGTTCACCAAACCCTTCTTATCAAGCTCTGTAATCTCGCGAGCCTCAGGCATATTGACATTCACCAATGGATCTGTATCTCGCATGGTCGTTGCCGCCATGAAGAAGAACAGAAGCATGAAGACGATGTCAGGAAGCGACGAGGTCGACATTGCGGGCACTTCTTTCTTGCCCTTTTTTGCCATTACTGCCATAATTACTATCGTGTTTGATCGTGTGGTTCGGCCTCAGAAATCTTCACTGGCACTGCCTTGCGAATGTTTCCTGCCTGAATCTCATTCAAATCGTTAAATGCCTTACCATATGCCTGCGCTGATATCATATCGCGATATACATTGAAGGCGTGTGTAAGCTCATCCTGCACCTGCAAGTAGATATTGTACTTGGTCTCGTTATCAGCCTTAAGCGAAACGACGCCCTGGCTAATCTCGCAGCTAATACCTGGCTCAACCTCTGCAGCCTTCTTCTCAGAGCGGTCTGCTCCTACGAGGAAGTCAAGCACCTCTCGAGACATTCGAGAGTGGTCGCCACGGCGGTTAAGGTCAGCAGGCATATACTCCTCAGCGCCAACCATGATACGTCCCTCCTTAGAGACGTTTACCATGAGAACGTTACGCTGCTTGAGCTCTACATCCTGCTGCTGCTGCTCGTTGTCGGCAATAGGAGGAAGCGTACGCTTCATACCTGAATCGACATCCATAGTAGTAGTGACCAAGAAGAATATCAACAGCAAGAATGCAATATCCGCCATTGAGCTGGAATTAATCTCTCCAGCCTTTCTCTTCGACTTTGCCATATACTACTATTTAAAAATACCACGTACTGATGAATAAAGTGTAGCAACTGCTGCACCAGCAAATGCAAGATAAGTAATCCAGATGCTAATATCTGCAATCATGTACTCGGTTGCAGTAAATACTGAGCGTGTCTCAGGATCGGTACCGATACCAAATGGGATAGGCTCACCTGCAGCATCCAACATAGGCTGACCAACACCGTTAGTAACGTAGAGAACTACGCCATCAACCCAACCGTGGTTAGCAGCGATGAAGTATGCAATACCAACACCCAAAACAACAACTACACAAGCAACGATAGTCTTAACGATACCACCTGAGTTCTGTGCGAAGTTGAGAAGGAAGCCAATGAGTACGAAGAAGATAGCCAAGCCCATGAGCACCTCCAACCACAAGAGGTTGTAGTATACTGCCTGACCAAGCTTCATGATGCTCTGCTGATCAGCCTCAGCCTCCTCAATAGCCTTCTTAAGCATAGGGATGTTAGCCTCGTATGCAGTCTCGTTGTCGAGAGCTGTCTTACGCTCGTTAGCAAGCTTCTGGTACTCATCGATAGTAGCCTTTACGCCAGTGAGCTGACGACGCTGAAGAGCGTTGATAGACTTAGATGCGAGCAACTCGTCAAGTGTTGCAACGTAGTCCTCACGACCCTCAACAACAGCGATCTTAGTGTTAGCTACCTTGCACATATCCTCAACAATCTTCTTAGCTGGATCGAATACAGCCTTCTTAGCCTCAACAGCCTCGTTAGCCTTCTTTACCTGCTCCTGAACACCCTTAAGCTCGTTCTCAGCAAATGCGATAACCTTCTGGTCGTCAGTTGCGTTTACGTCCCAAGTAAGCTTAGCCTCAAGCTCCTTCAATGTCTCAGGAAGCTTCTTAAGATCCTCAATGGTCTTATTGAGGTTAGCAAGCTCGGTTTTCTCGGCTGCAGTAGCACGGCGGCCCTTGAGCATAAGCTGGGTTCTCTTAGCCTCAGCCTCCTTAAGTGCCTTGTTCTCCTTGTCAGCAAGCTTCTCCTTGCACTCAGCAATCTTGCCCTCAAGGTTCTTAATCTTCTCGAGTGTAGTACCGTAGATAGTAGCATCAGACTTTCTCATCTGATTGATAGTAGCGGTACCCATTGCCTCGATACCCTGCTCCACAGATACTACTGGGATTGGGTTACCAAGTGTATCCTGCTTCTCGTTACCATTCTCATCGTACTGATAGCTCATGCCCATGATGCCGGCGATCTTGTCTGAATCTGGAGCAGACATACCGACAACAATAGTCCATGCCATCAAACCGACTGAGATCAGTGCGAGGACGAGGAATACTATTCTATGTAATTTTTTCATAATAGTCTTCTCTATTGTTATGTTATAGGTCTCTTATATTAACTTCTTTATTACTTCTTGTTGTATGCAGTAAGCATATCTACCAATGTAATAGAAGTATCCTCCATATTAACTACCTGAGACTCGATCTTAGCGAGAATGTAGTTGAAGAACACCTGAAGAATAACAGCAGAGATAAGACCCAACATAGTTGTCAAAAGCGCAACCTTGATACCACCAGCTACAACGGTTGGAGACATTGTTGCAGAACGCTCGATATCGTCGAATGCCTGGATCATACCAACAACGGTACCCATGAAACCGAGTGATGGAGACAAGGCGATGAACAATGAGATCCAAGAAAGACCTGACTCCATGTGACCCTGCTGAACTGAACCGTAAGATACAACAGCCTTCTCAACAGCCTCAAGACCCTGGTCGTAACGCATAAGACCCTGGTAGTAGATTGAAGCGATAGGACCACGAGTGTTACGGCAAAGCTCCTTAGCAGCCTCGATACCCTTAGTGTTAAGAGCCTCCTCAACCTGAGCAACGAACTTCTTAGTGTTGATCTGAGCAAATGTCATGTAGAGGATACGCTCGATAGAGATTGCCAAACCAAGAATCAAGCAAACAAGTACTGGAAGCATCCAGCCCCAACCACCCTCGAGGAACTTCTTCATAAGGGCGAAGTGCATAGGCTCGCCTGCAGGCTCCTCAGTTACAGTCTCAGCCTCAGCTACCTCAGCAACAGCCTCAGTCTTAGCAGCGTCGTTTGCAGGTGCCTGCTCTGGCTCCTGTGCATAAGCAGCGCCGAAAGAGAGAGCAGCAGCTGCCATAACCAAAAATAATTTTTTCATAATGATTTGTTTAGTTAAAATTTGTAATTTTTAGTAGTTGTTTTTCTCTATATTTTTCGTTTTCGTAAAACTTTTTGCTCGATATCAACCTCATAGCGCACACCTAATGCCACCCCTTGTGGAGTAGTTTTCGATGTGCAAACTCAATATCACTCAATTTGTTACGCTCTTATAGCGGTAGTAAGCCGCTCTAATTTGTCCCCTAATAAGGGATTTTACAGAGCGAAATTTACAATTAATTTTCTAAAAAAGCAACGCTTTACAAAGTAAATTCACCTCGAAGTGGTTTTCGCATCAAATCTAGTGTTTCCGATAATGGCAAATTTTTGCCTAAAACGTACATTAGCTTTGTCACCGCTGCCTCCACTGTCATGTCGTGTCCCGACACCACGCCAGCCTCCTGAAGAGCAAGGCCTGTCTCGTAGAGGTGCATCTGCACAGCACCATCTTTACACTGCGAAATATTCACCACAACAACGCCTCGCGATACCGCCTCTTTGACCAAGTCAACGAACCAGTCCGACGTAGGTGCGTTACCTGCGCCATAGGTCTCGAGCACCACGCCACGTGCGCCACTCTCAAGTAGCATGGCACGGAGTGTTGCAGGGCGAATGCCAGGGAAGAGCTTCACAACAACAACGTCGCTCGATAGCGTCTCGCTGATGAAAAACTCTCTCTCGGAGTTGTCGATGTATGGTGCAATGTTCGATGTGTTGTACTGGATATTTACACCCACATCTGCCAATGGGTGGTAGTTGAACGATGCAAATGCGTTGAGCGCCTCGGCGCTAAACTTTGTTGTGCGGTTGCCGCGGAACAATCTATTCTGGAAGTAGAGAGCCACCTCAGGCACAAGGGGTTTGCCCTCCTCGGTACGGGCACCAGCAATCTCGATGGCTGTGATAAGGTTCTCACGACCATCGGTGCGAAGTATGCCGATAGGAATCTGGCTACCTGTGAAGATGACGGGCTTTGCGAGGTTCTCGAGCATGAAGCTGAGTGCCGATGCCGAGTAGGACATGGTGTCAGTGCCATGCAGAATAACAAAGCCGTCGTAGCTATCGTATTTGTCACGAATGATGCGGGCGATATCTACCCAGTTCTCTACAGATACGTTCGATGAGTCGATAGGTGGCTTGATGGTAAATACCTCGATATCTACCTTAAGGCGCTTAAGTGAGGGAAACTCCTCATATATACCGCTGAAGTCGAATGGGACGAGAGCGCCTGTTGCCTCGTCAGTCTTCATACCGATAGTACCGCCGGTATATATTATTAGTATTGTTGGTCGCTTCATAGCCGAAGGATATAGGGCCTTAATGCCGATATATCCTTACAAAGATATGAATAATTTGCTTAGGTTGTTGCTATATATGTAAAAAAATGGGGGTAAGCCCCCAATATTTGTGCATAACCCCCACTAACTTATGCTAAAAATATGCTTGGCGTTAGCCGTTGTAGTGCTATCTACCTGTTCGGGCGTAAGCCCCTTTATCTCGGCAATCTTGCGACACACGTGCTCCACAAAGGCGGGCTCGTTGCGCTTGCCGCGGTGTGGCACGGGGCTAAGATATGGCGAGTCGGTTTCGAGCACGAGTAGCTCCATAGGCAGCTCCTCGACAACCTTGTTAAGTCCTGAGTTTTTGAATGTTACAACGCCACCTATGCCAAACTTAAACTCGCCCATACGCTCTAGTTTAAGGGCTGTTTCAGCGCTGTCGACAAAGGCGTGAAAGACGCCTCGAAGTCCACGACCTCGGTAGGTTGCTATGGCATCCATCATCTCGCGATATGCTGAGCGGGTATGGATAACCACGGGAAGATTATGCTGCAAGGCCATCTCTATCTGAGCATGCAACACCTCGCGCTGCTGGTGATAGAAATCCTGACTCCAATATAGGTCGAGTCCTATCTCACCCACGCCCCATAGTTTCGTGGGGGCTGAGTGTAGGAGTTTCTCTACCATGTCTAACTCGTTCTGCCACTGAGGGTTGTTGTTTACAGACGTAGGGTGTAGTCCCGCCATGGCAAGGCAACGCTCAGGCTCTTGCTGAGCTAGTTGAAACATGCGGTCACGGCTCTCGGAGTCGATGTCGGGCAGTAGCATAAGCTCCACGCCAGCGTCCCAGGCACGCTCTAATGTCTCGCTGCGGTCGGTGTCGAACTCCTCGGCATAAATATGTGAATGAGTATCTATCATAGACTTGTTATATTACTTCGTAGCGCTTTCCTGGCAGTGTACGTATTGCCCCCTTAAGCTCAAGCTCCATCATTATCATAGCCAGCTCGCCCATGCTCATCTGGGTGCTTGCCAGAAGCTCCGACCAGTCGAGTATCGCACCCTCTTTGAAGGCCTCTAATACTTTTTGTTCATCGGCTGTTAGCGCTATGTTTGGTTTGATTTCTTCGGTTTGTATGTCGCTGTGGCTCTTTCGCTCCAGGCCTGCATCCTCGATGATGTCGTTGGCTGTGAGCACCAGGCGTGCCTTGCCCGAGCGTATTAAGTTGTTAGTGCCAAATGCGTTAGTGTCGGTTATGCGGCCTGGCAGTGCGAGCACCGTGCGCGAGTAGCTGTCGGCAATGTCCGCTGTTGAGAGCGACCCTCCCTCGGCGGGTGACTCCACAACGAGTGTTGCAAGGCTCATGCCCGCGATTATGCGGTTGCGCGAAATGAAGTGCGAGCCATTGTTGCGTGTCTGCGAGCTTAGCTCCGATACTATTGCTCCTCCCGCCTTGATAATCTCGGCTGCAAGTTGTGAGTGTGCTGCTGGGGTTATTTTGGGTAGGTTGCTTGGTATTATTGCCACGGTTGTTATGCCGTTGGCGAGTGCTGCACGGTGGCAGGCGCTATCTGCGCCATAGGCGAGTCCGCTCACGATGCAGAGGTTATCGACCTGCTCGCCAAGATCCTTTATTAATATATTTGCTGAGTGTATTCCCGAGGGTGTTATCTCGCGTGTGCCCACCATCGCTAAGCACTGCTTGCCAAGCGCCTCGACATTGCCCATCACGAAGAGGATGTGGGGACGATCTATGGTTGCGCGTAGTGCCTCGGGGTAGTCCTCGTCGGTGGCCGCAATTATGCGTATGTCGTGCCTCTGGCAATACTTTATCTCCTGCTCTGCCTCACGCATGCCCTCGTGCGCAACTATGCGCTCAGCAATCTCTGGGCGCAGTCCCACATCGTTGACAAGCTCTGAGAGTGAAGCTTCGTATATCCTCTCTGCCGAGCCAAAGTGGTCCACGAGGTGTGCTGCACCTCGGCTACCTAAGCCTTTAGTGAAGTATAGTGCTAAATCCTCGATGGTCATGCCTGTGGTATATTAGTGCGAGAAGTGCATGTTGTGCTCCATGCGTCGTAGCTTGCGAATTTGGAAGTATAGGAGTGTTCCTGCCACCACCACCGAGCACGCATCGGCAATAGGCATAGACATCCACGCGCCCATAGCACCAAACTGCTTTGGAAGGATTAGCAGCATTGGAAGTAGGAACAGTAGCTGACGTGTTGCCGATAGGAACATGGCAAGTGGTGCACGGCCAATATACTGGAAGAAGCTACCTGCAACAATCTGGAAGCCGACAAGAGGAAATACCATCATTGCTACGCCAAGTCCCTGTGTCACAATCTCAACCATTGCCTGGTCGATATGACTTGTTGAGGCATCAACAAATAGTGCTGCCACCTCGCGAGGGAAGAAGAAGCCTATTAAAAAGGCGATTGTGGTTACTGTCGTGGCGCAGAATATTGTATATTTTAGTGCCTTGAGAACGCGGCCATACTGCTTTGCTCCGTAGTTGAAGCCTACAATAGGCTGCATGCCCTGGTTGAAGCCCTGACCAACCATGATAAAGAGGAGTATCACGCGGTTCATGATGCCGTAAGCACCTACATATACGTCGCCCACCTCGCTACCAAATGTTGCTGCCGAGATAACATCGTCGGCACCATGACCACCATACTCAAGCAGTGCAGTGTTCATGAAACGTGTTACGAATGAGGCACATACGTTGAGGATAAATGGTGCCATGCCAATCGAGATGATAGCGCCAATAATCCTCTTGTTGAACTTAAAGCTGCTGCGCTTAAATCTTAGGAAGCTCTCCTTCGAGGTGTAGTGGCGTAGCTGTATTGCAAGGCATATACTCTGCGATATTACTGTAGCCCATGCCGAACCCTCGATGCCCCACTCAAACACGAAGATAAACAGCGGGTTAAGAATGGTGCAAAGCGCAATAGATGTGAGCATTATGAACATCGCCTTCTGTGGATATCCCGAGGCACGTAGCTGCTCGTTAAGACCCAAATATAGGTGTGTGACGATGTTTCCGAACATGATTATTCGCATAAACTTGCGGGCATAATCCAATGTCTCGGGGCTTGCGTCACCACCCGAGAAGAACAATAATATAGGGTCGAGGAAGAACAAGAAGATGAGCATTATCGAGATACCGAGCGTGAGGTTGAGCAGCACGGCGTTGCCAAGGATGTGCTCTGCGGCACGCTTGTTACCCTCGCCAAGGCGTATCGATATGCGAGCTGCAGCACCCACGCCCACCATAGCGCCAAATGCTGAGGCGATGTTCATGATGGGGAGTGTTACTGCCATGCCGGCAATAGCTGCGCCACCCACGCCATGACCGATAAATATGCTGTCGATGATGTGGTAGAGCGACGACGATGCCATGGCAATGATTGCAGGTATGGCATATCGGGCAAGGAGTTTGCCTATAGGATCGGTACCTAACGATATTGTATTATTTTGTGTTTTCGACACGTAAGTATCTAAGTTTATGATGTTTATACTATTCAAATTCAGCTACTGCCACCACCGCATCTGTGTCGTATAGGCTTACCTCCACACGTGCCTTGCTCTTTTGACGTAGCATGGCACAAATCACGCCCTCTTCGTGGTTATAGCCGGTAAGCACGATGTCGTGCTTAAGGTCCAAGCCTCGCTCACCATATAATTTATATAGTGCCTCCTTGGCGCACCACACCATAGCTCCCCACTCCTTGTGTGTGGATAGTGCTTGCTCCTCGACACTCATATAGCGTGAGCTAACGCTCGCAAAATCGCGCTCCAGCGACTCGATGTCGATGCCTACCCTTTTGTCGGAAATTACGACAGCCACGCGCCCAGCACCGTGTGCTACGCTAAGGTGCGTATTCTCGAGGTTTAGCGTGGGTGCTCCCACCTCGTTGTATCCTATCTCGACGCCTCGCCCCAGCTCACGGCGCACCACACGTCGCCATGCAAGGTGCTCGGTGCGTCGCCTCTCGTTCTGAAAGCGTGATGCCGAGGCTACATCTGCGGCGGTAATATCGCTATCGCAGCAGGCATATAGCCAGGGAATATCCTCGACAATTACTCTACGCATTCTACTCGCCTTTAACCTCCACCTTAACCTTGTCAACGCGTCTGCCGTCCATCGTAGCGATGAAGAACTTCACGCCATGCGACTGTAGCTCGTCGCCACGACGTGGTAGGTCGCGCTTAAGCTCCATCATCAAGCCAGCAAGAGTCTCGGCATGTCCCTCAACGTCGGCAAAGGCATCCTCATCGTAGCCAATCACGCGTATAAACTCGCCGATATGTATCTTAGCATCAAAGATATAGGTGTTCTCGCCAATCTTTTCCCAGAGGCGATCCTCGTCATCGTCGCTCTCGTCGGTAATCTCGCCCACAACCTCCTCGAGGATATCCTCAAGCGAGATAAGACCCTGTGTTGCGCCATACTCGTCAACAACGATGGCGATATGTATCTTCTTCTTCTGGAACTTCTTCAGAAGGTCGTCAATCATCATGTGCTCAGGCACGAAGTAGGGCTTGCGTAGCAGCGTCTGCCACTCAAAGTCGTTGTCCTCGGCAATGTGGGGTAGTAGGTCTTTCACATAGAGCACGCCACGCACATCGTCGAGGTCCTCGCCATATACCGGTATTCGCGAGTATCCCGTGTTGACGATTGTTCGGCGCACCTCGTCGAACTTGGCGTCATACTCGATACCTGTGATATCTACGCGCGAGTGCATAATCTCCACCACCTCGGTCTGTCCAAACGTGATGATTCCCGAGAGCATCTTCTGCTCCTCCTCCGAGCCAGTGTCGGTGAGGTCAACGGCGTCGGCAAGCTCCTCGATAGATATCTCGGCGCTCTTCGATGCTATGCGACTAACACGGCTACTTGTGCGCATGAGGATAAAGGCTAGTGGATATACCAACCAGCGCAACACCTTGAGTGGTGCCGAGAAAAATAGCGACATGCGCACGGCGTTAGCCTGCGTAAATACCTTGGGCATAATCTCGCCAAAGAGCAAGAGTATGAAGGTGATAACGATGGTCTTAAAGAGGAAATCTCCTATGCCCGTGAACATGAATATGTTATCGACAATCTGCGTGGAGATGATAACCAGGCAGATGTTTATCATGTTGTTGGTTACGAGGATTGTGGCGAGCAGACGATCGGGGTTCGACATAAGATCCACCACACGTCGTGCTGCCGAGTCCGATCTCGACTCGAGCTCCTCCATGTCGCGCTGTGTGAGCGAGAAAAAGGCTACTTCGGAGCCAGAGGCTGTTGCCGAGAGCATTAGGAGTATAATAGAGATAAGGCTGAGCACAAGGACTGTGCTCAGCTCAATACTCTCTTGTAGTGCTATTACGCTCATTCTATATTAGAAGTCTAACGTGCCACTTATGTTGCTTGGCGCAACCTCCTCCTGCTTCTGTATCGGACGGAAGGTTGTTCGTGCCTGCGTCTCGCTCTCTGCCGAGAACTGACTCTTTAGGCGTGTGTACGCAGGGTCTTTCTTCTGCAGGTGAACGAGCTTGTAGCGATCCTGTGGAGGGTAGATTGTTGGGCCCTCGTTCGGACGAAACTTATTGCGATCTGGGCGCTCAGGACCAACTATCTCAGGCTTGTTATTTGGCTCATCACCAGGTAAAAATGGGTTCTTTGCTGGCTCGTTGCCTCCCTCTGAGTTGTATGTTGGATCTATCTTGAGCTCGTTGCCATCCTCGAAGCGTGTTGCCACAACAACCAACTCCAACTCGTCGTCTGCCAACGACTTCTTCTCGCTTGCACCCCAGATGATGTTGGCAGAGTGGGTGTTGCCATCCTCATCTTTGTAGCTTGCATGCTTCTGGATATACTCCATGGCATCTGTTACATCGTCGTGAGTAAGCTTGTTGATGTCTGACACAGCAAAGCTTAGCAAGATCTCCTTAGCTCCCGAGATGTGGTTATCATCGAGGAGTGATGATGATAGGGCACCCTCAGCCACCTGAAGTGCGCGGTTCTCGCCCGAAGCATTAACCACCGACATGTGAGCACGACCACTGCCACGCATAACGGTCTCAACATCGGCGAAATCGACACGTACCAATGCAAACTCAACTGTGATAAGCTCGGCAATACCCTTTGTTGCCATGCCCAACACGTCGTCGGCCTTGCCAAATGCCTCGCCAAGAGGTAGCTTGCCATAGAGCTTGCGAAGACGCTCATTGTCGATGACAAGAAGTGAGTCAACCCACTCGTGAAGCTCCTCGACACCCTTTACTGCACGCTGGTAGCGGCCAGGACCCTCCATGCGGAAGGGCATGGTCACAACAGCCACGGTGAGAATGCCTAGCTCGTGAGCGATACGTGCGATGACGGGCGAAGCACCAGTACCAGTACCACCACCCATACCTGCTGCGATGAAGAGCATCTTCACGCCTGAGGTCTCGAGTAGTGTGCGTAGCTGCTCCTCGCTCTCGATGGCGAGCTCACGACCACGGTCGGCATTGTTACCAGCACCAAGACCTGGACCCATCTGTATCTTGTTAGATACCTTGCAGTTAGCCAAGGCAGCCTCATCGGTGTTACATACCACGAAGTTTACACCCGTAATGCCCATTGTCTGCATGTGGTTTACGGCATTACCGCCCGCGCCACCAACGCCAATAACCATGATTATTGACTCGGCGTCGAGTTGTAGGTTCGACTTGGGGTTGTTTGTTGTGAGCTGCGAGTCGAAATCTGCAGCAGCACTCATTGTATTTGTATTATTGTTAGTCATAACTTAACCTTCTCTTGATTATGATTCTCTATTACGAACTACCATTCGCCCTCCTCGCCATCGCCGATAAAGGTGTTACCAGCTTTGTTGAACATATCGCGAATTCTCTTGCCAAATGATGGCTTCTCGGGCTTCAATGGATCCTCGTCATCGGCAAGCGACACCTTTGGCTTTACAGGATTGTCATTTGGCTTAGCGGCAGGCGTCTGATAAGTTGGCTGCGTGGGCTGAACAGGCTGCTCGGGCTGAGTTGGCGTAGTTGCATTTGTGCGAGGTACAACATCGTCATACTGCGAAAGGCCTGTTGCGCGAGGTGTTGGCTTCTGCTGTTGCTGCTCAGGACGTTTGCTTGTGGTGCATGAGCCACGCTTAGCGCCATATACCAGCAACGAAGCTACAGTAGCATCTGCTGGTGATGAGATATGCTCAAGCATGCTCTCCTCCGTAAAGCCATACTCTGGGTGCACTGTGCGTGCCTCCATAATATCGAGCTCACGAGCAAACAACTTCTCGATGTCGCGCATCTGCGAGCCACCACCCGTAAGCAAGAGCGTAGGCATGAACTTTGAGCCGCAACCAGCCTCCTTAATCTCGTTGCGCACCCACTCGGCAATCTCCTTAAGGCGCGCCTCGATAACTATTGCGAGGTTCTTGCGGAGAATGTTTTTTGTCTGTGTGCGCTTAGGAGCCTGGAACACGATGATGTCGTCAATGGCGAGTGATGCCACTGCCGAGCCATACTGTATTTTGAGGTCTTCGATGTAGCTTGTAGGTATAGCCAAGGTCTGAATGTCGGCGTTGATTGACTTGGCTCCGATAGGAATAGATGCCACATAGCGCACCTTGCCACCATAGAGCACCGATACGTCGGTAACACCGCCACCAAAGTCAACGATAACCGAGCCGTCCTGCATATCATCGGTTGTAGCCACGGTGTTATGCATGATCATGGCGTTAGGAATAATCTCCTTAACGGTAATCTCGTTGCGCTGCAAGCAGTGACGCAAGCGGTCGCACATAGCCTTGTCGCAGAGGATAAAGTTGTATGTGGCTGATAGTCTGTGACCATAAGCACCTACAGGCACTGACACCTCCTTGTCGTCAATCTTGTAGAGTAGAGGCTGCATGGCGATGATTGTCTCCTGCGTATCTGGGAGCTTCACCGTCTTCATGCGGCGGTCCAACTCATCAACATCGCGCTGAGTGATCTGGTTGCTGCCATTCTTAAGGTCGTCCTGAACATATACCTGGTCGGTGACCTTCACGCAACGTACAAAGTCGCCCGAAAGACCTGCATATGCCTCCGAGATCTTGATGCCCAACTCCTTCTCGATACGGTTTTTTGCGGCGATGATAGCCTTGCTCACCATCTCGCTGTTCTCGACACGTCCGGCGTTGACACCCTCAACAGGCTCAGACACAATGCCCTGTATTGCTACAAGACCACTCTCCTCGACATTGCCGACAGCTATAACCACGTTAGACGAACCTACGTCTATTGCTACAATCTGCTTATCTTTCATGATATCTTAGTTTTTATCTTATTTTCTTCTTAGTTGCGTGGCAGGCATACCACCTGACCATCATAGCGCACGCTGATGCGGCTATACTTGTTCCACCCAACATTGCGCAACACCTTGTCGTAGAAATCGCGTGTGTTCTGCAGCTTCTGCGTGAGGTTGTGTGTGTCGCCAAGGTCTATGGTGTAGTCGCCTGAGCGGGGCACTATGGCTATGTGTATTGCCCCCTTGTCACCCGATGTTAGCACAAGTTGGGTAATCTCGGCGCTCCAAAAGCTATCTGCTAACGCGCTCTTGATAAACTCCACGAGGCGTTCGAAGTCGGCATTTATGCTCTCGAGCGAAGCGATATTATGCCTGAGCCTCTCCTGCATATTGCTAAGTTTGTCGAGTTGCTTGACAAGCACAGCATCCTCCTTCAGGTACTTCTGGTTGTGAGCCTCCTTGAAGAGCTTCAGGTTCTCCTTGCGAGCCTCGTAGGTCTCCTTAGATACCCAAAAAGGCTTCTTGACGGTGCTATCCTGAACACTCTTGTCGCGCTTCTTTATTTGCTTGCGGTCGCTTAAGACGGGGTATTTCTTATGCTCAATCTCCACTATGCGGCGCTCCAGCGCTGCTATCGAGTCGGCAATATATCGAAACACATTGCCCGAGAAATCCCTATCTACAATCAGCCTATGGCTACCCGTGATGACAGGAACATAGGCGGCATAGCCATCTGAGGCGCGGAACAACACGCCGTCGTTGGCGATGTAGTGGTCGTAGCCACCATCGAGGCGCAGGCGTGCTATGGGCTCACGCTGTATTATGGTCATCTCGATGCGTCCGTCGTAGGTGACAAAGGCGTTACAGCTCTCCACAGCGCTATGCTCCAATGCCACTCTCTCGAGTGCTGCGAGGTCGAGCTCGGCAATGCTCTTACCCTTGGGGCTTACACCATGCTTCGCAAACCACTTATACATCGACTCGGTGTCGATGAGCATGTGGTTGCCGTTGCCATCGATATGTATGACAAAGCCACTTATTCGCTGGCTTTCCCTGTGGTCGCGGGCTCCGATATGTGCATAGCATATCACTACGACTATTGCCACAAGCAACAATCCGTAGCCAAACGCCATGCCTATCTTCTTAAGCCTACTCACTATGCCTCAATGCTCTTTTTGCGTAATACCTCGGCAATGCCAGCGCACGTCACGTCGATGTTGCCAGCACCAAACGTAACAACAACATCTGTATCCATCGTTGACAATACCTCCTCAAGCTCCTCGCGCTCGTGTAGTGTCCAGCTAACCTTGAGCATGCGGCCAATCATCTCGGAGCATACTCCCTCGATAGGTAGCTCACGAGCAGGGTAGATAGGTACAAGGATTACCTCATCGGCAAGTGATAGTGCCTCGGCAAACTCCGTAGCCAAATCTTTAGTGCGTGTGTAGAGGTGTGGTTGAAAAATAGCAAGCAGCCTACGACCTGGGAAGATGCCACGTAGCGACTCGATTGTTGCACGTAGCTCCTCGGGGTGGTGAGCATAGTCGTCGATATATACCTGCTTAGGGGTATTCACATATACTTCCATGCGGCGCTTAACGCCCTCGAACTTGCGCAATGCCTCCTTCACAGCCTCCTTGTCGAAACTCTTGCCCTCAATTTGTGCTGCGCACCACAACATAGCCACGGCAGCCACAGCATTCTCGATATGCACCTTGCCCAAGATGCCTAGCTCGCAATCCTCGATACGACCGTCAGGAAGCACAATGTCGTAGAGGTAGTGACCGCCCTCGATGAGACGGATATTCTCAGCATGGAAGTCGCCACCCTGATCGCACGAGTAGCGGTATAGCTTACGCTCCGAGGTGTCGAACTTAAGCTCTACGCCCTGCTTGAGGATAAGCGCTCCGCCCGCCTTAATCTGTGATGCGAACTCCTCGAAGGCCTCCTTCACAGCCTCCACAGTGCCGTAGATGTCGAGGTGGTCGGCATCCACAGCCGTGATAACAGCGATGTCGAGGTGTAGGCGCAAGAACGAACGGTCGTACTCGTCGGCCTCGACAACAAGTCTGCGTCCCTCGCCCAAGACGAGGTTCGAGTTAAAGTTGCGTGATATACCTCCCAAGAAGGCACTGCCCTCGCCCGCTGCGGCATGGTTGAGCCATGCAGCAAGTGTCGATGTGGTGGTCTTGCCGTGTGTGCCCGCCACGCCCATGCCGAGCTTGCCATTAGACAAAACGCCAAGCATCTGCGAGCGCTTCTCGATGTTAAATCCTCTCTCGCGAAGCCATGCCCACTCGCGGTGGTCGCCAGGTATGGCTGGTGTGAGCACCACAAGGGTATCCTCCGCCGAGCGCATCTGCTCAGGGATAAGCTCGGGGTCGTCCTCGTAGTGTATCAAGGCACCCTCCATCTCGAGCTCACGTGTTAGAAGTGTTGCTGTGCGGTCGTAGCCTGCAACAGCATAGCCCTCATGCATAAAGTATCGGGCAATGGCGCTCATGCCAATACCGCCGATACCGAGAAAGTATACGTTTTTGAACTCCTTCATACTCTATCTCTGAGCCTTGCTAAGCTCCTTTTCTATCTCGTTAACAACTCTGTCTGCTGCGTCAGATATTGCAAGCTTGGCAATATTCTCGCGCAACGACTCTAGTTCCTGGTTGTTTGCTACTAACTCCAAGGCTACTGCCATAGCCTTATCCACTGCCTCGCTATCTGGTACAATGGCAGCTGCACCCTTCTCAACAAGTGCCATGGCATTCTTTGTCTGGTGATCCTCCGACACGTTGGGTGATGGCACAAATACTGTAGGTTTAGCCACAAGGCATAGCTCCGACACGGTGCATGCGCCACTTCGCGAGATGGCAACATCTGAGGCGGCATAGGCATAGTCCATGCGGTCGATAAATGCTCCCTGCCAGATATTCTTTGTTGGGTGCTCCTTGAGGAATGCCTGCATCTCGCGCTCGTAGTACTTGCCTGTCTGCCAGATAACCTGCACGGGGGCCTCGCCATTTAGCGTGAGCACCCACTTCTTCATCATTTCGTTGAGGGTGCGTGTGCCAAGTGAGCCACCAACACACATGATAACGGGCATCGAGTCGTTGAAGCCATAGTAGGCGAGTGCCTCCTGCTTGTTGCTCTGGTCGGCAGAGAAGCGACCGCGAAGTGGGTTGCCTGTCATGACAATCTTGTCGGCAGGGAAGAACCTATCCATCTTGTCGTAAGCCACGCAGATGCGCTTAGCACGCTTTGCCAAGAACTTGTTGGTAAGTCCCGCATAGGAGTTTTGCTCCTGAATGATTGTTGGTATGCCAAGGCTCTGCGCTGCACGCAACACGGGCGCTGAGGCGTAGCCGCCAAAGCCCACAACGATGTCGGCATCAAACTTGCGAATGATGCTCTTAGCACGACGCATGCTCTCGATAACCTTGAAGGGAGCCTTTAGGTTGTTGATGATGTTGGCAGCGTTTAGCTGGCGCTGAAGACCCACCACAGGAAGGCCCTCGATGCGGTAGCCCAAGGCAGGGATTTTCTCCATCTCCATCTTGCCCTCGGCACCAACAAACAAAATCTCTACCTCCTCGCCAAACTTGCGCTTTAGCGCCTCGGCAACGGCAACGGCTGGATATATGTGACCTCCGGTACCACCACCAGAGAGAATTACTCGTTTCATCAGTTCGAAATTTTTAGAGTTGTGTCATGGTGTTATCACGACACTGCTCGTTATGTAACCAAGTGAATTACAGTGCATTACTATATGTGATAATGCCATTGGGGGATATGTCTGCAATTTCACCCTACAAAATTATGAATTATCGGCTGAAAATCCAAGACGATTTTAATTCTTTTTACAAAAAATATTATGCGGCGCTAAGCGAGGCTATGCGTAGCATAAAAAAAGACGAACATCGACAAATCGAGTGTCGATGTTCGCCTCTTATTATAATCTCTTCCGACAAGCTATCTTGTCGTTCGGTGAGTTGCTATTTGAGCATTGCCTTAACCTCAGCAGCTACGGTTGTGCCGTTGTAGCCAAACTTCTCGTCGAGCACCTTGAAAGGAGCTGAGTAGCCGAAGTGGTCGAAGCCGTGGATAAAGCCATTCTCGCCAACCAAACCAGCGAGGTTTACCGAAAGACCAGAGGTCATACCGTAGCGTGGAAGGTTGCCAAGAACCTCTGCCTGATACTCCTTCGACTGGTCGCGGAACAAGCCCTCAGAAGGGATTGAAACAACACGTGTTGCGATGCCCTCAGATGCCAAGATCTCAGCACCCTCAAACAATGTAGAAACCTCTGAGCCTGTGGCGATAAGGGTTACCTTAGCATCCTTGTTCTCGAGTACCACATAACCACCCTTCTCAGCCTGCATAGCCTCCTCGCGACGTGACTTGCCGCTGATGGCTGGAAGCGACTTGATGTCCTGGCGTGAAAGGATAAGAGCCACTGGGCGGTTCTCCTCCATAGCCATCTTCCATGCTGCTACAGTCTCCTCTGAGTCTGCTGGGCGAAGAACGAGCATTGAGCGCTCACCTGAGTGGTTGCGGAGGTGCTCCATAAGACGGATCTGTGCCTCGTGCTCAACAGGCTCGTGGGTAGGGCCGTCCTCACCAACACGGAATGAGTCGTGTGTCCAGATGTAGATAACCTTCTTCTCCATAAGAGCTGAAAGACGTACTGCTGGCTTCATGTAGTCAGAGAATACGAAGAATGTACCGCAAGCAGGAATGATACCGCCGTGAAGAGCCATACCGTTCATCACGCAAGCCATAGTAAGCTCGGCAACACCTGCCTGGAAGAACTGACCTGTGAAGTCGCCCTTGGTGAATGCCTTAGTCTTCTTGAGGAAGCCGTCGGTCTTATCTGAGTTAGAAAGGTCAGCAGATGATACTACCATGTTCTCAACGTGCTCAGCGAAGTATGAGAGCATGTTTGCTGAAGCAGCACGTGTAGCCTGGTCTGGCTTAACCTCGATTGCTGAGTAGTCGATCTCAGGGAGCTTGCCAGAGTAGAAGTTGTCCATCTTCTCAGCAAGTGCTGGGTTCTCGTTGCGCCATGCAGCCTCCACTGCCTTAATCTCCTTAGCCCAAGCGCGCAACTCCTCGCGACGTGCAGCATAAACCTCCTTCGACTCCTCGAATACTGCGAATGGCTCGTCAGGGTTACCGCCAAGATTCTTGATGGTTGCAGCGATGTCTGCGCCAGCAGCTGTAAGTGGCTGACCGTGAGTAGATACCTGGTTCTCGAAGCTTGTGCCATCAGCCTTGCGAGCACCGTAGCCCATGATGGTCTTACCGATGATGAGTGTAGGACGCTCAGTCTCAGCATTTGCTGCCTTCAAAGCTGCACGAATCTCGTCGATAGACTGGCCATTAACGGTGATTACATTCCAGTTCCACGCCTTGTACTTCATCTCGATATCCTCGGTGTCAACCTCGTCACACTTTGTAGATAGCTGGATGTTGTTTGAGTCGTAGTACATGATAAGGTTTGCCAAGCCGAGGTGGCCAGCGATACGACCTACGCCCTGTGAGATCTCCTCCTGGATAGCACCGTCAGAGATGAAGGCATAAGTCTTGTGAGCCATCCACTCGCCAAAGCGAGCAACCATAAAGCGCTCAGCAATAGCAGCACCAACAGCCATAGCGTGACCCTGACCAAGAGGGCCTGATGTGTTCTCAACACCGCGCATAACGTCAACCTCTGGGTGACCAGGAGTTACACTGCCCCACTGACGCAATGACTGCAAGTCTTCAGTTGTGTAATTGCCTGCAAGTGAGAGCACTGCATAGAGCATTGGCGACATGTGACCTGGGTCGAGGAACAAGCGATCACGGTGTGGATAAGCCATGTTATCTGGGTCGTAACGAAGGAACTCGGCGTAGAGCACGTTGATGAAATCTGCACCGCCCATAGCGCCACCTGGGTGACCAGACTTTGCCTTCTCGACCATCGAAGCAGCCAAGATACGAATGTTGTCGGCTGCACGCTGTAGTTTGTTGTTCTGCATAGTTTTGTATGATGTTAAATTAAATTTTTTGTGTCAAATATTCGGGGTAACCTTGGGTTAGGTTAACAATCATACAAAGATAAGTAAACTTTTGCAATGATGGTCATTAAATCGACTATTTTTCTCGAAAATTAATTTTTGACACGATATTTGCGTTTTTGACTTAATTATTATATAGGTATCGTGTATGGTGTTTGAAAAAAAGTTTTAACTTTGCATCGTATATGTGCTTATTATAAACCAAAAAAATATTTGTTATGTTTGCTATTGACAACTACAATTTCGCTGGTAAGCGTGCGATTATCCGCGTAGATTTTAATGTGCCTCTTAACGCTGAGGGTAAGGTAACTGACGACACACGTATCCGTGCTGCAATCCCAACTATTAAGAAGGTATTGGCTGGCGGTGGCTCAGTAATCCTTATGTCGCACCTAGGTCGTCCTAAGAAGAACCCAGATGCAAAGTACTCTTTGGAGCAGATTGTATATGCTATCGAGGAGCGCTTGGGCGAGAAGGTTCTCTTCGCTGGCGACTGCATGGGCGAGCGTGCTGCAGAGATGGCTGCTAACCTTAAGCCTGGCGAGGTGATGCTTCTCGAGAACTTGCGTTTCTATGCTGAAGAGGAGGGTAAGCCTCGTGGCTTGGCTGAGGATGCTTCTGACGAGGAGAAGAAGGAGGCTAAGAAGGCTGTTAAGGAGTCGCAGAAGAAGTTCGTTGAGCGCCTTGCATCATATGCTGACTGCTACATCAACGACGCATTCGGTACTGCACACCGTGCTCATGCCTCTACAGCGCTTATCGCTGATTACTTCCCACAGGATAAGATGTTCGGCTACGTTATGGAGAACGAGCTCAAGGCTATCGATGGCGTTATGGAGAACCCTGAGCGTCCTTTCTGCGCTATTATCGGTGGCTCAAAGGTATCTACAAAGATTACCATCATCGAGAAGCTCATGGAGAAGGTTGACTCTATTATCATCGGTGGCGGTATGACCTACACCTTCGCAGGCGCTGAGGGCGGCAAGGAGGGTAAGTCTATCTGCGAGCCAGATATGTTCCCAGTAGCTCTCGAGATCTTGAAGAAGGCTGAGGAGCGTGGCATCCAGATTCTTCGCTCACCAGATGCTCTTATCTGCGACGACTTCTCTGAGGAGGCAAACACTCAGGAGGCACCTGCAAACAACATTCCAGATGCTTGGGAGGGTGTCGATATCGCATCGCAGGGTAAGGCTAAGTTCCGCGAGCACATCCTTGGTTGCAAGACTATCCTTTGGAACGGCCCTGTAGGCGTATTCGAGATCAATAAGTTCTCAACAGGCTCACGCGCTGTGGCTGAGGCTATTGCTGAGGCAACAGAGAAGAACGGTGCTTACTCACTTATCGGTGGTGGCGACTCTGTAGCTTGTGTCAACAAGTTCGGCTTGGCTGATAAGGTGTCATACGTGTCAACCGGTGGTGGCGCGTTGCTCGAGTACATGGAGGGTAAGGAGCTTCCAGGTGTAGCTGCAATCCGCAAGTAATTTCTTGTGATAAGTGGTCATCTACTGCCGCTAACGAATTATCTCGTCAATGGGCAGTACCTCGAGTACAGCCCATCGTCTCGAAATTCGCCGAGCGTTGTATCTAACCACTTCTAACAAGAAATTGTGTTCTTTGTTGTGATAATGGGTCATCTTCGGCACCAAGCTCATTGCCCCGAAAGGGGATATACGTCAAGTATACCCCCTTCCGTCGCAATTTCGACTTGGCACCAAATATAACCCATTCTAACAAGAAATCATTTCTTGTGATAAAGGCGCATCTGCGTCCGCTAGAAAATCATTGTAGCAATGGGCAGTACGTCAAAGTACAGCCCATCGCTCCAAAATTTCCCGAGCGTTGCATCTGCAACCCTTCTAACAACAAATTGTGCGCTGAGTGAGGTGATTTTAGCGAACTTAAGGAATTTAGCGAATTTAGTGTTTTGTCCCTATCTTCCCTATTCTCCCTATCGTCCCTAACTGCCCTCTGCTACTAAGCTATAAAATTACTAAACTAAATCATTATAGATGAAACGATTAACATTAATTCTTGCAACTGCACTTATGATGACAGCTTGCCAGGAGGCTGGCGTACCAGCTATCGACAAGAACAACTTCGATGAGAGTGTTGCTCTTAAGGACAACTTCTACCAGTGGGCTACTGGTGGTTGGCAGAAGAACAACCCACTAAAGCCTGAGTACTCACGCTACGGCTCTTTCGACGTACTACGTGAGAACAACGAGATTCGCATCAACGAGCTCTTCGAGCAGATGTCAAAGACATCGGCTAAGGCAGGTAGCGTTGAGCAGAAGATTTCTGACCTCTACAAGATGGGTCTTGATGAGGAGCGCCTAAATAAGGAGGGTGCTGAGCCTATCAAGGCTGCCGTAAACGCGATTTTGGCAACAGCTGAGCGTGAGGCACTTATCGCATCTATCGCACAGCTTCACACCGATGGCATCGGCGTATTCTTCGCTGCATATCCTGCTGCCGACCTCATGGACAGCAACATGACTATCCTCTACATGGAGCAGGGTGGTCTTGGCATGGGCAACCGCGACTACTATGTTGACGAGAAGAATGCCGACAAGAAGGCCGCATACCGCACATATCTCGCTAAGCTCTTCACACTCACAGGCGTTGAGGGCGACGTAGAGAAGATGGTTGGTGACGTAATCGCCATCGAGGATAAGATTGCTGCTAAGCACTGGACAAATGTTGAGTGCCGCGATATTCAGAAGGGCTACAACCCATCAACCTATGCTGAGTTCAAGGCTAAGTACCCAACAATCGATTGGGATAGCTACTTCAAGCCTCTTGAGCTTAAGGCTGAGGATAAGATTGTTGTAAGCCAGCCATCATCATTTGCAAACACCCTTGAGGTGCTTGCATCGGCCGATGTTGAGGCGTTGCGCAACTATGTTGCTGCACACTACATCAACAGCGCATCGTCATACCTCAGCGAGGAGTATGCCGTAGCTTCGTTCGAGTTCTTCGGCAAGACAATGTCGGGTACTCAGGAGATTCGCCCACGCTGGAAGCGCGCTATGGGTGTGCCTAACTCAATTCTTTCTGAGGCTGTAGGTCAGATGTACGTTGCTAAGTACTTCCCTGAGTCTGAGAAGGTGCGCGTAGAGACCATGGTGAAGAATATCCAGAAGGCATTTGCTAAGCACATCGACCAGCTCGACTGGATGGGCGAGGCAACAAAGGCTAAGGCTCACGAGAAGCTTGAGGCATTCACCGTGAAGATTGGCTACCCTAATAAGTGGAAGGATTACTCAACACTCTCTATCGACCCAGCGAAGAGCTACTGGGAGAATGTTGTTGAGGCTAACCGCTGGTACACTGCCGACGCTTTGTCAGAGGTAGGTAAGCCAGTTGACCGCGAGAAGTGGATGATGCCACCTCAGATGGTTAACGCATACTATATGCCTACAACAAACGAGATCTGCTTCCCTGCAGCAATCCTTCAGCCTCCATTCTACAACCCTGAGGCTGACGACGCTGTAAACTATGGTGCTATCGGCGTGGTTATCGCTCACGAGATGACTCACGGCTTCGACGACCAGGGCTCGCAGTTCGACAAGATGGGTAACATGAACGACTGGTGGACTAAGGAGGACCGTGCGGCATTCGAGAAGAAGACTCAGGTGCTTGTTGACCAGTTCAATGCTATCGAGATTCTTCCTGGCTTGATGGCTGACGGTAAGTTCTCACTCGGTGAGAATATCGCTGACCAGGGTGGTCTTCGCCTTGCTTTCACTGGTCTTGTTGACCACGCATGGGCTGAGGGTCGTCCTGAGGATATCGACGGCTTCACAGGTGAGCAGCGCTTCTACATTGGCTATGCTACACTCTGGGCACAGAACATCACCGACCAGGAGAAGGAGCGCCTCACAAAGGTTGACGTTCACTCTCTCGGCATCAACCGTGTGAACGCCACTTTGCGCAACATTCAGAGCTTCTACGATGCATTCGGCATCACTGAGGCGGATAAGATGTATATGAAGCCAGAGGAGCGCGTTGTCATCTGGTAATTTCTTGTGATAAGGGGTCATCTTTGACCTATCCCAAAAAGCTGAGCACCCGAGGCTGTACTAAGTGTACTATCCTCGGGTGCTCACTTTTGCGATAAGCCAAATCTAACCCCTTCTAACAAGAAATTTAGTGGTGCTAATAGAGGTGGAATTCTAGGGAAGTGATACCCTCGCCTAATCGTCCTAATAATCCTAAGACCGATAGGACCAATAAGACCATTAGGAAATTTGTCCGCAACCATCTTAATTGTCCTAAGGTCCTAAGGTCCTAATCGTCCTATTCTCCCTATCTTCCCCATCTATCCCATTCGTCCTATTTTACCTCTCACCTTTCTCCTCTCTCCTCTCTCCATTTACCTCTCACCTCTCTCTTTGCGCCTCTCTCATTGCCCCTTTCCTCTACAATGGTACGATAGTTGTCCTTAGGGCTATACCTTCACATGAAGTGCGGGTATAAAGCATAAAGCTCTATGAAAAGATTTTTACAACTATGTGCCGTTGTTATGCTTCTGGCAGGTGGAGCACAACGTGCCGATGCGCAATCGCTTGCGCTTAAGACAAACCTGCTATACGATGCTACGGGCACGGTGAACTTCGGTGCGGAGATAGCACTCGCTCCCCGCTGGACGCTCGACATGCCGAGCAACATCTGCGACTGGAAGATGTACAATGGCAGGCAGTGGAAGCACTTTCTCACACAGCCCGAGGCGCGCTATTGGCTGTGTAGTCGCTTTGCGGGCCACTTCATAGGCGTACACGCCCACTATGGCCGCTACGACATGGGCAACATCTCCAACAACATTAGCTTGCTTGGCACCGACTTCTCCAAGCTCAGCGACAATCGCTTCAATGGCTGGCTCCTGGGTGCGGGTGTGGGCTATGGCTACGCCTTTGCGCTGGGCCATCACTGGAACCTCGAGCTGGAGCTCGGCGTGGGCTATGCCTACATGGAGTACGACGTCTATGATTGGGCGACGGACCAAAAACAGCAGAGCAATGCCCACCACAACTATGTTGGCATCACCAAGCTCAACGTAGGACTCTCCTATCTATTTTAATATTTGAAGGTTATGAGAAAGATATTTACACTATGTGTCATGCTTCTAAGCATGGCATCCCTCGCCACCGCACAGCACGCACATAAGCGTGATAATTTCGAGGGTGTGCGCCTCACCGACGCTAGCATTGTGCATCAGAACGGCATGCTCAAAATAAGCGTTAGCATGGAGTTTGGTGGCAAGCATATACCCACAAACTATGCTATGATATATACCCCTGTGCTCTACAACGAGGGTAATAGCATCGAGCTACAGTCGGTAGGTATCTTCGGTCGCAACCACTACTACTCTACGTTGCGCGAGAAGCACCCCCGCCTGACAAATATCCCTGCTGACTGGTGCTTGCACCGTAGCGACCTCCCCGCGAGTGTCGATTACTATGCCGAGGTTGACTACGAGCCATGGATGAATGGTGCGAGCCTCGCAATATTTGAGCAGCTCTATGGCTGTAACGACGAGCCCTTGGCCATTGCCGATGTGGTCATCGACGAATATAGCGAGGTTGTCATCGAGCCTGTCTATCTCTTTGTGCTCCCTGAGCGTGTTGAGAGTGGTGTGTCGCACGCCTCGCGTAGCGCCCATGTCGATTTTGCTGTGAACAAGGCCATTATCGACCCTAACTTCCATGGCAACAGTCGTGAAATTGCCATCATCGACTCGAGCCTTGACTCGCTAAGTGGCGATAGTGGAGTTGTTGTAACACGCCTTGTGGTGCGTGGCTCAGCATCGCCCGAGGGTGGCTCGGCACTTAATGATGAGCTTGCCCACGAGCGTGCAGCAGCCCTTGTGGAGCACATCAAGCAGCACTACAACATCCCTCAGGGCGTGCTCGCCACATACTACGACACAAACCACTGGGCCGATGTCAGGGCGTGGGTTGCTCAGTCCAATGTGGCTGACCGCGAGGCGCTGCTTAAGTTTATCGACGAGAACGCCAAGCATGCTAACTTTAACACCATGCTTATGGAGAGCTTCCCTATGCAGTATCAGCAACTTTTAGATGAGTACTATCCGTCGCTACGCAACGCCTCGTACGACGTTGAGTATGATGTTGAGAATTTTGTGGATGTAGAGCGCATCGTTGCCGTTGCCCTCAGTGCGCCCATGACGCTTAGTGTCAATGATCTCAACGTTGCTGCCACCCAGCTTGACGAGTCGAGCCCTGCGTTCGATGGTATCATCATGGCGATTGTTGCTAAGAACCCTGATAGCACCACGGCAAATATCAACGCTGCGAATGTGGCTATGCGCCGTGGTGAGTTGCAACGTGCCGAGCACCACCTCGCTAAGGCGGGCACCTCAGCCGAGGCAGACTATGCCCGTGCCCTCTATGCTATTCACATGGGCGACTACTCCGAGGCTAAGCACCTCCTCAAGCGTGTAGAGTCGAAGATAGCCCATGCCACAAAGTTGCTTAATAAGATAGAAGAGGCTGGTTATTAACGCCAGACAATATGAAAAGTAATAGCCCTTGTAAGCAAGGGCTATTTTTGTGTGTATGAGTATAGCGAATTTGAATTAAGAACCTATTTTTGATGCCTGAAGAGGTCTGTTTTTTAGGCGTAAATTTAGGCGTAAAAAACAAGAAACCCCTCTACAAGTGCTTGTAGAGAGGTTTTTGGAGGTCTGAAGCGGATTCGAACCGCTGTAGACGGTTTTGCAGACCGTTGGTTAAGCCACTCGCCCATCAGACCATTTGTCTAACCGAGGTGCAAAGATATGTATTATTTCTTAATAACCCAAATTTTTTTGCAACAATTTCAAATTATCGCCCCTCGACAACTAAAATAGGGCTATCTGAAACATTGTCAGACAGCCCTATTAACTGTTGTGCGGTAGTTTACTTCGCGATCTCTACGCCAAGCTTCTTGGCAACAGCCTCAGTGATGTTTGTGAGCTGCTCAGGGTCGAAGTAAGCGAGGCCTGCTGAGGCTGCCATGTCGCCCTCTGTGTTGAAGATAGCGATGTAGCCACCCTCCTTAGCCACGGCATTAACAGCGTTGTTAGCCTTCTCGATGATTGGAGCCATAAGCTCGTTCTGCTTCTTCTGAAGATCCTGGTAGGCAATCTGCTGGAACTCGCGCAAGCGCTGGTCCAACTGCTGCAACTCGCTCTCCTTTGTCTGGCGAATAGCATCGCTATAGGTGTTTGCATTCTTCTGATAGTCAGCGAGCTTCTGGTTGAACTCAACCTGCATCTGCTCGAGCTGATCCTGAAGATCCTTGCCGTATTCTGCAAGATTCTTATCTGCCTCCTGATACTCAGGCATGTTAGGAATGATTGCTGTGAGATCTACACGGCCAAACTGCTGTGCATTAGCCGCTGATGCGCCAATAAAAAGCAATGCTACGGCGAGGGTTAGTTTTACAAACTTCTTCATTTTAATACTCTGTTTTTATTATTTAATTTCGTTGTTTATCGCAATGCGTTGATTATCTTCTGTGTGAAGTCTACCTTTGACGAGTAGTAGAGGATAGTTGGATTTGCCGAGATGTCGATAACAAGGTCGTAGCCATACTGAGTGGCGATGCGCTCGATGGCGTCGAACACCCTCTGCTGGATAGGCTGAATAAGCTCCATGCGCTTCTTCATAAGCTCGCCCTCGGTGCCAAATAGCGACTCCTGATACTCTGCTGCCTCCTGCTCCTTCTGCAAAATCATCTGCTCGCGCTGCTGGCGTGTAGCCTCGCTAAGCGATGCGCGCTGCTGAATGTAGCTGTTGTAGAGGCGCTCTACCTCCTGATACTGAGCATCGACCTTTGCCTGATACTGCTCCGAGAGGTTCTCAATCTGTGTCAAAGCATTGTTGTATGCCGAAAGTGACTTAAACACCTTCTCGCTATCTACAACCATATAGTTCTGTGCCGATACGGCTGCTACGCTGAGCACCATTGCTACAAGAGCTAGAATCATTCGTTTCATATCTCTAATGTTTTTAGTTATACTCTAATAATATAATGTATTATACTTCAAATTTATTGCCACAAGCCGAGGCTTTTAACTAAAATTGCTGTCCAAGCACGAAGTGGAACTGCGAGCCACTGCGCTCGGTCTTGCCATATGCAGGATCGAAGCCCCAACCCCAATCTACGCCAATCATACCTACGATTGGAAGATATAGTCGTACGCCGAAGCCGGCAGAACGCTTAATCTTAAATGGCGAGAACTCCTTCCATGAGTTAAAGCCGTTACCACCCTCCAAGAATCCGAGCACGTAGATCGATGAGCTTGGCTTCATGATAACAGGGTAGCGGAGCTCCATGGTGTATTTGTTATATGCCACAGAGTAGTAGTTAGATGGGTCGAGCGCACCATCTTCGTAACCACGCAATGCGATGATATCGACACCATATATATTATATCCGGTCATGCCATCGCCACCAATCTCGAAGCGCTCGAATGGCGATACCTTGTTTTTGTTGTAGTGTCCCAAGTAACCCATCTCGGCGCCGAGCATGAGCACGAGGTTTTGGTTCTGCGTTAGTGGGAAGTACCAGCGACCCTTGAGCAGCCACTTGTGGTACTCGATCCAACGATAGCGATCCTGATCTGAGAGGTTTGTGTCTGCGTAGTTCTTGCCGTCCCACAATGAGAAGGGAGGTGTTGCCTGCACCGATACCGAGAACTCAGAGCCCGAGCGCGAGAAGAATGGAGCATCTACCGACGAGCGCTGCAAGATAAGCTTGAGCGCAAGGGTGTTTGCTACACCGTCGCTGATGATGAAGGTATCCCAGCCCTTAAGGCCGTAGCGCTGGTAGCCGAGCTCGCCATAGAACGTGAAGTATGGGTCGGGCCATCGTAGGCGCTTACCGAAGCCTATTGCAAGACCTGCCGAGCGGTAGTGCATCGAGGCATTTTGCCATACGTAGTATGCGTTGTTCTGCTCCGAGATATATCCCGATACTGTGAACGAGTTAGGGCGCTTGCCACCCAACCATGGGTCGGTGAAGCTTAGCGACAGAGCTTTGTAGTATGTACCGTTTGTCTGTCCCGATATCGAGAGCTTCTGGTTTTGTCCTGAGGGGTATGGTCGCCATGCACCCTTCTTGAAGAAGTCGCGCATAGAGAGGTTGTTGAGCGTGATGCCCACCGAGCCCACGAATGTGCCTGAGCCCCAACCACCGGCAATGTTAAACTGGTCGGAAGCCTTCTCCGAGAGTGGCCAGTTTACGTCAACAAGCTCGTCGCTCACCGGTTGAATATCTGGAACGATAGCCTGCTCGTCGAAGTGTCCCATGCCCATGAGCGTACGCATTGTCTGCATGAGAAGTCCTCGGTTGTAGAGCTCGCCAGGGCGCACATACAACTCGCGACGGATAACCTCGTCATTAACGCGCATATTTCCCGAGATGCCCACATTGTTCACGGTAAATGGCTTACCCTCAAATATGCGAATCTCAAGGTCGAGCGAGTCGGGGCCTACAATCATCTCGGCAGGCTCGATTTGCGACATTAGGTATCCGTTGTTCTGGTAGAGCGACGAAATAGAGATCTCGTCGGGATTCATCTCGCGACCAATGCCAAGGCGCTTGTGCAGCGACTTCTTGTCGTAGATGTCGCCAGGGTTTATGCCGAGCATGCTCTCGAGCTGCGAGGTCTCGTATATCGAGTTACCCACCCAGTTGATGTTGCGAATATAGAATCGGTTGCCCTCCTCTATCTCGATGTCGAGGCCGATGGTCTCGTCGTCGATATAGTATATAGAGTCACGCACAATGTTGGCATTGCGGTAGCCCTGCGAGTTGTAGAAGTCGAGCAGCTTGAGCTTATCCTCCTCGTAGTCCTCCTCCATGAGCTTGCGGTTTTGGAAGAAGAGAGGACTCTTTTGATGTGTCTTCTTGAAGGTGCGGCGTAGGCGCTTATCTTCGAACTCCTCGTTACCGATGAAGTTAATCTCGCCGATGCGCACCTTAGGACCTTTGTCGATAACAAAAGTGACATTTACACACTGCTCATAAATCGAGTCGTTGTCGATGCGTACATCTACGTTACATGTGCGGAAGCCCTTCTCGGCATAGTGCTCTTTGATGAGCTTGATGTTTTTGTCGATGATGTAGTCGGAGAGCTCTGTGTTGCGACGTAGCTTGAGCACCTCGCGCAAATCGTCGCTCTTGCTCTTTGTCACACCATCGAACTTCCAGGTGAGGATACGAGCACGCTCCTTTAGGAATACCTCCAAATCTACCGAGTCGCCCTCGATTGTTGCGCCAATCTGCACATTCGAGAAGTAGCGAGGTGCCCACAAACGCTGCATGGCATTGGGGATAAAGTTACTTGGGAGATATATCGAGTCGCCCTCGACGAGTCCTGCTGACGACTTCAAAATGCTGTGGTTGAGATATTTTACGCCGTGAAGGTTTACCTTGCGAATGTAGTATAGCTTAGGTGTCTTGTCCTCCAACATTGGGGCGTTGGGATCAAACACTGCGCTGTCAATGCTTTGGCCAACATTCTCGTTGCCGAGGGTATATGTTGTGCTACGTTGCTGTGCTACGCCCTGGGGCATAAAACAGACAACGGCAACGATGGCGCAAATATATATTTTGATACTTCTTAACATTTTGCTTCTTTATCTTCAATAACAAGTCCGTAGCGGCGCTCACGTGAGGCATAGACATCGAGAGCCTTCTTAAACTCTGCGTCATCAAAGTCGGGCCAGAGTACCTCGGGGAAGTAGAACTCGGCGTATGATGCCTGCCATAGCAAGAAGTTGCTTAGGCGACACTCACCACTTGTGCGCACGATAAGGTCGGGATCGGGCATCGAGTGGGTCATGAGGTGGTTGGTAATAACCTCCTCGTTAACCTCTTCGCTGCGTAGTTCACCCTTTGCCACACGCTCGCAAATAGCCTGCGTTGCAAGCATCAGCTCGCGGCGTGACGAGTAGTTGAATGCCAAGACAAGGGTGAGAGTCTTACCCTCGGCTGTGGTCTGCTCAATCTGGTCGATCATCTTGAGTACAGAGTCCGAGAAGTGGGTCTTCTCGCCAATGATCTGCACCCTCACACCCTGCTTAATGAGCGATGGCGACTCTGCCACCACGCTCTTGCAGAATAGCTCCATGATAGCGTTTACTTCGGCAGTAGGGCGACCCCAGTTCTCAGTAGAGAAGGCATAGAGCGTAAGCCACTTCACGCCATACTTTGCGGCAGACTCCACCGCACGACGTACCGACTCAACACCAGCGATATGACCCTCATATCGCTCCTTGCCGTGCTGCTTAGCCCAACGGCCATTGCCATCCATGATGATAGCTACATGCTCAGGTATGTGATGTTTGTTGCTCATAATAATCTCACAAATGTAAACAAATTAATTAAATTTTCACAATACACAAACGACTTTTTATCACGCATGCGCACGAGTGAAAGGTGCATTGCGCTAATATTCAGCGATATGCGGGTTGCGAAAAAGTGATGAGCGAGGTGCGGTGTTTAGCGGTTATCTACGCCCCACATCATCTTTTCTCTTAACGTGTCGTAGAATGTATTATTATGTGGCGTAGCCAAAATTAGCGACTCCTCGGCTGCGGCAAGCTCCACGATGGCATTGTTGTTGAGCCTATATGTGCGGTTGTCGAGCGAGAGTGATGCCTCGCCGTCACGAGCATTTAGCCTAAGGGTGATGTGGCAGCTGTCGGGCACAACAATGGGGCGCATAGTGAGGTTGTGGGGTGCAAGTGGCGAGAGCACAAAGCAGCGACATAAAGGGTCTACAACGGGGCCTCCAGCCGATAGCGAGTAGGCGGTTGAGCCCGTAGGTGTTGAGACAATGAGTCCGTCGCCATGATATGTTGCTATGGTCTTGCCATCTATCTGAGCCTCAACCGATATCATCGTTGCGCCATGGCGATGAATTGTCACCTCGTTGAGTGCCAAAGGCATGATGTCGCAGGTGGGGTTTACCACCCTTAGCATGCGTCGCTCCTCGAACTTAAGCCTACCTGCTGCGATATGCTCCATTAGCTCCTCAATTCCCTCGCCATTGTCGGCTGTAAGATAGCCCAGGCGTCCGCAGTTGATACCCACAACGGGAGTTGTTGGTGTGGGGCGTAGCGAGAGCGCATCGAGCAGTGTTCCGTCGCCACCATAGGTCACAAGCACGTCGTTGCCTGTCTCGCGTGGCGAAATTGTGTAGCGATGCTCTGCAGGTATGCGTATCTGGGTGAGTGCCTCTACCATGTTCGCAAAATCCTCATTTATAGAGTATTCGAATCCGTGGCGCTCGATCGCCGCAAACATTGCGCATAGCTGCTCGGGGCGATGTTTTAGCTCCTTGCGAGAAAAAAGTATAATGTTCATTATCGCAGAATGAAAAAAAATATTAACTTTGCTTTCGCAAAGATATGAAAATTATGACAAAACTAAGCGTTAATATCAATAAGATTGCCGTAGTGCGTAATTCTCGAGGTGGAAATATGCCTAATTTGTTGAAGGCTGCACTCAATATCGAGCAGTTTGGCGCTGACGGCATCACCGTGCACCCACGCCCCGATGCTCGCCATATTCGCTACTCCGACGTAAGAGAGCTTAAGGCGAATATTAAGACCGAGCTTAATGTCGAGGGTAACCCTATCGAGAGCTTCTGTGAACTTGTCGAGGAGGTGCGTCCAGCACAGGTTACACTCGTGCCCGATGCCGAGGATGCCATCACCTCGTCGGCAGGTTGGGACACTATTCGTAATCGTGACTTCTTGAAGGCTATGGCTGACCGCTTCCATAAGGCGGGTATTCGTGTGTCAATCTTCGTAGATCCTGTGGTTGAGATGGTTACAGCAGCTAAGGAGTGTGGTGCCGACCGTGTTGAGCTATATACTGAGGCTTACGCTGCGGGCTATAACGCGGATCGTGAGGCAGCCATTGCACCATATGTTGCTGCTGCCGAGGAGGCTCGTCGTGTGGGACTTGGACTAAATGCTGGTCACGACCTAAATACCGAGAACCTGCAATACTTCATAGAGCGCATTCCATGGGTTGACGAGGTCTCTATTGGCCATGCCCTTATCAGCGATGCTCTGTATTGGGGTTTGGAGAACACCGTAGAGATATATCAGCGCTGCATACGCCGTGCTCACAACATCGAGAAGTAGAATGATTGAGCCGCTAAAGCACCCCATATTTAAGCATATCATGGAGGTCGTCGATGACATGGGCTTGGAGGCCTATGTTATCGGTGGCTATGTGCGTGATTACTACCTACGTCGCCCCTCAACCGATATCGATGTTGTGGTGGTGGGTAGTGGTGTTGCTGTTGCCGAGGAGCTGGGTAAGAGGCTGAGTGCCAAGGTTACGATATTCAAAACATACGGTACGGCAATGCTCCGCTGGCGCGATACTGAGGTTGAGTTTGTTGGTGCTCGCCGCGAGAGCTACACTCCCGAGTCGCGCAACCCTCAGGTGGAGCCAGGCACGCTGGAGGACGACCAGCGCCGTCGCGACTTCACGATAAATGCCCTTGCGTGGTCGCTCAACAAGCCAACTTTTGGCGAGCTAGTCGATCCGTTTGGTGGTCTTGACGATCTCGATGATTGCATCATTCGCACCCCATGTGAACCCGACACAACATTCTCCGACGACCCGCTACGCATGATGCGTGCTGTGAGGTTTGCCTCGCAGCTCGGCTTCGACATCGACGATGATACGTTCGACGGTATATGTCGTCAGGCGGAGCGCATAAACATTATCACAAAGGAGCGTATCTCGGTGGAACTTAGCAAGATAATGGCGTCGCCTGTGCCCTCTATTGGCCTTACGCTGATGCGCACTTCAGGACTATTGAAGTATGTCCTTCCCGAGCTTGACCGTATGGGCGGTGTGGAGCGTCGTGGCAAGCATGCCCACAAGGATAATTTCGAGCATACGATGAAGGTGCTCGACAACCTCGCTAAGCGCACCGACGACATTTGGCTACGCTGGGCAGCCCTCTTCCACGATATTGGTAAGCCACAAACCAAGGCTTACGACCCTCACCACGGCTGGACATTCCACCAGCACGAGGCAGTTGGCTCGAAGATGATACCTCAGCTCTTCCGTCGTCTGAAGCTGCCGATGAACGAGCCTATGCGCTTTGTGCAGAAGATGGTATTCTTGCACATGCGCCCGATAGTCCTCTCCGAGGATTTGGTTACCGACTCTGCTGTGCGCCGCCTGTTGTTTGAGGCGGGCGACGATATCGAGAAGCTGATGATGCTTTGCGAGGCAGATATCACCTCGGGTATCGATAGCAAGGTGCAACGCTATCTCCGTAATTTTGAGCTTGTTCGCAGCAAGATGAAGGATCTCGAGGAGCGTGATCGAGTACGCAACTTCCAGCCACCAATCACAGGCGAGATAATTATGAAGACCTACAACATATCACCTTGCGCAGTGATAGGCGAAATAAAGGAGGTAATTAAGAATGCTATTCTCGATGGCGTTATCCCTAACGACTACGACGCAGCCTATGCCCTTATGGAGCAGGAGGCTGAGCGCCGAGGACTTCATAAATAGCTCTTTTTTGGCGATATGTGGATATACGGAGTTCTACTCTTAGCAATATATTTGGGTGCTAATGCCTACCTTTTTTGGCGGGTGTTAGCACTCATTTCTGGTTTGCCTCTTGCGCTACGCATAGGCATAAGTGTGGTGTTCTGGCTCGCTGCACTCATGCTCTTTGTGGCTATGGCTCTCCGTAATGTCGATATCTCGGCGGTTGTGGCACGCACCATGTTTAATATTGGCTCCGTGTGGCTTGTGTTTCTGCTTTATGCCGTGCTGCTGACCCTGCTTTTCGACTTAGTTCATGTTTTCTTCCCAGCATTTAGCCACGGTACTCCTATTGCGCTATGTATCACGCTGTTGATAATGGTCGTGGGCTATGCCAACTATCGCAATCCCCGTGTCGAGGAGATAGAGATCGAGAGCGACAAAATAGAGCAAGAGTTGCGCCTTACTGTTCTTAGCGATGTTCATCTTGGCTATGGCACCACACGACGAATGTTTGACGAGTATGTCGAGCTTATCAATCGTCAGAATGCCGATATTGTGCTTATCGTTGGCGATTTGATAGATAACTCGCTACGCCCTGTGCGTGAGCAACATATGGAGGAGATATGCTCAAAAATAGAGGCTGCTAAGGGCATATATATGACACTTGGAAACCACGAGTATATAAGTGGTGTAGATGATGCTGTGGCATTTATCAATGATACCCCAATCTCACTACTTCGCGATAGTGTTGCCCTCCCTTGCCAGGGTGTTGCCATCATTGGTCGTGACGACCGTCTAAATCGTCATCGTAAACCGCTCGAAACACTTGTTAATGAGGTAGATAGCACCTTATTTAAGATTGTTCTCGACCATCAGCCCTACGATATTGCCATAAGCAATAGCCTCGGTGTCGATTTGCATCTATCGGGCCATACGCACCGCGGTCAGGTGTGGCCACTAAGCTGGTTGGTTGATGCTATGTATGAGCAGAGTCATGGTTATCGCAAGTGGTCGAACACCCATGCCTATGTCTCTTCGGGCCTTTCGCTCTGGGGACCTCCCTTCCGCATAGGCACACGTAGCGAGATAGTTCTCGTTAAGCTAAAACCTCTACGTCGAGATCGTCAATGTCAAGCCACTCAGTAAGCTGCTTGCCCATGTAGTCGAATTTCGTGGCCTTGTCGCCGAGGAACACCCACGACTCGCCACTCTCAACATCATAGTTTATGGCATCGTACCTCGTGGCAATTATCTCGTTGCCCTCGATGTCGATAACGCCCACACGATTATTTGGCAGGGTGACAACAGAGCGATGCTCAACAAAATGTGTTGCGCTAATATATTGACACTCAATCACCTTTTTGCCACTCTCATCAGTAAAACCAATAAGCCCGTTCTCCTCTATCGTGCGACGGTGCTCGTGCATCGGCTCCGATACGGTGTACTTTGACATCGCCTCACTTAGGCAGTGGTTGTCGAGGTCGGATAGGGCATTTCGCTCGATAAGCTCATGTAGGCTCTCAATGGCGTTCTTGTCGTGCGCGGTGCTTGTCGTGGTGTAGTATTGATGTGTTAGGTGCCACTTGCCAAGGTTATCCACAATGATGTTCTCCGCCTTGAGGTTGTTTAGGCTGATGTTGTTTCTGCTGAGCATTGTGCTAAGTGTTTCAAGCTCAGTAAGAAGCCTGCTTTGTGATAGGGTATATATCGCCTCGCTAAGTGGTCTGCCCCACGCTACCCACTCAACAAACACCGAGCACGTAGCGCCGTTTGCGCGTCTTAGCTCGCAGGCGTGAAACGTAAGCTCGCTACATAGCCTCGATGCGGTGTTGCGTAGCAGAGGTATGGCACCATGCATGAGAGCTGTTGCCTGGGGCGATATTGGGGCATATATTATGGCGTTGCGCCCATCAATAGTTGCACGACACTCCGCAAAATGGCGCGAACGACAGATAGTTGCGGTGTCGGCTTCGATGTTTTGAAGCGTACAGAAGTATGCCGAGGGCTCGCATAGGGCGTTGCGAAACTCCACGATAGAACAGATATCCATACTATGCAAGGTTTATGCTCTCCGAGCCAATGTTGAGTATTGTTAGTAGCTCGCATGGCGAGGCGTTGTAGGCCATTGCTCTATGCCTTGAGCCCGATGTTGGCTTGGCGATGCTCGCAACCAACGAGTCGAGTTGCTCGGGGAGTATGCTCGACATCTCGAAGAGGGTGCGGTAGTGTGGCGAGAGGTTTGACGCTGATAGCTCCGCTGGAAATATCTCGCTGGGCAGCTCGTCGTAGGGGCTAAGGTGTATGTTTATGAGTAGGGTGTTGCCATCCTCGGTCGAGGTGTTGCGGATACTCTTGGCTATGTTTATAAGGTCAGCGTCGGTAGCATCGTTGCACTCGCCATCGGTGATGTGGAAGACAATCGGAGGGAAGCTCTGGCGGTTGTCGGCCTTGGCGCACCACGCCTCAACCATATTATATACGCGCGATAGCGCCTGAAACATCGGGGTCTTGCCATGTGCCTCGGGCTTTATCCACTCTCGTAGCGTGAACGTAGCATCTGTTGTGCGACCATCGTCGGTATGTTGCTCGAAGACGATTGTGTGAGGCTCGGGTGCAACCTCTGCCAGGCGGTTGATAGCCACAAAGCCTGTGGCGGTATCGACGGGTAGCATAGATCGTACCTCCGTGCCAGAGTATCCCAATACGGCAATGTCGTAGTAGTTGCGCACCTCGTCATGACGCTTGGCACGCTCCAAAAGTTCATCTATGAGGTAGTTGCAGAGGGTGGCTACAGCCTCGATTTTGCGCATGGGCACTCGGTTGAGCAATGTCTGCTCTTGCATCGACATTGAGCAATCTACAACCACGAGTATAGCACTACGATTAAGGTGCGTTATAGGTTTCGAGTACATTGGGGGAGTAGATGGTTAGGGTTATAAAATTCTTCGTGTTCGGCTATCAGAGGTAAGCCTTAGATTGTGTAGGTCGCACCCTTCAAGGAGTACAATGCCGGGTGTTTTGCCCACCTCTATGCTTCCTAACTTAGCATCAAGTCCCATCGCCTCAGCGCCATTTGCCGTTGCCCATGTGAGTAGCTCAACGAGGGGTATGTCGCCCAGAAGGCGCATGTTTTCTACCATCGACAGCTCACGAGCCGAGGCCAATGAGTCGGTGCCTATGGCTATCTTTGCTCCCTTCGAACGTAGTAGCTCTACGGGTGGCTTACTGCCTGATATATAGCGGTTTGACTCGGGGCAAAGTGCCCATGTGGCAGGCGTTAGAAAGTGGTTGTTTATATGCTCTATGTCGGTTGCGGTAGCCTCGCAGCCATGCACCAACACCACTCGCCTATCTCGTGCTATGCTCTTTATGATACGCTCCGTGGGCGTGGTGTAGTGCAGAAAGTCGCACTCCCAGCCCATTTTGTTGTACCACTGGTGTAGCGAGCCCTCATTGTGATATAGCTCCAGCTCATCCCTCGATTCGAGAAAGTGCACCGAGAGTGTAGAGTTGTTTGCCTCTACGGCACTACGAAAGATGTTGTCCTGAAGCGAGTATGTGGAGTGGGGTGTGACACTCGACTGTGTCCACCTCGAAGCCATCTCCTTGTGGTTGTCAATGTTTTGTGTGGTTAGTCCAAATACCTCAAAAAGGGTTAAGTATTCGATATTTGAACGCTCTTTGATGGGCATCACCAGTTCGTCGTTGGCAATATCTATGACGGCCTCTACGCCCTGCTCCCACATCGCTGAGTCTGCCACTGAGGCGGCATGTAGGCGCTCGTCCTTAGTGAAATTGTTGCGCACAGCACCTATTGCTCGGGCAAAGCCCGCAAAGCCACTACCCTCGGCTATAGCACCGCGCAGATAGGCGAGCTCGAGGTGGCAGTGTGCATTGACCATTCCGGGGATAAGTATGCCCGGGAAGAACTCTACGCTGGCACAGCTATCCAACGATGCAACCTCGTCAATGGCAACAATTTGGCGATTATCATCGACGCTAATGAGAATATTGCGTCTTAGCTCGCCACCAACAAGCGCATAGTGTGCTGCTATCTTTCTCATACTTAGCGTTTTGTTTTCGCCTCCTTAGTAGTTTTTACGTTGCCCTCCGTCTGTGGCTTCGCACTATTTGTAGCCTTCGATTTGCTCTTCGTGCGCTTTGGCTCCACGTCCCTCTTAAACGAGTTCATCAGCTTGTGGTTGAAGAGCTTTGGACCCATCTGCTCCTCGAAGAGGCTATCTACGGCTTGCTCGGTTGGGAGTATGCGTGTGACTGTGAAGTTGCGAATGACAACGCTTGGACTCTTCGACTCCTCATTCTTCGGGTGGTAGAACATGTTTATATGTAGCTCCTTGTGGATAGTGTCGGCGTTAAACTTGCGCTGATACTTTGCCTCGCGATATCTGCTAAGCATCATGGTGTGGCGTGCTGCCATGCTACTATCTCTTAGGGTCATATATGCCTCAACGCGCGAGTTGCGGTTTTTGTCGGCAGTGTCGATGTTGTAGTCAAAGGTTATAGTGTACTCACCTGGCGTGAGGTCGCGAATGACGATATGTAGTTTTGTGGTATCCTTCAGGCGCTTGGCACTAATAAGGCTATCGCTATAGACTATGCGGGTATATTTGCGCTTGGCAATGTTGTCGATGGTGTCGAGCACCATAAGCTGATAGTTATACTCCTTCGACTCCTCCTCCAGCATGCGGCTTGCCTCGCCCACAAGGTCGCTAAGGCGGCTACTCTTGCGCTGCGAGATGGTCTCAACGGTATATTGCATATCCTCGACGGTGTAGCCGTGGCGCGCAAGGATAGGCTCATATAGGAGCAACGAGTCGTCATTTATGACACACTCCGTGAAGTAGGCATTGGCAAGAAAGGCATCGTGAAATATCTTCACAAGGTCTTTATCAGAGATAGCCTTAGGACCGCTACAGCCTATCAAGATAGTGGCGCATAGGGCCATTATAGCGTATGTTATTTTGTTGAGTCTGTTCATATTGTGTTTTAGGTTTATCGTCGTAGCTTAGCGCCTACCGTCAGGCGTGATATTCCCCAGCCCGCCAGCAATACCACCATGGTAACCATCGTAACATCGCCCATGGTTAGCTCCACAGGGTAGCTCTCGAAGATCATGTTGCCAGGTATCTTCACCCAGCCAAAGTGCTTCTGGCCGAGCGTGAAGCCTATGCCTAAGGCAAGGCCGATGATAGAGCCGAGGAGTGTTAGTAGCACACCCTCACCCACGAAGATGTTGCGTATAAGTCTTTGGTTGCCACCCATGGCGCGTAGTGTGGCTATGTCGCCTCTTTTCTCGGTTATGAGCATTATCACAGCACCTACTATCGAGAAGGCTGCCACTATGGCAATAAATGAGCCGATGAGTATTATCGCAAAGCGTTCAAGTCGTATGAGCGCATTCATAGAGGCATTCTTTTCGTCGCGCGTTCTTATGGTAAACTCCTCGCCAAGCATCGCCCTGAGGTGCTGTTGCACAGCCTCGGGTTTGTAGCCCTCGTCGAGCTTTATGGCTATGCTTGATATGCGCCCGGGGTAGTTTAGTAGGCTCTGCGTGAATCCCAGTTCGGCAAGTGCTAGCTCGGCGTCAATCTCAGAGTTTATGCTCACTATGCCCGCCACCTCTGCCCTCTTGCGCGAAAAGCCACTTGTGGGTAGGAGCGAGGATAGCTGTCGGCGGTTTAGTGCATATAACTCTATGGGGTGGCCAATGCTCTGAGCACCAAGTGTATATGCTGCTGCCGTGCCGAGCACAACCTTGCCCTCGGTAAGGTTGTTGACACTGCCACGATGCACAAAGTTGCTCACGGGAAGCACACTGTGATAGGTGCTATCTATGCCTCGCAGTGTGAGTGTTGTGCGGTGTTGCGCCGTTGTTGCCACAATGCTCTGCTCGAGGTAGGGAGCGCAATGCTTTATGCCCTCCATGCTAAGTAGCTCATCAATGTTTATGGCCTTTTCATGAAATGTTTGACCGCGCGAGGCGATAATCTCGATGTCGGCATCTACCGACTCATAGAGCGTGTCGATAGTCTTGCTTATGCCCCCGAACATAGCAAGAAGGATAATCATGGCGGCGGTGGGTATTGCCACAGCGATGACGCTCACCATAGATATGATGTTAATCACCGAGTGTGATTTCGGCGAGAACATATACCTGCGCGAGACCTTAAGCCACAATAATCCTCTATCGATGTTCATCTTCGGAGTTGTTAACTGCTACTTATTTAGTAGGTTGTCGATGTTGTTGATATACTCCAACGAGTCGTCGATGAAGAACTCCAACTCGGGAACAACCTTGAGCTGGTTGCGAATACGGCCACCGAGAAGCTTGCGTACCAGCCAACCCTGCTCCTTGATTGTTGCCAACACCTGCTCGCTGCGCTCAAATGGAAATATGCTGATATATATCTTTGCATATGCCAAGTCGGGCGATACGCGCACGGTGGTTACGGTTACAAGTGAGCCACGTAGTGCGTCGGCTAACTCTTTTTGAAATATCTCGGCGATGTCGCGCTGAATCTGTCGAGCAATTTTTTGTTGACGTGTTGAATCCATAGTATCTTAAGTTTTAATTATTTTCGTTTGTTGGCTATTATCGTCGTGGTGGCTGGGCACCTGGGCGTGTCTGACCCATTGCTCCTGATGCTCCACCGCCTCGTCCTGCCTGGTTTGTCGCACTGCTAAAGTTGAAGCTCTCAAGGCGCTTTGTGCGCTCAGGACGCTTCACAAACCACTCGTCGAAGCCTCGCTTGTTAAATCGCCAACCCACCGTGAGTGAGAATGTTAGGTTGTCAACGGGCGAGCGCAATGGCGAGTAGCGGAATGGGTTTTCGCGTCCGTCGGTGTCGTTCGAGTAGTACTTGTTGCGGTTCTTCATGAGGTCGGAATAGCCGAAGTTGTAGCGCGCCTTGAATCCCAGCTCCAGCTGTCCGAGAAGCACGGCAAAGCCCGCACCACCACTTAGTCCGTATGCAAAGCGATTGTCGCGCGGCACCTTCCACTCGTACTTGCCCGCAGGGTAGCGGTCGTTCTCGTAGCTATATTGCGACGATATATTGAACGAGAGCACAAAGGCAGCCTCGACAAATACGCGCAGACGGTTGTTTAGGAGGTAGAAGTGGGGTTGCCACACCATGGGCAACATCAGCGACTGCACATCGCGACGGTAGAACTGGTAGTGTCGTATCTCCTTGTCGTCGATAAACTCCGAGGTGTAGGTATATCCCATCAAGAAGCCTCGTTCCATATACTCGAGGTCGATACCCACAGCACCCACAAAGCGTGGTGTGTCGCTATAGTAGCGCCATGCGAGTCCAAAGCTCTCAGCGCCCCATAGCCACTTAGTCTCCTGCGCAGGGTAGAAGCGGGCATATGTCGAGCCCGTACCACCCATCAGAGTAAGCGTGTGCTGTGCCGTGGCCCTTGTGCCACAGCCTATTGTGAGGAGTGCAAAGACGACTCCTAGTGTAAATATCTTTATTTTGCTCATAACTCTATCGCATATTTAGGTTGCCTGTGCCCGAGCGTAGACCTCCGCCGCCCATGCCGCCGCCCATGCCGCCGCCGAGACCACCCATGCCACCGCCAAGGCCGCCACCCATGCCACCGAAGCCGAAGCCGCTCTGGCCCTGGTTGTTGTTCTTGTTACTCTCCTTGCGCTTCTTCTCCATCTCCTCAGCAAGCTTCTTGAGGCGCTCGTCCTCGCGGTCGTTGAGCATCTGGATAACAGACTCCATGGTTATCGGAGCAAAGAGCTTGCTCATGTCTATCTCTACGTCGAACTCCCAGTTGGCCTTGGTTGCGATAAGCTCCACGCCCTCCTCATTTTTGAAGATCTCGGTGCGCTCGGGTTGGCGCATGAGCACCATATCGCCACTATCCCACTTGCCGTTGTTGTTCTTGTCCTCGACAACACGAATCATAACATCGCCAGGGGTTACAAACTCGAAGGTGTAGTTGCCATTCTTCACATTGAAGAGCTCGTTCTGTGTCTTGCCCTGAGCATTCGTAAGCTGAAGAATATAACTTGCGTCTGTCTTAGCACCCACCACGTTTACCTTGAGTATGGCATACTTCTCGGGGTCGGAGCCTGTGTATGAGCACTTAATGGTGTCGTTCTGCTCGCGAGCAACGTTGCTGAAGGCACCCGCAGGTATCACGAGCTCATATTTTGCCTTATTCTCCCACTTTGCTCTAAGCTGGTAGCGACGCTTGTTTACAGTGTCCTGCACAAAGTGATACTCCACCTTTTGTGGCTCGGTAATCTGATCGGTGGTCTTGGTGAGGGTTATCTGTGCCGAGTCGAACTTAGTTAGTAGGTTGTCGAACTCGAGATCCACATGCCTATATTTGTTTACCTCGCCCGAGGCTGCTATTGTCACCTTAAATGGGTTTTTCTTCTCGGGCTCCTGGAAGCTCTCGCCATTCTTCTCAGCTCGCTCGCGCTCCTTCTCCAAGCGCTCACGCTCCTTCTGCTCCTCCTTCGACTCAACATACTTCCACACGAGGCGTAGCTTGTCGCTCGACTCCACAAGGTTGTTCACCGAGTCGTGCTTGAAGTAGGTTATCGTACCATTGATGGTGTCGGGAAGCTCCTCCGCAGGCAGGTCGAACCATAGCGCCACGGTATCCTTGCCTATGGTCTGTGGGTCGTATATCACCTTGTCCATAGGTATCGAGTCGAGCTCAATCTTTGTCACCTCGGGATTCTTGTCGCCAAAGTAGAGCAATGCCTTATGGCACGACTTACGCTCATGACCCGTGAGTGTCTGGCGGGCAAAGCGCCTATCCTTGAACATTCTGAAGTATAGCTGTGGGTCTGCCGAAGGGTAGTGGCGCAACGAGTCGAACCATATGCTAAAGCCTGGCATAAGGCGAGGGTTGTAGACCGTGTCGAGGAAGCCAATTTGATCAACCGATGGTTCATACATCATGTTGTTGTTAGTATCCTCGAAGGCATATATGCGGTAGTTCACGGGCTTGAGGTTCTGCGCAATGAAGATACCGTTCTTCTCGGCACGTGCTATTACGTGGGGCTTATACTTAAACATTGTCGAGTCGTACTCTGTGGGCGTCTCGACCGAGTCTGCGATGAAGAAGTAGATGAACGACTTGCTAACCGAGTCGGCCTTATACGAGTCGGCAGTATATCCCGACATATACATCGAGTCCACCTTGTCGCCTGTCGAGAATACGTAGCGCATGGCGTGGAGAGGGTTACCCTCGTTATTGTCGGCGATAGATGCTCCAAAGTTGATGGCATACGTAAGGTCGGGGCGTAGCGTATCCTTGATGGTTATCACGATGCCCTTGCCACGACGCACTACCGATGGCTGCTTCTTCATCGCTGGCGAGGTGTATAGCTCCTTCTGCAAATCTTTGATCTGAACATACTCGTCAAACTCCACGTAGATCTTTGGCGGGTGGAGCGTGTCGATTTTTGTCGAGAAGTTGTCGGGGTTCATATAGACAATAACGGGGGGTATAGTATCCTTAGGACCTCCCGTAGGTGTCATTGTCGAGGCACACTTCGTAAATAGTGCAGCACCAAAGAGCAGTATGATAAATGCCGATAGTGCCGATGTTATGCGTTGCGATATTGTGTTACGTCTCATGCGTTACTCTTGTGTTTCGTTATCCTGCTCCTCTTCTACGAGCGACTCGCGCTGCTCGTCAGGGAAGGGGTTGGTTACTGTCCAGCCATTTGCCGAGCCCGAATTGCGCCATGCGTAGAGGTGTAGCTGTGTGTAGGTCACGGGAATGTTCATCGGCGTGTCGTAGTAGCGTGTGGCAAAAATCTTATTTGTGCGATCTACAACAACCATAAATACCGACTCCGACCATAGGTCGAGCTCAACCTGATACTCTGCTTCGGCCGAGAATGTGCCGATAACCTCAGGGTTGTTGCGCTGCTCATTGCGCTCGGTGTTTGTTATGCGACACTCGAGGGCATCCTCCCACGACTTTACCTCCCACTTGCTCTTCTCTGGAACGTAGAAGGCGTAGGAGTCAATCTCGGTGGTGGTCTTGGTTATAGGGTCGCTGCTTACGTTCTGCGAGTAAACTGCAATTTTGAGCAACGTACCCTGATTCTCCTCCTTGAAACATGCTGTGAGGCCAAGAAGGAGGGTCGCTAAAATAAATATCTTTGTTAAATGCTTCATATCTACTTTGTTGTTAGGCGCTCAAGCATCTCGCGTGGCGTATGGTCGAGCGCTGGGTGCTTGCGCTCGGGGGCTATCTCCGCCACGGGGCGCAGGGCATACTCTCTCTCGTCGAGGAAGTGATATGGTATCACAAGCCTACTATCATCAAACGTCTGGTCGCCATAGAAAATTATGTCTATGTCGATTGGTCGTGAGGCATATCTTTCGCCACGCTCCTCGCGCACCTTGAACTCCTCATCTCTATCTCTACCCAGCAGCGCCTCGATGCAGTTTATGCGGCGCAACACCTCGTAGGCATCATGCTCGGTAGATATCTCCATGGCCCTGTTTATAAACTCGCGCTCGGAGCTAAAGCCATAAGCTTCGGAGCGATACTCCTCAGAGAGCTTCACCATCTCGCCCACGGCGATATTGATTATCTTAACAGCCTCGTTGATGATTGCTGCGGCATGCTCGTCGTTCGAGCCGAGGAGTAGTATCACACCTATTTTCGCCATTACTTGAGTCGGTTTATCTGCTTCGACACGGCGAGTGCGAAGTGTGTGAATACTATGCGTGGCGCACCATTCTGCATTATCTGCATCATTGCGCGCTCAATCTCCTCTACCAACACCTCAATATTCTGGTTGCCGATAAACGGAGCAAACTTGCGGCAGAAGTCGGCCTCCTCGCCCCATAAGTAGCTTATCGAGCCGAGACCCGCATGTAACATGTAGCTCTCGCGCAACAGACGCACGCTATGTAGGAAGAACTGGCGCTGGCTCTCGCGTGTGAGTGCCGAGATGTCGTCTGCCCACTCGAAGAGCTCGAGGTGGCGATCGTTGTAGCTTAGGCGCATAAGGCGTGTGAAGAGCTCGAAACATTGGTGGCGCATCTCGTCGCTCGTGCCCTCGAGAAGTGCTCGAAGCTCGAGGAGCGAGCCACCCGCAAGGCGCGACATATTGCGAGCCTCCATCTCCGACTTACCCTCAGCCAATGCCACTTGTTCTAAAACTTGGGGCTCGATGCGTGGTACACATACCTCCTGCGTGCGTGAGGTGATTGTGGCGAGCAGCTGCTCGGGCTGCTCCGACACCAAGATAAAGAGTGTCTTCTCCCATGGCTCCTCCAAAATCTTGAGTATCTTGTTAGCTGCCTCCTGGTTCATTGCCTCGGGAAGCCATATTATCATCGCCTTATACTCCGACGAGAAGCTCTTAAATTGCAACTTCTTGATTATCTCCTCCGACTCTTTGGCGGTGATAAGGCCCTTCATCGTCTTGCCAAGGTCGAGGCGCGAGTACCACTCCTCGGCGGTGAAGATACCGCCCCTTTCGCTCCATATCTGTCGCCACTTGTCGAGAAACATATCGCTGATGACCACCTCGCCCGACTTCTTCTCGCGCTTGTTCACGGGGAAGACAAAGTGTAGGTCGGGGTGTGCCAATGCCGATAGCTGCTGGCACGAGGGACACACGCCACACGAGTCACCATCGTGGCGGTTGGGGCAGAACAGATACTGTACATACGCCAAGGCGAGGGGTAGTGTGCCATAGCCAGCCAAGCCCGTGAAGAGCTGAGCATGGCTCACACGCTCGGCGTCAATCTGATGTGCAAGGCGGCGTTTAAGCTCGTCGTGTCCTATGATATCCGAAAACTTCATCGTATAAACTTTCCTAAAGCGGCTTTAGCCAAAGCCACAACATCAATCTTTTCACGCCAAATGGCATATAGGAGCATTGTGCTAAAGAGCACAACATTTAGACCAAGCCATAGCCCGTGACCGAGGTGCGGAAGGGCAACCTCCGAGAGTAGGTAGAGTAGCGCTGTGAGGGCTACATACTCGCCAATGCGCTTAAGGTCGTAGGGCATGGGGTAGTATTTACGACATAGCACATAGCTCCATACGACCATAGCCGCCTCGGCAGCAAGGCGCACCCATGCAGCACCCCTAAAGCCCATCTTTGGTACAAGCACAAAGCTAAGGCCGAGCGTTACGGCAAGACCCAGGAAGGTGATATATGCGGCAAACTTGGTCTTCTCCTCGCGCTTATACCAGAACGAGAGGTTGAGCCATACGCCACCCAGCACGTTCGAGGCGAGGACAATGGGGAGTATGTCGATGCCCTCTCTAAAGCGTGAGCCTACGATAAGGGCAAACATGTCGCGGAAGAGCACGATGCCGAGGAATATGAGCATCGAGGCTAATATGAAGTACTTCATCGCCGCAGCGTTAGCCTCCTTAAACTCCTCCTTCTTAAATCCCGAGAGGAAGAAGGGCTCGGCAGCAAGGCGGTACATCTGCGTGAATAGCGTCATCACCACGGCAATCTTCACAATAGCACCATAGACACCCAACTCGGCCATGGCCTCAGCCTCGCTACCTGGCGTGAGGTACTTGATCATCTGGCGGTCGATAAACTCGTTGGCTGTGCCCGCCACGCCACTAATCAGAAGAGGCAACGAATAGACGAATATCTTGCTTAGCAACGCCCTGTCGATGCGTGGTGCAACACGGTCGGTTGAGGGGAGTATGGCGATGAGAGTAACAAGGCTTGCTATGAAGTTTGCCACAAGCACCCAGCCCACACCAAACGACGTAGAGTACAACCCTGCAACACCAAAGGCGATGGCGAGCGAGAGGTTAAGTAGCATGCTGAGCGCCTTGAGCATGACAAAGCGCATGGCACGGCCCTGCTCACGAAGACGCGCAAAGGGGATAATCGCCCAAATGTCGAGCATGACGATGGCTGCCACAATAGTCACATACTCGGGGTGTGCCACATATACCTCGCCCATGGCACGTGATATAGGCATGTTGAGCGCCCAGATAACGACAAAGAAGAGTGTTGCGGCAAGCGATGTTATGCCCCATGTCGTTGCAAACACCTTGCGCTTGGCGCTCTTGATGTCGCCACCCTCCTCCTCGGCACGTGTGGTGAAGCGGAAGTAGCTCGACTCCATGCCCATTGAGAGTATAACAAGGGCAAAGGGGATAAGGGCGTAGATGTCGGTAACTATGCCATACTCGCCCTGGTCGAATATGCGGGTGTAGTAGGGAGTCAGCAGATAGTTCAAGAAGCGAACGACAATCGTGCTGATGCCATATATTGCGGTCTGTTTAGCTAACTTTTCTAACATTGTTTGTGGGCTTTCGCGTGCGTGTATCATGCACGCACATGCTTAATCGCACAAAGATAGTCATTTTTTTTGTAAAACAAAAAAGAGAGAATAGATAGTTCAATCTACTCTCTCTCTATGATTGTGTGCCGATAACCCTTATAGCCTGTCGAGTGCTTGGTGAATTAGTGTGCAACACTCCTCGATTTCTGCCTCCGTGATGGTTAGTGGTGGCGAGATGCGAAAGGCGGTGTCGCAATACAAAAACCAGTCGCTCATGATGCCTATCTCCTTGAATATCTCCATGAGCTTATAGAGGTACTCCGACTTGCCCAACTCCACAGCAAGCAAAAGTCCTGAACGACGAATTTCCAATACTTTGCTGTGCTTCGAAACAAGCTCCTCGAACATTGCTCCCTTGCGCTCTACCTGCTCAACTATATTGTTGTTTGTTAGGTAGTTGAGTGCTGCGAGTCCTGCGGCACAACATACGGGGTGACCGCCAAAAGTGGTGATATGTCCAAGGCATGGATTATGCGTAAAATCATCTAAGATTTGCTTTTTTGACGCTACGCCACCAAGGGGCATTCCACCGCCAAAAGCCTTTGCCAAGCAGATGATGTCGGGCTCGATGCCATACTTCGATGAGGCGAACATAGCACCCGTGCGACCCATGCCCGTCTGTATCTCGTCGAATATGAGCATTGCGCCCACCTCTGTGCATCGCTCACGCAACGCCTTGAGCCACTCAGGGTTTGGAAGACGCACTCCTGCCTCGCCCTGCACAACCTCGCAGAGCACGCCCGCGGTGCGCTCGGTGATTTGCTCTAAATCCTCGAACGAGTTGAAATTTATAGACTTAACATCGGGAAGAAGTGGTCGAAACTCTGCCTTCCACTCCTCGCCCTCGGGTGTTCCCATCATCGACATAGCACCATGTGTCGAGCCGTGATAGGCACGGCGCATAGATATCAGCTCGGTGCGTCCGGTGTGGCGCTTGGCAAGCTTTAGTGCCACCTCCACAGCCTCGGCACCCGAGTTTACGAAGTAGATGCAGTCGAGCTCGCCTGGAAGCAGCTCGGCAATGCGTCGGGCATACTCAACCTGTGGTCGCTCAACCATCTCGCCATATACCATAACGTGCATGTAGTCTGCTGCTTGCCTCTGCACGGCCTCGACAACCTCCTTGTTGCCATGACCAACGTTGCTCACCGACACACCCGCCACAAGGTCGAAGTAGCGCTTGCCCTCGGGGGTGTAGAAGAATGAGCCCTCGGCACGCGCCACCTCCACCATCATAGGGGCTGGCGAGGTCTGTCCCACGTGCTGTAAAAATTGTTTGCGTAATATCATAATAGCCTAATACTCTGCGGTTAGTGTTCCGTCCTCCTCGGCACGGCGTAGTATCCTCTCGTAATCTCTTACCGACGACATTGTCCAGCGGGTGAGGAGTTTTAGTTTTTGCTCGTCGCTGAGCTGCCAGCCCTCAACGGTTTGGCGTATGCGCTCCGAGAGCATATATATAAGAATGGCTGCCGATGCCGATACGTTGAGGCTCTCGACCATGCCACACATAGGTATCATCAAGAAGTCGTCGGCAGCGGCTATAACCTCGTCCGAGATGCCGGCATGCTCTGTGCCAAAGACGAGGGCAAACTTACCTTTCGTAACGTCGAATGTCTCGGGCGTTGCGCTACAGCGGTGGGGCGTGGTTGCCACAATGCGGTAGCCCTCAGCCTTGAGTGCAGCAAGAGCCTCTGCCGTGGTGTCGTGGTGCTCCACATCTACCCACTTATGCGTGCCGCGCACAATGTTTACCGAGGGATCGAACTTACAACGATCCTCGACGGTGTGTATCTGCTGAATGCCGAATGCCTCGCAGTGGCGCATGATGGCGCTGGCATTCTGCGGGTGGAACATATTCTCGGTGAGTATGCGCATATAGTGTGTGCGGCTATTCACAGTGCGCTCGAGCACCTCTCTGCGCTCGTCGGTAATAAACTTGGTTAGGTAGTCGAGCCTCTCACGTAGCCACTCCTCCGAGTGCTCTTCTGTGCGTAGCCTACTTGCGATATTTGTCATCTTCGTCTAGAATTTTCAGGTAACTTTCGTAGCGTGACCATGCCACAATGCCCTGCTTTACACCCTCCTGCACGGCGCAACCTGGCTCGTGGGTGTGTGTGCAGTTGTAGAAGCGGCAGTCGGGGGCAAGGCGCATCATCTCGGGGAAGTAGCGGCATAGCTCCTTCGAGTCGATGTCGATAAGTCCGAAGCCCTTAATGCCCGGAGTATCAATGATATATCCCTCCTCGATGCGATACATCGTCGAGAAGGTTGTTGTGTGCTTACCCTTGTGGTGGCTCTCCGATATCTCGCCCGTGCGAATGTCGAGCTCGGGATCGATTGTGCTCACAAGCGTCGATTTACCCACGCCCGAGTTGCCCGCAATTAGCGTTGTGTGGCCCTTCAGAAGTTCGCGTATCTGAGCTATGCCCTCGCCCGTGGTCGATGATAGGCGTACTAGGTCGTAACCCGCATCTTGGTATATCGCCATAAACTCCTCAGCCTCGGTCTCATGCTCGCCCGTGAGGGTGTCGGCCTTGCCCAGAACTATTGTCACGGGCACGTTGTATGCCTCGCACGTAACCAAGAAACGATCGACAAACTCAACGGGTGTTGAGGGCGAGTAAAGCGTCACGATGAGTAGTGCTCGGTCGATGTTTGCACCAATGATGTGCGACTCCTTCGAGAGGTTTGAGGCACGACGAATGATATAGTTGCGGCGTGGCAATATCTCGACAATAGCCGAGCTCTCGTCGTCGGGCTCAACCATGACACGGTCGCCCACAACAACGGGGTTTGTTGAGCGTATGCCTTTGAGCCTTAGGCGACCACGTATTCTGCAGTCGAGCTCTCCATTTGCTGTGGCTACTCGATACCAGCTACCCGTAGAGCTGATTACCACACCTTCGATGCGTTGCTGTTCCATGCTCCTTGGGGTTAGTTGTTAAAGAATATCTGCTGGTTTATTGTGCGCTCAGCCTCCTCGCGAATCTTGCTGTCGAAGTGCTTGATGGTAGGTATGGCACGAGTGCCAAACTTGGCAAGAGGGAAGAATGAGATAGATTTGTCGAGGGTCTCGTAGCTGATATACTTATGCTCGAAATACTCGCGCATCTGGCCGTCGATGTTGGCTTGGCTGAGTGCCAAGATCTTCTCCTTAATGTCGCCCTCGTCGTGGTTTTGCACCATCTCGAAGAGCTTATCCTGCTTGATATTGGGGCTAAGGTTTATGCGGTCGAATATCGAGAAGAGGGCAGCGATGACAATAAGCGATGTGGCGATGTTGAGCACACCACCCATAACCGTGTCGATACCCTTTATCGGCTTCCACACCACCACAGCCTTGATAATGGGTGCGATGACCCATATAAGAATGAGCGCTGCTGCCACAATTATGACAAATCCAGCGAGGTATGCCTTGCCGGGGTCGTCCATGAAGAGTGAGCCCACGTCGGATGCGAAGCGTGGGGCAATGAGCATTGCCATGTATAGTCCTACGAGGTGGCAAAGTTGCACAACAAGACCTCGCTTAATGCCTAAGATAAATGCCCATACGAGGGCTATGATAACTACTACATCGATCATTATTTAGCTGGTTTTGCCTGCACAAAGTGCAGATATTTCGCACGAAGTTAGCAATTTTTTTTCTTTATTCGTATATTTGCACATAATTTCCACTTTATGAGACGCTATATAACACTACTCCTACTCCTTGTCGCAACCATTGTGCAAGGTGCGGAGCTATCCCCCAGAACAACATATTCGCTTAACGAAGATTGGCAGTTTTACTTTGTGCATGAGGGCATTGCCTCGGCAGAGTATGTGCGTCTGCCACACACCTGGAGCGATGAGGAGTGTTACACCTCTACGGCTCATTATATCCGCAATTTTGCTATTCCCGCAACAATGCGTGGCAAGCGCCTCTTCTTGCGCTTTGGTGGTGCGCAGAGTGTTGCCGAGGTCTTTGTAAATGGCCGTTATGTGGGTGAACACCATGGTGCATACACCGCTTTTACGTTCGAAATTACCGATAAGGTGCGCTATGGCGAGAACAATATTCTTACAGTCGTAGTGTCGAATAACCCACGTGCCGACGTGCTGCCTATAAGCACCGATCAGAACCTATATGGTGGCATCTATCGCGATGTTGAGTTGTTGGTTACTGCCAAAAACATAATCTCACCGATGGTATATGGCACAGATGGTGTCTTTGTCGAGCAACGCGAGGTGACGAAGGAGCGCGCTTCGGGTGTTGTTCAGCTACATCTCTCGGCAAAGGAGGAGGGTGCTCACATGGTAAATATGCGCATCATTGCCCCCGATGGCTACGAGGTGTGCAGCTACTCGGCAAAGAGTGGTAAGGCCGATAAGCCACTGCCTGTAGAGTTGCCGTTTACTATCGACTACCCCGAGTTGTGGAGCCCCGATAAACCAACGATGTATCGTGTCGAGGCGACCGTGGGAAATATCTCTAACCCATCGGATAAGGTGACCTTCGACGTGGGCTTTAGAAGTGTGTCGGTCAATGATAATAATCGCCTTTGCATCAACGGCGAGGAGTGTGCTGTGCGTGGTGTTAACCTCGCTCACGATCGCCAGGGTGTGGGTGTGGCACTAAGCCGTGAAAATCTCGACGAGGACCTATCTATAATATGTGATATGGGTGCTAATGCCCTGCGCTCGCTATCGGGTCCGCATAGTGCACATCTATACGATAGGTGCGACAGAGAGGGTGTGCTCGTATGGGTAGATCTTCCGCTAAGCTGCTCGTTGGTGAACTTTAACGATATATACTACTATCCTACCTCGGCATATAAAGCCAATGGTTTTGAGCAACTTGCAGAGATAGTATATCAGAACTATAACCACCCCTCGGTTGTCATGTGGGGCTTGTTCTCGTTGGTGTCGGGTCGTGGCGACGATGTGCTATCGTATATACGCGAGCTTAACGACATGGTGCATAGGCTCGACCCCTCGCGCCTAAGTGTCGCTTGTAGCAATCGCGATGGCGAACTTAATTTCATCACCGACCTTATTGTCTTGCGCCAAGATGTGGGCTGGACAAAGGGTTCGTACGACGATGTTGCTGTGTGGTGCGACCAGCTTAAGGGAAATAAGAAGTTTAGCAAGTTGCGCTATGGCGTATGCTATGGCGAGGAGGGTGTTGTGGGTCACACCACCGACGAGGTGCGTCGCACGGAGCATGGCGCTACCTACCTCCCTGAGCGCAATCAGACGGCGATGCACGAGAAGTACTCGGCACTAATCGCCGAGCACAACGTATTTTGGGGTGTGTGGCTCGATAATATGTTCGACTACGCCTCACGCCAATCTACCAGTGGCATGCGCGAGTCGGGCATGGTGTGTTATGACCATACCTCAAAAAAGGATTCGTACTATCTCTATCGTGCGCTGTGGAATAGCTCCGAGCCTACGCTCTATGTCGCTGAGCGAAAGTGGCAGCGCCGTGCTGATAAAGTGCAGAGCGTTAAGGTCTATAGCTCTGTTGGTCGCCCTGAACTAACTGTGGGTGAACAGAGCGTTGAGCTACAAGAGGTTATGCCATGTGTGTGGTCTGCCGACTCGGTTGTGCTCGACGACGTAACAACCTTGCATGTTGTAGATGCCTCGAACAAGCACCATGATAGCGTAAGAATTATAGTTGACAAGCTGCGAGTACGTCGTTAGCGGCGGGACCCTCGCACATTATAAGGTCGTAAATCGACATGCGGGGCTCAAATGGGAGCCTATCGCTAAAGACCTGAACGTAGGGCTCGGCAACAAATGTCGAGCCTCGTTTTTTGTCACGTAGGTCGATGTCGCCCTCCGAGGCGATGATGTAGCTCTCCGAGATACGCGGTATAGGCATCTTTAAAATTGAGCAGACAGCCTCAAGTGCGGCATAGTTTAGGTCTGCGAGATACTTCCACTCTCTGTTGTATAGCTTTGCAAAGCGCTCGGCATAGTAGTCGTAGTAGGGCGACGAGCGGTATGCCGACTCCATGGCTACGAGGTGCTGGTGTTGCCAGCGCTTCGAGTAGTCGATCTGCATCGAGCGCATAGGCTGGCGTGGCTTGTTGGCGTGGCATAGCTGCACTGAGAGCTGCATAACACCTCCCGAGGTGATTATCTCTGTGCGGTTGCGCTCCGAGCGCTTCACGTAGTTCTCGCCAAGGTCAATAATCACCTCGTCGCCACCCTTGCGAATGGCTGTCCAATACTCCGTAGAGCCAAAATATGCTGATGGAAGAATAATCATAGCGCAGTACTATTTCGTAAGTTTTAGTGCCACCCACTCCTCCTCTTGGAGCTTGGTTACAAGCTTGAGGTTGAGAGAGTTAGCGGCTGTAATAATATCATCAACATCGCCCTCAAGGAAGCCACTTAGAAGCAGTGTTCCTCCTGCGTTGAGCGCTGCCTCGTAGCGTGCAATATCATTGAGGATAATGTTGCGGTTGATGTTTGCCATAACAAGGTCGTATGTGCGATCCTCGATTAGTTCCACCGTGCCGAGGATAATCTCCATCTTGTCGCTAATGCCGTTGAGCTCTGCCGCCTCACGGGCACTCTCGGTGGACCAAATATCAATATCTACTGCATCTACCCACTCGGCACCACACTTTAGCGCCGCAATGGACAACACTCCCGTGCCACAACCCACATCGAGGGCTCTGCCCGAAGGCTCGCACTCGAGAATATGGCGACACATCATGCGTGTTGTATGGTGGTGACCCGAGCCAAACGACATCTTAGGGGTCACGATAACATCTATCGTTGCAGGGTCGGTGGGTGCTGGGTGGTGGGGTGCACGTATCACTATCTTACCGTCGATATCTACTCTCTCGAAGCCCTCAGCCTCCCATGCCGAGTTCCAATTCTCGTCCTCTATCTCCTTCTCGCTGCGTAGCTCACCAAACTCGACAATAGCCGCCAGCGCCTCCTCGCGGCACGCTGCCCACTCCTCCTTACGACGGTAGGCAAAGAGTAGTATGTGCTCATCTTCGGGTGCTGAGTCGAAACTCTCGAACTCGTAGTCGGCAAGATAGGCAGTTATAATCTCTGCCATCTCCTCATTGAGGCAGGTTATCTGTAGTTCAACGTATTGTTTCATAGTGACTAAAATTTGGTAAACTATGATAATATTATGTAAAATTTTTGTATCTTTACCGACAAAGATACGAATATTATGTCAGAGAGTGCCAAAAAGTGGGAGAAAATTAGTGGCGAGTATCGTCGATACATCAAGTTCGAGAGGCGACTATCGGACAATAGTGTCGATGCCTATATGCGCGATTTCGAGGAGTTTAGCCACTTTGTGATGCGCCATTGGAATGTCATTCCCGAGAAGGTCGCCTCGGAGCATATCGAGCGATATATGGCGTGGTTGTACTCTGAGGGGCGCAGCAGCGCCTCGCAGGCTCGTCGCCTAAGTGGCGTTAAGAGCTTCTACAACTTTCTACTTCTTAAGGATCGCGTTGAGCAGCTACCCACCGAGGGCGTTGTGGCGCCGAAGGCGGGGCGCATACTTCCCGACACGCTCACTATCGACGAGATTGATGCTATGCTCGCTACCTTCGATATTCGTGAGTCGAAGGGGTGTCGCAATAGTGCCATTGTCGAGGTGTTGTACTCGTGCGGACTACGCGTATCGGAGCTCACGTCGCTACGCCTCCAAGACCTCTTCTTCGGCGAGGGCTATATACGTGTTATTGGCAAGGGCGACAAGCAGCGCATAGTGCCCGTGAGCTCGGCGGCACGCGACAAGATTCAGCTATATATGGAGTTTCGCACGCCTAAGCGTAGCTCCGAACCCGTACTCTTTCTAAACAACCGAGGCACGCCACTGACGCGCGTAATGGTCTTTAATATCATCAAGACGGCGGCAAGCAATGCTGGTATCGCCAAGCAGATTAGCCCGCATACCTTGCGCCACTCCTATGCCACACATCTTCTGGAGGGTGGTGCTAACATCCGTCAGGTGCAGGAGCTGCTCGGACACGAGAGTATCGAGACCACCGAGATATATACACACCTCAATAGCCGTCGTCTACGTACTGTTGTCGAGGACTCATTCTCAGATGTTGAACTATAAAAATGGCGATTATGAAACGACTTACAATACTTGTTGCCTTGTTGCTTAGTGCAACCATGCTATCTGCACAAACTACTGAAACAGAGGTGGCTATAAAGTGTAATTGGGGCACGCTCAGCGCTACGCTTGCGAAGCCCGAGGCGGGTAGCGACACCGCTATTGTGATTGTTGCGGGCTCGGGCCCAACAGACAGAAATGGCAACTCGTCGCTTAGCGTAAACACCTACTCTTATAAGCTCCTCTCCGATGCACTTGTCGAAGATGGATATGCTGTCGTGCGCTACGACAAGCGAGCTATCGGGCAGAGTGTAATTCCTATGGAGGATATCCCCAATCTCCTCTTCGACGACTATGTCGATGATGTTGAGGTGGTGGTAAACTATCTTCGCTCGGAGGGCTTTGGGCGTGTTATTATTGCGGGCCATAGCGAGGGTGGTCTTATCGCTCTTGTGGCGGCTAATCGTGGTGTCGAGGTTGATGGCTTAGTTCTGCTTGCAGCGCCAGGATATGCCATGGACGAGATATTGCGCACGCAGCTAAGAGCTCAGCTTATGCCTCAGCACATGGCACTTATGCTCCAGGCTGACGTGATATTGCGCTCGCTCAAGGCGGGTAAGAGATATCCAGATGAGAAGATTGCCAAGGAGCTCTTGTCGCTGTTCCACTCCTCGGTGCAGCCATTCCTTATTAATACTATGCAGTATGACCCACAGCAACTGGCAAAGGGCGTAGAGTGCCCCATGTTGGTGGTGTGTGGCGGAAATGATATTCAGGTGAGCCCAGATAATGGCGATGTGATTGCAAAGGCAGCTCCTAATGCCCAATTGGTGGTGTTCGAAAATATGACACATGTCATGAAGGATTGGGCTTCGGAGGATAGACTTGAGCAGATTGTAAACGTATATGTAAACTCGCAGTTGCCTCTTACCGAGGGCCTTACTTCGACAATATCGCAATTTATAGAAAACATAAAATAGATAAGCCTATGTCATTCCTATCAAAACTATTTGGTGGCAAGCCCGCCATGCCCGCTTATAGCAGCGACGAGCTAACAATAAATGGTCAAAGAGTGAAGCTAACCTTCTTTGCGCATGCCTCGGTAAAGTTGGAGTACGAGGGTAGGCATATATACATCGACCCCGTTATGGAGAATGCTCAGTATGACAAACTCCCTAAGGCCGACATGATTTTGGTGACACACTCGCACTACGACCACTTCGATATGGCGGCTATCGAGGCGCTGCAGACCCCCGATACACGCATCCTCCTCGATAAGACCTCTGCTGAGGGCTTTCGTGGCGACTGCTACACGATGTTGCCAGGAGCTAAGGCTGAGCCATTTGCCGATATTAGGGTAGAGGCTGTTGCGGCATATAACACCTCGGAAAATCAGCTTCAGTTCCACCCCAAGGAGCGTGAGGATTGTGGCTATGTGGTTGTGCTCAACGATGCTGTGCGCATCTACTTCTCGGGCGATACTGAGCCTACACCCGAGCTTCGTGCGTTGCAGGGTATCGACATTGCGTTTGTGTGTGTAAATCAGCCATATACCATGAAGCCTGAGCAGGCTGTCGAGGCTGTTAAGGCGCTTAGTCCTCAGATATATTACCCCTATCACTATGGTCAGGTTGACGAGCCTACCGACGTAGAGGCGTTGGCACGTATGCTTGAGGGTGTGTGTGATGTTAGAATTCGAGAGTTGGCATAACGGTTTCTCGCTTAAGGGCTTAGGGCGTCGATTACGATCGGTGCCCCTCTTTTTATTGCTCGTGCCCTATGTGCTCGGCATCCTCCTCGCCGATGCTGTTCTTGTGCCCGATTGGGTGCTTGTTGTGGCATTTGTCTTAGCCGTTTTGGTTATTGAACTGTGGGGTAGGAGTAGGCTACTCTCGGCTATGGCAGTATCGCTTGCGGTGCTCGGCTTTGGGTATATGACAACCACGCTGCTACGCCCCACGTGTGACATTGCCGATGGGGAGTATATCACAGCACGTGTGCGAGTTAATGATATTCCTTCGGAGCGTGATGGCTACCGCCTATCGCATGGCGTTATCGAGGCGTGGCAGAGCGATTCTGCTTCGAAGAGTGCCAACTACGATGTGGTGCTGTGGATACGCAACGACTCGATTTGTGAGGGCGACATTGTAGAACTGCGCACCAAGTTTCGTAGCCGTATGTCGCGACACGAGCCATATAATAGGCTGCTTCGTAACCGTGGCTTTGTGGGTGGCGTAGGAGTAAATGAGGATAACATTATCGGTGTTGAGCGGTCGGGTAGGCAGACCCTGCAGAGTAGGGCTATACGCAAGCTCGAGTGCTCGATGCGCGATAGCGTCAGCCACTCCACGGTCGAGGCTATGGTGGTTGGCTCACGTCGTCTTGAAAAGCAGGCTCTGCGCGAGGCATACTCACGCACAGGACTCTCGCACCTTATGGCGTTATCGGGACTCCACCTCGGCATTGTGGTGATGGTCTTAACGCTGCTGCTCACGCCCATAATACTCATTCGCCACGGCCACCGTTGGCATAATGTAGCTGTGGTTGTGGTGCTGTGGATATATGTTGCCATGTCGGGCGCTTCGGCATCGTTGGTGCGCGCGGCGCTTATGTTTAGTGTGATGCACCTTGCGCAGATGTCGTCGATGCGCTACAACTCGCTAAATGCCCTCGCCACAGCACTCTTCGCCATGCTTGTATATCGCCCGTCGTATATTTATGACGTTAGCTTCCAGCTCTCGGCAGTGGCGGTCATAGGCATCATTGTGTGGGGTGTGCCTCTTATGCGCCTTGTCGCCCAGCGAGGATTTATTTTAAGGTCGTTGCTCACTACACTAATCATTGGCATAACGGCTACACTGTGGACAATGCCCATCGTGTCGCATATCTTTGCAAATGTTCCCTATATGGGTGTTGTGGTAACGCCTGTAGCTATGCTAACCGCCTATGCTATTGTCTGTTGTGGAATATTTGTTCTTCTGCTTCCAGCACCGCTTACTATGCCCTTTGGCTGGGTGATGGAGCATGCTGCCTGGGCACAAAATAGCTTTGTTGAGTGGGTGGCTCAGTGGGAGTGGGTTGCCATAAATTATCAGCTATCTACGGCGGGCGTAGCAATTATTTACACTCTCTTTGCGATAATTACCCTCGGAGGGTGGTCGTTATGCGAAAAAAAGTGATAACTTTGTGAGTTGATGAGCGATATTTACAACATAGCTTTGCTCTCCACTGGCGAAGTACGTGAGGCTGTGGAGCGAAATATTGAGCGTGATGCCTCGGCTATTGCGCTCGACAAGCGTGTGCCCCATGCCTCGATTGTGGCTACCCAAGTGAAGTATCTGCAACGTGCCCGCCGCAAGCTACCACGCATGTATGAGGCGCGCTGCATAATCCCGCCCCGTGCCTTCGAGCAGTCGTCGAGCGAGGAGTCGGCAGAGCGTAAGCCTATGTCGGGCGGCTCGGTGCTCGACCTTACGTGTGGCTTAGGTGTCGATACCATGGCTCTTGCACGTAGGTTTGAGCGTGTGGTGTCGCTCGAGCGCGACGAGGCTCTGGCAGAGGTTGTGCGCCACAATTTTGCGCTGATGGGCATCACAAATGTAACTGTCGTAAGCTCCTCGGCAGAGGAGTATGTGGCAAGGTGTGGTGATAGGTTCGACTGGGTGTTTGTCGATCCCGACCGTCGCTCAGCCGAGGGCAATAAGATGGTCTGCCTCGAAGATTGTTCGCCCAATATCGTTGCCCTAATGCCTAAACTTAAGGATATTGCCCCACGTATCGCTATTAAGCTCTCGCCAATGTTTGATTGTGCCGAGGCTTTCAGGTTGCTCTCCCCCGCTGAGGTTGAGGTTGTTAGCCTTGGTGGCGAGTGCAAGGAGCTGAACATATATACTGGTGCCGAGCGCAATATGTTGCGTATTGCCGTAGTGGGTAGTGGCGAGTGGTGCTTCGAGCCCGAGGCTATGCTCATAGCGCCCAATGGTGGCAGTGTCGAGGAGGGTGATTGGCACTATCTGCACATCCCTGACGTAGCTCTACAAAAGGCGCGTGTTGCCATCGCTCAACTTGCCCCCTATGCCTCGATATGGAGTAATAATGGCTTTGCCCTATCGCGCGAGCCGCTACCATGTGAACTTGGCTGCCGAAGTTATGAGATTGTGAGCATCGAGGAGTATCGCCCCAAGGAGCTTAAGCGTAGATATAAGGGCAAGGGCATCGACATCATTAAGCGCGATACGTCGCTCTCGGTAGATGCTCTGCGTAAGGCTCTTGGCGCTCGTGCTGGCTGTGATGAGCTTATGGCTATTACGGCGATAAACGGTAAGAACTATGTCATAATATTGAAGAATAGATAGTTAACCCAACGATATGAAGCTAAAACGTCTTGCAAAATATGTCGAGCACACTGTTCACCGCCGTTTGCTGAGCTTTGCGCCTGATGCCAGCCGTGTGCACAACCTCTTTGTGCATGGCTATCGTCAGATGTACTACACCATTCGTAGCCGCAAACTCCATCGCACCTTTGTGGATAGTGCTGCCCTTACGCTACAATCGCTCTTTGCGGCAATCCCGCTCTTAGCTTTTGTGCTAATCATTCTCAGCCGCTTGGGGGCGTGGCAGCCTGTTGAGGCGAGCCTGCGCAGTGGCTTTAGCGAGTGGGGCGACCTCATCGATAAGTTGCTAACAGCAGCCAATAGTGCCGCCGAGAACCTGCCTAACGGCATCTTCATGTTTATCGGTCTTGGCTCGATGATATGGTTTATATTCATCGTCTTTCGTGGTGCCGAGGGCGCGTTCAACCACATCTGGGGTGTGCGTGCCAAGCGAGGATTTATCAAGCGCTATATCTCCTATACGCTTATCGTTATCTTGGTGCCTATCCTCTGGGGTTTTGCAACGACATTTACCATGGAGGCGTTCCTATGGTCTGGTCTTTCGAACGACATCAGCCAGGGCGTGTCGCGCCTTATATCTATTGCCATCACCGCCTTTAGCACGGCGCTGCTTTATAAATATCTGCCACATGCCTATGTGCGCTGGCGCTATGCCCTGATTATAGGCACGCTTATCGGTATAATGCTCATGTTCTGGCAGTGGGGCTATGTATATATTCAGGGCTACATGACCGCCTACAACGCCATCTATGGTAGTTTTGCGGCTATTCCGTTGTTTATCATCTGGTTGCAGGTGTCGTGGAACATCATCTTGTTTGGCTGCGAGCTCTGCTGCGTATGGCAGAATGCCGACTACTACGAGACTATCGACGCTCGTAGATTGGGTATCAAGAAGCTGCGTGGCGAACAACCTGTGCGTGTTGTTGTCGTTGGCTCAGGCAATGTTGCCGAGGCCTTTGCCCTGGCGCTCAATGGAAATAAGCATGTCGTTCTTCAGCAGATATTTGCCCGCAACGAGGAGCGTGGTCGCTACCTTGCCACACTCACCAATAGCCACTGGACCAGCAATGTAGAGATGCTTGCTGAGGCAGATATATACATTATCTCGGTTAGCGACCGTGCTGTCGAGGAGGTGGCTCACGCTCTGCCATTTAAGCAGGGCTCTATCGTGGTACATACGGCAGGTAGTGTGCCTCTTGCGGTGCTTCCTAATGAGGGTGTTAGCCGAGGCATATTGTATGCCTTTCAGAGCTTCACGGCGGGTCGTCAGATGTCGCTTGGCAAGGTGCCTATCTTCATTGAGGCGGAAGATGAACAGACCAAGGAGCGCCTTGCCGAGTTTGCACACACCATCTCGGAGCGTGTTGCCGAGGCCGATAGCGAGCGCCGTAGGTCGATACACCTTGCCGGTGTCTTTGTCAATAACTTCACAAATCAGCTATATGCCCTCGGTGGCGATATAATGACAGAGGCGGGCCTTAGCTTCGACATGCTCAAGCCACTTATCGAGGAGACGGCATCTAAGGCGGTGGCTACGGACAACCCTCGATTGGTGCAGACAGGACCTGCCGTGCGTGGCGATAGGGCTGTGTGCGACAAGCACTTAGAGATGTTGGCGGGTGACGATATAAAGCAGAAAATATATAGAGATATAACTGAGAGTATATGGGAAACTTCAAAGAAGATATAGCACAAGTCGAGGCTATTGTTCTCGATGTTGATGGTGTGATGACCGACGGCGGTATTATCCCCACCACAGATGGCGACTTCGTGCGTCGCTACAATGCCAAAGATGGCTATGCCATAGCCGCAGCCCTGCGCGAGGGCATGAAGATATGCGTGATTTCGGGTGGCAGAGGCCGTATGTTGGAGAATAGACTCACGATGCTTGGCGTTACGAAGATGTATCTTAACTGCATGGATAAGGTGGCGGCTATGCATGAGTTTTTCGCTGAGCATGGCATTGATGCTCAAAATGTTATCTATATGGGTGACGATATTCCTGACTTGGAGTGTATGCGCCTTGTGGGTATCCCTGTATGCCCTGCCGATGCCTGTATGGAGGTTGTCGAGGCATCGCGCTACGTGTCGGAGTTTAATGGTGGCCATGGCGCTGTGCGCGACATTGTCGAGCAGGTTATGCGTGCTCAGAACAAGTGGGCAAAAAATCTCAAGGGCGTTTTAGGCTTGCCAGCCTCACATTAAGAGTTATTTGTTGAATATGATGAGCAAGAGATACGACATATTTATAAGCTACTCTTCCCACGACATAGAGAGTGTGATGAGTCTATGCAACTATATCGAGCAGCATAACCTACGTTGCTTTGTTGCGCATCGCGACATTCCTCGTGGTGTGGTGTGGGCGAAGACTATTGTCGAGGCTATTGAGAGTAGTCGTATGATGATTGTCGTATTCTCCAAGTCGTTTAACGAGTCGGAGCAGGTTGATCGAGAGATTGAGCTTGCGTGCGAGGCTAAGATGCCGATATTGTCGGTAAGGCTCACGGCCGATCAATATACGGGCGCTAAGCGATACTATCTGAATAATATCAATTGGATAGATGCCTTCCCCAATCCGAGCCATGTTTATGGCGATGTGCTGCACAGCATTTCGGCTCTTCTTGGTGACAAACAGGCTAACACAACCAGAACTACGAATGTTGCTCCAAAGAGTGTGACAAAGAGTAGCTCATCGAGATGGTCAATTCGTCACACTATATTGGCTTTTGCATTATTGGTGTTATCGCTTGCGGGTATCTATTTAGCACTCGATAGGTCGGAGGCAGAGCATAGTGTAGAGCCATGCTATAAGGTGGGTGACTACTACAACGAAAATAATAAGGAGGGCGTGGTGTTCCAGGTGTGGGACGATGGTCGCCATGGTAAGTTGCTGAGCCTCGACGAGGCGGAGCTGAGGTGGTGTAGCGACGAGCAGTATCGCAAAAAAACGCACGTAGATGCCTCGAATAGGGTAGACGGCAAGGCAAATACCGATAAGGTTGTCTGCCACGTTGAGGCAGCGCAGTATCCCGCCTTTAATTGGTGTAGGGCTAAGGGTGGTGAATGGTATCTGCCAGCTATTGACGAGCTGGTGCGCTTCACCCTTGATAAGGATGTGCGAATAGCTGTCAACCAAACGCTTAAAGCTAAAGGGTATAGAGAGTTAGATGGTTGGTATTGGTCATCAACCGACTATGCCGACTATGAGCCCGATGCCTGTGCGTGGTATGTCTGGATTGCGAGCAACGAGACACGTGGCGCCGACAAATATAAGGAGGCATACGTTCGAGCAATAACCACTTTCTAGCCAAGATCAACTATCATAGTAGGGCGATAGAGCCTATTGCTCTAATTGCTATAGCTTGATGGGAAAGATGGGAGCGCTAACGCTTAATGGGTAACGCTAAAGCTTGATGGGAATTTCCCATTTATCCCATTAATCCCGTGCGAAGCACACCTTACCTTTCACTTTTCACCTTTCACTTTTCACCTTTCACTTTTCACCTTTCACTTTTCACCTTTCACCTTTCACTTTGTCAGCGGTGAGTCGGGCTCGCGAGCCATGACCATATAGAAGAGTCTATCGACCAAGCCTGGGAAGAACTTCTTGAGAAGGTGTGTCATGCGACCCTCCCACTCCATAAGGCAGAGGCGCTTACGACGCTTGATGCCACGTGCCACGAGGTGTGCCACACGCTCGGGAGTCATCATCTTAGCCTCGTTGCGTGGTGTTGCGCCCTGCTGCGTGCCGTCGGCGGTGAGTGCCGAGAAGCGCACGTTTGAGGCGGTGAAGCCCGGGCATGCCGTCATCACATGAACCCCTTTTTTGAGGTTTTCGATGCGTATGGTGTCGAGAAATCCCGTCATGGCATATTTTGATGCCGAGTAGCCCGTGCGTGCGGGAAGACCGTGAATGCCCGCAACCGACGATATGCCCACAAGAGAGCCTCGTGACTGCTGCAAATAGGGTAGTGCATACTTGGTGCAATTGACCGTGCCCCAGAAGTTTACGTCCATGAGGCGGTGAAGCACACTAAGGTCGCAGTCGTCGAACAGGGCACGCATCGATAGTCCTGCGTTGCATATCATCACATCTATTCTGCCAAAATGCTCGATAGCAACATCCATGAGGTGTTTGCAATCCTCCTCCTTTGTTACGTCGCACACGGCGTATGCCACCTTGCCACCCTGAGCCTCAATCTCCTGTGCTATGCGCTCAAGCTCCTCACGGCGGCGAGCAGCCATTACAACCTTTGCTCCCATCTTGGCATACTCACGTGCCATAGCCTCGCCAATGCCCGACGAAGCACCTGTTATCACAACAACCTTATCTCTTAAAAATCTTTTCATACTCGCTTATTCAATCTCTACCGTTAGCCCATCGTAGGCAAACTCTACACCACACGGAAGCTTTCGCTCAGCCTCGGCATGCAGACCTATCCCGTGCGACATGTGGGTCAGAAATGCTCGCTTGGGGGCTACGCGCTTGATTATGTCAAGTGCTTGACCCACCGAGAAGTGTGAGCTGTGTTCTGCCCAGCGCAAGGCGTTGATAACCAAATACTCAACACCCTTCAGTTTGCTTAGCTCCGTGTCGCTTATCGAGTCGAAGTCGGTGAGGTAGGCGAGCTTGCCTATGCGGTAGCCAAATACCTTGAAGCGCTCGGAGTGGCGACCCTCGACGGGCATAATCTCGATACCCTTGACCTCAAAACAACGATCTGCGGTTATGGTGTGTAGCTCTATAACGGGCACACCTCGGTATTTATTTTGTGCAAAGGCATAGTCGAAGTCCTTTGTTATGGTGGTAATCGTCGGCTCGTTGGCGTAGATGTGCATCGAGTGGATAGTGGGGTAATCAACAAAGTTGAAGGCACGCACATCATCGATGCCCGCCGTGTGGTCTTTGTGCTCGTGCGTGAGGAGTATAGCATCGAGGTGGCGCACCCCCTCACGTAGCATCTGCTGGCGGAAGTCGGGGCCAGCGTCGATGACAAGGCGCACATCGCCACACTCGACCATTGCCGAGGTGCGTAGGCGCTTATCGCGACTATCTGTCGACTTGCAGACATCACACTCGCAGCCTATTACGGGCACACCCTGCGATGTTCCTGTGCCCAAGAATGTTAGCTTCATCGTTGCCATACCTCACTATTTTTGTGCCTCTTGCGCCTCAATCTGCGCCTCGTATGCCCTTATCTGGTTGCGTGTTGAGCGCGGGTGAAACATCTCGGCAAGCACTACTATTGCTATGACGATGATTGCTGCTACAAGATATCCCCAGCGAATAGGCTGTGGTTTGCCCTCGGGGCTAAGGTTTTGGTTATTTGCGTTGTTCTCCATACTACAAAGATAGCAAATTTCTAAAATATCCTCTTCAAATAATCTTTTTTAAGAAAAATTTCTTAACTTTGTTTATGCTTATGAGCAATGAGCGTCTATCGAATAGATAACAAATAATTTAAACAAATACCATTATGAAGAGACTTTTTACACTATCAGCAATCTGTGTTGCTATGCTATCGCTCGTGGGTTGTGACAGCAAGCAGAAGGCAATTAATGAGTGGATTAAGGGCGAGGTTGACCATTTTGTGGCACTCGAGGCTGAGCATCCATCGCTCTACTACTTTGTTGACGATGCCCGAACGCTCGATTTGATGAGAGTCGATCTCGATACGTTTGAAGCTAATAAGCTGACATCGTTCAATGGTAACGACTATATCTTTAGTTATATAAAAGGATATATCCTTCCCGAGGATAGAGGCTATGGCGGTAGCACATCTTTCGTAATTACGGGTTATTGTGATAAAGAGTCTAATAGCTATAAAATGGATGAGACTCATGTGGCACTTATCTACGATACTACTACAGATAGAGTGAGCGAGATTTGTCGAGGTTACACTGTTGATGTAGCGGGTGATATGATTGTGAGTATGAAGGTGCCCAATTTTAGTTATAGCATAACAAATGTAGATGTCTATGATGCACAAGGTAATAAACTTGAGGCAAAGACCTACGTTGGCACTATAGCAAAGCAGAATGTTGTTGTTGAGCTTGTTGAGCGCAATGGCGCATTGGCTGGCTCATATTACTACACAAAATATGGCCCTGGCAAGTCGCGCATCAAACTGCTTGGCACGATTGACCAAAATCGCAACATAGAGGTTACAGGTTACAACTTCTCAGATTCGGTATGTGAGACCTGGGAAGGTACCATCAAAGATGGTCAGATTTGTGCCACATTTAAGGCTGGTAGCCGAACTTATGAGTTTACACTCACCGAGCAGAAGTAGGCGTAGGGTGATATGACAATTTTTTTGTAACACTAAATATTGAATAGTTATGAAACGAGTAATAAACATATTTTTAATCGCTGTCGTTGCGCTGCTGTTTGTGGGTTGTGGCAATAAGTATGAGAATAGGGCTAAGGAGTGGCTCTTGTCGAACGTCAATTATATAAATATTCCCGACGACGATAACACTATCTATTACATTGAGAACTCGCCATATTACAGTTATGCTCAAAATACCTACTTTAAAGACCTATTTAAAGTAAACCTTGAAACTGGCGAGAAGGTTGCTGTTGAGCAGCTATCGTGCAATGGCGTTACATATCGTTTCGACGGTGCTATAACAGGTTTTGTTCTTCCTGCCGACCGTGGTCTTGAGCAGGGCACTACCTTTGCTATTGTCACACGATTAGTTGACCTCAACGATAAGTTCACCGACGATTTCTACTATGCATTTGCGATTGATGCTGCGACACAAACCGCAAAACTTGTAAACAAGAGCTATAATACGCGCGTATATGGCGACATGATCGTTAGCGAATTAAAAGATGCTAAATATGCCAATCAGCTAAAGGGTGTAACAACCTATGATGTAAATGGCAACGCTGTTGAACCACGAGTGTTCAAGGGTACTATTGCTAAGCAGAATGTTACTGCGGAGCTATGGGTGTCTAAAAATAGGATTTTTGGCTCGTACTACTACGACAAGTATGGCCCAGAGAATAGAATTAGACTTATAGGAGAACTAACAGAGGATAATCATTTTGATATTGTAGGATCTCAGGATAATTACTTCTACAACTTCTGGGGCAGTCTGATGAGTGCTTCTCACACAGAGTACTGGAAGGGTAAGCTCGTAGAGGGTCGTATCGAGGCAGGCTTCCACAAGTATTCATACGATCCTAAGCTCTACGACTTCACTCTTAACGAGGTAATTAACGAAACTACAAAGATCGACTAAGCTATGAAGAGCGTTGTAAAACTTTTAGGCGTCGCCTCTTTGGCGATGTTGCTACTTAGCTGTGGTAGTAAGAATTCTGCGATGGATGCAGCTAACGATTACTTGCTCAACAAGGTAGATTTTCTCTACTCAGAGCAGGGCGCTGAGAAGTATATATATCACATGAGTGAGAATGTGGCTGACAACTACTGTCATCTTGTGAAGCATAACCTAAATACGGGTGTTAGTGCCGAGTTGTTGAAATTCGAGGGCGACCGCAAGCACTCGTTTGATGCTTATGAGGGTTGGATTGTGCCTGAGGATAAAGGTCTTAATAGCAAGGCCACAAGCTTTGGCCTTTTGGGATTCTATCGCGTTTTCCGCAACCCTGGTGCCGATAACTCTTCGGCACTACTCTACGACCTTACCAATGACAAGTTTAAGACCATTGTGTCGTCAAATGGCGTAAGCGTTTATAACGACTTCTTTGTTTCGTATAAAATGACCTATGCGGGTTGGACAGGCTATATCTATCGTGATATGACGGTTTACGATGTTAATGGTAATGAGCTCGGCTACGACACCTATAAGGGCGTGTATAACGGCAAGAACTACGAGGCAAAGATTGCAACAACCAACACTAAGCTAAACTATGTGGTGTTGATGATTGGCATCGACGGCAAGCGTGATTTTGATGTCTATGTTTGTTGCCGAGACAATACTGGTAAGTTGACACATTGTGGTAAATCGATCGATTTTGGAACACTTGTTAATGGTGTGCTTACTGTTAATACACAGTTTTATGATGGTGGCATGGAGCTCGCTTTTACGGAGGGTGCGGGTGTAACAAAGCAACTACCAGCTGCTAAGGAGCCAGTTAAGCTTACACACAATGAGGATGTGCTAAAGTGGATACGCTCAAATATCCCTTATGTGATCTCTATGTCAGAGGAGAGCCCTGCACTATATTACGTGCATAGAAACAAGTCGTACCGCGGACAGCTTGATCAGTACTATAAGTATATTATTCGTTACGACCTCGAGAGTGGCGAGGAGCGAGCTCTTGAGCTAACAGTTGAGGGCGAGGAGGATAAGGTGTCGAAGTTTAGCGAGGTAATCGTTCCTGAGGATAAGGGCTACGACAACGAAAATCCTGTGATTAAGCTTGTTATAAAAGACAAGGTCTATGCTTACGAATTGACTAGTGGCAAGCTCACTAAGATACATGACGGACGTAGATTGTATGTAACAGGTGATATGATTGCCGATGCGGAGATTGTCGATTCTTATCCTAACCATGTTGGAGACATTGATATCTATGACAGCAACATGACAAAGTTGGAGTGTAGAACGTTTACAGGTGTCGTAAACAAGAAGTCGGCGACAGTGGAGCTTGTTATCGATAATAGCGGCAGAGTTCTTGGCTCGTACTACACAAATAAGCCTAATGTTCGCACGTTGCTCATGGGAAAGGTGCAGCTAGATGGTTCACTCTTCCTCGAGGGCTTTATTGGCGATACATATAACTGCGAGACATGGAGTGGAACACTCAAAGATGCTGTGCTAACAGCAAACTATAAGTATGATTATATGCTGCTTAGAAAGTCGGGCAGCGTGTCGCTCACAGAGCAGAAATAGTAGTTCTATAAGCAAACACAAAAATTCCACAGGCATAACCTATGTTTGTGGAATTTTTGTATCTTTGTAAAAACAAAACCTTAAAAACCATGGACTCAATACTTAGTGTTCAGCATGTTACCAAGAGCTATACGGGACATGTAGCCCTCGACGATGTGTCGTTGGAGGTGCCTCGTGGCTCGGTATATGGCTTGCTTGGCCCTAATGGTGCTGGCAAGACCACGCTAATACGTGTAATTAACCGCATAACCCTCGCCGACAAGGGTCGTGTGATGCTCGACGGCAAGGAGATATCGGTCGATGATATCTTCCACATAGGTTATATGCCAGAGGAGCGAGGACTATATAAGAAGATGCGTGTTGGCGAGCAGGCAATATTCTTTGCCCGCCTCAAGGGCCTTGATAGGCGCGATGCCGAGAAGCGCCTACGCCACTGGTTTGAGCGCTTAGGCATCTCGGACTGGTGGGGACGCAAGGTTGAGGACCTGTCGAAGGGCATGGCGCAGAAGGTGCAGTTTATATCTACGGTGCTGCACGAGCCTAAGCTTCTGATATTCGACGAGCCATTCTCAGGCTTCGACCCAATAAATGCCAACCTACTTAAGGAGGAGATTCTCGGCTTGCGCGATAGAGGAGCAACAATCATCTTCTCGACCCACAATATGGCGTCTGTCGAGGAGATATGCGACCACATAACCCTTATCAACAAGTCGCGCAACATACTCTCAGGCTCGGTCGAGGAGATACGTCGCACGGCGGGTGGCAACACCTTCGAGATTACGCACCGCTCGTCGCACGAGGTACTCAGCGAGGCTGTGGGAGAGCTTGCCAACGTCATAGGCGAGAGCCGTGGTGTGGTGGGTGGATATACTGCCACGAAGATAGATGTTCCTCGCAACGAGGATATTCGCGAGGTCATATCACGCCTCAACGATAGGTGCGAGCTACGCGCCATGCAGGAGCTTATGCCATCTATGAATGACATTTTTATCCGTGCCGTGAACGGAACACTTAAATAACAGCGCAAGAATTATGAAGAAGATATACCTAATCGTGGCTCGCGAGTTTACGGAGCGAGTGCGCAAGAAGTCGTTTATAGTAACCACGCTGCTCATGCCCCTCTTTATGATAGGCATGATGGTGGCACCCTCGCTCATGATGTTCTATGGTAAGAGCGAGCAGAAGCAGGTGGTTGTCGTTGATAAGTCGGGCTTTGTTGCCGAGCGCATGCAATCTTCCGAGGAGGTGGTATTCTCGGTGCAGAACAACCTCACGAAGGAGGAGGCGTGCCAGATATACAACGCCGAGAGCGGCATCTTTGGCATACTATATATCAACGAGGATGTCAAGGAGAGTGGCAACGTTCAGTTTATCATCAACTCCTCGTCGTCGCTCATGCTCGAGGAGCTTATCCAGTCGCAGCTTAAGAGTATCGTTGAGCGCGAGAAGCTTAAGGAGCGCTATAACATCGACAACCTCGACCAGATGTTGGCAGATGTGGCTGTGCCCATCGCTCTCAACACCTTCGAGAATAATGGCACGGGCAACGAGGAGGATATGGAGAGCACCTCGGCAGGCATCAACTACATCTTGGGCATAATCCTCGGCATGCTGCTCTACATGGTCATCATCATCTACGGCCAGATGGTGCTAACCTCTGTTGTCGAGGAGAAGTCGAGCCGTGTTATAGACGTTATGGTAACCAGCTGCTCGCCCTTCCAGCTTATGATGGGTAAGATTTTGGGTATTGCTGCTGTGGCACTCACGCAGATAGCCATCTGGGCAGCGCTAATTATTGCCGCCTCTAAGTTCCTTATCCCCGCCCTCTTCTCGGCAGATGTGGCTATGTCGAGCGACGCTATGCTTCAGGGCATTATGGGCACTCTTGGCGACACAGGATATATCGCTACACTCTTTATCTACCTTGCCCTCTTTATCCTTGGAGGCTTCCTGCTCTACGCCTCGTTGTATGCTGCGGCGGGCTCGGCGGTCGACTCGGTGCAAGATGGTCAGCAGTTTAACACTATCATCATGATGCCTATTATTCTTGCTATGATTGTCATGATGTCGGTATTCAACGACCCTAACTCGCCCATCGCCTTTTGGGCATCGATGATACCCTTCACCTCGCCTATTGTGATGATTGCCCGCATACCTTTCGGCATTCCTACATGGGAGGTTGTAGTATCGCTGGTGGTGCTCTACCTAAGCTTTGTTGTCACCACATGGCTCTCAGCAAAGATATACCGCATAGGTATATTTATGCACGGCAAGCGACCTTCGTGGGGGGAGCTTGCTAAGTGGCTCAAAACAAAGTAATTTCTTGTGATAGGGGGTCGATTGCGGCCCCTAGAAAAAATGCCACCAATGGGACGTACATCTAGTACTACCCATCGGTGGCATTTTTGCCGAGTGTAGCACTCGGCACCCTTCTGACAAGAAATTGTTTCTCGCTGATTGAGGTGGGCTGGGGCATAGGGAAGATTGGAAGAATAGGGAAGATAGGGAAAGGGGTATAGAGACAACAAAGACAACAGAGACAACAGAGACAACAAAGAAACTCGGGTATCAAACAATAATCTCTATTCTCTCTGCTCTCTCTGCTCTCTCTGCTGTCCCTATCTTCCCTATTTTCCCTACTCTCCTTATTAACCTCGTGCAAAGCGCATCGCACCTCTCCCCTCTTACACCCAACAAAAAAAGGACAACCAAGCGGTTGTCCTTTTTGTTGCTACATCATCGCTGTGATGTCCCAGACAAAGGCTCGTGAGCCCTGCTGCTCGGTGAGCGAGTCGATTTCGCGAAGCTCGTTGAGTAGTATCTCAATCTTCTCGTCCTCGACAATAGCCAAGATTGACGAGTTCATAGATGGCCATGCGTGGGTGCCGTAGTGTGGCTCGCCCGTGTTGGTGCCACGACCCTCAGTAAGTGCCCAGCGTGTGAAGCCACGAACACCATTGTCATCAAGCATCTTGTTGATGCGGTCGGTGAGGGCTTGATTATATGAAACGAAAAATGCCTTCATATTCTATTGTTATATATAGGGTGGTGTGACCCACCCCGATTGATTACTGATTATTCTGCTGTGCCTCGAGCTTCTTGCGGCGGATAAACTCCTCCTCAACCTGACGGCGTGCAGCCTTACGTGCTGCCTTGCGCTCCTTGCGACCCTCCATCATGGCATAGAGAGCTGGCACGATAAAGAGGGTGATGAGCGTAGAGGCAACAAGACCACCTACTACCGACACACCCATAGGCTGCCAAATCTCGGAGCCCTCGCCGATACCCATAGCCATAGGCACCATACCAAGGATTGTGGTGAACGAGGTCATGAGCACAGGACGAAGACGGCTCTTACCACCCTGGATAACAGCGTCAGAGAGTGCTGTGCCACGCTCAACAAGCAAGTTCATGTAGTCCACCATCACGATACCGTTCTTGGTAACGATACCCACAAGCATGATAGCACCGATGAGCGCAATGAGCGAGAGTGGTGTTGACGATAGCCACAAGGCGATGAACACACCCGACATAGCAAACGGAATGGTGAACATGATGATGAATGGGTATGCCAACGACTCGAACTGCGTAGCCATAACGATATACACCAAGATGATGATAAGGATAAGCAACATACCAATGTCGCTAAATGCCTCGCCCTGATCCTCGATAGAGCCACCAAGCTCAAGGTCAAGACCTGTTGGCACGTCGTAGGTAGCCAACACCGAGTTAACCTCGGCAACAGCCTCACCAAGGGCTACGCCAGCACCCACAGCACCCTTAACGGTGATGATACGCTGACGGTTCTCACGCTCAATCTCAGGTGATGCGAAGTCCTCGTGGATTGTAGCCACATCACGGAGCTTGAGGGCACGGCCCTGAGGTGTGTAGAGCACGATGTTCTCTACATCCTCCAATGACTCTCTATATGGCTCGGCATAGCGTACAACGATGTTATACTCGTCGCCATCCTCACGATACTTGGTGCACTCGTAGCCATAGATGCGGTTACGCACAAACTGAGCCACGGTTGATGCGTTGAGGCCATAGTACGATAGCTTGTCACGGTCGAACTGAACGTTGAACTCGGGCTGAAGATCCTCGCGCGAGAGCTGAACATCACGCATGGTGCTTAGCTTCGACATCTTTGCCTGAAGATCCTTAGCTGTAGCCAAGGCGTTGTCCATGTTGTGGCCAAACACCTTGATATCTACGGTACTAGCGCCACCGCCACCAGGGCCACCGCCACCACCAGGCGTTACTGAGAACTCTCTAATCTCGGGAATTGCTGCAAGCTCCTTACGTAGTTCATCAGCAATCTCGAAGATTGTAGGACGCTCGATGTCCGAGAGTCGTGGCATACGAATGTTGTAGTTGATGATGTGCGAGCCAGTGGTCTGCATAGCCGCAAAGGCGTTGTTCGACGAGTTGGCACCTGCCGAGGTAGATACCATATATACGAATGGATACTTCTCGGCGATGATCTGGTCAATCTGGCGTGCCACCTTCACAGTCTCATCAACATGTGTGTTCTGCTCAACCTTTACAGACATTGTCAAACGAGCATTATCAGAAGGTGGGAAGAACTCGGTAGGCACCTGCTTGATGAGCATGAGCGATACGCCGAAGAAAGCGAAGAGCACCAAGATAGTGGTCTTACGCCACTTAACAACAAAGCGCAAGGCACGCTCGTATGCGTTATCCAACCAGTGCAAAGCCTTGTCGATAGGCTTGTAGAGAATACCGATGCCCTTATATGTATGCTCGCCACCCTCAATCTTAAGCATGTATGCCGAGAGCATAGGCGTAAGTGTGATAGCCGCAGTGGTCGAGATACATACCACGATGGTAACAATCCAACCAAGCTCCTTGAACATAACACCTGCCATACCAGGAATCATGGTAAGAGGCATGAACACCGCAACAACAACAAGCGTTGTGGCGATAACTGAGAGCCACACCTCATTGGTTGCATAGATAGCCGCCTCCTTAGGGTTAGAGCCTCGCTCGATATGTGTGGTGATGTTCTCCAACACTACGATGGCATCATCTACAACCATACCGATGGCAATCGAAAGTGCCGAGAGCGAGATGATGTTAAGTGTTGAGCCTGTGGCATAAAGGTAGATAAATGCACATATCAACGAGATAGGAATCGTCAGACAGATGATAAACGTAGCACGCCAACGACCCAAGAACACCATAACCACCAAGATAACGAAGATAAAGGCGTACATGATGGTCTCTGCCAATGAGTTGATAGCATCCTTAATCTCTCGTGACGACTCGAAAATGGTCTCCACCTTACAGTCGGGTGGAAGCGTAGGAATGATGTTTACCAGGCGCTTCTGCACATCCTCGATAATCTGCACGGTGTTGGCACCTGTCTGCTTCTGAATCATGATACGCACACCACGACGACCATTGATACGCTCGTCCATGGTTGCCTCCTCCAATGTATCGACAATCTCGGCAACGTCCTTGAGCATCACGGTGCGACCACCAGCATTCGACACAACGATGTCGAGAAGCTCACGGCTGTCGTCAAACTCAAGGTCGGTCTTTAGGTTGAAGGTCTGAGTGCCAAGGTCGAGCGAGCCCGCAGGAATGTTGATGTTCTCCGAAGCAATAATCTGACCTAGTGACTCTACGGTAAGGCCATAAGCCTCAAGCTTCTTAGGATCGACATTCACCTGCACCTCACGCTCACGAGCGCCGATAACAGCCACCGAACCGATACCGTTCACACGGTTAAGGTCGTTTACAAGCTTGTCATCGAGAATCTTGGCAAGGGCAGCATAGCTCTCATCGGCAGTAACCGAGAGCATCATGATAGGCATCATCGACGATGATAGCTTCATGACAGTTGGATACTCCACGTCGTCGGGGAGGATTGACTGTGTGCGGCTGACGATGTCTCGCACGTCATTTGCCGCCTCCGTCAGATCACATCCATACTCAAACTCCAACGTAATCATAGAGACGTTGTCCTTCGACTTCGAGGTTATCTTGTCGAGGTTGTCGATAGAGTTGAGCTGGTCCTCGAGAACACGGGTGATGTTGGTCTCGATATCTTCGGCATTACCGCCAGGATACATCGTGATGACACTGATGTATGGCACCTCGATATCTGGATAGTGGTCAACGCCCAGGTTCTTCAATGAGAAGAGACCAAAGACGATGACGCCTATGAATATAAGTGCTACCGAAATCGGTTTTCGCACGGAGGTTTCATAAATTTTCATACCTAACTTTTCTTTCTTAGGTTATACACTTACTCTTTTGTTGTGGTTGTTTTGCGATGTGTTAAGACTCCTTACTCGTTCTTAATCTCCACCTTCTTACCACTCATAAGACGTGTGAATGAGGTTGTTGCAACCTCCTCGTCAGCGCTTAGACCCTCTACAATCTCGATCATATCGCCTACACGACGGCCGTCCTTAACCAAGCGGTACTCAGCCTCGCCGTTCTTAAGAACATATACAAAGCGCTCTGATGAGCCTGTCTGCTTTTGAAGTGCCTGATCTGGAATCATTACAGCCTCACGCTCACCCATGTTAAAGGTAGCACGTGCAAACATGCCTGGACGGAGGCGCTCCTTAGCATTAGGAATGGTAATCTCCACACCAAAAGTACGTGTTGCAGCGTCGAGCGCTGGGTTGATGCGTGATACCTTACCCTCGAACTTCTCGCCATGGAAGATATCTACCTCGATGCTCACCTTCTGACCAACCTTTACAGAGGTGTAGAACTGCTCAGAGATGTTTGCCTTAACCTTGAGCTGGTTGATCTGCATGATGTGCAAGATAGGAGCCTGAGCAAAGAGGTCGCCCGACTCGAAGTTACGAGCAGTGACAATACCTGTTAGTGGCGAGTGAATAGTTGAGTTCTTGCGAAGATTTGCCACAACCTCCTTCTGAAGGTTAAGCTGGTTCTCGAGCTGTGTGATCTGCTGGTCTGAGATACCACCAGCCTTGTGCACAGGTAGCATACGGTCGTAGTTATCCTGCATTGTTGCAAGGTTAATCTCCTGCTGCTTGAGGGTTGTCTGGTCCATCACCACGATAACCTGGCCCTTCTTCACGTGGTCGCCCACATCAACCTTAATCTCTGAGATGTGAAGACCAGCCACAGCTGGGGTCACGTCATTCTCCTTGTAAGGCTTAATCTCTGAGGTGTAGGTCTCTGTAAGGCTGATTGTCTGAAGCTCGGCCTTAGCGCTCTTCACCAATACGGCTGCCTCAGCTACGGGCTCAGTCGTTGCGGTCTGCTCCTTGTTACTCTCGTTCGATGCGCACGCAGTCATAGCTACTGCTGCGATAAGCATAATTAAACTCTTCTTCATAATATATCTGTTTTTCTTATTTTTTATCCTCCTAAGCCTACTCCTCAAATGTAGCCATATCCTCGGGTGCCTCCACGCCAAGAGCCTTCTCGTATGCGGCGTGTGCTGAGAGATAGTCGTATATTGCCTGTGAGTAGTTGAGCTGCGCCTGTGTTAGTGTTAGCAGCGAGTTGTTAAGTTCGAGAATGGTACCTGCACCGGCAGCAAAACGAGTGTACGAAATCTCGTATGCCTTCTGTGCCTGCTCCACTGTGAGCTCGTTAGCAAGCATCGTCTCGCGAGCTGTGAGCAGCGTGTTGATTGACTGCTGCACCTGGAGCTTCACGCCACGCTCGGCATACTCGCGCTGCACGTCGAGCTGCGCACGCTGGTTGCGGATAGCCTTTATCTGGTTTGTCTTGTTGAAGCCCGCAAAGAGTGGGATTGAGATCTGAGCACCCACGTTGATAGGGTACTGCCACCAGAACTTCGACTGATCGGCAGGGTTAGCACCACCTCCAGCCATGCCACCAAGCAAGCCCCCAAGGTTCACGCGCTCCTGACCGATATATGATATCTGACCAAAGGCAGCAATAGTTGGCATGCGTGTAGTCTGAATGAGCTTCTCCTGGTGGTCGAGCAACTCGCTCTGGAGCTCAAGGTTTACGATTGTTGTATTCTTGCTAAGATCTACCTCGTAGTCCTTGTCCAAAAGCACGCGGTCGCGGAAGTCGTCGAGCTCACCGATGATGTTAATATCCACATCCTCAGGGATTGAGAGATACATCTTGAGCTGAAGCTTCGTTAGCTCGATGCCCTTCTCTGCCTGAAGCAACTGAGGCTTGAGGTTAGATAGCTGCACCTGCGCTGTGATGTAGTCGTACTCGGCAGCAAGACCATTCTCATAGAGCTCCTTGGTGTTGGTAACCACGCTCTCAGTAGTGGCATAAGCCTCCTTGAGCACATTCATCGACTGCTCGGCGAGCAATACATTGTAGAATGCTGAGCGTACGGCTGCAACCATCTCGATGCGGTTTGAGCGTGCGCTCTCCACAGCCATTGCCATCTGCGTCTTTGTGAGCTTCATCTGGCGGTAAACCGATGGAGCGAAGAGCGGCAGCGAGAGGCTTGCTGTGGCGTTGAAGGTGTTTTTACCACCAAACGACAAGCCCTCTGCCATCTGCTGGTTGCGGATAGCGAGCGAGTACTGTCCCGAAACGCTTACTTGTGGGTAGAGCGACGATACGGTCTGCTTATAGACGTAGTCGTAGCGCTCAATCTCGAGGTCGGCAACCTTGATTGTGGGGTTGTCGCTCAGTGCAATCTCTATCGCCTGGTTGAGCGATAGGTGCATTTGGGCTGAGGCGATGTTCATCGACATGCCACCCAAAAGGATCATCACTAAAAACTTTTTCATCTTATATTGTTTTTATCTTTGTTTGCTTAGGTCTATTACAACGTATCAAGTGCTGAAATATTGCCAAAATATTTGTCAAAACAGCTATCGATAATCTTTATTCCCTCTATTGTGCACAAGCCTCGAATAAATATCATTATCGAGTATGATATCATAGATATTGTGCTCATCATATCCTCGTTCTCGAAGTTCTCCGATACCATGATGCCCTGCACACTCTCGTAGAGCACCTTTACCACGAAGTCGCAGTCCGACGTGCGCTCCATGTAGCCCCTCTCAACACACTTCCCAAGCCAACGCTTAAGGTCGTTGCGTGACTCTTGCTGTACCTCCTCCTCGAGGCGCTTAAATACAGAGGGGTAGAAGCGACGCATGTTACGGCGCATGCGTGCCGAAACGGGGGCAACAGAGATCATGTCACGGAACGATAAGAGCATAATCTCAAGGTCGTTGTTAATCTCGGCTATCTGCTTTTCACGGCGAGCACGTCCCTCCTCGATAAAGTGCTTGATGCAGAGGTATAACAACTCCTCCTTGTCGCCAAAGAGCTCATACAATGTTCGCTTCGAGATGCTAAGTTCATGCGCAATGTCGTCCATGCGCACCGCCTTAACGCCTTGATTTACAAACATCTTGGTAGCTTGTTCAACAATAAGTTCTCTCTGAGTCATAACATTTCGGCAATTTAGACAGTGCAAATATAGTCAAGAAAACTCAAAAAACAAAAAAAGTTTTATAATTTTTTATTTTTATACTTGTACATAGTACAAAAAAAGAGGGCAGCCACCAAGCTACCCTCCTCGAAAAGTCGAGTGTTCGACTATTTTGTAACGCTCTCCAAGCGCTTCATCATCACAAACATGAACAATGCTGAAAGCAAGCAGAGAACGATGAATACTGTCCATACCGACCACAATGGAAGACCAGCCCAGAGGAAGCCACCAACAGCAACCAACATGTTACCGATAGCAGTAGCCACGAACCAACCACCCATCATCAAGCCCTTGAGCTTTGGAGGTGCAACCTTCGACACGAATGAGATACCCATTGGCGAGAGCAACAACTCAGCGAATGTAAGGATAAGGTAAGTGAAAATCAACCAGTAAGGTGATGTGCGAGTCTCCTCCTTAGTCTCAGCCTTGATAGCCTCGAGAGCTGCAGTAGCCTCAGCTACCTTTGTATCCTTTGCAGGCTCCTCAGCAGGTGCTGCAACCTCCTCAGTAGCAGGTGCTGCCTCAGCCTCTGCCTCAGCGATAGCTGTATCCTCAGCAACAGACTCACCAGCAAGGATAGTTAGCTTCGCGTCGAACACCTGAGTAAAGATAGCCTTGTTCTCCTCAGTGAGCTTACCCTCGAAGTCGCTCTTCTCCTTCTGGGCAACCTTCAAAGCCTCCTCGTCGGTGCCTGCTGCAAACATCTTCTCAGCGATAGCCTCACCCTTGCCTACTGCGATAGCGCGAGCCTGGTCGTTAGGAGTGTTCAAGCCGTTAGAGCCCATAGCCATGATAGCAAAGCCGATAGCTGCAACCAACATACCGTAAGCAATCTTACGTGGTGCTGATGGCTCCTTGCCCTTCTTTGCCAATGAGCCGAAGATAGCCATTGATACTGGAGTCAACGCAACAACATAGAATGGGTTGAACTGCTGGAAGATAGGTGCTGAAACAGCCTTAACAGCCTCTGCATCAATGCCCATAGAGCGGTAAACGAGGAATGCAAGAACTGCTGTGCCCAATACACCTGAGAATAGCTTGCCCTTAGCCGAGTCGCTCTGGAAGATTGAGAATACGGCGTAAACAGCAACGATAACAAGTGCAAGGTTCCATACGTCGAACAACATTGTGTCGAAGCCGAATGCGTTAGTCTGGGTGAACTCGTCAGCGAAGTATGTGAGTGTCAAACCGTTCTGGTGGAATGCCATCCAGAAGAAGATAACAACAGCAAATACAAGGCACAATGCCACGATGCGCTGCTTGGTCTGCTCTGGAGTAAGGTCGTCAACAACCTGAGCTGCCTCGCCCTTCTTCTTGCCACCCTCAACATGACGGAATGTAAAGCGGAATACGTAGTAGATAAGGATTGAGAGCACCAAAGCTACGCAAGCCACCATAAATGCGAAGTGGTAAGCGTCGTTTGAAGCATAGCCGAGTGACTCCTGAGCCCACTTCTTGATGCCAACAGCAGTTGTAGGAGCGAATAACGAACCTACGTTGATAGCCATGTAGAAGAGTGAGAAACCAGAGTCGCGCTTGTCGGCATACTTAGGATCGTCGTAGAGGTTACCAACCATTACCTGGAGGTTACCCTTGAACAAACCAGTACCAAGGCTGATAAGCACCAACGCTGCCATCATAGCGATCATGGCGATGGTGTCGCCACCAAGAGGGAACGAGAGGAGCATGTAGCCGGCAAACATCACTGAAATACCGATAGTTACCATGCGACCGAAACCGAACTTGTCAGCCAACATACCACCTACCAATGGCATGAAGTAAACCAAGCCAAGGAAAGTAGAGTAGATTGCACCTGCAGTACCTGCCTCCAAACCGAAGTTCTCGCGGAGGAACAACGCAAATACAGCCAACATTGTGTAGTAGCCAAAGCGCTCGCCGGTGTTGGCTAATGCCAAGGCATAAAGACCTTTAGGATGTCCTTTGAACATAGTAAAAAGTTTTAGTTAATATATAAATTTTATTTGTTTGTTACAAAAATAACACAAAATTTGGGTGCGAAGGTACAAATAATAATTAAAAAAACAAAAAATGAGCAGAAGTCGGCACCGGAGGACCTTATTTAGGTGAAAGGTGAAAAGTGAGAGGTGAAAGGTGAAAAGTATGGTGTGCTTCGCACGGGGGGGGGATTTTATGGGGTAGATGGGACGAATGGGATAGATGGGGAGAATAGGGAAGATAGGGAATTTAAGGAACTTAAGGAACTTAGGGAAAGACTATCACTAAACTCCTTAAATTCATTAAATTCACTAATCAGCTACTTCAATCAGCGCACTAATTCTCGCGAGAAGGGTTGCAGATGCGCCCTTATCGCGAGAAATATTTCTTGTTAGAAGGGGTTAGGCTTGGCTTATCACAAAAGAAGATCCCCTCGGGATAGTACCGAAGTACAGCCCGAGGGGTCTTTCTTTGTGTGATGGGCCGAGAATGACCCCTTATCACATGAAATTATGCGTTGGTTACGCGCTCCAACCACTTAACCATACCCAACATGATACCCATAGATACAAGGCACACGCTTAGGAATACTGTCCAGCAAATCCAGATTGGTGCTGCGTTGTAGATGAGTGGACCAATCCAGAGAAGGAGGTTACCCACTGCTGTAGCACCCAACCACAAGCCCTGGCACAAGCCGAGCATATGCTTAGGAGCAACCTTCGATACGAACGATAGACCAAGTGGTGAGATGAACAACTCGGCTACTGTGAGGAAGAAGTAGAGTACGAAGAGTACCCATGGACCAGAGAGCTCAACGCCCTCGGCACGTGCCTCAGTAGCAGATGGATAGCCCATGAAGTAAGAGTAAACAGCAAGGAATACATAAGCAGCACCTGCGATAGCCATACCGATAGCAATCTTACGAGGTGTTGAGATGTACTTACCGCGACGACCCAAAGCGCCAAATACCCACATGATAACTGGGGTAAGAAGGATAACGTACAATGGGTTGAGTGCCTGCCATACCTCAGGAGCCACGCTATCAGACTTCACGAAGTCGCGAGCGAACATCGAGAGTGATGTACCATTCTGGTGGAATGCAAACCAGAAGAAGATAGCGATAGCCAACACTGCGAAGAGAGCATACATACGCTGCTTGATCTCCTTAGCTGCTGCTAGACGCTCCTCTGGAGTGTAGTCAACAGATACTGCTGCAGCCTTCTTTGAAGGTGTTGGGAAGCGCTTACGTGTTGATACAAAGATTGTTAGTGAGATGAGCATAGCAGCCACTGATGCGATGAACGAGTAGTGGATACCCTCGTTGAAAATCTGAAGATAGTCACCGCAGAATGCTGCCATATCCTCTACTGGCTGAAGGCTTGCCTCGCCAGCGAGCTTAGTAAGCTGCTCTGAAGCCTCGCCTGTTGCCTGGAACTTGTGGCAGAGTGCTGGGAGCTGAGCGTTGTAGATCATGTCGTGTGACTTGAGCCACCACTCACGAAGCAATGGAGCAACGAAAGGAGCGATAACACCACCCACGTTGATGAAGACGTAGAAGATCTGGAAACCAGAGTCGCGCTTGTCCTTAGCTGCCTTCAAAGCCTCCTCGCCATTTTTTGCTGCCTCAGCCTCGAAGTTGTCGTACATCTGACCTACGATAGCCTGCAAGTTACCCTTAAACAGACCGTTACCAAATGCAATAACGAACAAAGCCAAGCAGGTCAATGGAAGCAACCAGCTGATGTTAGTTGATGTGGCAAGGATTGGAATAGAGAGCAACACATAACCTGTTGCCATAATCATCAAACCTGCCATGATGGTACCCTTGTAGTTCTGGGTCTTATCGGCGATGTAACCACCAACAAGAGCCAAAATGTAGATACCAGCATAGAAGAACGAGTAGATTAGCGAGCTTGTCTCCTCGCTGAGTCCGAACTTCGAGCAGAGGAACAAAACAAGAACGGCGTTCATGATGTAGTAACCGAAACGCTCGCCCATGTTGCTAAGAGCCGCTGCTAACAGACCTTTTGGGTGTCCTTTGAACATAGTAAAAAGTTTAAGTTAATATAATAGTTGTTGTTTTAAATCAAAAAACAAAAAGTATCTGGCTACGAAGATACAAAAGAAAAATCAAACTGCAAAACTATAATTGCTATATTATGTAATAAGTCTTGCAAAAATGGTGTTAATCGCCCCATTCTTGTTGTAGTGCTATACTCCAAAATTGGATAATACGACTTGTTATAAATTGGCGAAAAATTAGGTAAAAATGTGCTGTTTGACAAATAACAGTGGGCGGAGTGTTATATATACAAAATATTTTTGTATATTTGCTGAAATTTATGACAAACATTTTTGCATGAAAGCCGTGAATAATACCCTGCCAATAGTTGCTGCCGACGAGTGGTTGAAGCCTGTTGAAGGCGAGATTAATCGTCGTTATGCCATGTATGTCAGACGATTAGAGCAGATCGAGAAGTCTGCGGACTCGATTGTTGACTATGCTAATGGTCATCGCTACTTTGGCTGGCAGCGTGACGAGGCTATGAAGGGTTGGTGGTTCAGGGAGTGGTTGCCCGAGGCTAAGGATGTCTATATCTTTGGTGATTTCAACCATTGGCAGCGCACCGAGCTACGCCTTCAGCGCAACAAGGAGGGTGTGTGGAGCATATTCCTGCCCGATGCAATGTATGACTACCGCCTCACCGATGGCTCACTCTACAAGATACATGTTCACGGACATAATGGCTGGCGCGATCGTATTCCTGCCTATGCTAAGCGTGTTGTGCAGGACGAGGTGTCAAAAAACTATACCGCTCAGTTTGTTGTTGAGCGTCCCTACGACTGGAAGCACGACGACTTCCGTGCCCCCAAGGTGGGCGAGTTGCTAATTTATGAGGCTCACGTCGGCATGGCGCAGGAGAAGGAGGGTGTGGGAACATATGTCGAGTTCCGCGACGAGATCTTGCCACGTATCAAGGAGGCGGGATATAACGCCGTGCAGCTTATGGCTATCGCCGAGCACCCTTACTATGGCTCGTTTGGCTACCACGTGTCGAGCTTCTTTGCCCCATCATCACGCTTTGGTACGCCCGACGAGTTACGCTCGCTTATCGACCGAGCACACGAGCTTGGCATTGCCGTAATCATGGACTTGGTGCATGCCCACTATGTTAAGAACTTCGACGAGGGTATCAATGAGCTTGATGGCTCCGACCACCACTACTCAAAGGCGGGCGATGCGGGCTATCAGCAGTATTGGGACTCAAAAATATTTGACTACGGTAAGCGCGAGGTCGAGCACTTCTTGCTCTCGAATGTGAAGTATTGGTTGGAGGAGTATCACTTCGATGGCTACCGCTTCGATGGCGTGACGTCGATGTTGTATCACCACCGCGGATATGTCGACTTCGACTGTCGCGAGAGATTTTTTGACGAGGGCGTTGACCGTGATGCAATAGTATATCTCACCCTTGCAAATAAGCTTATCCACGACTTCCGCTCCGATGCCATCAGCATCGCTGAGGATGTTAGCGGTATGCCTGGCTCATGCGTAAAGCCCGAGGAGGGAGGCATAGGCTTCGACTATCGCTTGGGTATGGCTATCCCCGACTACTGGATTAAGCTACTCAAGGAGCAGCAGGACGAGGATTGGAACATCTGGGAGATGTGGTCGGTGATGACCAACCGTCTGCCCTCGGTGCGTACCGTAGCGTATGCCGAGAGCCACGACCAGGCGTTGGTGGGCGACAAGACTATCGCTTTCCGCCTTATGGACAAGGAGATGTACTTCTCGATGGATCGTGCCTCGGAGAATCTGATGATTGACCGTGGCATGGCGCTCCACAAGATGATACGTCTGATGACTATCACCACAGGAGGTGAGGCATATCTTAACTTTATGGGTAACGAGTTTGGCCACCCCGAGTGGATCGACTTCCCACGTGCTGGCAACGAGTGGTCGTATAAGCATGCACGTCGTCAGTGGTCGCTCGCTGAGAATGGCTTCTTGCGCTATTCGTTCCTTGCCGAGTTCGACAAGGCTATGGTTGACATGGTGCGTAAGTATGGCGTGCTGGGCGATGGCTACCCTTATAACCACATGATGGACGAGACAAACAAGACCATGGTCTATTCGCACCGCGGTTTGTTGTTTGTGCTTAACTGGCACCCTACAGCCTCAATACCCGACTATGAGCTATGTGTGCCCTGGGCAGGAAAGTACACCATCTTGTTCTCTTCTGACGAGGCACGCTTTGGTGGCCACGACCGTGCCGATGTCAGCTCGGAGCACTTCACCACAACCCATGTGCGTGAAGATGGCACGGAGTACTACACGATAAACATCTACAACACCTCGCGCACAGCCTTTGTGCTTAAGTGGGAGGAGTAAGTTATAACAGAAATTTAGATAAATATGGGAGTTATTAAATGTTCGCAGTGTGGCAGAATTGTCCCCGACACGCTTGAGGCATGCCCTAAGTGTGGCTCTCCAATTGTTGTCGCAGCCCCAAACGAGGCGAACATATCAGCAGATGCAACTAAGACACCACAGCATACCCCCACAGAGGAGGTAAAGCCTAAGCACAGCTCAACAAAGCGTACTGTTGTGCTTCTTATCTCTGCAATCTTTGCCGTGGCGCTTATTGCGGGTGGTGCATTCATCATTATTGGTGGCTCAAACTCTGATGCCGATACTGAGGCTCATGGCTATGCTCCATGGGGCGACCTTAGTGCATACTACAACCTCGACGCTATTGTTGAGGAGGAGGACTTTAGCCACTTTAATACCTATGAGCTAACCCATGACCGCCTTGCTCTTACGCGTGAGCATGTGGCTGAGGGTGAGTACTCAGCCGTTGTTCTTGGCACGGGTGTCTGGGTGCGCAGCTATCCGCAGCTCAAGAACCGCACCAAGCGTTGCCAGGTGCAGACTGGCGATAACCTGCTTGTAACTCGCTCGGCAGGCTACTCCGATGGTAGCTACTGGAGCTATGCTTCGGTGCTTACGGGCAGACGTGCTGGCAAGGAGGGATACATCTCCAACGATTACATCATCGAGCAGGATAAGTTCGATGTGTTGCAGCGCTACATCTTCTCGGGCGGCTCAAATATGAACGTAGTGACCCCTGCTAAGTATCTCAATGCTATTGCTACGGTGCTCGTCAAGCTCAATGTGCATAAGCGTTTCCCCAACCTCCAGGTTTCGATACTCGATACTGCGGTGATGGGTCAAAATATGATTGTGACCTACAAGGTTCACGACCTTAATGTTGTTAAAAACAGCACGTTGCTGGTATTTGTACAGTTCTTTGGCAACAACAACGACTATATTGTTCTGGGTGTTGTGCCAGGCACAAGTGTAAACCACATCGCACAGAATGTAAATGGCTCATACGACATATACTACGTGAAACAAAACATAATACAATAACACTACTATGAAAACTAAACATCTATTTTTGATGGCAATCGTTGCTCTTGTAACATTGTCTTCATGCGGTGGTTCGGAGGATAAGGGCTCAGACTTGAGCTATGCTCCATGGACCGATCTAAGTATGCACTTCGATCTTTCGAAGGTTAAGAAGCTTGATGGTAGCAATATCCTTAGCTTCAACAGCTACGAGCTTACTAATTCTCGCCTTCCTATGAATAGCGACCGCCTAAATCAGGGTGAGTATAATGCCGTTATTCTTGGTACTGGCGTTTGGATGCGTAGCAAGCCTGTTGTTGCTGGCTCGACTAAGAGGGCGCAGCTCAACACAGGTCGCAGATTTGTTGTTACGCAGTATAACCTCTTTGCTAATGGTCGCTTCTGGCACTATGGCTTTGTGACCTATCCTGGCGAGGATGTCCTAGACTATGGCTATGTTTGCTCCGACTATGTTGTGGGCTACGAGCAGTATGAGGTGCTACAGAGATATGTCTTTAACAAGAGCTCTAACCTTAGCTATAGAACCCCAAGTAAGATTTTGCATGCTGTGGCAGACGTGCTTCTTAAGCTTGATGCCGACAAGCGCATGGCAAACCTTAGTGTAGTTAAGCTCAACGAGTACCCATTTGGCATGCACACTATCGTGGCATATCAGATCCGCGACTATAGCCTACCAAACAATAATTGCATGTTGGCAATCGTTCAGTTCAACAATAGCAACAATGACTTTGTCGTTCTTGGTGTTGTTCCTGGCAATGTTGTAAATCAGGTTCAGCCAAATGTAAATGGCTCATACGACGTTTACTTTTACTAATAGATTAAGTTTTAAACATTTATACAACTATGAAGATTAAGTTTTTATTGATTTTGGCGCTCACAGCAACATTAGCTTTTGCGATGGTTGCATGTGGCACAACACAGAAGAAGAACCAGGACCAGCAGACCGACGAGATGGAGGAGCTCTGGGACGAGGAGTTTGATGGCGAGGATTTCGGTATCGAGGGCGAGGATGTTCTCGACGAGGAGTCTAGCGAAGTTAAGGGCGAGGTGGCTCTCAATGGCGACCCAAACAAGGCTGACCACATTGTTATCTCAAAGGAGTCTATGACTCTTAACCTCTACGATAGCGATGGTGGTCTTATCTTCAGCTTCCCTGTAGCTGTTGGTAAGAACTATGGTAACAAGGAGAAGATTGGCGATATGAAGACTCCAGAGGGTGAGTTCTCAATCGTTCAGATTCAGGATGCTTCAGCTTGGACACACGACTTCAAAGATGGTAAGGGTGTTATTGCTGGTTGCTACGGTAACTGGTTTATCCGTCTTAAGACCCCTCCACACACAGGTATCGGTATCCACGGTACTCACGCACCAGAGTCAATTGGTACACGTGCTACCGAGGGTTGTATTCGTCTTAACAATGCTGACCTCGACAAGCTTAAGCCACTCGTACGTGTAGGCATGAAGGTTACTATCGAGAGCTCTGTTAAGGATATGGAGGCTGATGGCCGCACTGAGGAGAATGGCTTGAACAAGACAACTGTTGCCGATGAGGACGATGCTGAGGGCGACATCTTCAAGGATCTCGAGAAGAACAAAGATGAGGTTGCAAGCGTTGATGCTGATAAGATTGCTACATCTGACGATAACGCTGTTGATCACGTTATTGCTCAGGGCGAGAGCTTCGCAAGTTTGGCTAAGCAGTACAACACAACAGCTGATCGCATCCAGAAGCTTAACCCAGATGTTAACCCTAACAAAATTCAGATTGGTCAGAAGATCCGCGTTAAGGGTAACAAGCCTCTTGTAAAGGAGGAGAAGAAGGCTGAGGCTAAGCCAGAGGCTAAGGCAGAGGAGAAGAAGGCAGAGGTTAAGGCTGAGGCTACACCAGCATCTTCAGGCGAGGCTGTTTACCACACTGTAGAGGCAGGCGAGACTATGGGTCACATCGCCTTCAAGTATGAGGGTGCAACTCAGAAGTCTATTGAGGCGCTCAATCCAGACATTGATCCTACTAAGTTGCAGATTGGTCAGAAGATTCGCGTTAAGTAATTTCTTGTGATAAGGGGTCGATTGCGTCCCCTAGAAAAAATGCCACCAATGGGACGTACGTCTAGTACTACCCATCGGTGGCATTTTTGCCGAGTGTAGCACTCGGCACCCTTCTGACAAGAAATTAGTGCGCTAATTTAGGTGGTAGATTAAGGAGTTTAATGAATTTAAGGAGTTTAGTGATAGTATTTCCCTAAATCCCTTTTCTTCCCTATCCTCCCTATTTATCCTATCTATCCCATTCGTCCCATCTATCCCAAAAAATAAACCCCGTGCGAAGCACACCATACCTTTCCCCTTTCCCCTTTCCCCTTTCACCTCTCACCTTCCCCCCCCCTCTAATCCCTCGAAAAGTGCTGTTCGTCAACAAATTTGTGCCGCTCGGCTCAAACATTGCTCAATAGTTATGGTGGTCACAAAAAAAGTTTATACCTTTGTATATCTACACGTGCGTGCGTACGTGTGAGAGGTGCATCGGAGAGTCAAACGACGAAACATTAAAACATATAGCAATGAAGAATCTATGGAAAATGATGCTTGCTGTGCTCGTTATGTTGTGCGCAGTAGCATGTGAGGTAGGCATCGAGGAGCCTACACCCGAGCCAGGTCCTGGTACAGATGAGCCTACACCCGAGCCAGAGCCAACGCCTGGCGATGTTGAGCTCTCGTTCACAGCAACCATCGGCATGGGTGCTGACGAGACACGTACTGACGTGCAGTTTAACAACGGCACAGGCCTTTGGGACGCAGTGTGGTTGGGCAACGAGACCTTGGTAGTTAGCACCGAGGATTTGTCGTTCGAGTTTAAGAATAGCGCAGAGGCAAAGAGCAAGTTCACTTGCAACGCCGAGGGCGTAGAGAAGCTCGTGGGCTTGGACGTAAATATCGAGCTTAAGCACGCAGCAAAGGGCGCTATCGACTCTAAGGCAGGCAAGGCTGGTGGTAGCCTTAGCACTGTGGTTAAGGGCTTCGATGATGGTGACGAGGTTGTGCTCGAGGCTGAGACTGCCTACTTGCGCTATAACTCTCCTTTCGATGTAACTATCTCTGCTTCAAAGGATATCTTTGTATATGAGGGTGCTGAGCACTCAAGTGTAGCACTTGCTAAGGGTGCTGACGTATGGGTGGCTGTGCTTCATGGCGAGGAGGCTGTGACGCTCACCTTCACCATCGGTGAGGAGGAGGTTCTTACTAAGGAGCTTGCTATCAACTCACACAAGGTGTACAACCTTGGCGAGATAAGCTCTTCTACTCAGCCTGCTCCAGAGCCCGAACCAGAGCCAGAGCCAGAGCCAGAACCCGAACCAAATCCAGAGACTATTACTATATATCTTGCACCTGGCGTATGGAATGTTGATGGTGCATGGTTTGCTGTTCACGCTTGGGGCGAGGGCGACGTTGATGTTGTTATGGCTGACGCTGATGCCGACGGTATCTACGAGTGCGAGCTTCCTGCTACTGTTACAGGTCTGCTCTTCTGCCGCATGAACCCTGCTTACACTGAGTTTGCATGGAACAGCGATACTGAGCCCGACCACGTGTGGAATCAGACTACCGACCTTACTCTTGGAGTAGCTCCTGCTAACTGCTACTATATCACCGGCTGGGAGAGTGGCGAGTGGCGCGAGAAGGGCGATGCTCCTGAGCAGCCCGACCAGCCTGAGAACCCTGATCAGCCCGAGAATCCTACTCCTGGCGGCGTGTCGGAGTATGGTGTTGTTGGCTCATTCCAGGGTTGGGACGTAGCAGCGCCTGTTGCCATGTATTATGAGGGCGACTGGGTTGTGGCACGAGGCATCGAGCTATACAAGGACGATGAGATTAAGATCGTTAAGGGCACAACATGGGACGGAAGCTACGGCTTGGAGGCTGCTAAAGTCCTCGACGTAGATGTTGAGCATGCGCTTGTAAACGCTAATAGCCAGAATATTAAGATTGCTAAGAATGGTAAATTCGACATCTCGTTTAACCCTTCAACAATGCAGTTTAAGTATACTTGCGCAGAGGAGTATACCAACCTTATGGTTAACATCACTATCGACAACAAGGCGGGCTGGAACCCACTATATATCACCTTGAAGCAGGGCGATAATGTGATTGCTGATAAGGCAGATGTTGCCAATGGTATGTATCAGCTTAGCGGCGACTATATCGGCTCGACACTCACCTACCAGTTCTTCACCGATGGCAAGCAGACCGAGGAGGCTAAGGTTACCATCTCGAAGAGCGGTGCTGCACTCGTTATCGAGGAGAATGTTATCAAGCTCACCTTTAAGCTCGACACCGACAACTCTAAGCAGTGGTGGGGCGAGACTGCCAAGATCCACGTGTGGAACACAGGCACATCGTTCGACACATCATGGCCTGGCAACGAGCTTGTCTACGATGGCAACTACACATGGCATATCGTCGTGCCTTCAGAGCTTGTTGGCAAGACTATCAACTACCTTATCCACAATGGCAATGGCTGGCAGTCTAAGGACTCAACCATAACCATTAGTGCAAACGGTAATACTGTTACTGGTAGCTCGATTGGCATCAACTAAAAGTCGTCTAACAAGGCTACGCAAAATGCGACTCCGCTTGGAGTCGCATTTTTTTTTGTTCGGGGACGATGGGATAGATGGGATAGATGGGATAGATGGGATAGATGGGATAGATGGGATAGATGGGAATCTTTCCTAATTCTTATCAAGCGAAGCGTTACCCATCACGCGCACCGCTCCCATCACTCCCATCAAGCTTTAGCGCCCCCATTTGTCCCATCAAGCTTTAGCGCCCCCATTCTCCCCATCAACCTTTACCCCCCCCAATAAAATTTCTCTTTCTTCCAATTTTTGTCAATTTCTCGCATTTACCCTCTCCGGTGCAGAAACGGGCATATCGCTCTGTTTTATGATTTTGGTGTTGCGCCTTGTCGGGGCAAATGTTCAATTCGTCGCTTAAATAGCTCGTTTCGTCACAATTTATAGTTTTTTGTGGTGCTATATAAATATTATTTCGTACTTTTGTATGTTGTGTACGTGCGCGCGTACACCTTTATAAAGCAGAAAATTCAACAAAATTAATTTTTAATATCTAACTATGAAAAGCTTAAACAACTTTGTGGAGCAGACACTCCGCTACGAGGCCCCCGCAGTTGAGGTCGTAGAAATCAGCGTTGAGCGTGGTTTCGAAATGTCTATCGACGGTACTTACGAAGAGGAGGATGTTATCTGGTAGTCCAATGTTTAACCAAAAAAAAGAGCAAAAGAAAATGAAAAAGTTTTGGAATTTGATGCTTGCTGCGTTGGTTATCTTTGGCGCAGTTGCATGTACAGAGAAGGAGGTTGCTCCTGAGCAGATTGCTGGTATGTCATTTACCGCAACTATTGATCTTGATGAGACTCGTACAGACGTAGTCTTCAACGAGGAGGAGAATGTATGGGAGACTGTTTGGACTGGTAACGAGACGTTGTTTGTTCGTGCAGGATATATGTCTTATCCTTTTAAGAATAGTGTTGATAACAAGAATGTATTTACTTGTGCCACTGCCCCTGAGAGTATTAAGGGTTCAACTGTTACTATCACTTTGGGACACGATGATGATGGTACAGAGTTGAATAGCTTGGCAGGCAAGGCTGGTGGTAGCATGAAGTATCAGGGTGTTTTCTCTGATAATATTACTATTAGCGTAAACTCTGCTTTCTTGCGCTTTAAGTCTGCTTCAGATGTTGCTCTTGTAGCTTCAGCTCCTATCTTTGTTATTAACGGAACTGCTTCAAACAACATTCAGCTTACTGCAGGTGATGACGTGTGGGTAGCTATCAAACAGATGTACGGCGTGACTTTGGAGGCTATTATTGATGGTGAGACTGTTAAGTCTACTAAGGAGCCTTTGGATTTCGTTGCTAAGAAGATTTACAACCTTGGCGAGCTTGCTAAGTTTGAGCCAGTAGCGTCAGAGTGGGCTCTTGTTGGTGCATTCAGCAATTGGGCAGATAAGGCTATGTTTACAACCCCTGATGCAAATCTCTTCGTGTTGAAGAATGTTGAAATGAAGGCTGCTGCTGGTTTCCTCGTACGTAAGCCAACAACTGATTGGGCAGATAAGTATGGTGCAGGTAATGTGAACTACATCAAGTCTAACCACTATATTGCAACTTCAAAGGATGGTGCAGATATGTGTCTTGAGGCTGATGGTACATATGACATCTACTTCAATTCATCTACCAAGAATCTTTATGTAATGGTAGCAGGTACTGACTACGCAAGTGCTACAAAGCAGACAGTTAGTGGTGAGGAGCCTAAGCAGGAGGAGCCAGAGGTAACCGAAAAGGTTGTTTATCTTAAGCCTAATAGCAATTGGACTCAGTCTAATGCTCGTTTTGCTGCTTACTTCTTTGGTGGCTCAGTTGGCGAGAAGTGGGTTAGCATGACAGCTGTTGGTGATGGCACTTACGAGGCACACCTCCCAGAGGGTTACGACTATGGTTGCAACATTATCTTCTGCCGTATGAACCCTTCTACAACTGGAAATAACTGGAACAACAAGTGGAATCAGACCGCTGACCTAAAGACCCCAACCGATGGTAAGAACCTTTATACCGTTGCGGCTGGAACTTGGGATAAGGGTGGTGGTACTTGGAGTGTTAAGTAAACCATTTCCTTTAAAATTAAGACTGCTCGGTGCTTCGGCATCGAGCAGTTTTTTTTGTAGGATAGATGGGATAGATGGGAGATGATAAGACGAATAAGAGCATTAGGACGCTAGGACTATTAGGGCATTTATCATTGTCCGTGACTATCTTAATGCTCTTTTAGTCTTAAGGTCTTAATGGTCCTACAATATCTATCGAGCGCAGCGCTACCCCCCCCACACCGCCGCCCCTCCCCATAGCACGGGTATTAAAAATAATACCCGCGAGGATAGGTGGGATAGCTGGGAATCTTTCCTAATTCTCATCGAGCGCAGCGTTACCCATCAAGCGTCAGCGCTCCCATTCGTCCCATCAAGCGTTAGCACCAAAAAAAATCGGAACTTAAACCAAGTTCCGATTTTCTAATATCCTCTATGCTTTGTCCTTGCTTCGTATAGTCGCTCCTTGATGCCTCCCTCCTGTGTGAAGCGCTTCTCAATATAGTCGAGATACCGCTTTATTAACGTGTCGGCTTGGCACAGTAGCACTATCACCATGTTGGCTATGACCTCGTCTGAGCGTGTCTCAGCCAAGCTAAGGAAGTATTCGGGCTCCTGATTCTCAACGCCCAACCTACGCATCGCCTCAACCTCTTTCGAACCACTCTTCCACTCGTTCAGCCCTCGCACCCTGAGGTAGTCTCGGTAATCTTCGAGCAGCTCTCTGAGGCTTCCCCTAGCAACGTTTGTAAGCTTTAGTGCCATCTCGAAAGAGGATGCACCATCTACGGCACCTTCCACAATATTTTGCTTTCCAGAGCGTGCCGCCTGTACCATCTGGTCGAATGTGCGATCTTTCTTATCTACAAAGCGAGAGCAGAAATGATATGTCAGGTCGTATATCACGCGTGCCTTCTTGTAGCACAACAGCCTCTCGTAGCCATTGCTCTGCGATATGATGCGCTCAGCCATTACTCCAATATTGTTGTTTACACAAAATTAGCTCATTATTTTCTTTTTTGCAAAATAGCCGAGTGATTTTTTATGGGATAAATGGGATAAATGGGATAAATGGGATAAATGGGATAAATGGGGATCTTTCCTAATTCTCATCGAGCGAAGCGTTACCCATCAAGCGTCAGCGCTCCCATTCGTCCCATCAAACTTTAGCGCCCCCATTCGTCCCATCAAGCGTTGGCGCACTCAAATTTGTTGTCAGAAGCCGTGAGATGTGGTACATTAAAAAAGTGACTACCCGAGGATAGTACCTAACGTACAGCCTCGGGTAGTCAGCTTTTTAATGATGTGCCGCAGATTGCGGCTTATCACAGCAAATTACAAGCGCTCGAGCTTCACAGTAAAGTGACGCATAAGCTCAGTCTCCCATACGATCTTAACACCACGTGTGATCTCGTTACGACGGTCGTAAACGTTCTTCAACGCTGCTGCGATAACGTCCATGTGGTTGTTAGTGTAAGAGCGGCGAGCGATGCACAAACGAAGGAGGTCAAGACCACCGAAGCGGTTCTCGCGAGTTACAGGATCACGGTCAGCAAGGATGTAACCGATCTCGCAACCACGAACACCTGCCTCCAAGTAGAGCTCGATAGCAAGAGTCTGTGCTGGGAACTCCTCCTTAGGAATGTTAGAGAGAACCTTGTCAGCATCTACGAACAAAGCGTGACCACCAACAGGACGCTGGTAAGGAATGCCATACTCGTCGAGCTTAGCAGCGAGGTACTGAACCTGCTTGATACGTGTCTCGATAGTCTCAAGCTCAGTGTTCTCGTCAAGACCTACAGCCAAAGCAGCCATATCACGGCCGTTCATACCACCGTATGTCAAGAAGCCCTCGAATGGGATGCAGAAACGCTTAGCACCCTCGTACCAGTCCTCGTGACGTGTAGCGATGAAACCACCCATGTTTACAAGACCGTCCTTCTTTGATGACATTGTCATACCGTCAGCGTAAGAGAACATCTCCTTGCAGATCTCCTTGATAGTCTTATCTGCGTAGCCCTCCTCGCGAGTCTTGATGAAGTAAGCGTTCTCAACGAAACGTGCTGAGTCGAATACTACACGCTTGCCATACTTGTCAGCGATAGCACGTACGTCGCGCAAGTTCTTCATTGATACAGGCTGACCACCTGCTGTGTTGTTAGTAACAGTAACGATGATGAAAGGAATCTTCTCAGCGTTCTCAGCCAAAGCCTTCTCAAGCTTAGCGCAGTCTACCTCACCCTTGAAAGGAATCTCGAGCTGAGTATCCTTAGCTGCGTCGATAGTGCAGTCCAAAGCTACAGCCTTACGGAACTCGATGTGACCCTTAGTAGTGTCGAAGTGTGAGTTACCTGGGATAATGTCGCCAGCCTTAACAAGGTGAGAGAACAACACGTTCTCAGCAGCACGACCCTGGTGAGTAGGGATAACATACTCGAAGCCTGTGATGTTGCCGATAGTCTCCTTGAGCTGGAAGAATGACTTAGAACCAGCATAAGCCTCGTCACCAGTCATCATTGCTGCCCACTGACGGTCGCTCATAGCACCAGTACCAGAGTCAGTCAAACAGTCGATATAAACCTGCTCAGACTTCAAACCGAAAAGGTTGTAGTGAGCCTCCTTGAGCCACTGCTCACGCTCTGCGCGTGTGCTCTTCTTCAAAGGCTCAACCATCTTAATTCGATACGCTTCTGCAAATGGGATTTCCATAGTAAAAGTTGTTTTAAGGTTATTATTAGTTTAAAAATTTATTCTTTTTGTTTCTGTTTGCGTGCATAACTGCACATATATCTATGCCATACCCGACAAAGGTATGCAAAAATATGGTTATTCGCAATAGAAAAATGAAAATATTTTCACGTTTAGCACTTTGCCAAACATCAAAAAACCATATTACTCTCTTCCGGCAACAAGAAGCTCCAATATCTGCACGGCATTCAAGGCTGCGCCCTTGCGGATCTGGTCGGCAACACACCAGAACGTAATGCCTCGCTCGTTGCATAGGTCCTTGCGCACGCGACCTACATATACAGGGTCGGTATTCTGTGCAAAGAGTGGCATAGGGTATTGCTTCTCCTGAGGCTCGTCGATGAGCACGATGCCCTTGGTCTGCTTAAATGCCTCGCGCACCTGCTCCACGCTTATCTCCTCCTCGGTCTCCACCCAGATAGCCTCAGAGTGGGCACGCATAACGGGAACACGAACACATGTTGCCGAGGTGCGGATGTCGGAGTGCATAATCTTGCGCGTCTCGTGGAACATCTTCATCTCCTCCTTGGTGTAGTCGTTCTCCTGGAATACGTCGATATGTGGAATGAGGTTGTAGGCAAGCTGATAGGCAAACTTCTCGACCTTAGGGTCGTTGCCCTCGGCGATAGCCTTCTGCTGGTCGTAGAGCTCCTGCATGCCCGTAGCACCTGCGCCACTTGCCGACTGATATGTCGCCACGTGAACGCGCTCGATGTGCGACAGGCGCTCGATAGCGCCCAGTGCCACAACCATCTGGATAGTTGTGCAGTTAGGGTTTGCGATGATGCGGCGTGGTGCGTTAAAGGCATCCTCGCCATTCACCTCGGGAACAACCAGAGGCACATCCTCCTCCATGCGGAAGGCACTCGAGTTATCAATCATAAATGCGCCATGCTTGGTGATGGTCTCGGCAAACTCCAACGATGTAGAGCCACCAGCAGAGCATAGTGCCACGTCGATATCCATAAAGTCATCGTTGTGCTGAAGCTCGCGCACTACGATATCCTCGCCACGGAAGCGGTATGTAGTGCCAGCACTACGCTTAGAGCCGAACAAACGAAGCTCCTCGATAGGCATAGGGTGGTTCTCCAAGATGGCGAGAAACTCCTGACCTACAGCGCCACTTGCGCCAACAATTGCTATTTTCATAATCTGTGGTCTTTAATGTTAAACTTAATCTAACTCCTTCACCCGAGGGTGAGAACCTCTTCACTAGAAGAAGTCCTCCTCCTGGTTGATATACTCGTCGGGAACAAACTCCGACTTGGCGAAGTCCTCCTTCGTGATAACCTTATTTGTTGTGGTTACACCCGCCGCTGGCATCTTACAGTTGAACTTAGGTGCCTTGGTGGTGAACTTAAACTTATCGTCACGACTTACGCCGAGTGAGCCGTCCTGATATACCTTCTTAAGGAACTTACCAGTGATAGGGAGGGCGATACGCGATCCGTCGGCACTACGCAAGAAGCGAATGGTGTTCTCCTCACCACCGACCCATGTGCCGATAACGAGGTTAGGTGTAGCACACATAAACCATGCATCGACATTTCGGTTTGTTGTACCGGTCTTTGCGGCGATGTGCATGTTCTTGCCACCGATGCCAAACTGTGTCATCATACGGCGACCAGTACCACCCGTAATTACCTTCTTCATCATCTCGATGACGGTGTGTGCCACGCGCTCAGGCATTACCTGAGTAGCCTTAGGCGTGAACGTCGCAAGCACGTTACCCTGCTTATCCTCGATGCGAGTGACAAATACTGGGTCGATGCGCACACCCTGGTTTACGAAGGTACTATAGGCACCAGCCATCTCAAATGGGTTAGAGTCGTAAGAACCCAAGCAGAGAGCAGGAACAGGCTCAATGTAGCTTCTGATACCGATGCGGTGGATATACTCTGCTACGCGCTCAGGGTTCTTTGCCTGCTTCATAATCCAAGCCGAGTAGTTGTTGCGGCTCTTCATCAAACCCCAGTAGAGTGGGTGGAACGTGCCGTCGTAGCCACCGCCACCAGCCTCCTTAGGCGACCAGTTGCGGCCCTGGAACTTGATGGTTGTACGGTTGTTCTGCACAGGCTTACATGGTGTGAGGCCGAGCACCTCGATGGCGTATGAGTAGATGAATGGCTTGGCAGTAGAACCAATCTGACGCTTGGTCTGTGTGGCACCATCATACTTAAAGAAGCGGTAGTCAGGACCACCGATATATGCTCGTACGTGACCATTGTTAGGGTCAACGGCAACCATCGCAGGGCGCATGATAGACTTGTGGTGAATGATAGAGTCGCGAGGGGTCATCATCGTGTCACGAACACCCTTGTAGGTGAATATCTCCATCTTAACCTTGGTGTTGAATGCCTTAACGATCTGCTCCTCGGTATATCCATCTTTGACCATGTGGCGCCAGCGGTCGGTTTGACGCATCGAGTTGTCAATCTTCTTGTTTGCCTTCTCCTTGCTCATGCCCAAGTAAAGCTTACCTGTGGCCTTAATCTGGTTGTTCATATGTGGCTGAACAACGTCGCGCATATGCTCGGCTGTAGCCTCCTCGGCGAGCGCCTGCATGCGTGAGTCGAGGGTGGTAAAGATGCGAAGACCGTCACGATAGATATCGTAGGTGTCGCCATTAGCCTTGCGGTTCTTCTTGCACCAGCCCATCACAGGGTCCTCATCATACTGCTTCTTCGCCTGCTCATAGTCGTACTCAAAGAGGAAGTCCTCGCGGCGTGGCTCCGAAGCGGTGAGGCTGCGGCGTACCATCTCGCGGAAGTATGTTGCAATACCCTCGTTGTGAGCATCGGCGCTACGGTGGTAGCGCGTGAGGTCGATAGGAAGAGCCATGAGCGAGTCGGCAAGCTGGCGTGTGATAGCACCTGCCACAACCATACGCTCAAGCACAAGGTTACGACGCTCTACGGCCTTAGCATTGGGCTTGCCAGCACGCATAGGGGCATATGTTCCTGGTGCCTTCACCTGGCCTGCGATAACTGCTGCCTCGTCGATAGTAAGTTCGTTAGGCTCCTTGCCGAAGAAGTTGTTTGCTGCCGAGCGGATACCGAAGTTAGAGCTCGAGAACTCAACGGTGTTGAGGTACATAGATACAATCTCCTCCTTGGTGTAGTTGTGCTCGAGCTGTGTTGCGATGACATACTCCTGTGCCTTTGCCGAGACTGTTCCTGCCTTACCCTCAAGGCCTGTGTCGCGACGACGTGTCTTATATAGGTTCTTAGCAAGCTGCTGGGTGATGGTACTACCACCTCCCTGCTCCTTCTGACCCAAAATCACAGTCTTGATACCGGCACGTGCTGTCGCCTGAAAATCGATACCCGAGTGGTCAAAGAAGCGGAGGTCCTCCGTAGCAACGAGCGCTGCAACGATAGGTGGTAGCTCATGACCATCGATCGTAAGCCACTGATCGCGGCTTAGTGGAAATAGCTCCTCGTAGGTGAGGTGTGTACGGTTCTCAACAAAGTAGGTACCCAACAACACACCGTCGGCAGAGTAGATCTCTGTGGCGAGGTTTGTCTGAGGGTTCTCCAACTCGTCGAAGGTCGGCATGGGGCCGAGTGCCTCAAAGCGCGCAAGGGCAAAGAGCATCACCAAGCCAAATACTCCGGCGAGTACTACTGACCACATCGAGATGACGAGCCATATCTTCCAGCCTCGTCCTCTCTTCATTGTTTGTTCCTTCTTAGTCATACTATGTTTGGTTTTTATATTTTATCCTGCGTTCATTGCCCGCTTAGAAGGGTAGTCCTAAGCCAAAGGCTATATATGGTTTATTGTTTTTAAGTGTTACGTTCGAGCCCTTTGCATATAACGACAATGTTGCCGTGATTGTTGCTGCGGCGGGCATTGTGAAGATGTTGAAATCTACGACAATGTCGCCACCATAAGCCCATATTGCCTCCCTGCGCTTTACGATGCTTCCCTCCGTGTTGAAGCGTGGTCGCTCAAACGAGGCGTAGTCGCCACCGAGGTTTAGTCGTAGACGCTTGAAGTATATCACGCCCGCCCAACCATTATCAGGATACCACACGGGTAGCTGATAGTTGAGCGATGTTGCCACATAGTTTTTGTTCTCGATGTCGTACGACGAGAAGCCTCGTGGCAGCAGTTTTGTCGACTTAAATGCCAAGTCCGAGAGCATCATATCGGAGTGAAAACCGCCGATAGAGGTCTGGAATGTTGCAGCCAACGACAGCGAGTGGTGCTTGGCAAATCCGGGGGTGTAGAGCTTGCCATAGAGCACAGCCAGATGACCGAAGTCATTGGTTGTTGGGTTTAGCGTGTAGTTTGCCTGCGCAACAACGCCCCATGGGGGTAGAAAGTCGCGGTGTGCCATGCGCACCTGGTCGCTAAAGCTTATGCCCATGCTGAGCTGGTGCACACCCTCGGTGTAGCCAATGGTCTCGAAGTTGGTAATCTTGCCACCCTCGTAGCGTATCTTGTCCACGTTGGCTATCATGCCGTTCGAAAAGTTCCATGCTGCAGCAATGGCGAGCTGCGAGGTGTGGTAGCCACGCTGGAAGAGTAGGGGGAGTGTTGCTCCGGCGCTCACAGCATAGTAGCGTCCGAGCTGTGGGTTCTCAGGTACCTCTATCTTCTGCGTCTCAGGGTTGTAGCGGTAGATGGTGTGCAACCTCTGTTTGCCGCCATACGTACCCTTTGCCCAGAGGTTTACGCCAAGGCCATAGTAACGTATCGTGCCCTTAAATATCGAGCCCTCGTCGTGGTTCCAGCCCCATGTAAGGAAACCCTCGGTTGTTGAGAGTATGTTCTGCGACATGATGGTAGCTCCGAGGTTGAAGGCTATGTGCGACTCCTCGACAATGGCATAGGGGTCATACGATGCTGGCGCCCAGCTATGTATGTTGATGCCATGTGCTAGGCGGTTGAAGCGTCGCGATGGCTTCGCCTGGGCTAAGCTGTCGGCAATGGCTTGGTCGAAGTGCACGGTGTCGAGGTTTATCACGCCCCATGGCTTGCTCCGAGGTAGGAGTGTTGCCTCGGGGTGTGGACGATACTCCACCTCTCTGTTTGTTGTAATTCGCTGCGTTACGGGTAGGTAGCCTCGCTTATCGTAGCTTGTGGCAACAATGCTCTTATTGTCGAAGGGCGCAGGGCTAAACGAGCCGAACGACGACTCCGAGAGCTGATACTCCTTGCCCGATGCAAGGTCGATGTAGTGCACCTCGTCGCGCGATGATGCTATCGAGCCGAAGTATAGCTTGCCATCTTTGGCACGTAGGTCGCTAAGCGTGGTATATGCCGAGCGCGTTACGGGGCATAGCTTGCCCTGCTCAAACCTTGCGATGTGCATGCCGTCGTTGTCGGTGATGATGAGGTATAGTGCCTCGGTGGTGTTATCCCATGCCATGCCGTGCACCTCCTTGTCGATAGGTAGGCTATGACGGCTCTGCTCCTCGCCATTAGCGTAACTTACGACGCTATATCTGCCACTTGGCGCATACTCAACCCATGCTATGTTGTTCTTATCGGTAGGTGTCACATAGAGGGCATTACCCTTGGTGTGTAGCTGCTTAGCACTCCTCTTATCTGGGTCGAGATAGCATATTTTCGACGACACCTTTTGTGCAAAGAGTGCGCTGCGACGATATTCGGTCCAATAGATACGCTCGTGGTTGTCGAGCATTGGGCGTGATGATATCATGCCCGTATATGCTATGCGCCTCTCCCCTCCGCTCTTGGGGTCAATCTTCACAAATGCCATAGGCGTTGCGAGGTCCTCTTTGAGGGCAAGTATCTCGCCACTGCGTAGCGCCATGGGGTGTGAGTATGTGGTGTGGCTCTCGGTCTCGGGTATCGCTACGTACTCTGTCGATTGCTTTACCTTGGGCAGGCTCTGCCAGTGGTGGTAGAGCGTGTCGAACGTCTCGTCGAAGAGGCGTGGCTGCGTTGTGCCGTAGAGCTTCTTAAATACCCACGAGTTAGACACCACCATCCATGGACGGCGTGTGGTGAGGTCTGCCATGTCGTTGCCAAGGATAGCGCCATACTGGTTGTAGCCCTGACGGCAGATGAAGTATCCGAGTTGGTAGTGGTCGGGGATATAGTCCTTGAATGAGCCACAAAACCACTTATCGCGGCTCTTGAAAGCACCTAACACATTGTCGTAGGCGCGGTAGGCTATCGAGAACGAAGGCTGTAGGCCACGACCAAACGTTGACATCTCGGTCTCCGACATCACGGCATCGCCCTCCATCATCCATAGTGGCATGAAGAGCAGACCTATTGTTGAGCTTTGCTGGCCGATGATGTAGCTAAGACCCTTGACCAAGCCGCGGTTGAGGTTGTTGTACTGCACGGCATGGCGATATTCGTGTGCCACAAGCTGCTTGCGCCAAGGCATCGAGTAGCCATTGATTGCTGGAGTGGATAGAAACTCCACGCGCTTGGGTAGCCACATAACCAGGCCATTGGAGAGCATATTTTCGGGGTGCACAACAAATGGTATTGACATTTGTGGGTGCTCATAGCCGTAGTCTATGTCGCTCTGCACGGCGTCGAGGTAGTAAGCCACCTCCGATGCAATATTTTTTGCCGAATCGGGATATACGATGCGATATTTCTCGCTCTTGATCTGTCGCCAGCGTAGCGACGTTGGGTCGGTACCCCAGCTATAATATTGTGCATACGCCCTCTCGGTGGCAGCTAAGCCACAGAAAATCAAGGTGATGGCTATGATAAATCTCTTCATGCGTATGCGTATGCGTATAAATAGCGTACAAAGATACGCAAAATATCTCAATTTTGGAAGCGTTGTTCGATGTTTGCTCGATAAATGGGTGGGAGGGTGCGGCTAAAATTAAACTTTGATAGGGGTGTGCTAATCTTGTAATTTTTTATTAATTTTGTGCAACAAAAGCTGAAAAAACGATATGATAACCTTTGCAATATGCTTTGTAGTGCTTGTCTCTGCCTATTTCCTCTATGGTAGATTTTTGGAGCATATAGTGGGTATTGACCCTAAGGCAGATATGCCCTCAAAAATGCACTACGACGGTGTCGATTTTATGCCGTTGCCACGCTGGCGAATATTTCTTATTCAGCTACTTAACATTGCTGGTACGGGCCCAATCTTCGGTGCCGTGATGGGTGCTTGCTATGGCCCTGTTGCCTTTTTGTGGATTACGATTGGAGGCATTTTTATGGGTGCCATGCACGACTTTATTTCGGGTGTTATCTCGGTGCGTAATGGCGGACAGAGTCTGCCCGAGATTATCGGTAAGTATCTCGGCGGTGGAATGCATAAATTTACCCTTGTTGTAATCCCCATTTTGATGATTTTGGTGGGTGCGGTATTTATTGTCACCCCCTCGCAAATTCTCAGCGACAAGACCGACACGCCCTACCTTATGTGGGTGGCGATAATCATCGTCTATTACTTCGTTGCTACGATACTTCCTGTCGATAAGATTATCGGTAAGATATATCCCGTGTTTGGTGCTTCGCTAATATTTATGGCGGTGGCACTGTTTGGCGTTTTGCTCTTTGGCGACTACTCTGTGCCCGAGCTTACGTCGGTTGAGAATATGCACTTTAATGCCGAGAAACTACCTATTGTGCCTACGCTATTTATAAGTATTGCGTGTGGCGCTATCTCGGGATTTCATGCTACGCAGTCGCCACTTATGGCGCGCTGCATGACCAACGAGAAGCAGGCTCGTCCGGTGTTCTTTGGCGCTATGATTTCAGAGTCGCTCATCGCCCTTGTTTGGGCAGCTATTGCCATGGCATTCTTCGGTGGTGTTGAGGGACTTAACACCTTTATGCAGGAGAATGGTGGTAATGCCGGCGTTGCTGTCTCGACAATCAGCGATACGACGCTTGGTGTTGTGGGTGGAGTGCTTGCTTTGTTGGGTGTTGTGGTTGCGCCAATCACCTCGGGCGACACAGCCTTTCGCTCGGCACGCCTTATCATCGCCGATATGTTGCACTACGACCAGAAGCCGATTACTAAGCGCCTTGTGGTGAGCCTTCCGCTCTTTGCTATTGGCATTGGTATTGCCTTCATCGATTTCGATGTTATCTGGCGCTACTTTGCGTGGTCAAATCAGGCCCTCTCGGTAATTACATTGTGGATGATTACGGCATGGCTTATGCGTCGCGGTTCGAAGGTTAGTTTCTTGGCGCTACTACCCGCAATATTAATGACTTATGTATGCTCGTCGTTTGTCTTTGTGTCGAACCAATTTGTGGGCTTGGGGGCAACTGCTGAGGCGTATATATATGGTGCTGCCATGACGGCGGTAATTTCAGGATTGTTGATGACTAAAATTCGTAAAGATGTCAAACAAGGAGCTACAATTTAACCCCACTGCCGACCAGATGTTCGAGCTTGAGGGTCGCGGACGATATAATTTTGTGCGTCATAAGGAGAGTATAGATGCGCTTGTTAAGGAGGGTAGATACGACGAGGCGTGTGAGGCGCGATATGAGGCCTTTCAACTCCTGGTAGATGTCCTGCCCGAAGACGAGGCTATGCCTCTTAGGTGGGAGCATGCCAATAGCCGTGCTGCGGTGTCGGTGCTCTATGGCTCGGCTGTCGACCACTTCCGCATTGGCGACTTGGAGATGGCTATGGCGCAGCTCGAGCTACTCTTGGATTGCGACCCTGAGGACCACTTCGAGGGTGTTAACCTCTTGGCTTTGTGCTATGTAGCCATGGAGGAGTGGGATATGTTTGAGGATCTGTTGATAGATCTTACCGACAAGTCTGCCGAGGCCGTTGTTGCTCGTTTGTGGGCTTCGTATCGTAGAGAGTGCGAGGTTGATAAGTCGTTGTTGTCGCTGCTTAAGTCGCGACATAGGGCATATTACGATGAGCTATGTTTGGAGGAGCACCCCGATGACGAGGCATTTCGCCGCGATATCGAGTCGGAGCGTCCCTCGCAGCGTGCCGAGGCTCGCGAGTGGTGGCTGCTAACCGAGCCTTTGTGGCGCGAGTTTTCGGAGTTTTTGGAGGCTCTAAAGTAAATGTTTTGCGATTGTTAATAACTTATTAAGTTATAATTTGCCTAAGTCAACGATTTTTTCGTATCTTTGATAAAAATTTTTGACTATGGCTAAATTTAGAGTAGAAGGTGGTCACCGCCTAAGTGGTGAGATTGTGCCACAAGGTGCTAAGAATGAGGCACTTCAAATTATATGTGCAACACTTCTAACTTCAGAGCGTGTTGTTCTCCATAATGTTCCTGTTATTGCCGACGTTATGCAGCTCATCGAGCTTATGTCGGCTATGGGTGTTAAGGTTGAGCGCTTGTCGGAGGATAGCTTTGCTTTCCAGGCCGACGACATCAACCTCGACTACCTACGCTCGTCGGACTACCATCAGCGCTGTCGTCGCTTGCGTGGCTCGGTGATGATGATTGGTCCGCTCCTCACTCGCTTTGGCGTGGGCTTCATGCCTAAGCCAGGTGGCGATAAGATTGGTCGTCGTCGCCTCGACACCCACTTCCTCGGTTTTCAGAAGCTCGGTGCAGAGTTTAACTTCGATCTTAGTGACGAGTTCTACACCGTTGAGGCAAAGCGCCTTAAGGGTACATATATGCTCCTCGACGAGGCTTCGGTAACGGGTACAGCAAACATCGTCATGGCAGCAGTCATGGCTGAGGGTCGCACAACAATCTACAATGCAGCGTGCGAGCCATATTTGCAGCAGTTGTGCAAGATGCTTAACCGCATGGGTGCTAAGATCTCGGGTATCGCCTCTAATCTCCTTGTTATCGATGGTGTGGAAGAGTTGGGTGGCACCGAGCATACCATGCTTCCCGATATGATTGAGGTTGGTAGCTTCATCGGTATGGCAGCTATGAACCGCTCGGAGCTCACCATCAAGGATGTGTCGTACGAGAACCTTGGCATTATCCCTGCTCAGTTTGCCCGCATGGGTATTAAGTTCGAGCAGCGTGGCGACGATATCTACATTCCACAGCAAGATCACTACGCTATCGAGAGTTTCATCGACGGCTCAATCATGACCATTGCCGATGCACCATGGCCAGGCCTTACTCCCGACTTGTTGTCAATCTTCTTGGTTGTGGCAACGCAGGCTAAGGGCTCGGTGCTTATCCACCAAAAGATGTTTGAGAGCCGCTTGTTCTTCGTTGACAAGCTCATCGACATGGGTGCTCAGATTATCCTCTGCGACCCACACCGTGCTACGGTCATCGGTCACGACCACCAGATGCCTTTGCGTGCTGCCAACATGACATCGCCTGATATCCGTGCGGGTGTAGCTTTGCTTATCGCAGCCATGAGCGCTGAGGGTGTGAGCACAATCCAGAATATCGAGCAGATTGATCGTGGATATCGTGATATCGAGAACCGCTTGAACGCATTGGGCGCTAGAATTACGCGTATTGATGAATAATAAAGAAGAAATAGATGTTTCTAGAGAATAACAAACATAAGGGTTGGATCGAGGTTATCTGTGGCTCGATGTTCTCGGGAAAGACCGAGGAGCTTATTCGCCGCATGAAGCGAGCGCAGTTTGCTAACCTCAAGGTCGAGATTTTTAAGCCATCTATCGACGTTCGCTACTCGGAGGAGGATGTGGTGTCGCACGAGGGTCACGCTATTCACTCAACACCCGTCGAGTCGGCACAGAATATTCTGCTTATGTGCTCCGATGTCGATGTTGTGGGTATCGACGAGGCGCAGTTCTTCGATGCGGGAATCGTTGATGTATGTCGTCAGCTTGCAAATAGCGGCGTTCGTGTTATCGTTGCTGGCTTGGATATGGACTATATGGGTGTTCCATTTGGTCCTATGCCTGCGCTTATGGCTACAGCTGAGTATGTCACCAAGGTGCACGCCATCTGTGTTCGCTGTGGCGACCTTGCTCACCACTCACACCGCCTTACTGCCGACGATAAGCAGGTGTTGCTTGGCGCTAAGGATACCTACCAGCCTATCTGTCGTCACTGTTTCAACGAGTTAATGTCAAAGAAGTAGGGTATGCAGCGAGCTATTGAAGAGTGCGTAGAGGTATTGAAGGCTGGTGGCCTTATCCTCTATCCCACCGATACGGTGTGGGGCATTGGTTGCGATGCAACAAACGAGGCAGCCGTTGAGAAGATATATAAACTTAAGCAGAGCGAGGATAAGCGCTCTATGCTCTGCCTTATGCGTGATGCCGACATGATTGTGCGCTATGTCAATCGTGCACCAGGCATCGCCTTCGAGGTTATGGAGCTCTCAGATAAGCCTCTCACGGCAATCCTTCCAGGTGCTGTGGGCGTTGCTTCAAACCTTATTCCTGAGAGTAAGACCTTAGGCGTGCGTGTTCCTCAGCACGAGTTTTGCCAGGCGTTATTGCGCAAGTTTGGCAAGCCTATCGTATCTACCTCGGCAAACATCTCGGGCGAGGCTACGGCTAAGCACCTCAAGGATGTTGTGCAGGAGATTATCGATGGTGTTGACTATGTTGTTAACCCACGCTTCAATGGTAAGCCTACGCAGAAGCCAAGCGCCATTATCGCCTTTGGTGAGGGTGGCGAGGTTGAGATTATCCGTAGCTAACACCCTATGGCAAAGCAGATTACAACCCCCGTGCAGAAACGATTCTCGGATGTCGACAGCTTCTTGCACGTAAACAATATATGGCAGCAGAGCTACTTCGATATGGGCAAGACCGACTTCTATGTGAAGGTCTTGGGCGTAGCGGGTGTCTTTGATCGACTACGCATCATCACAGCATCGACACACACCGACTACTACGGTCAGGTGCGCCTCCACGATGATATTGTCGTTACTACCGACATTTCGCGCATCGGCACAAAGAGTATGACCCTGCACCAGAGAATTATGTGTGGCGACAAGTGCCTCACCGAAAGCTCGTCGGTGATGGTTGCCTTCGACTTCGAGCTGCAGCAGACCGTTGAGATGCCCGAGGAGTGGAAGCAGCAACTCAAGGAATATCTTATCACAGAGTAGATATGCAAAGCGTTGAGCGACATATAGATATAAACGATTATAACTACGACCTTCCTGATGAGCGCATCGCCAAGTTTCCGCTTTCGGAGCGTTCGCAGTCGAAGCTCATGGTCTACCACAATGGCGCGATTACGGAGAGTAGGTTTGCACACGTTGCCGACTATCTTCCCGAGGGTGCTATGCTCGTCTTTAATAACACACGTGTTGTTCGTGCCCGCATCATCATGCACAAGGCGTCGGGCGCGCGCATCGAGGTCTTCTGCCTTGAGCCACACTCTCCTGCCGACTACGAGAATGCATTTAGCGTGCATGGTGAGTCGGAGTGGAGCTGCGTTGTGGGCAACCTCAAGAAGTGGAAAGAGGGCGAGGTGTTTGTAGAGTTTGAGGCTGAGGGTGAGATACATAGACTTAGTGCTGAGATTGTTGAGCGTGGCACACGTGAGCATATTGTGCGCTTTAGGTGGACTACAGATAAGACCTTTGGCCAGCTCCTCGAGATGCTTGGCCGCATTCCTATTCCGCCATACCTAAACCGTGATAGCGAGGAGATTGACAACACTCGCTACCAGACAGTATATGCCAAGTTCGAGGGCTCGGTGGCAGCACCCACTGCGGGTCTGCACTTCACGCCTGAGCTTATTGCTGATATGCAAGTTAAGGGCTTTGGCTTTGAGGAGGTTACGTTGCACGTAGGTGCAGGTACGTTCCTCCCTGTTAAGGCTGACGACGCTGCTGAGCACCCTATGCATACCGAGCACTTTATCGTGCGCCGTGCGACTGTGGAAAACTTGCTCAAAAACGTTGACCGCATAGTTGCTGTGGGCACTACGTCGGTGCGTACTTTGGAGTCGTTGTCGGCACTTGCATGGCGTGTTAAGTCGCTGGGTGATGCTGAGTTAGAGCGTGTTGTGGGTCAGTGGGAGTTGTACGACATACCCGCTGAGTTTACGGGTCGTGAGGCGTTGCAGACCCTGCTCGATTATATGACTGAGCGAGGTGTTGATCAGCTTAAGGCGGCTACACAGATTATGATCACGCCCCTTGGCTACCGCTTCCGCATAGTGCGCTATATAATCACCAACTTCCATCAGCCAAAGTCAACACTTTTGTTGTTGGTCGGTGCCTATGTAGGTGATGATTGGCATAAGATATATGACTACGCCTTAGCCCATGATTTCCGTTTCTTGAGCTATGGCGACTCGTCGCTTTTGAAGGTAGATAGATAATGAGATTTGATTTTAAACGAGATAGGTGGCACTAATATTAGTACCACCTATCTTGGTTTATTGCTGTGGGGCATTTTGCTGATTGTCATCGTGTTGTCCCATAATCTTATCGATAAAATCCTCAAGCGATAACTCTGTTGCTATGCCAATTTTCTGGCGGAAACGGTGGCGAAGCATCAGCACACTACGTGGAGCGATTGCCAGCAGCTCGGCGATAGCCTTGTTGTCTTGCTTGAGAACGATAAGCATCGCAAGGAGCTCCTCACGGCGGGTGATTGTGGGCACACTCTCGTGTAGACGGTGCAAGAATAGAGGGTGTAGCAGCTTGAAGCATTGGCGGAACTTTGTCTCGCCCTCATTCTTTAATATAAGTGGTGTCAGTGTCTCAAGCTCCTGACGATTCTCACGATGCATCAGTAGGTCCTTAATCTCCTGCGTTATCTCCTCCTTCTCGTCGTTTGACTGGTTTAGCTTCTCAAGAAGCGATGCGAGCCTTTCGTCTGCGCGCTTTATCTGAATTACGAGTCGTCGTCGCTGAACGAAGAGTAGGGCGATGACGATAGATGTGATTGTAAGTGCTATTGCTAAGCCAATCACAAGCCATAGACGGTTGTTGATATGTCTTAGTTGCTCAATTCTCGAATTCTGCCTATGCTTCTCTGTCTGTAGTTTGATGATGCTCTCTACAAGGCTGAAATTCAGCTTTCTATGTTTAAATATCTGCTGCTCGCGGAGCATTAGCTGTGTATACTTCTCTACATTTGCATGGTTCGAGCTTCGTAGATAGTAATCCAAGATAGGCTCATAGTCAAGACCTATATACATAGGGGTACTCTCGCGACACAACAGCATATGTAGACTATCGAGCATAGGCTCTGCCATGTAGCCTTGGTTGTAGCGCAGGTAGGTCTGTGCTAACTGGTGATATGCCTTGGCGCGATTAAGGGGTGTTCCCTGCTTGGTTACCTCCTCCAGCTCCATTATTCCGAGGCGAAGCGAATCGCCGCCCATATTGGTTAATATGGTGCCGTGCAGTAGATCTACATCAACCATACCGCTGTTGTAGGGTAGTGATTCACAATGTTTTCGGGCCTGATTTGCATAGTATGCAACCGAGTCCTGATTACCAAGCTGATGCAGTGCGCGTCCTTTGTTTATATAGGTTTGTGCCGAGATCATTGGATTTTTCGTGGTCATGCCCCTCTCCACATGTATTGCCTCCGTAGCAAAGGTGTTGGCATACTCAGGAATGTCCCAATAGAGCATAAGGTCGATTAGCGAGTGTAGGCTGTTGAGTATACCCAGGTCGTCGCCCCTTTGCTCAGCCTCTCTGCGGCTCTGCTCGAATAGATCTAGCGCGTTATTTAGCTGACCACTCTTCTTATACAATGTGCCAAGCAAGGCCTTAACCCATTGAGCACCAGACGTATTCTTGGATAGCTCGGCCTGGCGTAGGGCCTCCTGACACCAGCTTATAACCTCATTTTGATAGTTGGTATTGCTGAAGAATACTGCTGCGGCGTAGGCGTAGTCGCGAAAGTAGCGTTCAGGGGTAGCGTTGTAGAGTGGCAAGATGAAGACCTTCAGCATAGTCTCCTCTGCCTCCTTCATAGCCTCTGTGCGAGATAGTGCATAGCCCAGCACAGAGTAGTAGTCGCGTAGGCACTCGTGCTGTAGTACGGGTGAACTTTTGAAGATCTCTTTGAGGGTGACAACGCAGGCTTCTGGCTCGCCCAAGCTCTGATATGTGTTCATCAGCTGCACTAATGCCTCGGTGTAGTAGAATAGCTCCTTCTCCTTTAGCTCGCTCTGCTTGGTGGGTGTCGTAAGATACTCTTTGTATGCCTTGATTGCTGCCTCATACTCGCCATTTCGTTGCAAAGTTCTTGCATCTTTGAAGCCTGTTTCGCTTGCTAAACTGGTGAAGCATCCAGTCGCAAACAGTAGTAGCAGCACTATCTTTTTACACACTATTATCGTCTTCATATCTACTATTTTTGTCTTATAATACTGTGTTTACATTATAAACACGTACGTATTATTGTGCTATTTTATAACCTTCTTTAATGCAAAAGTACGAAAATTATGTAAAAAATCCAAATAAATGTGTATACATATCGATTTACATTAGTACTTTTTATATAAAATCACATTGTGTAGTGCAAATTGTAGCATTTCAACATTTGCAAATTTTTTTAATAAAGGATAATTTTGTGTGTCTTTTTTAGATACTACCAAACTAAACAAAACGATGAAACGTAAATTGAGTTTTTGCCTACTGTTTGCCCTCGCGTTTTTGGGTGGACTTTCGCGCGCAAGTGCGCAAGATTGGGCAGTGAAAACCAATGTTGTCTACGATGCAACTGCCACAGCCAATCTTGGCGTGGAGATAGGGCTTGCTCAGAAGTGGACACTCGATGTGTCGGGTAATCTCAATGCCTGGAGCAAAAATGATAAGACAAAGTGGAAGCATTGGCTTATTCAGCCCGAGGCACGTTATTGGTTTTGCGACCGTTTCTCTCGCCACTTTGTCGGCGTGCATGCCATAGGTGCTGCATTCAATCTCGGCTCAATACAGAATAACATCTCGTTTTTGGGTACTGACTTCTCGGTGCTTACCTCAAAGCGCTATCAGGGTTATGCTTTTGGTGGTGGCGTGGCGTATGGCTATGCCTTCGCCTTGTCGAAATATATCAACCTCGAGCTTGAGGCAGGTTTTGGCTATCTCTATCTCGACTACGAAACGTTTAAGTGTAGCGATTGTGGTAAAAAGATAGGCGAGGGAACGCATCACTATGTGGGTCCTACTAAGGCTGCCCTAAATCTCGTATTTTTATTCTAAGACCTGTGATTATGAAGAGAACTCTACTTCTTGCAGTACTCCTATTAGGTAGCTTCGGGGCATGTTTGGCTCAGAATATAAAGGACGTAACCATTAAGGATTTCAAACTGGAGCTTAATGGTGATAAGCGCCTCAGTGTGGATATAGAGATTGACCTCTCGGAGCTAAAGGTTAAGCCCGCCCAGGTGGTGGTGCTTACTCCCGTCATCGTAAAAGGCAATGATAGCCTTGCACTAAAGTCTGTTGGTGTCTATGGCAGAAACCGCCGCATATTCTATGAGCGCAATGCTGAGAATAGGCCAACGCTCGACCGCGACATTAACCTTGCTCCCTCTGAGCTTAAGGATGTTGTCGAGTATAGCACCGATGTGCGCTTTCTAGAGTGGATGGACGGCTGTCGTCTGGAGCTTATACGTACCGACTATGGCTGCTGTGGCACGTATGCGAAGGTTGCTGAGGAGGAGCTCGTTGAGCGCTTCCCGCTGCAGCGTTTCGTGCCTGAGCTGATATACATACGTCCACAACACGAGGTTGTCAAGTCGCGTGAGCTCAGTGGCTCGGCATATATCGACTTCCCCGTGAATAAGACCGCCATATATCCAAACTACCGAAATAATGTTGCTGAGCTAAATAAGATCATCGGCACTATCGACTCGGTAAAGCTCGACAAGGATGTAACCATCAAGTCTATCTTCATCAAGGGTTATGCCTCGCCTGAGAGCCCCTATAGCCACAATACATATCTCGCTAAGGGACGTACTGAGGCCTTGAAGGAGTATGTTGAGGGTCTCTACCACTTTGGCGAGGGCTTCATTAAGACCGACTACGAGCCTGAGGATTGGGCAGGTCTTGAGCGTTATGTTGAGGCGTCGTCGTTGCCTCACAAAAATGAGATCTTGGAGGCTATACGCTCTGACCGTGAGCCAGATAACAAGGAGTGGTTTATCAAGTCTAACTGGAAGGAGGAGTACCGCCACCTATTGGAAAACTGCTATCCAGCACTCCGCCACTCGGACTATACCATCGAGTATGAGGTGCGCAGCTATGTCGAGCCCGAGGATATCGAGAAGGTGCTCCGCACAGCGCCTCAGAACCTCTCGTTGGAGGAGTTCTATATCCTTGCCCAGACCTATGAGTCGGGAAGTGACGCGTTCAATGAGTTGTTCGAGACGGCAGTGAGAATGTATCCTAACGACCCTGTAGCAAACCTTAATGCTGCAAACTCGGCAATTCAGCGTAACGACTACCGCTCTGCTGCACGCTACCTTGATAAGGCGGGTGATATGCCCGAGGCGGAGTATACACGTGGCGTGTTGGAGGTATACTTGGAGAACTACGACAAGGCAAAGAGTCACTTCGAGAAGGCGCATAAGTTGGGCGTGCCTCAGGCTGAGGGAGCTATTGTCGAGGTGTCGAAGAATAGAAATATCATCACGATGACAAAGCGATAAAATAATATAATATAAATATATAAATAATTAATCAATTAACCAAATCCAAATTATTATGAAAAAGCTTTTATTTGTTGCACTTGCAGCGTTTGCATTTGCTGCTTGTGAGAAGCCTGCTGAGAACACCCCAATTCAGCAGGAGGGTGAGAAGGAGCAGTCGTATATGGCTGTATCGCTTTTGGCTGACGACATGTCTACTCGTGCTGCGGGCGACGTGTATGAGGATGGTGATGCTGAGGAGCGTGTAGTTAAGAGCCTCTACTTCTTCTTGTTCGATGCTGAGGGCAATCCTTTCAAGGTTGATGGTGAGAAGAACTACAAATCAGTAGCTGTTAACGAGAGTGGTAACGCTCCTACTGGTGCAGCACCAGATGGCACACCTAACGTATCTGACGTAAAGAACAAGGTGTTGGTATTCGAGAACTATGTTGGTGAGTATCCTGCAAAGATTGTAGCTGTTATCAACTGGATTCCAGCAGCTGGCTCAACATCTTATACTCTTGATGCTTTGGCAGGTCAGCTCCTCGAGCTTAAGAATGCTGACAATGCCTTTGTTATGAGCAACGCTGTGTATGCTGCTGAGAGCACTGATGCAACAGCTAAGAAGGAGGCTGTACGTGCTACACCACTCACTCCTGCAAACATCGCTAAGACCGAGGAGGATGCTTTGAATAACCCTGTTAAGATCTACGTTGAGCGTATTGCTGCAAAGGTAACTGTGAACACTACCGCTGAGAACAAGTATGCTATCGGCGAGGAGGTTGATGGCACACAGGTTTATGCTAAGGTGCTCGGCTGGGAACTTTATAACGAGTTCGACCACTCTTACCTTTTGAAGAATATCGATGCTGCATGGACTGACACTGCAGTAGGTTTTAGCTGGAACGACGCTGCATGGTTCCGCTCATACTGGGCAAAGTCGCCAGTAGCTAACTTCGGCACTGAGAACCAGGTATCTTACGACACTCTCTCTAATGCTGTTGCTGAGAGCGACTACTGCGGTGAGAACACCTACAACGATGCTTGCACTAAGGTTGTTGTTAAGGCTCAGCTTGTTGACGCGAGCAATAACCCTGTTGAGATAGCTACATGGTATGGCAACGACTACATTGGCGAGGCAGCACTTCGCACAGTAGTAGCTAACACTCTTGCTTCACAGCTCTACTATTTGGAGGGTACAGATTATAAGAGCATTGTAGCTGATGACCTTAAGGTTGTTGAGGCTAACGAGACAAACCCTAACACACAGGCTCAGGCTCAGTTGAAGGCTTACCACGTATTCTTCCAGCTTTCTGATGATGGCGTGGCTAAGGAGTGGTATACATACTCTACAGCTGAGGGCTTCAAGGCAGCTTCAGATGATGCTGTAAATGTTATCCTTGGTGGTGTTGAGCCAGCGTTGTTGTACAAGGGTGGTCAGACCTACTACTACACTAACATCAAGCACCTTCCATCAACCGTAGATGCTACTCAGTATGGTGTAGTTCGTAACCACGTTTATAAGGTGAACATCAACAATATCACAGGCTTCGGTACTCCTGTGTACGATGGTACTACAATGTTCGACCCAGAGACTCCAGAGGATGTTACAACATATGTATCTGCTGAGGTTCGCATCCTCTCATGGCGTGTGGTAGAGCATGGCTACGATCTATAATATCTGCGAGAAACAATTTAATACAGTTATATTATGAAAAAGTTTTTAATCGTAGCGTTGGCAGCATTGGGTTTTGTCGCTTGTAACGACAACCACCTCGATGATGTGAACAATGGCGGTTTTACTGGTGAGGTGGAGACCTCATATATCGCCATTAACCTTAACGCTGCAGAGAATGGCACTCGTGCCGACGACGGTGCGTATCAGGACGGTCTTGCCGCTGAGCGTGCAGTGAAGTCTGCATATTTCTTCTTCTTTGATGCTGAGGGTAAAGCATTCCCTGTAACTGGTAACCCTGCAACAGAGCCTGGCGGTACAGTAAACTGGATCTCGGCTAACCTTAACAACATTGGCTCAGCGACACCAAACGTATCTGACATCAAGGATGCTGTATTGGTGCTTAGCACCTATAAGGGTACCTACCCAGCTCAGATTGTAGCAGTTCTCAACTGGCCTCCTGTGACTGGCAAAGCATACGATCTTGATGATTTGTATGATGCAACAAACATTCAGGGCGTTGACTCTGGCTTTGTGATGAGCAACGCGGTGTACTCTGATGGCACTAAGGCTGTTGTGGGCACTCCACTTACCGAGTCAGACATCTACACCTCACCAGCTGATGCCTTGGCTAACCCTATCACAATCCATGTTGAGCGTATTGCAGCAAAGGTTACTGTAACTGCTAATGGCGTTGCTGATAATCGCTTCAAGGTTACAAAGACTGCAACCATCAATGGCAAGGATACTGAAGTATTTGTTCAGGTTACTGGCTGGGAGCTCCACAACGACTTTACGCAGTCTAAGCTTCTTAAGTATATCAACCTAGATTGGAAGGATGCAAACTTGGGCTTCACTTGGAACGATTCTCCTTACTACCGTTGTTACTGGGCTGAGTCATTGGCTATGAGTGAGATTGTTGGTAATGTATTCCCTGAAACATTCGGCTTGGAGTTGGGCAATGCAGAGGACGTTGATGATGACGGTGTTTATGCTGATAATACATACACCTACATTGGTGAGAACACTAACTATGTTGTAAACAATACCGACGCCTGCACAAAGGTTATCATCAAGGCTAAGCTTCAGAAGAAGACTTCTGAAACTGTTTATGAGGATCTCCCTATGACACGTTGGTACACCACCTACTATGCTGACCTTGACGATTTGCTCACAGCTGTGGCAAACACTATCAAGTATCAGTACTATTGGTATGATAAGGATAGCACTAAGTATAACTATATTACTCCTGATGACTTGACAGTTGTTAAGGAGGGTAATTGGGTTAAGTTTGCGCTATCAACTCCTAGTGAGGGAAAGAGCTGGTTTGTAAATGCAGCAGGAGGTTATGAGGCTAAAACACATGCCGAGATCAATGCAAGCTTGGCAGCTATCGAGAAGGCTCTATACTACGAGAGCGGTGATACTCTCTACTCAGTAGATATCAAGCACCTCGGTAATGGTACCGCTAATGCTCACAAGGCTGGTGACTACGGCGTTGTTCGTAACCACATCTACAACGTTATCCTCAGGAGCTTCGGTGGCTTTGGTAGCCCTGTTTATGTTCCAGAAGATGGAATCTTGGAGTATCCTGAGGATCCAACAAGCACTGGTGAGTATGTATCTGCTGAGGTACGCATCCTCTCATGGCGCTTGGTAAGCCAGGAGGTTGATGTTCAGCCATAATCCAACGAGGATAAAATAACTTAATGCAAAAAGACCGCTCTGCGGTTTGTGGGGCGGTCTTTTTTACTAAACAACAAACACTTTTTTTGTCAGCAAATGAAGAGAGTAAACATATTACTAAGAGTCGCTTTTGGGTGGGCAATGATGGTCGCATTGCTCATGGTGAGCTCATGTAGCCAGAGCCTCATCTTTGAGGGTGAGGGCGATTGTGGTATCTACTACCGCATACGCTTCAAGTATGATTACAACATAAAGTTTGCTGACGCCTTTGCCAACGAGGTGAACTCTGTTGCGCTCTACGTTTTCGACCAGAACGATAGGCTTCTCGAGCAGCATGTGACCAGTGACAAGGAGGCGCTCGCATCGGGCAACTTCGAGATTGAGCTCGAGCTCGAGCCACAACGATATACGCTTCTTGCATGGGCAGGACTCGACGATGAGGAGTCGTTTAGACTACTTGCCGATGCCGAAGTGGGAGTAACAACACTGCAACAGATGCAGGTGAAGATGCAGGTGGACTATAACGAGGCGGGCGAGGCTATCGTAACCGAAGACCTTAAGCCTCTATTCCACGCAGTGAAGGAGATTGTGGTGGAGGATATGCCTGGAACATATACCGAGACCATGTCGCTAATGAAAAATACCAATGTTGTTCGTGTGCTTTTGCACGAGCTCTCGGGCAAGGATATATCTGTCGATAAGTTTATCTTCGAGATTAAGGACAACAATGGCTTCTATAACTGGGACAACGCGATAATTCGCGACCAGATGATAACATATAGCCCTTGGTATGTCGCTACGGGCACTGCCGACGTGGAGCAGTCGCGTGCGGCAACGACAATAAGTGTGGCACTGGCAGAGCATACAATAGGCCGCATGAGTGCTAGCTCGTCGCCAATACTTACGGTGAAAAATCGTGAGACAGGCGAGCTTGTACTAAGCATTCCTATTGCTGACTACGCCTTGCTTATTAAGGGCAACTATCGCCACGATATGGGCGACCAGGAGTATCTCGACCGCCAGGACGAGTACTCTATGACATTCTTCCTCGACGAGGGCGAGTGGGTATCGTCGTATATCCTTATCAACTCGTGGAGGGTGGTGCTCAACGATACTGATTTATAGTAATATAACAATATAGTGCGAGGAGCTGTAAAATACTTAACACTGCTGTTTGTAGGCATTCTCTCTGCGTCGTGCATATTCGACCCAGAGCCAATAGTCATGCCTACGAATGAGGTGCGCAGTGTCATGTTTACAGTCTCGCTCGAGGGTGGCAAAACACGTGCTATGTGGGAAGAGGAGTACCCCGCCGAGAGAGGTGTGGCGTTCGACTACCGCATAAATCCCGAGATGTTGCATGTGGTGGTGCTCGCCGAGGACAATACCCGACTTGGTACCCTCCTAAACCTCGACTACTATCCAATTAACGACTCGCATACCGAGTTCCAATTTATAGGCGAGATGCCTAAGGCATTTGTCGAGCATTTCAATAGTAGTGGTGGCGCCGAGCATAAAAACTACAAATTTATGGTCTTGGCAAACTGCCACGATGTATCGTCGGACTTGGAGCATATAACCTATAACTACTCGCAGTTAGATCCTACCTCAGAGCAAGGCTCGATACCTATGTGGGGCGTTCAGCAGGTAGATATGTCGCCATTGGTGCACAACCAGATGTTCAACATCGGCGAGATATGGCTCTTGCGTGCTGCCGCTAAGGTCGAGGTTAAGCTCTCGGATAAGCTAAAGCAGGAGGGCGTGACAATCGTATCATCGACGCTCAAATACTACAACCAGACGGGCTACTGCCTGCCTGAGGGTTGGGCTGGGGTGCCGTCAACACGCAAACTCGACCAGGAGAACTGCATGCGCCTATATCGACATGCCGCTGTGAACTTGCCTTTTGTGCGTGACGACAAGACGGGTGACTACTTCGTCTATATCTGCGAGTATGACAACAAGAACTACCCCGGCGAGCATAATATGATAAGCCTTGAGTTTAATATGGGTGGCGAGATTAAGGCATTTGAGGATGCTATATCGTTCTGCCAATATAGTGATGGTGAGCCTGTTGAGGGAAGCTACTACAATATTGTGCGTAACCACATCTACGAGTTTAAGATTCGTAGTATTGCTGGTAGCAACCTTATGCTCGAGTACCACGTGGCAGATTGGACTACGGAGGATTGGGACGGCAATGGCGCCGAGTTCGAGGAGCACGACCTGTCGTACCCAACATACCACAACCCCGTTGTGCCATACGACTACTTGAACCTCTCGTCAACCGACCAGGCCACCTACTCAATCACTCAGGAGCCTGTCATGAGCTACAACGCGGGTAATCCCGAGGCTGGAGGTTTTAGCTGCTACTTCCAGATATTAGCCCCTGAGGCGGTGGAGTGGAAGCCTGTGTTTATGGGCTCAAAGGAGAACTATCGAATAAGGGTATATCGTGTTGATAAATCCTTAATTCAAGCTACTGAGCCATGCTACGACACGCATGATGATCAGCTTAGTGGTAATTTCTTGGGCGCGTGTGCCTCTGGTGAGTGGTTCCGCATTGTGGTATTCCCACTTAGCGAGGATGGTGCCAATAGCACGACAATCGAGTTTGGTGTATCCTACTATCAGGCGTGGACCGATCAGTATGTTAACCTCTATGTAAATGGCGAGTACGACAATATAAGGTGGCCTAATAGTGGTAACAACCCAAAGATTATTAACATCAGACACATCTCGGCGCATTAGGCGTGGGGTGCATAGCATAGGAGCATGAAAGCGAAGATACTACATATTATTGCCTTGCTAGTGATGCCACTCTTGGTGGTGTCATGTAGCACCGTGTTCGATGATAATGGCGTCGGAGCGGCTGAAGATAGCTACATTACGCTTAACCTTAGAGTTCCTGGCGTTTCGACACGTGGTGAGGTTGAGGATAACGAGTACGAGGCTTTTATGAGCCATATCGACGTGGTGATTTATGAGTATAACAACAAGGATTACAGCCCATTCTACCACGAGCGTGTCGATGTGTCGGCAACGCCCGATGGCAGAGCAACAATAGCTAAGACCAAGAGGGATTTCAAGGAGATGGGCGAGTATCGTGTGTTTGTAATTGCTAACAGCACACTCGACGAGTCGGCATACTACGATGGCGAAGGTAGCCTTGTGGACTATAAGACATTCTTAACGCTCGACCAAACGGATAACTATATCCACCTATCGGGCCTTGAGTTTGGTGTTTCAAGCTCGATATATCCGCAGATGTTCCTCATGGACGGCGTGGCATATATGGGTGCTACTGAGCCTTCAGCACCAGGCAACATCATCATTAACGACCCTAACACTGACGAAGATGTGACGCTTAGAGTTACGTTGCGTAGAGCTACTGCCAAGGTGAAGATAACCATTACACCAGGCGATGATGTTACATTTAGCAAGGAGCTTATGGCGCTGTCGAGTGGCTACATGGTGCGTAATATGCCTATCCGCACTACGCTCACAGCGGAGGGTGGCTATCCGCTTAACGACGCTGGTGCAAACCCATATTGGAGGTCATCGACAATATCACAGAGCCCCTATTTTGAGATGATACCTATCAAGGATAGCAGTGGTAATGTGATAAACTACTCGGTGCAGCTGACCATATATTGCTACTCGCACAAGTGGCAGAAGGCTGAGGCCTTCGAGCGTGGTACGTCGGTGGTGGTGATGCTACCTATGCTTTATAACGGAGTGGAGTACATAAACAACTACTATCAGATATCGTTTAGCAAGCGTGAGGGTTCGGGCGATGACTCCTATCACCTCATCAAGCGCAACACCTACTACGACCTACGCATCAACCTCAATGCCCCAGGAGCTGAGGACTTCAACGAGCCAGAAGAGATTAAGGATATCATCTACTTCACGGCCCCATGGGAGCGTGTCGACCTCGATGTGACGGGAGAGAATACGGTGAAGTATCTTAAGGTTAATAAGGATAAGATATATATGTACAACATAAGCGATGATGCATCAACGCTCTACTTCTCGTCATCATCGCCTGTTACTGTACAACTTGTGTCGGGTAGTGCCTACTACTATAATAAGTATAATCAGAAGATTACACTGGCTGCCAACGATGTAGATATATCCGCATCTACCGAGGCGGGCTCGACGTCCGGAAACATAGCTGTGCATAGCGACATCCCGACTAACCACACAATACGCTACTTCCAGCTAAAGGTGACCAATCAGGAGGGCCTAAGCGAGATTATCGATGTTGAGCAGTATCCGCTTATATATATCACCAATAACCTTCCGTGGTACTCCTATCGTGACGACTACTACTATCGTACCTCAGGAGGCCATAAATGGAATGGTAGTGTGTCATCAAGCACCACAACGGGAGACTCGCCTACCACATATCAGTATGATGGTGACCATATAGTGAGCATCTATACCATCGACAATGTGGACGTAAATACCAAGACCGTGAAGTATACCTACTCGAGCGCCGCTTCGAGCTCAAATAATGGCGGTACGGGTTGGACTGTGTCGAAGGTGAGAGGTAACAAGCAGAACAATAGCGAGAACTATGCTATTCAGTATTACTACTTCACCTACAGAAACCGCAGGTGGACCAAAAATGAGACAAACTGCGAGAACCACAACGTGCGTAACTATCATGTGCGCATGATGGCGTCGTCTGGCGAGTATACACTTGGCCGCCCCGCCCTTGACGAGTATGGCTACACTGCGGGCGATGCTGATAATGCTAAGCTCGTGTCGCCATCGTTTGTCATCGCCTCGCGTTTAGGTGCTGTGCTCTCTACTTATAGTGGTTTGTCGAATATGTCTAATGATAAGAAGTTGATTGCCTTTGCCGATCACTGCAAAAATTATGTTGAGGTTGACGATGTAAATGATGACAAGAAGAATCCTGTGGAGGTATACGACAACTGGCGACTACCTACCAAGGCAGAGCTTGAGATTATCATGAATATTCAGGGTACGAGTGGTCAGAATGCCGATGCTATCGACTTCTTGCTTAATGGTGGTTACTATATGAGTGCGAGTGGCCCAGTATTTAATCCGAAGAATAACGACAGCACGAAGGAACTTGACGATCCTATGCAGGCTTCAGGTGTGGCAATTCGTTGTGTAAGAGATGCATTCTAAATTTGATAATAGATGAAAAAAATTCTATATATATTCACATTGTTGCTCCTCCTGCTAAGCTCGTGTCTGAGGGAGGATGTGCTCACTGTCCCCGAGGTTGATGATGTGCCCGAGGGATATACCAAGCTTACGTTTAGGGCTAATATATCGGCACCTACCGTCGTTGATACCCGTGCTGTGGACCCTGATGGCTTGGATGTGAACAATATGACACTCTTCTGCTTCAACGAGTTTGGCTTGTATATCAGCTCCGAGGAGGCAAAACTCGTGCCTGGCACAAAGACCCAAGATGGTATCTCAGAAAGTGGCGAGTATACAGTAGTGGTGCCAAGCCACACTCGCATAATTCATTTTCTTGCCAATCATAGCCGTGGCCTTTACGACGAAGCCGACTTCCCAGGACAGACCGAGAGCATGGTGGTGGCCAACATGGAGGGTGGTTCTGGTATGTTGGTATATTGGTCGCGCTTTGCTATGGATGTTAATAGTTCGAAGCCTATCGATGAGCAGCTTGCCGACCTTGAGTTTGAGATCAATGGTAATACATATAATGGTATTAAGCTAATCCGCAACCAGGCTAAGATAACTATCGACAGCTGGAATACTGAGAAGTTTGTTGTTACGGGCTTTCGTACTGTGAACATCCCCGCCTTCGGCACAGTAGCGCCACACCACCCAGATCTTAAGTTCGACCTGGTTGATGATTGGGAGCAGACCGAGGAGTTTGTGACTCTCCCCAACAACCAAGCTCTAATGTCCGATATCACCGATATTAACACCAAGCCAGTGGACTACATCTTCGAGAGCGAGAACTCGGGAGATAAACTCATTAGCGTTATCATTAAGGGTCATGCTGCAGGTAAGACCGAGGCAGATGATAAGTACTATCGTGTGGTTATGCAAAATGCTGACGGTAGTAACTTTATGATTAGGCGCAACCACCACTACAATATCATCATTAGTGGAATGCTTAGCTTTGGTCAGGACACGTTCGAGAAGGCTTTGACAGCCCCCGCTACCAACAACGCTTGGATCTCTATTGACGAGTGGGTAAACGAGATTTCAGACGGTGTGGAGACGTTGTGGGTGGATAAGACTAGCTATGTGCTAAGTAGCGATGAGTATGCTGGTACCGACTTCGTACTCCCCTATAAATATACGAAGAATGGCATAGGCGATAGCGTGGCTCCTACGGTGACATGGATTGATAATAATGTGGCGTATAACACTATCACCAATAACTACAATACCTCGACTGGTGAGGGTAGTGTGACGTTGCGCCTCTATCCAATGTATGAGGGTAATGAGCAGCAGGTGGGCACGTTGCTTATCAAACATGGTAAGCTACAACGCAAGGTGACCATATACATCATTCGTACCCAGCAATTTACGCCTACGTGGGTGTCGGCACAGGTATATGGTGTTGCCGACGAGCATGTCACGCTGATGTTTACCATTCCCGACACTTGTCCTGATGCGCTCTTCCCATTTACTGTGCTTGTATCGGCTAACCACCTCGATGTGCGTTCCGACTCAGGCCAGCAGTTGCCAGTATATATCAAGGGTGAAGAGGGATATTTCGGTGCCGACTGGGAGGGTATCAACTACAAATACGCCTATACCGTGACAGAGCCAGGCAAGCACCGTCTGCACATGCGCTCTATCCTTAAACATGAGGACAACGACACGGAGAATATACACCTCGAGGCAGACTTCTTTGAGACTATCACCAGGATTGTGTTCTTCAGCGGATATGATAATGCTCATCGCCGCATATTTGTCGGCGGCTTGCACAACTACGATTCGTTGTATGCCCAGGACGAGGAGCTATACTATATGCTTGTGCCACAGAAGAAGGCATCGCCCTTGGTCTTTACGCTTATGCTCGAGGAGCGACAGGCCGATGGCAGCTACTTGCCCTACAACCACATTGGCACATATGGATCGGCGCAATGGCACAAGAATGGCTTAGACGAGTTCTTGATATTCACTAAATATTTCAGTTTCTACGACGAGTATTTCAAGGATAACCCTGGCAAGTATGAGGAGATTAGAGATGTCGCATGGGAGGGAGAGGTAGTCATGATTGACCGAGAGTCGTGGAATATCAGTGGTCGTTTTATGGCATTCCGCCCCTATGGCTATGATGAGACTGACGGCTACAAATATGGTTTGCAAGACGATGGTTCGTACAACATATACATGCTCACTAACAACACCTACAGTAAGGACGTTGTCCGTGTGTCGTCTAATACTGGTATGAACCCTTACGCATTTAAATACACTCGCGATAGTGTTGCTCTGAACAGTGGTAACTATGGCGGTAACGAGTATCGCTCTGTGATTTTTGATGTGGCACACTACCGACCATATCGTTTTGCTGCTCAGATGGTTGTCTCTGATGCTAATGGCTCTGAGAGCGTAACAATACCCGCTACCTCGGCACTGCTAAGCAACGAGAGGAATGGCTCTCAAGAGGAGTTGGTAGATGAGGTAGAGTTTAGCTATAAGCCTGGTCAGGAGGTGGACATCCTCTTCGACGTCACCAGCTTCAAGGGCTCTGATGGCCGCTCTGTGCACCCATTTGGCGAGCACTTTGGAACAGCGTTCGATGTATATATCGATGCGCCAATGCTTGAAATTGATTATAGTCGAATGCCGCAAAATTGGCTTGCTGCAAACAACCCTAATCTTTCGGCAGACAAGCTACGTAAGCACCCGACAATTGCTGGTCGTTTTATCTACACTGTGGAGTGTAAGCGCGAGGATGAGCGTCAGTATGGCTTTGCACCCGCCTACAACACTGATGAGTCCACATCGTGCCTTGATGAGTACGGACGACTTAATAGTGGCGTAAGACAGGACCAGGAGGGCGAGCGTAAGAGCTTGCCATTCAAGAAGACAGCAATTACTGCAGGTGGTGATGTTGTCATCAGTTCAGATGAGAGCAAGGTTGTCTTTTGGCAGAAGCGCTTCTCGGTCGACACCAAGCATATCATGGGCGAGATATACTATCGCAAGAATGGCGTTGATACGCCCCTACCTAAGGATGCCTTCGTGGCGTTTGTGCGTCTGAGAACAGGTGCCCGCATCGGTGTGGTGACCATCTCTAATGATGGTAGGTTTGAGCTTAACTTGCGTGGAGAGTATCAGTTTGCGTGGAACGATGATAGTATCGACCTCTACTTTACCGATGCAGATGGCACGGTCTATAACTTCAACTACATGGCAAATGGAGTAGCTAAAAATGTAGACCTGGATCTGCTCTATAGTCTTGTTGCTCGTGGAGAGCCTATAGTGCTCACCGTAGAGCAATAGATATCATACAATAAACATTAAAGGTGACTAATGGCAATTAGTCACCTTTAATGTTTTATGGCTTAAACATGAGCTATTCAACTGTTTTGCTTTGCTCAGCGGCAGCCTTCTCCCTGGCAGCCTTCTCAGCTGCCCTCTTTTTGGCAATAGCACGCTTGCGAGCCTCGATCTGCTCGGGCGTAAGCTGCTTCTTAGGTTTCGACTTCTTTACTACTGAGCTATCGACTGCGGGCCTCTCAGCCTCTACACGCTCAACACTCTGGCGAGGCTCAGCCCCACGGTTGAATACCATTGAACGGTACTCGCCGAAGTTGATAGCAGCAATAAGTATAACAACAAAAACTGCAATGGTGAATATCACACCAATAACTCTCTTTATCATAGATTTCAACTATTTACGTTTTTTCTTAATCTCCTCGACGGCACGTTGTAGCACCTTGTCATTAGGATAGATATTGTAGTAGAATGCCGCATCGCTAAGTGGCGTGTTACGACCAATATAGGCACGCAACTGAGCCGAGATAATCGAGCGCGAGGTGGCTATTTCCTTGCTGTTACGCTTCACGCCGTGACGCTCGGCATATGCTACAAAATCTTCGACGAGGTTGTAGCGCTCAAACATTGAGTCGAGCTCCGAGAGGCTCTTTATAGCGTCGATATCCTTGCGGTGACGGTCGGTAAAGTCAAGAGTGTAGCGATACAACACGTTCATATTCCACACCTTATTGTAGTAGGGCGTGATGCCGAGGGTGTCGAGCGGAATAAAGATGTCGGGCATGATGCCACCACCGCCATATACCGTGCGACCACCTGGCGTAGTGTACTTAAGCGAAGAGTCGAAGTGTATCGAATCTTGCGAGAAGAACTCGTTGCGATTGTAGCGGTTGATGATATCCATCTGGTACGCCTCCTCGTCGCCATTTGTGTATGGCTTCTGTATTGAGCGTCCTGTTGGCGTGTAGTAGCGAGCTACCGTGAGGCGCATTGCCGAGCCGTCGTCAAATGGTATCTGTGTCTGCACCAGACCCTTGCCAAAGGTGCGTCGTCCGATTATTATGCCACGGTCATTATCCTGAACGGCACCTGCCAAAATCTCGCTCGACGAGGCACTAAACTCGTCAACAAGCACAACGACATCCAACTCAGGATACTTGCCATCTTTGCTGTACTCGCGCTGCTGTCGGCGCTGACGATCCTCAGTATAGACAATCAGCTTGCCCGAAGGAAGCAGGTCGTTTACGATGAGTATTGCCTGGTCGAGAAATCCTCCGCCATTGCCACGTAGGTCGATAATGAGCGACTCCATGCCCTCAGCCAAGAGCTTGTCGATAGCCTTGCGCATCTCCATGTGCGAGGTGCGTGAGAACTGCGAGAGGCGCACAAAGCCGATATTTGGCTTGTGGCGAAGCATGAACGATGTTTCGATAGAGTGTAGCTCGATAGCGCCACGCTCAACATCTACCTCGACGAGCTCCTTGAGGCCATGACGCTGCAACGAGAGCTTCACGTGTGAGCGGCGAGGGCCTCGCATAAGGCGCACCATAGAGTCCTGCGGAATCTTCTGACCAGCAACATCACGTCCGTCGATACGCAGAATTCTGTCGCCAGCACGCAAGCCCGCCTTGTCGCTGGGGCCCTGCGGAATGACGCTGAGCACCATGATAGTGTCGGTCGAGGCGTTAAAGACGATGCCTATGCCGTCGAACTCACCCTCGAGCGACTCGTTGACGCTCTTAAAATCCTTGGCAGGGATAAACTCCGAGTGTGGGTCGAGCTCCGAGAGAAGTTTCGGAATAACCCTATCGTAGATTGTGTCGAGCTTAATCTCGTCGACATAGTAGCCACGTATGGCGCTTATGGTCTGCACCATCTTGTCGCTAAGCGTGAGGTAACGCTCAAGGTTTTCGAGGTCGGTAGCGAACTGCGCCATCTCGCTGTTGTTGCGCTCCATAGCCTCCCAATACTTATTTAGTCGGGCATGCTCAATGACCCTACCCAAAAATATTGAGCAGAGAACAATGGCAACAAGACCTAAGGCATACCACGCCTTGCGATTACCTTTTAGCTTAAACATAGACTATGCCACCCGCAAAAATCGCGCCTACAGACTACTTATTCTTGAATGTATAGGTCAAACCAACTGACAACATTGACTGGAGCTGAAGCTTCTGATACTCAGCCTTGTTGTAGTATAGCTGAACGTAGATCTGTGTAGAGATATACTTTGTTGCCTTGATGTCGAAGGTGTTCTCCCAACGAAGCGTAGGAGCAATGTCCGAAATAGTTTTTGACGATAGGCCTGTAATCCAACCGTAGAATGAATAAGCTGTAGTACGGTAGCGCAACCAGCCATTCTTACCCCATGTCTTGTCGAAATCGAGCTGAACTGAAAGACCACCCTCATACTTCTGGCGTAAAGGAGCTGCCACGCCATAGTCCTTAGATGTTCCCTGGTCGATGCGATATGTTGCACTCATCGCAATAGGCGCGAGATTAACCTTTAGTGGGAATCGCTCAGAAGGGAGAATGTAGGTAAAACCGAGTGATGCATCGAGGTAACCTGGAGTCATGAAGTTAGATACTCGCTGGTTGCCCAACTGCTTGTCGCCACGAGCCTCGTAGCCACGAGCAAACTGAGTACGGAACTTAACGTTAGCACCATACGACCAGTTCTTAACCAAGGCCCACTGAGGAGATGTAGAGAGGGCAATCTCATCGACATTCTTAAACCATACGCCCCTCTGCTCGCCATTAAGGTCGATCTTGGTGTTGTTATAGCCGAACTTAGCCGCAGCAGTGTTGGTGAGGGTAAAGCGGCCATGCTTGTATGTGTGCAAGAAGTTGAGGTTGGCAAGAACGGTGATTGTATTGTCGCCCGCTGCCTGCCATGACTTGCTGAATGCTGTGAGCGAGCCGTGGAGGTTAGCCGTGAAGTCAACGGTGTTGCGCTCCTGACGAAGCAAAATGCGCTCGGCACGACGCTTAGCCTCAGAGTCGATGTCTACCGACACGTCGCCCTGCTTCATGCTGTTGTCAAATACTACAGCCTCCGATGCTGTGTCAACATTATCTACTGATACCTGTGCAAATAGGTTGGTAGCTGGCATAATCATAGCCAATACTAGAAGGGTAAAAATCTTCTTCATATGTTTGAGTTTTAATAATTATCTATGATAACGACTACAAAGATATAAATTTTTCGTATCTTTGTACAAATTAAGCACGATAAAATATGAAATATTTTGGAGCACACGTAAGTGCATCGGGCGGTGTGGAGAATGCCGTTCGCAATGCAAAAGATATAGGGGCAACAGCCTTTGCCCTCTTTACAAAAAATCAGCGTCAGTGGTTAGCCCCCGAGCTTACCCCTTCGCAGATAGAGATATTTAAGCAGGCTATGGCCGAGGCTGGCTACACCGCAGCACAGGTGTTGCCACACGATAGCTACCTGATCAACCTCGGACACCCCGACGAAGATGGCCTCGAGAAGTCGCGTGAGTCGTTTTTCGAGGAGATGCACCGTTGCGAGCTTCTTGGCCTCGACCGCCTTAACTTCCACCCTGGTAGCCACCTCAAGCGCATCGACGAGGAGGGCTCGCTAAAGCGTATTGCCGAGTCGATAAACATGGCTTTGGAGCGCTCAAAGGGCGTTACGGCAGTGTTGGAAAACACCGCAGGACAGGGCTCAAACCTCGGCTTTAAGTTCGAACACTTGGCATACATTATCGACCGAGTGGAGGACAAGAGCCGTGTGGGCGTATGTCTTGACACGTGCCACTCGTTTGCTGCGGGCTACGACCTACGCACTCGCGAGGCGTGCGACGCTACGTTTGAGGAGTTTGAGCGCATCGTAGGTTTCAAATACCTTCGTGGTATGCACCTCAACGACGCTATGCGCCCCTTGGGTAGCCGCATCGACCGCCACTCACCGCTTGGCGATGGCGAGATTGGCTGGGAGTGCTTCAAATATATAGCCCAAGACCCACGCTTCGACAACATACCCCTAATTCTCGAGACCCCCGACGAGGAGCGCTGGGCTAAGGAGATTGAGTTGTTGAACAACTTTTCAAAATTATAATTTCGAGATATGGGAATTGCAGAGATTTTGTTGATAGGCTTTGGCTTGGCAATGGACGCCACGGCAGTATCTATTGGCAAGGGTTTGAGTGTTAAGCGAGTAGAGACATCGCATGTACTAAAGGTGGGCTTGTGGTTTGGTGGCTTTCAGGCGCTCATGCCCATCGTAGGTTACTTGCTCGCCAAGCAGTTTGCAAGCTTTGTGGTGGGTGTTGACCACTGGATAGCCTTTGGACTACTGCTACTTATCGGCCTTAACATGATACGTGAGACAATATGGGGCGACGATGATGATGCAAACGATGACTTCAGCATTCGCACCATGGCGCTAATGGCCGTAGCTACGAGCATCGACGCACTGGCCGTGGGCGTTAGCTTTGCCTTTATTCATGCCAACATATGGGTTGCCTCGGCAGTTATCGGCATTGTGACATTTGCCCTATCGGCAGCGGGTTTGTATCTCGGCCGTAAGATTGGCTCACGCCTCGGCTCGAAGGCGGGATTGCTGGGTGGCTTGGTGCTTATTGGCATCGGCATTAAGATCCTCATTGAGCACCTAAACCACTAGTAACGAGAGCATAAAAACGATACTGGGCAGCTAAAAGCTACCCAGTATTTTTTGTAGATATGCCACCCCTCGGCGATAGACATCCTCGACAATAGCACTAACATCGTAGACCGTATCGAGGCGACGATGCCACAGATGCATGGTGCGACGTATGGAGCAAAAGTATAGTATTGTGGCACTAAGAGCATATATCGCCCCGACGATAAGCAGTGCAAGGGCAAGGCTCTCGACAAGCGGTGTGAGCACCACCACAAGGGCTCCACTTAGGAACATGAGTCCTAAAATCAGCACAACGACAAACAGAAGCATCGACATACCTTATCGTAGATTGGGTGGCTAACCATGTTACTTGTTCTCAGCGTCGCAGTGACAGCCGAGGTCGGCACGCATTCTTGCCTCAGCCTCGCTCACAGCATCACGAATTTTGTGACGAAGCTCCTTGCCAGTTGTAGGGGTCACGAGCACTGCTACCATAGCTCCGACAAGGGCACCACCCAAAGCCGAGAGCAGACATAATGAAGATTGTTTCATAGTTGTAAATTTTAAATGTTGTACACCTCTTCAACAACAAATCCTAAGCCACAACTACGGCGAGTAACAAAAAAATTGTATCTTTGTAGTATGAATGATTTAGTACCATACGTAGTAGCCTTCACGGGTCACCGCACCTACTCACGCCACAACGACCAGCTAATAGGGCAGTGGGTTGAGAGGCTATACGGGGCGGGGGCGCGTAGGTTTCGTGTGGGCATGGCTGAGGGCTTCGACCTTGCAGCAGCAAGTGTTGTGTTAACCGAGAAGAGCAAGCACGCAGACATCGAACTGGAGGTGTTTATACCGTGGCGAGGCTTCGAGCAGATATTTAGCGAGAGCAATCGCCGACTATACTCACTTATCGTTGAGCGCGCTACACTTGTACACTACCTCTCTGAGAGCTACTATCATGGGGTGTATCAGGAGCGCAATGAGGCTATGGTTCGTGGGGCAGACTATGTTATAGCGTGGTGGAATGGCAAGCCAAGTGGCACAGCAAATACGGTGCGCTACGCCCGAGAGATTGGCTGCCCCGTAAAAAATATCTTCGATAGTCAGCAACTTGAACTCGACATATAAAAATATCCGACCTTGTAGGGCCGGATATTTTTTATTCAGTGGCTTGAAGTCTTGTAAACTCTTGCACCTCAACATCGCTCTCGGTTTGGGCGGGCTCAACGGGGATAACCACAACCGAGGTATCTAAGGTTGGCGCTTCGACACTCTCCACACTCTTCTCATTAGGCTTTGCAGGCCACAAGGCGGGTTTTACAACGCCAAACATGAGCCATGCCACGAAGAGTGTAAATATGATATTAAAGAGCTGAGTACCAAGGAACGAGAACAAGATGTTGCGATTTTCGCGCGACACGATATCCTTTAGGCGGGTATCCATACCGATGCAGACAAACGACAACGAGAAGAAGAACGTTGAGAAGTTCTTAGCCATCGAGGTCTCGATAATCTTGCCATTGCCACCCACAGTAAGCATGTCATTCGACTGCAAGATGCTAAAGAGGGCTGATGCAAGGACAAAGCCGAGGATAAACTTCGGAAACTTCTCCCACACGATGCCCAGCGATGGGCGCTGCATGCCACCACCCTCGCCCGAGCGAGCCGAGAGATAGAGGGCAATGAAGAATGCCACAACGCCGATAAGCACATTCTGCGTAGCCTTAACCACGATAGCCGTCTTCTGCGCAAGCTCGCCTGCCATCTCTGACGAGGCACCCACGCCCGACGTGGTGTCGATCGTACCACCAATCCACGCACCCGTAATCTCGCTCTGAAGAAGTGGGTCGTCGGTTAAGAGGGGTACAATCATAGATGCGAGCCATGGCATAAGGTAGATCATCGGCACAACGACGATAAGCACCACCGAGGTGATATACGAGAGATACTTCTTCTCAGTACCTGCAACACCTGCCGCTGTGATACATGCCGAGACACCGCATATCGAACAACCGCTTGCAAGGGTCATTGCCGTAGCACGCTCCACCTTAAGCTTGCGCGCTATGTTGTAGCCGAAGAACCAGACAACGGCAACAACGATAACTGCCTGGATAAGACCCGCAGCACCCGACTTCATAACATCGGAGAAGAGCACCGTAGCACCAAGGCAGACAACGCCTATCTTGATGAAGAACTCGCCCTGAATGGCTGGCTTAAGCCACTCGGGGATATGAAAGAGGTTGCGAATGATAAGTCCGAAGATTACCGAGAAGAAAACAGCCTCGAAGCCATAGTACTTCACAGCGTCGATCTTGGCTATCCACTGCGCAAGAAGGGCAATCAAAAACACAACGATAAACGATGGTATAATACCCTTTACCGACCTATCTAACAGGCGGTTACCTACGTACAACAGCACAAAGGCTATCACGAAGAATACCGCGATGTCGAACCATGCTCCAAGCTCGGTGAGGTCTGCCGAAATCTTGACACCACCACCGGGGAGCAGTGACGACAAGGCCGCAAATGCAATGAGGGGGATACTCAAAAAGGTTGTTACCCAGTCTTCGGTTAAAAACTTTTTCATAAGCGACTATAGGTCGATTAGAATATTGCTGACACAAGGAGGTTTACGCCTGGAGTGTTGCGATCTGAGGCGTGGTTCAATGTGTACGAAGCGTTAAGCTGCAAGCGCAAGAACTTATATGGCTTATATACGCCACCAAGCGTGATGCGCTCCTCGTTGAGGATGTTAGCCTCGTCACGGATAAACTCGTAGCGAGCAGCCACCGACCATGGCTTCTCGAAGTGGTAGCCCGCCAAGGCGTAGAGGGTGTTGGTGAGGTTGCCACCGAAGTTAGCCTGTGCAAACTCCGAACGTGCAACCCAGTGGCGTGAGTTGTACCACGCACCTACCGACCAGCGTGGAGCCTCAAAATGATTAGCAATCTTTCTGGTTTTCAATTCAGGCAACAGCGACTGCTCATTTATAGCGATGTAATCCTCCTCTTTGACAGTTGTCGTCTTAGCATACATATACGATGCAGAGATAGATAGATCCTTGATAGGCTTAACGATAATGCGACCTACGAAGTCCTTCGATGAGTTGTTATCCTTAACGTTGATACCCGCACCGTTGAATACGCCTACATTATAGTTAATAATGTTGTAGCCCTCGCGCTGGATAAAGCCGCCATAGAGCTGTGCGCCGATGTCACGACCTGTGGCTGCAATGCCGTCATACTTGTTGGCGTTGCGAGTGAGATACATCGTGAGGTATGAGTACTCGATAAACTCGAATGTTGTAGGGCCACAAAGCTCGTTTTCCATGGCAAAAGGCAGCTTGTTCTGACCCAACTGTATGTTAAGCTCGTTGAGAGGCTTATAGCGGAAGTAGAGGTCGCAAATCTTTGGTGAGCCAGCCATATCTACCTGAAGGCGGAAGTCCATCTTCTCCTGGAGGAAGTTGCCCGTGAGACTCACACGTGCGCGCTTAAGATAGAATGTGGTAGTTGGGTCGTTAGCCTCGTTCCACTCGAAGCCCGCCTGCAAATATCCTGAGAGCGTCATGTGCTCATTAGCAAACGACTTAACCTTCTCTGCTGTAGTCTGTGCCTCGGCAGCATAGCCCACCGCCATGGCAGCAATAATAAGTAATAATGCTCTTAGTTTCATCTTTAGTTGTTTTAAAAAAAAATCTGAGGGCAAAGATAGCAAATATTATTCCAATAATTAAATAGTAGAAATACCTAAATTATAAGTTAGCACCTCGAACGGGAGTATTATGGCTCTTTCTCCAAAAAAAGGGGTGAGTACCCATGCGGATACCCACCCCTTGGGAAAACCTATATTACAATGAATTATTTTACAAGTACTACATACTCGTTAGCTGGCAACGATACGGTGTATGACGCACCAACCTGAACCTTAGCACCTGTCATAAGGTTGGTCCACTCGCCAGCCTGTGGCACGTTGATGGTTGTTGTAGATTGTGTGTTGGTGAAGTTAGCAACAACAATCACACGGTCCATAACCAAGATCTTGCCACCCATGTTGGTATCACCCGTCTTCCAAGTGTGAACAGAGAGGTTGTCCTGTCCGTAGTACTCCTCGTTAGAGGTACGCCATGTAATAATCTTCGACATCGCATCGTATAGAGCCTTGCGGTTGGTGTCGTTCATGTAGTCCCAACGGATAGGCTTGCGGTGAGTACGATACTCGTCGCCTGAGCCAACAACGCCACTCTCGTTAGAGTTGATCGAGAAGTCGTAGCCGAGCTCACCAAACTGCCACATCATCTTAGGATATGGAGTGAGGAAGTGGAAGGCATAGACAGCCTGAAGGCGCTTAGAGATAACTGCCCAGTTGCTCTTGACGTAGCTGTCGCCATAGGTCTTAGCCTTGTATGCCACACGCTCCTCATCATGAGTCTCGATGTTGTTTACACGACCCTTCTTGAAGTCGGCAAAGCTACTCTTGTTGTTGCCAGTCCAACCCATTACACTCTCCATGTAGCCATTCATCTGGTTGTTGTTCCAGCAGAGAGCACCTACCGAGTTGTAGAGCTCGCTCTCCTCCTTCTGGTCGCAGAAGTGCTCGAAAATAACGTAAGCGTCGTTCTCAACAGAGCGGATAGTCTCTGCGTAGTGCTTCAAGATGCCGATACGCTCAGCAGAGTAGCCACCAGCGTCGTAGTTGCCAGGGTTCTGCACAAAGCCCTTAGTGAGGTCGAAGCGGAAGCCGTCAACCTTGTACTCCTCCAACCAGAACTTAAGCACATCGTCGAAGAAGTTGACAGTCTCCTGGTATGTGTGCTTAAAGTCGTGGAACACGCTAAAGTTGTGTGGCGCATCAACATTGAAGAATGGGTTGTTCGATGCAGTCTTGTTTGTTGCCGAGTTCCACCACATCTTAGCGTATGGGTGAAGACCTGTTGCGTGGTTGAACACAACGTCTACAATCACTGCGATATCGCGCTTGTGGCACTCGTCGATAAACTTCTTATAAGCCTCCTCAGTACCATAAGCCTTGTCGGCAGCAAAGTAGTAGCAAGGGTTGTAACCCCATGAGTCGTTACCGTCAAACTCCTGGATAGGCATAAGCTCAATAGCGTTGATACCCAACGATTTGAGGTAGTCGAGCTTTGCTGTCACAGCGTCGATGGTACGCACTGTCGAGAAGTCGCGGATAAGCAACTCGTAAATAGCCAACGAGTTCTCTGCTGGACGGTCGAAGTCGGTGATTGTCCACTGATACTCCTCAGGATTTATCTCGAATACTGACACAGGCTCAGAGGTATAGTCCTTTGGATATGGCTTAAGGTTAGGATACTGAGCGGCAGTGATATATTTGTCGTTCCATGGGTCGAGAATCTTTGTTGCATATGGGTCACCAATCTTGATAGTCTCGTCAACAAGATACTGGTAGCCATACTCAACACCCTCCTCGAGGCCCGAGATAGTAATCCAGAAGTAGTCGCCATCCTTCTTCATCATATACTCGTTAGATGCGGCATACTGATTAAAGTCGCCGAGCAAGATAACAGACTTCTTGCCAGGAGCAAACAGAACGAAGGTAGCCTCGTTGCCGTTAAGGTTAAGACCCTTCTTAACACCTGCTGGGCGTGGAGCATTCTCGGTCTGGCCAAGGATAGTAACTGCCACCGACTCCTCAACAGTCTCAACGCCATTTGTTGCTACTGCCTTGAATACGATATCCTCAGTTGCAGTTGCAGTATATGTGTACTCGAGTGTTGGCTCAGTAGTTGTGGCAACCTCCTCGCCATTCTGATAGAGCTTTACTGAGGTTGCTGCCTGCTGCTGTGTCTGCACAACAATCTCGTCGCCCACCTGATACTTAGCACCATGCTTTGGCGCGAGGAACTTAACTGCCAAACCCTCCTTGGCGAGCTCAATGAAGATGTCGGCACCGTTGTCCTTAACCTCGATCTTGTTGTCTGATGAGCGGAATACGAAGGCAAGGTGAGTAACCACCTCGTTGGTATTTACCTTGTACCATGCACGAACGCCACCCTTGATGGTGTAGTACCATACGTTGTTGCCCTTGTTCACAAGTTTGCACTCAGGGATATTCTGACCCCATGACGAGAGCACGTGCTTCCAGTCGCCATTGTCCTTGCTTGTTGAGGTGAGTACACCAGTGTGGGCATACAACTCGCCAGTGTAACCATCGGCGGCAGTGCCCTTAGTGTTGAGGATAATGGTGATATCCTCTGTCATATCCTCAGTGATGAAGGCTGGGTGGGTAGAGATTAGCGGAAGCTCCGCAGGGTCTGGTGTGGGAAATGGCTCAGGTGTTGGCTCGTCAATACCTGGAGTCTCACAGCCCACCATTACTATAGCCGCAAAGAGGGCAAGTAGCAAGAAGTGTAACTTTTTCATTGTTTTTATTGCGTTTAGTTTATGTTTTCTCAACACGTACACATGAGTATAATATCTTTGCAAAGTTACGATAATTATTCGACAACGAAAAATCTCTTAGCATATATTTGCTAAACGGCTGAAAATTATTGCCGAGCGGTAGGCATCGCATGACGAAATGCAAATAAGCATCAATGTGGGAAATAGAACAAATTAATTTATGGAATAAATATGCATAAATATCGTAATAAAAGGTTGTTGCAACGAATATTTTATATATCTTTGTCGCATTAATATAGAATATTTGACACAAATAACTTTTATTACAACCAATTTTATGAAAAGAACACTTTCAGCAATCGTTGCTGGCATAATCGCTCTTGTGGCAATGTCGTGCGAGACAGCAAATCTTAGCGACCGCCTTGCAACACCAAACTTTAATGTTACCGCAGATGGCAACACTCTCATCGTTGCATGGGAGAAGGTGGCAGGTGCAGCCTACTATGAGGTAAGTCTTGACCCAGGCTCTACCGCAAAGACCGACAAGACAATCCACCGTTTCGAGGATCTTCAGTACAACTCTACATACATTGTATCGGTTCGTGCTATCGCAACCGACGCAGAGAAGAACTCTAAGGCTACTGAGAAGAGCGTGAAGACAGCAGAGCGCATAGTACCAGCTTATCGTGAGTGGGTACCTACGTATGGTGCTGCTGCGCAGGCAATCTCAAACAACGGCCGCTGGGTTGTTGGTGGTAACGACCGTTCAGGCTTCGTTCTCGATCTTTCGACTGACGAGATGACTGAGTTCACATCTGCTGAGTTCTACGATGTTGCAGACGACGGTACTGCTGTAGGTTCTGACCACTCTGAGAACCCTGATGGCGACGCTGCAATCCTCATTGGCGACAAGGTAGTCAAGATTAAGGGCGTTGCTGAGTTGGCTGACACTTACGCTATGAGCTGCGCTACAGGCATCACTCCTGATGGCTCATACGTCGTAGGTTGGTTCTACGACCACAATGAGTCGGCATACTTTGCACAGCAGTATGGCTACGTTGTTCCATTCTGCTACGACGTGCTTAACAATCGCATCTCAGTTCCTACTGTTGGCAACCGCGTATACAACGAGGCGGCAGCAACTGCTATCAAGTCGGTAACCCCTGAGCGTGAGTTGCTTGGCTACGAGCAGTCTGTAGGTATTCACAACATCATTTGGAAGGACGAGTACACTCCTTTTGAGTATGCACACTTCCAGTATAATGAGCAGTATGAGCCTGTATTCAGCATGGGCGATACTCAGAACTTCTTCACACAGAAGGGTAGCTACATCTATGGTAAGGCTGTTGATTATGCAAATGGTCAGGTGTCATACGCTGCTGCCTTCGACCGCAAGAACAACCAGCTCATGACCTTCATCGGTGGCTCAGTTACTGCCATGTCTGAGGACGGTATCGCATACCTTAACGACGTGCCATACTACATCGGTACAACATCATACGTTATCGACACTAAGACAGGTGTTTACGACGAGTGGACAAGACTCGAAGATTGGCTATTCGACGAGCACGACATCGACATTGCAGCATTCGAGCCTATAACCGACGAGAATAAGGACGATGGCTTGCTTCTCGAGGGTGTTATCGTTGTTGCAGCATCTGAGGACGGTCGCAAAATCGTGGGTATCACAAATACCAACAACGGCTGGGTTACCTTCGTCGTAGATTTCGATGGCGAGGGTCGTCCAGGCTTGAACTAAACCATAGTATAGGCTCTCCTTCGGGGCAGCCTTTGTCCCCCAATAAAGTATCATTGCTATGAAACGTACGATTATTGACCTCTTTGAGGAGTCGGTAGCGAAGTACGCAACCAAGGATTTTTTGCTCGAGAAGCATAACGGCAAGTTTGAGCCAACAACCTACGAGGCAACAAAGCGTGAGGTGCTCAAAGTGGGCGCTGGCATTGTGGCGTTGGGCATCAAGCCCGAGAGCCGTGTATCTATCCTAGCCGAAGGTTGCAACAACTGGATTATCTCGGAGCTCGGATTGTTGTATGCTGGAGCTATCAGCGTGCCACTATCTATCAAGCTCGAGGAGGCTAACGACCTTCTATTCCGCCTGCGCCATGCCGACGTGGAGCTAATATTCGTGTCGCAGCACCAGCTACCAAAGATTCGTCGCATCACAGATGAGCTACCTCTACTCAAGCACATCGTGGTGTGGGGCAACGTCGAGGGCGAGCTTCGCGAGGGCGAACTTACACTTGAGAGCCTCAAGCTTTTGGGCGAGGAGTATCTCAAGGAGCACGAGGCAGAGTTCTTAGCCATAGGCAAGGCGCTTAAGAACGACGACATAGCAACAATCACCTACACCTCGGGAACTACGGCAGACCCTAAGGGTGTGGTGCTTACACACCGCAACTACACTGCCAACGTTGAGCAGGCACGCACGGTGGTAAATATCCCTTCGGAGTGGCGAACACTCATCATCTTACCCCTCGACCACTGCTTTGCACACGTCGTAGGCTTCTACATCATGATTGCCTGTGGTGCGTCGGTGGCAACAACAGAGGTGGGTCGCACACCAATGGAGACGCTCAAGAACATACCTATCAACATCAAGGAGGTGCGTCCACACTTCCTACTCTCAGTCCCCGCTCTTGCCAAGAACTTCCGCAAGAGCATCGAGACATCTATCCGCAAGAAGGGCAAGACTACAGAGCGTTTGTTCCAACTCGCTCTCAAGACATCGTATGCCTACCAGGCTGACGGATACTCGAAGGGACGTGGCTGGCGCTGCCTGCTAAAGCCTGCCGTGGTGCTCTTCGACAAGATTCTATACTCGAAGGTGCGTGAGGCGTTTGGTGGCGAGCTTCAGTTCTTCGTAGGTGGCGGTGCTCTGCTCGATAGCGAGCTTCAGCGCTTCTTCTACGCCATTGGCATACCTATGTTCCAGGGCTACGGTCTCTCGGAGGCAACCCCCGTAATCTCGACAAATGCCCCTACAAAGCGTAACCACCGCTTTGGCTCGTCGGGTAGGCTGGTGAAGCCTCTCGAAATTAAGATTCTCGACGAGGAGGGTCGCGAACTTAAGCGTGGTGTAAAGGGCGAGATTGTCATCAAGGGCGAGAACGTTATGGCGGGATACTGGAAGAACCCTGAATCTACTGCCGACACTGTGCGCGATGGTTGGCTACATACGGGCGACATGGGATATATGGGCGAGGACGACTTCCTCTATGTGTTGGGTCGCTTCAAGTCGTTGCTAATATCATCGGACGGCGAGAAGTATAGCCCCGAGGGCATGGAGGAGGCGATGGTTGATAAGTCGCCAATCATTGACCAGATAATGATTTACAACAACCAGAACCCATATACTATTGCTTTGGTTGTTGCCTCTAAGGAGAACCTTAACCGCACACTCAACGAGCGTGGCATCGAGGGCGAAGAGCGCTATCGCGAGGCGGCAAAGATGGTGGGTGCAGAGCTTGCCAAATACCGCACCGGAGGCGCCTATGCCAATGAGTTCCCCGATAGATGGGTACCCGCAGTTATTGCCCTTGCCGATGAGCCATTTACCGAGCAGAATGGCATGGTAAACAGCACTATGAAGGTTGTGCGTAACAAGGTTGAGAAATACTTTGAAGAGGCTATCGCCCATGCCTATACTGCCGAGGGCAAAGTCATAGACAACGAGCGCAACATCGAGGCTATGCGCAAGCTATTAGGCTAATAGTCACATAATAGCATAAATAGAAAATACCCCAAAAGTCATTCGCTTTTGGGGTATTTCTTTGTGTTTATGTCTACTTGTTGATAGGTCGTATGATGTAGCCATACGAGTAGCTCTCTGCCGTTAGGCGATACTTGTCGTGAGGCTGTGCTCCCCACGAATCGTCGCCACCTAAGCCACGCTGAGCGAGGTCTACGTGGAGGACAATCTCGCGGCGAGGCTCGATGTCGGAGTAGTGCATCTGCTTCTTTGTGAGGCCTGGGTCGAGATCCTCCGAGCGATAAGGCATAGCACTAATATTGAGCGGTTGTAAGCCCTCGATGCGCACGCCAATGCCTATGTCGTTGCGAAGCTCCATGTAGCGAACATCGGTCTTGTTGCCCGACTCCTGAGGACGCACATAGGGGAATAGCTGCTCAGAGGTAGATTGTTCGTAAAGGCCGATGAACGACGACTCGTTGCGGTCGGAGTAGTTCTCCCAAGGGCCTCTACCATAGAATGTTAGGTAGGTATAGTTCTGCGGAAGTATCATGCGCATGCCGAAGCGTGGTAGCTCGGGTACATAGTCGCCCTGGCGCTGCCACTCAGCCTCGACCTTGAGTGCGCCATCAGCCATAAAGGTATATGTTAGCCTATATTCCGATGGTGCATCTACTAAGTAGTACTTGCCCTTGACAACAACCCTGTCGTCATATTTCTCGATTGTTGCGCCAAGTGCCTTACGACGATTTGTGCGCCAAGCGTTGGCTGTGCGCTGGAAACCTGCGCCCCAATCGTTGTCGGTTGGTGCTCGCCAGAACCATGGCTCGGGCAGCTGCGACATAAGGTCGCGGTTTATAGTTACGTAGCGAGATAGAGCACCTGTCTTGGTGTTGAACAATACGCCACAGCCGCCAGCATAGGCTGCCAACCAGCCGTCGCCCTCGTCAATCTCGATTGTGCCTGCGGGTAGCGTATGCGCAAAGTCGTAGGGCTGAAGTACAAACTGCTCGGTGGCAATAACCCTATTTTCTACTGTACCTGGCTTAATGAGCGACTGCATCATGGTGCTTGCTGCAAGCTCCAAGGTGTACTCCTTGCCCTCTTGCATAGTGGGTAGTGTGAGCGCTACATCTACGCTCTTGCCAGCAACGCATTTAATATTTTGCAATGCTTTCTGCTCGACAATCTTGCCCTCGCAGTGTAGCGTATAGCCAAACGAATATTGTGATAAGTTGTTGAAGTTGAAGTTGTTGATAATACGTAGCTTGCCCTCCGAATACTCAAATTCGATGTCCTGATAGACCTTCTTTACCTCCATAAGTCCTGGGTGAGGTGTGCGGTCGGGCTGTACAAGTCCGTTGCAGCAGAAGTTCTCGTCGTGGGTGTACATATATGCGCCGAAGTCGCCACCATATGCCCAGTAGTGTCTGCCGTCGCAACCCTTGGCGTCGATGCCCTGGTCTACCCAGTCCCAGATAAAGCCGCCCTGAAGGTGTGGGCTACTATTAATAATGTCGTAGAACTCGCGAAGGTTACCCGTAGAGTTACCCATGGCGTGGGCATACTCACAGAGGATAAATGGCTTCGATAGCTTGCGCGATGCGTAGCGCTCCAACTCGCTAAATGGCGAGTACATAGGACAGATGATGTCGGTGTGCTTGCCGCCATAGCCCTGCTCAAGCTGCACGGGGCGTGTCTTGTCGCGCGTGTGTATCCACTCATACATCTCGCCATATACCACGCCGTCGCTACTCTCGTTACCCATCGACCAGATGATTACCGAGGGGTGGTTCTTGTCGCGCTCCACCATTGAGCGCACGCGGTCGTGGTGTGTGCCCTTCCACTCTTCGCGGTGCGAGGGGTGGAACTCGGGGTAGCTCTCGTGATAGCCCGTGCCGCAGCCGTGACACTCGATGTTTGCCTCGTCAACAAGCAGTATGCCGTGAATGTCGCAGAGGTCGTACCACTCCACTGGTTGCGGATAGTGGCTTGTACGCACGGCGTTGATGTTGTGCTGCTTCATAAGGTCTATGTCCTTGAGCATCAGTTCGCGCGTGATGACATGACCTGTTGCAGGGTTGTGCTCGTGAATGTTTACGCCATTGATTAGCAACGCTTTACCATTGAGCAATAGCACACCATCTTTGATCTCCACCTTGCGGAAGCCGGTGTTGCATGCGGTACACTCGATGATGTTGCCCTTAAGGTCTTTGAGCGTTATGAGGGTGGTGTAGAGTGTTGGTTGCTCGTGGCTCCATGTGGCGATGTTGCCAAGCTTGCGCGAGAAGTCGATGTCGAGGTTGCTGCCAGCCTCCACCGTTACGCCCTTCGAGAATATCGCAACAGCCTTGTCGCAACGCTGCTCACGCTTTGCATAGTCGTAGTGAGTCTTTAGAAGTGACACTTCCATAACGCCCTTAAATGGCTTGCTATTAGCGTTTTGTAGTGTCACAACGGCGCTGTATAAGCCGGTTGTATAATCCTCGTCGAGGTCGGCCACAACGTGCACATCGCCAATGCGGGTGTGATCTACCGAGTAGAGCTTTATGCCACGGTCAAATCCCGACAAACGCCAGAAGTCCTGATCCTCGAGGTACGAGCCATCAGACCAACGTAAACCCTTGATAGCAATGTTGTTATTGCCCTTGCGAAGGTATGGGGTGATGTCGAATTCTACGGCTGTCTTTGTGCCCTCCGAGTAGCCTACCTCCGAGCCATTTACCCAGATGTACATCGCTGCCAAGCCCGACTCGAAGTGGAGTATCGTGCGACGTGAGTCCCAGCCCTCGGGCAGTGTGAAGGTCTTGCGATAGCAGCCCGTTGGGTTGTCGTTGTGAGGAATGTAAGGTGGGTTGTTAGGGTGGGGATAGTTTACGTTGGTGTATATAGGATAGCCGTAACCCTCTATCTCCCAATTGCCTGGCACAGGCATTTTGTCCCATGCACTGTCGTCGTAGCCCTCAGCCCAGAAGCCCTCGGGAGCCTCATCTGGCTGTGCAGTCCACCTAAAATTCCACTCACCATTTAGGCTTAGTACAAGCTCCGACTCGCCACGGCGTAGCGCCATATCTCTGCTTTTGTGTGGCGTGAGCGAGGCGCGTGCTGGCAGTTTGTTGATGGCATATACCTCGGGTTGCTCCCAGTAGGGGGTCTCTCCCTCAGCCCTTGTGGTAAGGGCACATAGAAGTGCGGTAATGATAAGTATTGTATTACGCATAACTATTTAATTATCAGGTCTTCAACTCTAATATTTGGAACGTAGTGTGTCGTGCCGTTGCGGTAATAGGTGAGCTTGTCATTAGCGCCACACTCCACCAACTCGATATTCTCGGCAGGGCGACCAAAGGCAATCACAAGCAGGGGCTCGTAGCTAAGTTTTAGCGCCTCCTTAATCTCGGCATGGTCGAAAGCACCGATGCAGATGCCACCAAGTCCCATCTCGGTGGCTTGCAGAAGCATCGTCTGCGCCACAATGCCGAGGTCGATATCTACATATTTCGACTCTTCGACCGTAGAGCATATCACCACAAAGGCACGTGGCTCGGTACCAGGAAATGGCAGGTGTAGCTCGGGAAGAGCACCGCCGAGGCGTATGTGTTTTAGCATTATGTCGCTCTCGTTAGCAAGCACGGGCCTAAAGCGCAACACCTGCTGGTTGCGTGCCGAGGGGCATAGCGTAGCTGTCTCTATGATGCGTCGTAGCTGATCATGGCGCACCTCAAATGTTGTGTCGTAGCCACGATAGCTGCGGTTGCGACGTAGTAGCTTATTTAGTGTTGCCACTTTTTTTGCACGTGGAGCTTGGTTGCGATAGTCCTCCATGCGCTTCTCTAGGTAGTTGTCTGCCATAAATGAGTGTAATTTTTACAAATATACGAAAAATTGCTTTGCTCACCAATTTTTTATATCTTTGCACCGCACATGTGCTCTATCGCTGCCACCTTAGGGTGGGGGAGGAAAGTCCGAGCAACAGAGAGCGCCACGCAAGTTAACGGCTTGATACTCGTGAGGGTATAGTAGCGTAGAAGAAAATAACCGCCCGCAAGGGTAAGGGTGAGAAGGCGGGGTAAGAGCCCACCGCGAGGGTAGCAATACTCTTCGGCAGTACGTCTCGTGGGTTGCAAGACCATGTATACCGACAATTAAGGGTTGCTCGTCCAATGTCGGGGGGTAGGTTGCTAGAGGCGGCAAGTGATTGTCGTCGTAGATAAATGATAGAGGCCCAACTCGTTGGGTACAGAACTCGGCTTATAGCGTGTGCAAGCATATAGGGGGTGTCCGCAGACACCCCCTATATTTTTTATGCTAAGCTCTAATTTATGGGTAATGAGGCTAAGTAATCAAGACTCAGTGTAGTCGGGGTCTTCGCAACTAATAACCATTTAACAGCATAGTGCAATAATGGTTAGTAGGCGCTTCATCTCGATATAGTTTTTAGGTCTATATAATCTCCTCGCGGTAGTTGTAAAGCTGGTCGCGGAGGCGTGGGGTGAAGCCCGCACGGCGTATTGTTGCCTTCATCGCCTCACGGTCGAAGCGTGTTGTAGCACCTGCCGACGAGACCACATTCTCCTCAATCATTATCGAGCCCATGTCGTTAGCTCCGCTCTTAAGTGCCAATTCGGCAACCTCCTTGCCTACGGTAAGCCACGATGCCTGAATGTTGGTTATATTGTTGAGAATGATGCGGCTCATAGCTATGATGCGCAGATACTCCGTAGCCGAAAAGCGTGGCGAGATGCCCTCCCTCTCAAGCTCTGTGCCCTTGGGGCAGAATACCCACGGAATAAATGCGGTGAAGCCTCGTGAACCCTCGGGGCGTAGTGCCTGAAGGTCACGAATGGTTATAAGGTGGTCGATGCGCTGGTGTGGCTGCTCGGCGTGGCCATACATCATCGTTGCCGTAGATGTTATGCCGAGCTTGTGTGCCTCGTGCATTACGCGTACCCACTCGCGTGCCGATGGCTTGGCGGGAGATATGCGCTTACGAACATCGTCGCTCAAAATCTCGGCACCTGCACCAGGTAGGGTGTCAAGACCCGCCGCCTTGAGGCGCTCAAGCGTCTCAAGCGTGGTGATGCCACTAATCTGCGCTATGTGCGACACCTCGGGAGCACCAAGTGCATTTAGACGCAATGTGGGGTACTCCTTCTTAAGCTGTCGGAAAAGTGTCTCGTAGAACTCTATGCCGAGGCGTGGGTGTAGTCCGCCCTGAAGCAGTAGCTGGTCGGCACCAAGCTTGACTGCCTCGTCGATCTTTGTGCGGTACTCCGCCATCGTGGTGATGTATGCCTTCTCGGTCTGGTGGGGCTTGCAGTGGAAGTTGCAGAACTTACAGCCCGACTTGCAAACATTCGTGATGTTCACGTTGCGGTCTATCTGCCATGTCACCACCTCGGGGTCGGCAACCGTCATGTGACGTATGGCATCAGCCACTGACGTGAGCTCGTGTAGCGAGGCATTGTCATAGAGGAAGTATGCCTCCTCGCGTGTTAGCGATTGACGAAGTATCGCCTTTTCGAGTATATCTTCAACGTTCATGCTATCAACGTTTTATTAGAGTAGTAGTTTGAAGTCGAGTGTTCGGCGGTTGAGGTCTACGTTCTTCACGCGCACCCTCACACGGCTACCCAACGTTAGGCGTATGCCCGACGAGCGTCCCACAACCTCGTAGCGTGCCTCGTCGAAGCGGTAGTAGTCGTTATCGTCGATATCGCGTAGGAATGCCATGCCCTCGACATGTGTATCGTCGAGCTCGACATATACGCCCCACTCGGTAAGTCCCGATACCACACCCTCGAACTCCTCGCCGATGCGATCCTTCATGAACTCTGCCATCTTATACTTGATGCTTGCACGCTCGGCATCCGAGGCAATAATCTCTCGCTCGGTGGAGTGCACAGCCAACTGCTCGAGGTGCACCTTGTCGGCGCTCTTAGCACCGCTGAGGTATGAGGCCAAGAGTCGGTGTACCATCATGTCTGGGTAGCGACGTATGGGCGATGTAAAGTGTGTATAGAAGGGGAATGCCAAGCCGTAGTGGCCGATGTTGTCGGTGGTGTACACCGCCTTAGCCATGCTTCGTACGGCGAGCGTGGTTATGGCATTGTGTTCGGGACGACCCGATATTGTGCCGAGGAGCTTGTTCATCTCCTTAGCTATGGCACGGCCCTTCTGCGCCTTGAAGTAGTGACCAAAGCGTAGGGCAAACTCTCTGAACCTCTCGAGCTTATCCTCTGAGGGCTCGTCGTGTACACGGAAAACCATGGGTCGAGCCACACGTCTGCCGTTCGACATACGATAAGCGCAGTACTCGGCAACACGTCTGTTAGCAAGCAGCATAAACTCCTCGATAAGCATGTTTGCCTCCTTCTGTATCTTGGTATATACGCCAATAGGCTTGCCCTTGTCGTCAAGACGGAAGCGCACCTCGTCGCGCTCGAAGGCTATGGCACCATGCTTGAAGCGCTCCTTGCGTAGTCCCTGCGCCAGACGGTTAAGGGTCAAGATCTCATCTCTAAAGTCGCCCTCGCCACACTCGATGATGGCTTGCGCCTCCTCGTACGTAAAGCGACGGTCGGAGTGTATCACCGTGCGACCAAACCACTCGTCAATAATGTCGAGGTTCTCGTTAAGGGTAAACACCGCCGAGAAGCAGAGCTTATCCTCGTGTGGGCGCAACGAGCATAGCTCGTTGGATAGTCGCTCAGGGAGCATAGGTATGGTGCGGTCGACAAGATATACCGATGTGGCACGCTCCACAGCCTCGTTATCTACAACCGAGCCTGGGGTGACGTAGTGCGTAACATCGGCAATGTGAACGCCCACCTCCCACAAGCCCTCGTCGAGCTTGTGTAGCGATAGCGCATCGTCGAAGTCCTTGGCATCGGCAGGGTCGATGGTAAATGTTGTGCGTGGACGCATATCGCGACGGCGCTCAATCTCCTCCTTGGTAATACCGTCGTCTATGCGATTTGCAGCGTTAATAACGTCACGCTCAAAGCGGTAGGGTAGGTTGAACTCCGCTAATATGGCGTGCATCTCGGTGTCGTTATCGCCCGCCTTGCCCAAAATATCGACAAGCTCGCCATGGGGTAGTCGCTCGCCCTCAGGCCAATCTACCACACGCACCAACACCTTGTCGCCACTCTCCACCTTCGCATTTTTCTTGCGAGGCAGGTAGATGTCGCAACCGAGGCGTCGTGAGTCGGGCGTTACAAATATAGAGTTTGCCGTAATCTCGGCAGTACCTACATATGGGCGTGTTGAGCGCTCTACAACATTTACGATTGTGCCCTCAAGCTCGCCATCACGTGAGCGGCGTGCCACGACAAGCTCCACAGTGTCGCCCTCGAGAGCGCCACCAGCATTGCGGCGAGAGACATATACGTCGCTCTCCAGCTCCTCGACGCTCACGTATAGAACACCGGGCGATGCAGTGCTCACAACACCCCTAAAGCGTGGCATAGCCGAGCGCGACAGTCGGTACTTGCTGCGTGCCACCTCCTCGACAAAGCCGTCCTCAATCAATTGACGCACAATGGCAAAGGTCATCGTGCGGCCATCACGGTCGGCACCTCCCGAGGCTGCCGCGAGGTGTTTGAGCGAGAATTTGTTGTCGGGAAACTCTCTGAACATATCGACGATGAACGACGCTCGCTCATCACGGTTGTTTCCCCTCTTATTTTTACGTTTTGCCATTTCTTACTTGTTTAAGATGTGTAGCGCCATGCGTCGCATCATGCGCTCGCCCCACTCCATTGCTGCCTCGTCGGGCAGGAATGTAGCTGTGTGCGAGCCACCAGCATTTTTACCCACGCCCAAGCGGTAGAAGAGCGATGGGTAGCGCTCGGTGTAGTGTCCGAAGTCCTCAGCTGTGGTCATAGGCTTTAGCTCACGCACCACAATGCCCTCGTCCGAGGCAACAATCATCGCCTCGTAGGTTAGCATAACGTCGTTCACCACACATGGATAGCCATAGCTGATATCTACCTTAACCTCTGTGCCATACTTCTCAGCCACCTGACGAGCGTTGTTGTGTAGGTAGGCATGGGTGCGCTCACGCACCTCGCGGTCGAATGTTCGCATAGTGCCCTCAGCCGTAACGAGGCTCGGAATTACGTTTGTTGCGCCATCGGCAATTACGCGACCGATAGATACCACACATTCTGGGGTGTTAAGCGATGTTGTGCGAAGAATCATATCTGCCATTGCCGTCACGCTATCGTCAATCTCCGTGCGGCGTGCAGCATGACCACCACGGCCCGAAACGTAGAAGCGTATCTCGTCGTTAGATGCCATAAATCTGCCGGGGCAGAGGCCCACTTCGCCCACCTCCAGCGATGAGTCGACGTGCTCGCCAATAACGGCAGCTACGTCGTAGCCCTCGAATGGGTTCTCTTCCAACACCTTGACAGCACCTCCGGGGTTAAGCTCCTCACCAGGCTGGAACAGACCGAAGAGCGTGCCCTCAAAGTCGCGGTTAGAGTTGAGGTGTTGCAACACGCCAAAGAGAATGGCCGTGTGCATATCGTGTCCGCAGCCATGCATAACGCCCTCGTGCTCCGATTTGAAGTCTATGTCGTTAAGCTCCGTGATGGGCAGTGCGTCGATGTCGGCACGAAGCACCACAGCGCGTCTATGGTTGCCCCTCTCGCCCTCAATCTTGGCAAGAACGCCTGTGTTAGCAATCTTGCGATACTCGATGCCCTCCGCCTCAAGTGCATCGATTATTAGCTGCTGTGTTTTGACCTCCTCGAACGATAGCTCGGGAGAGCGGTGTAGCTTTCGTCGTAGCTCTATACTATTCATAATCTTCTATTTACGAGGTTTGTAGTGGCGTGCCATCTGTGCCACGCTACGGGTGTAGTCGGCAGTTGTGCCGCAGCAACCGCCCACGATGCTAAGCAAACCCTTCTCGGCTGCTGTGCGTAGTGTCTCGGTGTGCTTCTTCGACGTCTCGGGATACTTGCCCTTGCCGTCAGGAATGCCTGCCGAGGGGGCAACGTATGTTGGTAGGGTGGTGTAGCGAGTCATAAGCTCGATGTTGTCCACCACATTCTTGACGCCATACGAGCAGTTGAAGCCGATAGCCAAAGGGTTAAATTTTGTGACATCCTCGACATACTTCTCTACCGAGCGACCCGAGATTAGCAGACCACCAATTTTTGAGAGTGTTGCCGAGAAGATGATTGGGGTGTCGGGGGCAATCTCCATGCATAGCTCAGCCGCAATCTCGGCATTGCGTATGTCGGTGATGCTCTCGATAAGGAACAGATCTACGCCGCCCTTCGCAAGTGCCTCGATAAGAGTGCGGTATGATGCACGTAGCTCATCTTCCGTAAGGTCGATGGCGAGCGTTATGTTGCGTGTTGAGGGGCCTATCGAGCCAGCGATAAATAGCTCCTTGCCGCTTCGCTTGCGTGCCTCATGCGCTATGCGTAGCGATGCCTCGACAATCTCCTCGCAGCTCTGCTTCACGCCACACGACTTGAGCATAAGTGGATCGCTAAGGAAGGTGTTTGTGGTAAGTATCGTCGCACCAGCCTTGATAGATGCCTCATACATCGCCTCGACCTTTGCAGGGTCGCTAAGCGATAGACTATCGGGTGCAACATCGCGGCGGTTGCCCACAAGCGTTGTGCCTATGGCTGCGTCCTTAACTATGATGTGTCGTTGCAGAAGCTCTGCAAAGCGTTCTCTTATCTTGCTCATTACTACTCGATTATTTCAATTTCAAAGAGTTTGTTCCAATCCTTGCCCGTAACGTAGAAGTGGCGGTTTTCCTTGTTGTAGGCAATGCCGTTAAATGCTTCAGCCTCAGGGTTATTATTGAGCTTTGTGCGTAGTGCGGGAAGATCTACATATCCCTCGACAATGCCCGTTGTGGGGTTTATCTTGACAATAGCGTCCGTGAGATAGACATTTGCCCAGATGTAGCCCTCGGCCCACTCCAGCTCGTTGATGTTGCCTAGAGGCTCGCCGTTGTACATCACGCAGATAGAACCCTCGGTAGCTAGTGTCTCGGGGTTTATAAGACGTATTGTTGCTGTGCCGTCCGACATAAATAGACGCTCGCCATCGGTGGTTATGCCCCAGCCCTCGCCCTCGTAGCTTACGGTGCGTAGGTGCTTGCCCTCAAGGTCATATATATATGCCTTGCGACTAAGCCACGTTAGCTGGTATATGCGATCTTTGTAGAGCGTTATGCCCTCGCCAAACTCCTCCTTTGGTAGCGATGCCACAACATCTACCTTGCCTGTTGTGAGCGATATGCGCTGAAGGTGAGAGCGGCCCTCCTGACCTGTACCCTCCCACATTGTGCCATCTACATACTGCAAGCCCTGTGTGTAGCTACGTGACGAGTGTGGATATTCTGCTACTATGCGGTAGTCGTAAAGCTCTGCAAATGTGGTCTTTACAGGTGTAGCGCCAACCTCCGCCTTTTGTTCCTCGCTCTTATTTGTTTTAGCCGTGCAGCCCACCATCATAAGTAGTGCTGCGAGTGCCAGTGTTGTAAATCGTGTCATGCTATCTAATATATATCTGCAAAGATAACCATTTTTATAAGATTTTGCGTATCTTTGAGTGATAAAAGCGTAAGAAACACTATGATATACCACATAAACAATACTACATCTACCAACGACGAGGCACGTGGCGAGCACTACAAACATATGGACGTAGTATGGAGCGAGCACCAAAGCGAGGGCAGAGGTCAGCGTGGCCACTCGTGGCATAGCACCGAGGGCGAGAACCTAACATTCTCCGTGGTGCTGCACCCTACGTTCCTACCCATCGTCGAGCAGTTTCTGCTCTCGGAGGTCGTCGCCCTCGCGCTTGTAGATGCCATGGCTGAGTATGGCATCGAGTGTCGCATAAAGTGGACCAACGACATCTACGCCCGTGATAGCAAGCTCGTGGGTGTGCTTATCGAGCACTCGCTTGCGGGCGACACGCTAGCACGCACAATCGTGGGCATAGGACTCAATGTCAATCAAACCGAGTTCCCCAGCGACCTGCCCAACCCAACATCGATGGCTTTGCAGCGCTCGGCTAAGTTTGATCGCGAGGGGGTTCTTCGTTGCTTTATGCATAAGCTCGAAGAATGGTACGATGTGTTGTTATCGGGCAATAAGCAACTTGTTGAAACAACGTATGTTAGCCGCATGTATCACCTCTTAGAAGAGCACCCCTATATGCTCCCCTCGGGCGAGGTCGTTCGTGCCCGAATACGTGGCGTTAGACCCTCAGGCGAGCTAATACTTGAGCACCACGATGGCATAGTTCGTGAGTATGCCTTCAAGGAGATAGAGTTTGTGCTGCCACATAAAAGCGTGCAAAAATAGGTTGTTGGGTGCAAAAAATGAGATTAAAATTTTTTGTTCCGACAAAAAAATAATATATTTGTGGTTGCGTAAGTGCGCTAATGTGTAGCGTAAGCAAGAAAAGAAACTATAATAACAACAATTTAATACTACTTACTATGGCAAATGTACCTGCTAATTTGAAGTACTCTAACGACCACGAGTGGTTGCGTGTAGAGGGTGATGTAGCTGTTATCGGCATTACTGATTATGCTCAGTCACAGCTTGGCGATATCGTTTTCGTTGACGTTCCTACTGTAGGCGAGACTATCGAGGCTAACGAGGTATTCGGCTCTATCGAGGCTGTTAAGACCGTTTCTGACGCCTTCACTCCAGTATCTGGTGAGGTTATCGAGTTCAACGAGGCTGTTGAGGCTGACTCTGCACTTGTAAACAAGGATCCATACGGCGAGGGTTGGTTGGTGAAGATCAAGATGTCTAACCCTGCTGAGGTTGAGGGTCTTTTGGATGCGGCTGCATACGAGGCACTCATCGGATAATTTGAAAGTGATAAGCCGCAATCTGCGGCACATCTAAAAAAGTTGAGCACCCGAGGCTGTAGGTTTACTACTATCCTCGGGTGCTCACTTTTGCGATAAGCCAAATCTAACCCCCCTCTAACAAGAAATCGGTGCGCTGATTGAGGTGGGCAGGGGCATAAGAGGCAAAAGGGTCAAAAGAGTCCAAAGGGTAGAAAAAATAACCCTTTAAGACCCTTTAGGCCCTTTTATTACCCTTTCTGACCCTTTGATAAGAAAGATGAGAGCGCTTCGCTCGATGGGTAACGCTTCGCTTGATAGGGGTAATAGGAGCGCTTCGCTCGATAGGACTATGATACCCTCGCCTTATCTTCCCCATCTATCCCATCTTCCCCATCTATCCCATTCTCTCCTCCCCAAACACAAAAAAGGACTGCCCAAATTGAGCAGTCCTTCACTATTTAAAGTCTTAGATTAGCTACACTTTGAGTAGCCGCAGGCCATACATGTTAGGCAACCATTCTGGTATGCCATGTTCTCCTGGCCACACTGTGGGCAACGACCCTTACCACGAGTACCGTCCTTGATATACTGCTTCAAGGCGCGCTCAACACCATTCTTCCATGTGTTGATAGTCTCAGAGTCGAGGTGCAAGCCGTCAACAAGCTGAACAACCTTGTCGATAGGCATGCCGTAGCGCAATACTCCAGAGATAAGCTTAGCATAGTTCCAGAACTCCTCGTCGAAGAGGCGTGAGATACCACCGATAGTGTTGATATATCCGTAGCGATCCTGATACTGGAAGTCGTAGCGCTTAGAGCCATCCTTCTCGTGTACCTTTAGAATCTGACCGCTCTTGATGGTCTTAGGGATATACATAGCATCCTCCTCGATCTTACCGGTGAAGATCTCGTAAGGACGGTCGTCCTGCTTACCTACGAAGGCGATCCAATCCTCCGAGCCATTCTTGAAGCGTACGATGTCGGCAGGAATAGACTCTGGGCGGCGGATAGAGTCGCTATTCGAGCAGTTCTTCTTTGCTGCGCCCTTATCCTTAATGTCGAGAAGCACACCATCGCGGCAACCGTCACGATATACGGTGATACCCTTACAGCCAGACTCCCACGCTGTGCGGTAAACGTCGGCAACGAGCTCCTCGGTAACCTCGTTAGGGAGGTTAACAGTTACAGAGATTGAGTGGTCAACCCACTTCTGGATAGCACCCTGCATCTTAACCTTAGCAACCCAGTCGATGTCGTTGGCAGTAGCCTTGTAGTAAGGCGATGCCTTGAGCCACTTGTCGAGCTCCTCCTCTGAGATGTTCTGAATGTTTGTTGTGTCGTAGCCATTGATCTCCAACCACTTGATAAACTGGTGGTGGAAGACGTAGTACTCCACAAACTTCTCTCCAGTCTCGTCAACGAATGTTGCGGTCTGGTCCTTATCTGATGGGTTGATCTTGCGGCGACGCTTGTATACTGGGCGGAACACTGGCTCGATACCCGATGTTGTCTGCGACATGAGCGATGTTGTGCCGGTAGGGGCAATAGTAAGCATTGCGATGTTACGGCGACCATGCTCCTTCATCATCTCGCGAAGCTCAGGTGCTGCCTCGCAGATACGCTCGATCATAGGGTTGCCCTGCTCCTTCTCGAAGTTAAAGACACCAAATGCGCCACGCTCCTTAGCCATGATGGTTGATGCGCGGTAAGCCTCAACAGCCAAGGTCTTGTGTACGTTAACAGCGAAGTCGATAGCCTCCTCCGAGCCGTAGCGAAGACCCAATGCAGCCAACATATCGCCCTCAGCAGTGATGCCAAGACCTGTACGGCGACCCTTGAGTGCCATATCCTTAATCTTCTTCCAGAGCTCGAGCTCTACGCGGCGTACATCGTCGTCCTCAGGGTCAGATGCAATCTTCGAGATGATAAGCTCCACCTTCTCCAACTCAAGGTCGATGATGTCGTCCATGAGGTGCATAGCCTTAGCTACGTGATCCTTGAAGAGCTCGAAGTTGAACTTAGCCTCAGCGGTGAATGGGTTCTCAACATAGCTTAGGAGGTTGAGAGCCAACAGACGGCAGCTGTCGTAAGGGCACAATGGAATCTCGCCACAAGGGTTTGTAGATACTGTTCTGAAGCCCTGGTCGGCGTAGCAGTCGGGCACACTCTCACGAATGATAGTATCCCAGAACAATACGCCAGGCTCTGCTGACTTCCAAGCGTTGTGGATAATCTTGTCCCAAAGCTTCTTGGCGTCGATATCCTGTGTGAAGGTTGGCTCAGGTGAGCTTACGGGGAATTGCTGACGGTATGACTCACCCGCCAAGGCAGCACGCATAAACTCATCGTCAATCTTGATAGAGACATTCGCACCAGTAACCTTGCCGGTGTCAACCTTAGCGTCGATGAAGCGCTCAGCATCTGGGTGCTTGATAAGCAACGAGAGCATCAACGCACCACGACGGCCATCCTGTGCAACCTCACGTGTAGAGTTTGAGTAGCGCTCCATGAATGGAACGATACCTGTAGAGGTGAGTGCTGAGTTGAGCACTGGGCTACCTGTAGGACGAATGTGCGAGAGGTCGTGACCAACACCACCACGGCGCTTCATGAGCTGCACCTGCTCCTCGTCCATACGGAAGATACCACCGTAAGAGTCGGCAGGGTTCTTATGGCCGATAACAAAGCAGTTAGAGAGCGAAGCAACCTGAAGGTTGTTGCCGATACCTGTCATTGGGCCACCCTGTGGAATGATGTAACGGAAGTGGTCGAGAAGCTCGAAAATCTCGTCGTGGCTAAGGCCATTAGGATAGTTACGCTCGATGCGTGCGAGCTCCGCAGCAATACGATTGTGCATATCCTTAGGTGAGCGCTCGTAGATGTTGCCAAATGAGTCCTTAAGGGCATACTTGCTAACCCACACCTGTGCGGCAAGGTCGTCACCTGCGAAGTACTCCTTTGACGCAGCAACGGCATCTTCGTACTTCACCGTCATAAGCTGTTCATTGTTAGGTTTTTGAGTCATCGTTATATCGTTTTTATTATTGTTTTCGAGCTATGTTCGCCCATCGTTGCGAACCCAACGGTTCGTTTCGGGGGCTAAATCAGGCATACAAAATTCGTGATTTTTCGTGGGAAAAGCCCCCTATATCCCACTATTTTTTCGACACTTTATCCACAAACAAAAAAAAGATGCGCCACAGCTATCTGTAGCGCATATTCTCTATTTTTTCTCTTTCGTGAGTATTTTGTGCAGTCGATGAAATATCCATAAACCGACCGCGGCGGAGAGAGTGCCAAGAAGTGCGCCAAGCAGTATGTCTTGCGGAAAGTGACAGGCGAAGTATATGCGCGAGTAGCAGACCGCAACAGCTACAACGCCAAGGAGGATTGTCATCCAGCGCTTGCCAATAACCCTCGATGCGATTATTGCTATTGTCGTGATTGTTGCAGCGTGTGCCGACACCGAGCCGTTGAGTCCCGCATTGCCATAGCCATTGGTGAACGCCTCCAAGCCCTCGGTGTGCATGGGGCGTGGTCGTGCAGGGAAGCTCGCCCATAGATCCTTGAGTGGTCCTTGGTGCTTGAATACTCCTGCCACAAGGTCGGCAAAGCCTACTGCTACACCCATAGCCACAAGAAGAGCAACAACACCTCTCCAGCCGAACTTGCGCCATACTATATATAATATAAGTATATATAGCGGCACCCATAGCTTGATGCCCGACACAAGACGCATTACGCAGTCGAGTGCCGAGGGACCATCGAAGTTAAGTAGCTCAAATAGCGGCCAATCCCAGGTTATGCTGCCCATACTTTGCTTGGTTTAGAATGCTGCGTAAACTGGTAGTCCGCCGTCGCCCGCAAGCATCATCTGTGCCTGCATAACAATCCATATTGTGACAACGAGCAAGAGGAGCTGACCCACAAAGCCTGAGCGAGTTACCCAGCCTGTGAGAATGCCGTTGAAGCGCTTAGGCATGAAGTGCATGGCGTAGCCAATAACTACAAGAACGAGGGCAAAGCCAGCCTTATGCGTAAGAGCGATGAAGTCGCCCGCAGCGAAGTTGGTAAATATCTTGGTGTAGATATCTACGACGCCCTCCCATGTATCCATGCAGATCATTGGCCATGTGAAGGTCATAAAGTTGAACAAGAAGAGTGTGGCAGCAATTCGCCAGCCACGCTTCATATCCTTACCCAACGCCTTAGAGCCTGATACCTTCTCCAACCATAGCTTGTGAAGGGCAAGACCCACGCCCTGGAGCATACCCCAGACCACGTATGGGAGATTAACCTTGTGCCACATAGCACACACGAACATGGTGATTGTGAGGTTCATATATGTGCGGAAGCGGCCCTTGCGGTTACCACCAAGCGAGATGTAGAGGTAGTCGCGCAACCACGACGATAGCGAGATGTGCCATCTGCGCCAAAACTCGGTGATTGTTGCCGACTTAAACGGAGCATCGAAGTTGTCTGGGAGCTTATAGCCCAATGCCAAGGCGATACCTATGGCTATGTCCGAATATCCCGAGAAGTCGCAGTAGAGGCGGATACCGAAGGCGTATAGCGCCACGAGCATGACAACACCACTGTCGCCAAAGTCGCCAGAAACGGCGGGGATAAGAAGCAGGGTGTCGATAGCCTTAGATATCACGGCATACTTTATAAGACCGCTCGATACCAACGCCACCGAACGACCAATATCGTCACGCGTAACGATGATATTCTCTCTCTCGATTTGTGGGATAAACTCCTTGTTGCGCACCAACGGACCAAGGAATACCTTGGGGAAGAAGCTGAGCAAGAAGAGGTAGTCGAGGTATCGCTTCACAGGGCTGATGACACCGCGTGAGAGGTCGATAATGTAGGACATCGACTGGAACACGAAGAACGACACACCCGCAGGCACAAGTATCTCGCCGAGGTTGATAGTGCCATTTCCAAAGAGGTTGTTTAGCGCCTCCTCGAACAATCCTCCAATCTTGAAGTAGCTCAAGATGAGGATGTTGATAATCATGCTGAGGGTCACCCAGCCACGTGTTCGCTTACCCTCGTCGCGACGCTTGGCTATACGCTGACCAATAAGGTAATCGCTCGTAGCAACAAACAGAAGCAACAGAACGAAGAGTCCCGAAATCTTGTAGTAGAAGTATAGCGAGATAAGGCTAACATATATTGTGCGTGCCATACGGCGGTTGCGCACAGCCATATATCCTATGCCAAATACCATGAAGGCAAACAAGAAGAAGCCACTTGCAAGGGTCATTGGCGACGCAGAGTCGTAGTTGAGCAGGGTGAGTAGTCGCTGCCACACCTCGCCATCAAACTTGAAAAAATCCATAGTTCTCTGATTTTGATTAGTGGTTACTCAACATCGTAGATAAGAGGCGTGTTGTCCAACTCGGGCATAAGCTCGTAGCGCTTGTATAGACCCTCAGGCGAGAGACCAAGAGGATATACCATATCTACGATCTTACCCTCACGCTCTACGAGCATATCGTAGGCGCGCTGCATGATAGCGTCGCTCAGAGGCTTAGCCACACGAGCACCACCCTTGAAGTTGATGTGGATGTGGTCGCCCGCTGCCCAGCCGTTGTTTACAAAGCCACGGATACCGCCATACGACAATATAACCTTACCCATCTCCCAGAATGCTACGCCCGACTGTTTTGAGGCACGGCGCTGGAATGGTGTCATAATCTCCACTGAGTTCATAGGCTTCCAGCCACCCTCGCCCTTAATCCAGCGGTCAGAGACGCCAAGCACAAGGATAGCAGCATCGGGGAAGCAGCGCTTGATGTAGGCGATCATGTCGCAGAGCTTGTTCTGATACTTCGTGAAGTCGCGCTGGCCTGGCTGCATACCGTTAAGACCATACTCCAACACTACGAGGTCGTAGCCCCAGAGCTTATCTACCTGACGGTTTACGGCAGCGCCCGAGCCGAAGATGGTGTATCCGCTATTACCACGAATAGACATGTTGTCGACGATGACACCCTTACCACCCTCCAACGATGCACCATGACATAGAACATTACCGCTCAAGATGTTCATCTTGATGCTGTTTACTGGTGCCTCGACATAAAGCTCACGAACGTAGTCGGCACCTGGCACGGTGAACTTCTGCTTGAGGGTGTCGTTGATGACAAGCTCAATGCGGCTCTCCTCACGGCTGGTGATAAGCACACGTGCGCGACTGCATGAGTCGAGTGTTGGGAATGTGTTTGTCGACTGCCAACGTGCTGTTGAGCCACGGTGACCTGCGGCAAGGTAGCCCGACATGAAGAACTTATCGCGGTATGACGCAGGAATAGAGCCTGTATTCATCAAGCTATAGGCTGTCCAGCCCGACACCGAGCGACGTACGCTGGTACGGTAGATCTCGAAGGGAATGGCACAAGGCACAAAGCCCACACCACGACCACCAAAGGTGCGCTGAAGCTCGTCGCGAAGGTCCTGAGTGAGGATATCGCCCTCGATGTATGAGTCGCCAAGGAAGGCAATACGCACATCTTGACCGTCGATAAGCTTCTCGACAAAGCGATCGAAGCGTGTAATCTCGGCAGTGTCGTAGTCCTCGATAGGCACTGCTCGGCTCGACTTCTTAGGCTTAATCATGTCGCTACGTAGCATCTCGCGAGGAGCTACCTCCTGCTCTGCTACAATCCACTCAATGCGTGCAGGGTTGTTCTTAGCCACCGAGTCTTCAACCTCCTCAACCTTTGCAAGCTGACTCTCGAGGTGCTCGAAGTCGGCAACATAGTCAACAGGCACTGCCGCAGCCTCCTTCTCGGCAGCAGGGCGTAGGTCGGCAAGAATATCTACCTTCTCGCACTCGAGGCCAAAGACGTTGGCTGAGGGTATGAAGCTGAGGGCTGCCACGCCAACGATAACGGCGAAAAGCAGGCACCAGCCACGCAATGAATAATCTCTGTTCTCCATCTTCATCTATTTTTGTTTAAATTATATCAAAGTGTATATGTATGCTACATAGCAGAGGATAAACAATACACCCTCGATGCGTGTTAGCTTGTCGCGTCCGATGACAAGCGCCGAGAGCATGAGAATGAATGTTGCCGCCACGCAGACGTAGATGTCGGTCATCTCTACGCCACCCATTGTTAGAGGAGTTGCTGTAGAGCATACGCCGAGGATAAGTAGTATGTTGGCGATGTTCGAGCCGAGAACGTTACCCAGCGCCAGCGAAGCCTTGCCCTTGAATATTGACACGAGCGACGATGCAAGCTCGGGCATCGATGTGCCGCCGGCAACAAGCGTGATGGCAATTGTTGCCTCCGATACGCCCCATGCTCGGGCAATCTCCGAGGCGCTATTTACGAACATCTCACCACCATAAATCAAGCCCGCAAGACCTCCGATAATCCAAATTGGTATGCGCCATAGGGGCATAGGCTTGCTCTGGCTTTGCTCCTCGCTTGAGGGCTGAGTAGCCAACGCCTTTTTATCGGCACGTATGGTGAGAATAATCATTGCAATATAGCCGCAAAGAAGAAGGATACCCTCGATGCGTGTGATGTCCTGGTTGAGGAGCGTTACAGCAAGCAGGGCAACGGTTGCAACGATGCAGATAGGTATATCTCGGCGAATATTGCTCTTGGTGAAGACTATAGGCGAGGCTAAGGCACACACACCCAAGATGAGCAGGATGTTGAATATGTTTGAGCCCACAATGTTGCCTATGGCCATGTCGCCCTTGCCAGCGAGTGCCGACATGAAACTAACCGTAAGCTCAGGCATAGATGTTCCCACGGCAACGATGGTAAGACCCACAATGAACTCTGGAACCTTGAACTTTTGTGCCACAGCAACCGAGCCATCGGTGAGCATCATAGCACCTACGATGATAAGCACAAACGATATAATTAGTAATCCGTAAATCATAGATTTTTTATTAAAAATAAAAACAATGGCGCAAAGATAGTAAAAATTTGGGAAGTGCAAATGCGATTTAACCACAAAACATGACACAATGTGGCGTTACAAACAAAAGGGGCAAGCCTTGCGACCTGCCCCGCCTCCCTAAGCAACGGGAGCGACCCAATAAAAACTAAAAAGATTTATTCACACGTGTGAAAATGCAGTAAACAAACTGCGCTTAATTTCATGGTGCAAAGATGGGGCAATATCTCCAACTATGCAATCGCCAAATGTGGGTAAACTAACGTGGGCGAGATACCTAAATGTTGGTATTTGCCATTTGCAAAATTATGAGTATATTTGCATGATAATATAATCTAAGTCAAACCATGAACAAGATAATACATATGGGTCAGCTCGTTCCACTCTCAAAGGAGATGAAACTCTTTGAGCTTATCGACGGCTACCCACAGCTTCTATCAATATTTTCGCGCCTCGACATAAAGTTGCCCTTTGGTGACATATCGGTTGAGGAGATGTGTGAGCGCGAGGGTTTCGATGCCGAGCTATTTATGATGCTCTGCAACATGCACCTTGAGCCCGAGCACCGCCCCGTAGATAAAGATTTGCGTGTTGAAATGCTCGGAGGTGTTGTTGCCTACCTGCGCTCGTCGCATCGCTACTATACGGGATATATGCTTCCGCACGTGGCACAGCACCTGGAGCGTGTGTTGGAGCATTGTGATGCCTTGTCGCAGCGTGTATTGCGCTCATTCTACGACGATTACGTTGGTTTCCTTGCCTCGCACTTCGACGAGGAGGAGCGCGACATATTCTCACTTATCGACAACATAGCAACCTCGCTCGATGCCAACTTCTCGATGCTCGAAGCGCCACATGGCGACATCGACGACAGAACAAACGACATAGCCTCGCTCGTGATCAAGAGCCTTCCTGAGCGTGTGCCCACGGCGTTGCGTTGCTCGCTACTCGACCACATCTATATGCTTCGTGATGACCTTCGCCGACATAGCGTTGTCGAGATGATGCTTCTTCGTCCGTTAGTTGCTAAATTTCAAAATAGTGTGCAGCGATGAAGCGAGTAAGAGTGGCTATTATCGAGCCCTCAAGGATTGTTGCTGAGGGCATTGAGGCGATACTTGGACGTAGCGCTGAGTACGACGTTGTGTGCAACGTGCGCACGGTGGCAGAGTATCATGCACGCCGTGGTGGCGATGTAGATGTTGTGCTTGTGGCTTTGCAGTATGCATGTGAGGAGCTAGGCTCGGTATTCAAGATTGGCATTCAGACCTCGCTCACAGAGGCAGACCTCATGCGTCAGGTGAGCTCCATCGTATCGCTATATTCCACTGAGGAAGAGATATTTAAGGCACTTGGCGAGAGTGTTGATGCACCCGTTGCCACAAACTTCTCCGATAGCCACGAGCTCTCGGAGCGTGAGCGCGACGTGTTGGTGTTGGTGGCAAAGGGCCATACCAATAAGGAGATTGCCACCAAGCTCTTTATTTCGCCCCACACCGTGATATCGCATCGTAAAAATATTGTGCATAAGACTGGCATTCGCTCTGTTGCGGGTCTAACGGTCTATGCCGTACTTAATAAACTCATTGACAGTGAACAACTCTAAACTATTAAAGACAGAGCTCTGCGCCTACTCTGTTGAGGCTTGCCGTGTTGCAGCGCGCCTGGGCGTAAATCGTGTTGAATTGTGCGCCTCGCCTGCTGAGGGTGGTGTAACGCCATCGATGGCAACCATCGAGCAGGTGGCGGCAATCGAGGGCCTCGACCTTAGTGTGATGATTCGCCCTCGCGGTGGCGACTTCCTCTACTCCGACGAGGAGTTTCAGACTATGGTTCGTGATATTCACTATGCTCGTGAGGCGGGTGCTACAGGCGTGGTATTTGGCATCTTGACTGCCGACGGTAGGGTAGATGTTGAGCGCACGCGAGCACTTGTCGAGGCGGCGCATGGCATGGAGACGACGTTTCATCGCGCGGTAGATATGACTGAGGACTACGCTGCTGCTGTTGAGGCGGTTATCGAGGCTGGTTGCGACCGTATTCTCACCTCGGGTGGCTACGACAAGGCTATCGATGGTATCGACAATGTGCGCCGTGCGGTGGAGATTTCGCGTGGTCGCATCGAGATCATGGCGGGCAGTGGCGTGGTGGCAGCTAATGCCGAGGCGCTCAAAAATGTGGGTGTCGATGCCTTGCACTTTAGCGCCAAGAAGATGGTTGTCGGTGGCATGCAGTATCGCAACCCTCGCATCTCGATGGGTGGCTCGTCAGCCGTCGATGAGTTCTCGTTGCGTGTAGTTGACGAGGCGGAGGTTACCGAGATTTTAAAACTAATACGATAAAGCTATGAAGAAGACCTATCTATTTTTTGCCATGCTTGCGGCAGTGTTTGCTGTGGGCTGTAGCTCAGAGCTCGATAAGGCTATCGACTCGTCGCCACGTGCAGGCGAGCTTCGAGCAATGCTCGACGAGCTTGATGGCGCAGAGCGTGAGGACATGGAGTTTTTGTTGATTAACATGCTCTCGTCGGACCGCGATAATATGTCGCTTGAGCTGCTCAAGGAGAATGTTGAGTATGCCAACATCGCTCGTGAGAAGTATGAGTGGGCAAAGGCGCTCCCTAAGGAGGTGTACCAGCGCGATGTGCTTCCGTTCCATGTCGTTGACGAGGTGCGCGACGCATGGCGCAAGGAGCTCTACGAGATGTTTGCCCCAGCCGTGGACACTTGCAAGACCATGTACGACGCTGTGTGTGCCGTGAATGCCAACATTCCTCAGCTCACAGGCGTGCACTATAACACCAAGCGCGAGAAGACTAACCAGAGTCCACGTGAGTCTATGCGTCAGGGCATGGCATCGTGCACAGGCCTCGCTATCTTGCTTGTTGATGCCTACCGCGCTGTGGGTATTCCTGCACGCTTCGCGGGTACTGCCTCATGGCACGATAACCGTGGTAACCACAGCTGGACCGAGGTGTGGCTCGATGGCCAGTGGCGCGTTACGGAGTACTACTTCCCATCCCAGCTCGACCACCTATGGTTTATGGCAGATGCCTCAAAGGCGAAGGCTGAGGACCGCACCTACGCTATCTACGCTACACGCTTTGGTAAGGCCGACGATTGGTTCCCTATGGTGTGGGCAGATGGCGATGTTGAGGGTCGTCCTATCGAGGAGCTACCACGCACTATTGGTGCCGAGAATGTCACTGAGCGCTATATCACCCTTGCCTACGAGCAGTACACACGCCATATCGAGGCGGGTACACACACCTTCATCAAGATTGCAGGATATAAGGAGCGTGGCAAGACCGAGCACTCGGAGGATCGTGTAGCCATGGGCGTAGATGTATTCCGTGGCACCGAGCAGATGGGTGGCGGACTCACGGCCAACGAGCTTCGTGACATGAATGACATGTTCTCAGTTCTAGTGCCTAAGAATACCGAGTATGAGCTTCGCTACTATAATGCCAAGGGCGAGCTTCAGACGCAGAAGGTAGTTCTCGGCGAGGAGGAGGTTACCGTTCAGATCTTCCAAAACTAAATTTCTTGTGATAAGGGGTCATCTTCGACCTATCCCAAAAAGCTGAGCACCCGAGGCTGTACGTTTGAGTACCATCCTCGGGTAGTCCCTTTGATGGGATAAATGGGATCGCTTCGCTCGATAGGATAAATGGGATCGCTTCGCTTGATGGGGATAATAGGACTTTGATGCCATCGCCTTAAATTTTCTATCTTCCCTATCCTCCCTATCTATCCCATTTATCCCATCTATCTCATTTATCCACCCTATAAACCTCGTGCAAAGCACACCTTCCACTTACCTATTACAATAAAGGTGACTAAGAGATTAGTCACCTTTACTGCTTTATATTACATCACGATGTTGATAATCTTGCCCTTGACAACGATAATCTTCTTAGGTGCCTTGCCCTCGAGCCACTTCTGAGCACCCTCGGTTGTTACGATATGCTCGGCGATGTCGTCCTGCGTCTTGTCGAGGCCGTACTCCTGCTTGAAGCGGAGCTTGCCGTTAATCATCACAGGATACTCGAATGAGTTCTCTACCAAGTACTCTGGGTTGAACACTGGGAACTCAGCGTCGCACACCGTTGTCGTCTTGCCCAATGCCTCGTGCCATAGCTCCTCGGCGATGTGTGGTGCAAATGGTGCGATAAGGGCTGTTAGAGGCTCCAATATCTCACGCTTCGAGCAGTCGCCAAGCTCGTTGAGGCAGATCATGAAGGCAGCAACAGAGGTGTTGAACGAGAAGTTCTCGATATCCTCCGAGATCTTCTTAATGGTCTTGTGCAAGCTCTTTAGCTCAGCTGGTGTAGCCTTCTGGTCGTTTACGAGCAATGCGCCGTCACGTGAGAAGAACTTGCCCCACAACTTGCGCAAGAACTTATGTACGCCGTCGATACCGTTAGTATCCCAAGGCTTCGACTGCTCCAATGGACCGAGGAACATCTCGTACATACGCAACGTATCGGCACCATACTGCTCGACGATGTAGTCGGGGTTCACGACGTTGAACATCGACTTCGACATCTTCTCGATAGCCCAGCCGCAGATATATTTACCGTCCTCCAACACAAACTCTGCATCGTGGAACTCAGGACGCCATGCCTTGAATGCCTCAAGGTCGAGGATGTCATTCTTAACGATGTTTACATCTACGTGAATCTCCTGGGTGTCGTACTCAGACTTTAGGCCCAACGACACAAACTTATTGGTGCCCACGATGCGATATACGAAGTTCGAGCGACCCTGAATCATACCCTGGTTTACGAGCTTCTTGAATGGCTCGCTCTCGCATACGTAGCCAAGGTCGTAGAGGAACATATTCCAGAAACGTGAGTACATGAGGTGACCTGTAGCGTGCTCAATACCACCTACATAGAGGTCAACATTGCGCCAGTAGTCGTTAGCCTCCTTCGATACCAAGCCCTCATTGTTGTGTGGGTCCATATAGCGGAGGTAGTATGCCGAAGAACCTGCGAAGCCAGGCATTGTAGAGAGCTCGAATGGGTGACCCTCCTCTGTGCACCAGTCGCTAACGCGTGCCAATGGTGGCTCGCCCTCAGCAGTAGGACCAAAGTCCTTGATTGCTGGGAGTGTCAACGGAAGCTTGCTCTTATCCAAGGCGTATGCCACGTCGTCCTTATAATATATAGGGAATGGCTCACCCCAGTATCGCTGGCGTGAGAAGATAGCGTCACGTAGGCGGTAGTTGATGAGCTTCTTGCCCAAGCCACGGCGCTCAACCTCCTCGAACATGAATACGATAGCCTCCTTCACGTCCATGCCGTTGATGATGTCTGAGTTGATTACCTTGCCCTCCTTAGCGTCGTACGACTCAACCTCGAGGTTGCCACCCTCAACAACAGGGATAATCTCAAGGCCGAAGTGACGTGCAAAGGCGTAGTCGCGTGAGTCGTGCGCAGGCACAGCCATGATAGCACCCGTACCGTAGCCCGAGAGCACGTAGTCAGAGATGTAGATAGGAATCTCGCGACCAGTGAATGGATTGATAGCGTAAGAGCCTGTCTTAACACCACTTACACGCTTGGTGTCGGCAATACGCTCACGCTCCGAGCGACGCTTCGTCTCGGCGATGTATGCCTCCACAGCCTCGCGGTTCTCCTCGGTAGTAAGCTCTGCTACCCACTCGTGCTCAGGGGCAATAACCATGAACGTTACGCCGTAGATAGTATCAGGACGTGTGGTGAAGATCTCCAACTTGCGATCCATGCCTGCCACGTCGAAGAATACCTGAGCACCTACCGAACGACCAATCCAGTTGCGCTGAATCTCCTTTAGCGACTCGCTCCACTCCAACTTCTCCAAGCCGTCGAGCATGCGCTGTGCATATGCCGTAACACGCAACAACCACTGCTTCATGCGTTTCTGCTCCACAGGGTGACCACCACGTACCGATAGACCCTCCTTAACCTCGTCGTTGGCAAGCACAGTGCCAAGGGCTGGACACCAGTTTACCATAGTGTCGGCACGGAATGCAAGGCGGTAGTTTTGAAGCACCTGCTCGCGCTCAGCCTCAGTCATGGCGCACCACTCGGCTGCGGTGAAGTCGAGCTTTGTGGTCTGGGCAGCATCCAATAACTCTGTACCCATCTCCTCGAAGTGCTTAACAAGCTCCGAGATAGGCTCTGCCTTCTGAGTTTTGTTGTTATACCAGTGCTCGAACATCTCGATAAATGCCCACTGTGTCCAGTGGTAGTACTCAGGCTCGCAGGTGCGTACCTCACGCTCCCAGTCGAACGAGAAACCAATCTTGTCGAGCTGTGAGCGGTAGCGTGCGATGTTCTCCTCGGTGGTGATTGCTGGGTGCTGACCAGTCTGAATAGCATACTGCTCAGCAGGAAGACCGAAGGCGTCGTAGCCCATAGGGTGGAGCACGTTGAAGCCTCGCTGTCGCTTATAGCGTGAGTAGATGTCCGATGCAATATAACCAAGAGGGTGTCCTACGTGTAGGCCCGCACCCGATGGGTAGGGGAACATATCCAATACGTAGAACTTTGGGCGTGATGGGTCAACCTCAACACGGTATGTGCCCTCCTCGCGCCAACGCTTCTGCCACTTTTGCTCAATGGCTTTGAAATTGTATTCCATAGTACAAATGTTTATTATTGTTTTTACTCTAATTAATCTTCGTCATCATCAATGAATGCTCCCTCGTCGAAGTAGAAGCCGTCCATAAGTGCGTCGATATCTCGGCGCTCCTTCTTCGTTGGACGGCCTGTGCCACGGTCACGAAAGACAAATATTGTCTCGTGGGGCACATTTAGCTTGTCGAGCTCCTCCTGCGGTGTGCAGTTGAGGCAGTATTGCGGAACATTCTTAGCTCCCTGCCTGCTCGACACTAAGTCGAGCACCTTGTAGCTATATGTCACACGCTCACGGCGTACGGTTATCATGTCGCCCACCTTAACCTCGCGCGAGGGCTTGGCGTAGGCGTTGTTCACCATCACGCGGTTTTGGCGTATGGCGTCGGCAGCGTCGCTACGTGTCTTAAATATGCGCACTGCCCATAGATATTTGTCAAGACGTATATCGCTCATCGACCAATCTTGTTGTTATAGTTAGTACGGCTCACGCTGATAATCATGCCAAGGGCTATTGTCGAGAATAGTAGCGACGAGCCACCTCGCGAGATAAACGGAAGTGTCTGTCCTGTCTCGGGCATGAAGTTAACCTGCACAAGGATATGTAGCAGTGCCTGACCCGTTATTAGTAGTCCAAGTCCGAGGGTCATCAGCGTGGGGAATGGCGTTCTGCACTGCTGACCGATGTCCATGGCTCGGAAGAATAGCCATATATATAGCAGTATGAGCATCAAGCCCGCGATTATGCCATACTCCGATATGAAGAAGGCGTAGGCGTAGTCGCTCTCGGGGTGTGTGACAAGCACACGCGAGGTGCTCTGACCAGCACCCTTACCCACGATGCCACCCTCGCGGATAGCTATCAGCGCACGCTGCGTATCCGATATGTCGTTGATGGTTTTAGCTGTGCTCTCATGCGTCCACTCATGCGTCCACTTTGTGATACGGTTCTTCGCCGTGTCGATACGTCCTGCGTCGAGCATCACGAGTGTTAGTATGCCGAGCATACCTACCGAGAAGACCACCAAGAAGAACTTCATAATCTCCTTGAGGTGCACACGACCGATGTAGAGCATAATGAGCGAGGTGATAAAGACGATGGCTGCCGACGAGGTGTGGGCAGGGAGGATTACAGCGCACGACACCACCACAGGGCCGATAAGGGGCACAGTGTTGTTCCAAAACACCTCCTTAAACTCCTTGCTCTTGAACTTGAGCGTTGTAGGCAAAATCTTGATGTTGTTGATGATAGCCTGGCGCGACTCCATGGCGCGTGCCAACATCAGAATTGTCGTAATCTTAAGACCCTCCGAGGGTTGGAACGTGAAGAAGCCAATCTTCAGCCAGCGCGATGAGTCGTTGATGTTGACACCTACAAAGTAGGTGGCAATGGTACACAGCACAAAGATAATGTAGAGTATTAGCGATAGGCGCATATATACCTTGTAGTCGATTTTATGAACTACGAAGATGAGCATTATCGCCATCATAACATACATTATCTGCTTCTGCAAGGCGTCGAATAGCGACATGTTGGAGCCTACCTCGTAGGTCATCTTTGCCGTTGAAGAGTATACCACGAGGATAGATATGGTGATGAGCACCCAGAAGATTATCCATAGGGTGCGGTCGCCCTCAAAGACTCGCGAGCTAGGCTTTGCCTCACTCGTCTGCTTGGGGCTCTTGTCACTATTTTTTGCCGATTTGTTCTTACGCCAGAACATCTACTTTACTTCTATGCTTTGTTACTTATCCAATACATTCTCCTTGACCCACGCCTTGAACATGCGACCACGCTCCTCGTAGTTGCGGAAGAGGTCGAAGCTTGCACATGCTGGCGACAGAAGCACGGTGTTACCCTCCTGCGCTACCTCCTGGGCTGCGCGCATGGCATCCTCAAAGGTGTTGCAGTTGCGAATAATAGGCACAATGCCCTCAAACTCGCGTACAAGCTTAGTGTTGTCAACACCCATGCAGATGAGTGCTCTAACCTTGCGGCGTGCAAATTCTTTGATAGGAGTGTAGTCGTTACCCTTGTCTGTGCCTCCAGCAATCCACACTGTTGGACGCTGCATGCTCTCGAGAGCGTACCACACCGAGTCGACGTTTGTTGCCTTCGAGTCGTTAATCCACTCGATGTCATTCTTTGTGCCGGCAGGCTCGAGGCGGTGCTCCACAGGCGAGAACTCGTATATCGAGCGCTTGATGACCTTAGGGTCAACACCCGCTGCAAGTGTTGCGAGGGCTGCTGCCATGGCGTTGTAGGTGTTGTGCATACCCTGAATCTGCATCTTGCGAGTATCTATCGTTACCGACTTCTTGCCTACGGTGGCTGTGAACGAGTGTCCCTCCAACACTGCATCGCCGTCGCCACTTGCTATGGCTGTGTTGATGGCAAACGGAAGCTGACGTGCACGTAGGTTGTCGTCCATCTCCGCAAGCATCTGCTGTGTTACGGGGTCGTCGGCAGAGTAGATGAAGCAGTCGGCAGCGGTCTGGTTCTGCGTGATGCGCATCTTCGAGCGTGCGTAGTTCTCAAGTTTATAGTCGTAGCGGTCGAGGTGGTCGGGTGTGATGTTCATCAACACGCCCACGTCGGCCTTAAACTTAAAGCAACCGTCGAGCTGGAACGAGCTGAGCTCCAACACATGCCAGAAGTAGCGGTCGGTAGCCACCGAGTAGGCGAAGCTCTCGCCGATGTTGCCACCAAGCGACACCTTGCGACCGGCATCCACCATAATCTTGTAGATTAGCGATGTTGTTGTTGTCTTGCCGTTCGAGCCGGTGATGCATATTGTCTTTGCCACGCCCTTGTAGCGTGCTGCAAACTCAATCTCCGAGATTATAGGAATGTTCTTCTCGCGAATTTTGCGAACCATAGGCGCTGTGTCGGGAATACCTGGCGACTTAATCACCTCGTTAGCATCGAGTATTCGCTCCTCGGTGTGTTGTCCCTCCTCATACTCCACGTCCCATTCATCGAGGCGTGCCTTAAATCTGTCGGCAATCTTGCCCATGTCGGAGAGGAAGACGTCGAAGCCCTTTTTCTTTGCGAGGATGGCTGAGCCGTAGCCCGAAATGCCGCCACCCAAAACTACTATCTTGCGTTTCATGCTGATATGCTGTTTTTTACTGAATCTTAAGTGTTACGAGTGTTAGTGCCGAGAGCAGAAGTGAGATGATGAAGAAACGCATCATAATCTTTGTCTCGAACAAGCCCTTCTTCTGGTAGTGGTGGTGGAGTGGCGACATGAGAAATATGCGCCTACCCTCGCCATACTTCTTCTTGGTGTGTTTGAAGTAAGCCACCTGTATCATCACCGAGAGTGCCTCGACAAGGAATACACCGCAGAGCAGGGGCAGCAGAAGCTCCTTACGTATGCAGAGTGCAAATACGGCGATGATACCACCGATGGTGAGCGAGCCAGTGTCGCCCATGAAGATCTGCGCTGGGAAGGAGTTATACCACAAGAAACCGATGAGCGCACCAGCAAAGGCGGCAGCAAACACCAACATCTCGCCACTATCGGGCAGATACATGATGTTTAGGTAGTCGGAGTAGATGAGGTGTCCCGAGAGGTATGCCAACACACCCAGCACGAAGACTATTGGCACGGAGACACTCGTCAGCAGACCGTCGATACCGTCTGTGAGGTTTGCACCGTTCGACACGGCAGTAATCACGAAGATGGCGATGAGGATATATAAAATCCATGCCGCAGTGTCGTTGCCACCCGTAAGGGTGTTGTAGTTAAGCTCCGTATCCTTCAAAAACGGAATAGAGGTCTTTGCCGACTTATCGGGGGTTGTCGATGCCACGAACTTCACGGTGTGGCGCTCCATCTCGCCGGTGCTCTTATCTACAATGTCGAAGCTCTTAGTCTCGAACCTCTTCTCGTGGATTACAATATCCTGCGAGAGCCACATCGTAGTGCCCACGATGATGCCAAGACCCACCTGACCCACAATTTTGAAGCGACCCTTAAGACCCTCCTTGTTGTGGCGGAAGACCTTGATATAGTCGTCAAGACCACCAATCAGGCCAAGCCAGATGGTCGAAATAATGAGTAGCTGAATATATACGTTCGATAGGTCGCCGAACAAGAGTACGGGAACCAACACGGCAAGAATGATGATGACTCCACCCATGGTTGGTGTGCCCTTCTTCTGAAGCTGACCCTCAAGGCCAAGGTCACGGATATCCTCGCCAATCTGCTGACGGCGCAAGTAGCGAATGATGCGCTTACCGAACATGATGGCGATAAGCAGCGACAGGATTATTGCTGCTCCCGAGCGGAATGATAGGTATTCGCCGATACGCATTCCGGGCAGGTCGGTGTTTTCGTGTAGATAGTTAAGTAACCAGTAAATCATCTCTATGGTCTATGTTTGGTGTTAATAATTCTGTGTGTGTTATTTGCGTGTGGCAAAGGCTGCACGTATCTCCTCTCTGTCGTCGAAGTGGTGCTTCTCGGTGCCGATAATCTGATAATCCTCATGGCCCTTACCCGCAATGACGATTATGTCGCCAGCCTTGGCAAGCATCGAGGCGGTGCGTATTGCCTGACGACGGTCGGTGATGCGTAGGTAGTTCTCCTTGCCCACAACACCTGCAATCATATCATCGAGGATAGCCTCGGGCGACTCGGTGCGTGGGTTGTCCGACGTAAAGATTGCTGTTGTGGCATGCTTCACGGCGATGGCTGCCATCTCGGGGCGCTTGGTCTTGTCGCGGTCGCCACCACAGCCACACACCACTATAAGCTGCTGATTGGCCTTGCGTAGCTCGTCGATAGTCTCAAGCACATTCTCCAAAGCGTCGGGCGTGTGAGCATAGTCCACAACTGCCATTGTCTGGTCGTCGGCGCTGATAGTCTCGAAGCGGCCACTCACGGGGCTGAGCATCGAGAGTGTGCGGAGCACCTCAATCTTGTCGATGCCGAGGAGTGTTGCTGCGGCATATACCGTCGTGAGGTTGTAGGCGTTAAATCTACCTGTGAACTTTGCCCATAGCTCCTGGTTGTCGATGTGTAGCTGCATGCCATTAGGCATCATCTCCAAAATCTTGGTGCGGAAGTCGGCCATCGAGCGTAGCGATAGGCGGTAGCACTTAGCCTTGCAGTTCTGAATCATCACCTCACCATTTCTGTCGTCGATGTTTACCACTGCCCATGCCTCCTTGTCCAAAGCATCGAAGAACGACTTCTTGGCACGTATATACTCCTTGTATGTGCCGTGGTAGTCGAGGTGGTCGTGCGTAAGGTTTGTGAAGAGCGCACCCGCAAAGCGTAGGTTGTCGATGCGGTGCTGTGCTGCAGCGTGGCTCGACACCTCCATGAAGCAGTACTGGCAGCCCTCTTTAACCATCTCGCGCATCATCTGGTTGAGACGTATCGAGTCGGGCGTGGTGTGTGTCGAGTCGATGCGGCGCTCAGCAATGCGGTAAACGACAGTAGATATAAGACCACATTTGTAGCCCATAGCCATGAACATGTCGTAGAGCAGCGTTGCTGTTGTTGTCTTGCCATTTGTGCCCGTCACGCCCACCAGCTTAAGCTCCTTAGATGGGTTGTCGTAATAGGCTGCTGCCATGGCTGCCATGGCGATGTTCGTGTCCTCCACCACGACGTAGGCTACATCCTCGCGCATGTTCTCAGGAAGGCGCTGGCAGACGATAGCCACAGCACCCTTCTCGATTGCCGAGTCGATGTAGTTGTGACCGTCGCTTGCTGTGCCCACAACTGCAAAGAAGCAGTAGCCGGGAGCCACCTTGCGAGAGTCATACTCGAGAGCCGTAATCTCGGGGTTAAGCTCTATAGTATTTAGCACTCGTACGTTGACGAGTAGTTCGTTTAGTTGTTTCATATTCTCTTGTTGAACTCTATTTTCGTTATACGCCTAATTTCAGTGTTATACTTGTATTCGACTTATTTATCTTGGTGCCGGGGGCTATGCTCTGCGAGGTCACCCTGCCTACACCGCTATGTGTTACTCTTAAGCCCTGCTGCTCAAGGAGGAATATTGCGTCGGTAAGACCCATGCCACGAACATCGGGAACGTAGCCCGAACTAATCGAGAGGCTCGATATCGAGGTGTTGCCACCCTCGTTAACGCTCACTGAGCACCACTCAGAGTCGAAGCTCTCGTCGTTGGAGATGTTGCAGAAGGCCTCCGAAACTTTGCCTACCTCCTCGCCGCGACCACCCTTGATGAAGAGTGGGGTGTAGCTACGCTCGGGAGTATCCACCGAGGGGTGTAGCTTAAGGTCGTTGGTGTAGAGGAAGTTGATAATCTCACGTACGGCATCGCCCGCAATGCTTGCTCCGTAGAATTTTGGGTGCGAGTCGGTCTTCTCCTTTGCCATAACCACCATGATGGTATACTTAGGGTTGTCGATAGGTGCTATAGCTACCATCGAACCGAGGTAGTAGGGGTGCTTGCCCTCGGTTGTGCCAAGACCCTCCTCAAAGCTGATAGAGTCCCTAACGCAAGGTGTCGAGAACTTACCCGAAATCTGCGCAGTACCTGTCTTACAACCCACCTTGATAGGCAGCCCCTTGAGTGTGTTTGCTGTGCGGCTTGGAACGGCAGCGGCGGTCATACATTCGTAGATGGTCTTTACGCTCTGCTCCGAGCACATCCTCTCCACAAGTACCTCTACGGGCATCTCCTCTACAATTCTGCCGTTGCGCTCGATGCGATCCACAAAGCGTGGTGCCACCATCTTGCCTCCGTTAGCCACGCCATTGTAGAAGGTTAGGGTGTGGATAGGTGTTAGCTCGATGACGTAGCCATATGCCAAGCCCGGAAGTGCCATTGAGGTGCCTCCCTGACCCTTCCATGACTTAGAGCCTGCCAGCGGAAGACGAGATTTAAGTGCCTTAAATGGCTCAAGGCCGATGTGGCTGTTGAGCATTAGACTCTCGTAGTAGCTTGTGAGCACCGCAGGGTCGTTCTTGAAGCGCTCGTAGATGGCTCGTGCAAAGTAGATGTTTGACGAGTGGGCAAAGCCCTCAAGGAGTGTTGGTCGCTTAATCACGTTGCCATCCTCATCACGTAGCACATGGGTGTCACTTACCCTCTTTATGCCGACGGTATCGACCGCTGACGAGGGGACATCTACACGTGTATTTATCGTTGCTTTGCCAAGCTCTAGGAGTGCCATTGTCGACATCATCTTGAATGTCGAGCCTGGCGACATTCGGGTGCGCATGGCGTGGTTGTAGTAGCCCTCTGAGTAGTTTGTGCCACGCACCCTACCCGAGGTGAGGTTTACCATGCAGAGTATGTTTCCTGTCTTTGCCTCCATGACCATAGCCACACCAAACGAGCCACAATGCTTCTCGAGCTCCGAGCGCAGGGTTTCGGTAGCCATGAGCTGAAGGTCGGCATCGATGGTTGTTACTATGTTGTCGCCATCTATAGGCTTTAGGTTGCGATTATCCTCGTCGTTCTGCACCCAGAAGCCGCTGGCAATACGCTGCTCAACAACACGTCCGTTGACACCCGCAAGCACCGAGTCGTAGATTCGTTCGAGGCCTGAGGTGTGGCGTATGGTGGTGTCGCGAGGATGTATCTTGCGCTCAGGCTTGCCATCTTTGATGACGTATGTGGTGTCGGCAGTGATGTCGGGTCTGCCATAACATACGCCAATGATTTGTAGGCCGAGATTGTCGTAGGGACGTACACGAATATCGTTCTCCACGTGTTTGTAGACGCCACCAAGACTGTGGTTGATTACTGGAAACTCTTTGGTCATCATGTTCCAGTCGTCGAGAACAACAGGGCGGGGGAAGATGCGCACCGAGCGGTTGCCCTTCGATGCGTTGAGCTGTGTGGTGAATAGTTTGAAGTATTCGTCAGCACTCTTATATGTGTAGCCATGCTTCTTGGCATCAGCCATCGAGAAGTAGACAGCCATCTGGTTGGCGAGTGCTCGAAGCTCCTTGATAACCTTATCCTCGTCCTTGTATTTGCGGGTCATGCCATCTGAGGCAAAGTCAAAAACAGGCTCATAGCTGAGGTTGCTCATGGCAAGGGGTTTGCCGTTGCGGTCGAGGATAGCGCCACGGTGTGCGAGCTTTGTCTCGATGTTGGTGATGTTCTTCTCCATCACGGCAATATGCTTGTCCACATTCTTGTCTGCCACCTGCACCTGTATGATGCGGCCCGCAATGAGCAGACCGACAACGATAAATGCGGCATAGAGGACATACACTCGGTTGATGATGTCCTCCTTAGCACTCGTGGGTCTATTTGTCTTTTTCTTCTTCTCAGCCATTTTTGCTTTGGGTTGTGGTGTTGTAGCCGTGGCTATCGTATTACGTGACTATCGTTGTCAAGGTCCTTGAGCTCGATACCCTGCTTCTCCATGAGGCGGTTTACCTCCTCGCGTGTCGAGATAGAGTACTTCCTATCCTCGAAGATTATGGCACGCTCACGTAGCACCACGGCGTGCTTCTCCAAGAGGCGATACTCTCTGTCGGCATTTAGCGAGAGAAACGTGAGGAATATGCAGATGAAGCACATTGCGGCAATGGCGATGAGCATGCGGTAGTACTTCGTAGCGCCATCTGTCGAGAGAAAGCCTCCGGTGAAGATGTTGAAAAGTATTGAGCGGCTGCGACGTGCCTTGCGCTCCTCCGTAGCCTTGCGCTCCTCTTCCTCCTCTTCCATTCTCTGGCGCTCCTGCTCTATAGCCTCGTCACTCTCGCCGCTCTCAATTCTGATAATCTCGCGGCGTATGCGACGATTTAGCCTCTCCTCCTCCTCTTGGCGGCGAAGCTCGGCTATGCCTTCAGGGTCGTAGCTCTCCTCTTCGGGTGTATATCTCTCGTCGTTCTCGGTTGACATAACGAACAGTAATTTTGTTTCGGGTTGTGTTAACTAAATTTTCTCGGCAATGCGGAGCTTGGCACTGCGTGAGCGTGGGTTGCGCTCAATCTCCTCGGCGGTGGGGGCTATAGCCTTGCGGCTTATCACCTTTAGCTCGCAGGTGCTACGTCCAAAGAAGTCTTTTTCGATGCGACCCTCGATGTTGCCGCTACGCATGAAGTTTTTCACTATGCGATCCTCGAGCGAGTGGTACGACATGATGACAAGACGTCCGCCAGGCTTAAGTAGTTTGAGGCTCTGCTCGAGAGCCATTGCCAGGGCCTCCATCTCGCCATTTAGCTCGATGCGTAACGCCTGAAAGAGCTTTGTGAGAAACTTAGCCTCGTCCTTAGGTGGTGTGCATGGCTTCACTGCCTCGACAAGCTGTGCGGTGGTTGTTATGGGCTCCACGTTGCGGGCACGCTCGATGCAGTTGGCAATCTTCCACGTTGTGTCCAGCTCGCCATAGTCCGAGAATATGCGGGCAAGGGCATCCTTGTCGTAGGTGTTTACGATGTCGGCAGCTGTGCGCTTGCCACGAGTGTTCATACGCATATCGAGGCTCGCCTCGCCACGGAACGAGAAACCACGGTGCTTGGCATCGAAGTGGTGCGACGAGACGCCGAGGTCGGCAAGAATGCCATCAACCTGCTCTACACCACGTAGACGCATTGCTCCGCGCACAAACCTGAAGTTAGAAGCCACGAAGGTAAACCTCTCGTCGGCAGGAGCATTTGCCATGGCGTCGGGGTCTTGGTCGAAGGAGTAGAGGCGACCATTAGCACCCAACCTGCGCAGTATCTCCGAGGTGTGGCCTCCGCCACCCATCGTCAGGTCGATGTATGTGCCATCTGGTTTTATTTGCAGTCCCTCCATGCACTCCTCGAGCATCACGGGAATATGGTATGTTTCAACGCTCATGTCTCGGTTGTTTTTACTATAAGTAAAATTAATGGCGTAAAGATAGTTAAAATTTACTAATTTTAAGAGGCTTCCCACTAAAAGTTTTTAAATTAAAGCTTGGGGTGAGTGGAGGGTCTGTATGTAAAAAGACCATAAAACACTGATTTGTGTGTTGAGGTAAGGGTGAAAAAAATATTGCGAACCCAGCTGGATTCGCAATATTTTTTAAGGTATATGAACCTCTAACGATAGGTAATTTTTCGTGTCTCGATGACGGTCTCCATAGGCGATGCCTCGCCATCAGTGACTGTTGTTATCTGAGCACGGCGCTTAAACCAGTTGCCCTTGTGGTCACGACCCATCACGAGGTAGTTTGTGGTAATTTTGTACTCGCAGTCGTCGTTCTCGCCATCGGTTATTGTGCGAACAAGAGTGCCTGTGTTGTCGTAGAAGTATGTGGTAACGCTTGTTGCGCAGTCGTCCTCAAACTCCTTTTTTACGAGCCAACCGTTGGCATCATAAATGTAATTCTCAGATAAATACCAGTCGGAATCATCTGTGGTTGTGATAGATATGATGCGTGTCTGTGCATCACGCTTGATTACAACATCTTGAGGAACAAGGTACCCCTTCTCGTCGTATGACTTCTCGTTCTCGATACCACCATACTGGTTGACATACTCCACCTTTGCTACATTGTCGCGAAGATCCTCGATGAAGAGGTCGGGCGAGATGTACTGTGCGGTCTGTGCGCTAAGTGTTGCCGATAGTCCAAAGCCTAAGATGGCAGCAACGGTCAAGATAAATCGTTTCATGGTAGTTTGTTTAGTAATATATGATTTTTCGTGTTTCGGTATAGGTCTTAGTGCCGTCATTGGATGTCCTCTTAACGCTGCGTTTAGTCCAGTTACCTTTGCTGTCACGCTCTACGATAGTGAAATCGTAAGTCGTTGTTTTTGTCCACTTTATGCGATCGCATGTGCAGTCCTCGTGCCACTCCTCGCGCACTCCGCTCTCGGTCTGTACTTTGCGAGTTAGGTTGCCGTTCTGGTTGTAGGTAAATTTGATAGATGTTGTTGCCTCTCCGTTTGCAGATGTTGCTGCTGCAATGAGGTTGCCGCTATAAGTGTATTTTACTGCGTCATCATCGCAGCCTTTATATGGCTGAATCTGTGTGATTTTGTTGCCGCTACGTATGATGCTGAAGTCGGACCCTACCTCGTCGTCAAAGGCGCAGAGGCGGCCTTGTGCGTCATACTTGTATACTGAAAATCCAGGTACTGCGTATGATGAACCAGGTAGATCATAGTTGTATTCAACCTTTGCGACATTGCCACGAAGGTCGTCGGCCTGAAGGTCGGCCGATAGGAACTGGGCGCTTAGCTTAGGTGCTGTGCTAAGGCTCAAAAGGGCCATGATTGTCAAAATAAATTTTCTCACGGTGTTAGTCTCTTTTTGTGGTTAGTAAACATGTTAAATACCCTCACCCACTGCTAGTGGTGGGGGAGGGTGTATAACAAGTGTTATATATTCAAATTAGTACTTCTCGACAACTGCCTCGAGGTGCTGCTTCCAGATAAGTGCTGCGCTACCCAAAATAGCCACATTCTTATCCTGAATGCCGCTCATCATAAGCTTAACCTTGCCCTTGAACATCTTGAGCTGATTCTCCTCCATGTGGCGGTATGTTGGGCGCATGATGTAGTCGCCAGCATTTGCCAAGCCACCAAACAAGATGATTGCCTCAGGTGATGTTGTTGCTGTGAGGTCGGCCAAAGCCAAGCCCAAGTACTTACCTGTGCGCTCGAATGCCTCGAGGGCGATAGGGTCGTTCTTGGCTGCTGCGTCTGAGAGCATCTTAGCCTCGAACTTGTCGTATGGGATTGAGCGAAGCTCGCTATCGCAGGTCATTGTTGCCATAAGCTCGAAAGCGGTACGCTTGATGCCTGTTGCCGATACGTAAGCCTCCAAGCAGCCCTTTCTGCCGCAACCGCACTGACGACCAGTCTCGCGTGATGCTGCAGCAATGTGGCCATACTCACCAGCGAAGCCGTCATGACCGTAGACCATCTCGCCATTGCAAACGATGCCTGAGCCAAGGCCTGTGCCGAGGGTGATCATTGCAAAGTCCTTCATGCCGCGAGCATTGCCGAATACCATCTCGCCGATAGCTGCTGCGTTAGCGTCGTTGGTAATCATAACCTTTGCGCCTGGGAAATACTTGCCGAGGTCCTCGACAAAGTTGAACATGCGGATTGAGTCTGGACGTGGGTCGTTAGGGCCCTCAAACTTCCAGAGGTTTGCTGGGGTCTCGATGCGGCCGCTATGGATATTTGCGTTAGGTGCGCCAATACCGATACCAATAAGGTCGCACTCGGGCTGTGCGGCGATAAGAGCCTTCATTGCCTCAGCAAGAGCGTTGATGTATGGTTTATAGTCGTCGAAATAGCGATATTTCTCTGTTGATATCTTGCTCTCGGCAATCACGTTGCCGTCCTCGTCAACGAGTCCGAAGGCTGTGTTGGTACCGCCAATATCGATACCCATAGCATATTTTTTCATCATAGGTGTAAATGTTTTTGTAAAATTAATTGCTCAAAGTTACCAAAATAATTTTAATAAATGCAAAAAAAATATTAATTTTGAGCCATACTTTTTATAGTGTACGCTCATGCGTGTGTGCGGGCACTCGGTAACAATGCGAAATTAGATTATAGCTACGACTATGAAACATACAAATGAAACAATACTCAAACTATTTGAGTCGGCGTTAGATCAGCTGCAAACCCCCGAAGAACCCAAGCTGCTCTACGATCCAATTATCTACTCGATGTCGGGTGGTGGCAAGCGTATCCGCCCTGTGCTGTTGCTGCTTGCTGTCGATGCCTTTGGTGGTAGCGTTGAGGAGGCTATGCCCGCAGCATTGGCTGTAGAGGTGTTCCACAACTTCACGCTCCTACACGACGACATCATGGATAATGCCTCGATGCGCCGTGGCAAGCCTTCGGTATATGCCAAGTGGGGTGGTAATGTAGCCATATTGTCGGGCGACACGATGCTTATTGTTGCCTACAAGCACCTCTTGCGCATCAACCCTGAGTATATGCAGCGTGTGTTTAGCATATTTAGCGACATGGCTATCGACGTGTGCGAGGGTCAGCAGTACGACATGGACTTCGAGTCGATGTCGCACGTGTCGGCTGAGGAGTATATCTCGATGATTGAGCGCAAAACTTCGGCTTTGTTGTCGGGCTCGGCAATGATTGGTGCTACGCTTGCGGGTGCTTCTGAGGACGATGTCAAAAAAATATACCGCTATGCTACGGAGCTTGGCCTCGCCTTCCAGCTTCAGGACGATATGTTGGATAGCTATGGCGACGAGAGCCTTGGTAAGAAGATTGGTGGCGATATTTTGGAGGGCAAGAAGACCTTCCTTATGATTCAGGCTATGCGCCAGGCAACCGACGAGGAGCGTAACACGTTGCTCACTACACACCTTAGCACAGAGCTTAGCGATGCCGAGAAGATAGCCACTGTTAAGGCACTATACGACAAGTACGATGTTAAGCGTTATACCGAGCAGCAGATTGAGCTTCGCTTCGAGCGTGCCTTGGCAGCACTCTCAACGCTCTCTATTGCTGGCGAGCGCACAACGCACCTTGCCGAGTTTGCGCGTAACCTTATGGGAAGAAAAAAGTAGGGTCAATGAGTAACATGTATACTAATTTATAGAACATACCCTGATAGTATGATTCAGAGAAAAGATATAGAGATAATGGCCCCTGTGGGCTCTTACGAGTCGCTTAATGCTGCCATTGCGGCGGGTGCCGACTCGGTATATTTCGGCGTGGAGCAGCTAAACATGCGTGCTGCCTCATCGGTAAACTTCACGCTCGACGACCTTAGCGAGATTGTGCGCACGGCACATGCTGCGGGTGTCAAGACATACCTCACGGTAAACATCGTAATCTACGACACAGAGATGGAGGTAATGCGCCGCATTATCGACCGCGCCAAGGCTGATGGCATCGACGCAATCATCGCCACCGACCTCGCTGCTATTCTCTACGCCCGCCAGGTGGGCATGGAGGTGCATATCTCTACGCAGAGCAACATCTCGAACATCACGGCTGTCGAGTTCTTCTCTAAGTGGGCAGATGTTGTGGTGCTGGCACGTGAGTTGTCGCTAGAGCAGATTAAGTATATCTCGGAGCAGATTCGTGAGCGCAATATCTGTGGTCCTGCGGGTGAGCTCGTCAAAATAGAGATGTTTGCGCATGGCGCTATGTGTATGTCGATGTCTGGCAAGTGCTACCTCTCGGAGCATGAGTCGCACCACTCGGCAAATCGTGGCGCTTGCCGTCAGATATGTCGTAGAAAGTATACCATCACCGACAAGGACTCGGGCGAGCAGCTCGACATCGACGGTCAGTATGTACTCTCGCCTAAGGACTTGTGCACCGTCGACTTCCTCGATAGGTTTATCGACGCTGGCGTGCGTGTGCTCAAGATTGAGGGTCGTGCACGTGGTGGCGAGTACGTGAAGCGTGTTGTGGAGAGCTACAACGAGGCACTCCTCCTTATGGAGCGTGGCGAGTATAACCCCGAAAGCGTTGCGCCTATCAAGGAGAAGCTTCGCACGGTGTTTAACCGCGACTTCTGGGGTGGCTACTACGCTGCACAGAAGATGGTGGAGCACAGTCAGCACTACGGCTCATCGGCAACCCTCAAAAAGGTATACATGGGCAAGGTTACCAACTACTTCAAGCGCATTGGCGTTGCCGAGGTGTTGGTCGAGGCGTGCGAGGTGAGCAATGGCGATGCCCTCCTATTTATGGGTGAGAAGACCGGCGTTGTGGAGCAGAAGGCCGATGGTATCATGGTCAAGGAGCTCCCCGTTGATGGAGCTAAGCAGGGCGACTATATGTCGCTTAAGACTGTGAGCGAGGTTAGACGTGGTGACAAAGTTTACAAAGAGATACCACGATAATTTGTTGTGATAAGGGGTTATCTTCGGCACCAAGCTCATTGCCCCGAAAGGGGATATACGCCAAGTATACCCCCTTCCGTGTCAATTTCGACTTGGCACCAAATCTCACCCCTTCTGACAACAAATTGGTGTGCTTAGGTAGGTGGTTAATCTTGGCTATTCCTAACAAATTAGTGCTTAGGGAGGTGCTATGAATTTAAAAATAAAACTGTAATTATGAGGCGTTTGCTGATAGTGCTGTGTGCACTCGTGATGAGCTATGCGGCTATGGCCCAGGGTGTTGTGGTTACATCTACGGGCGAGCGCATCACTCTACCTAATGGGTGTAAGCAGGCCATTGTGGTTGTTGGCACCACGGGAGCTAACTGCAAAGTGTATAAGATGACGGCTGAGGGCACGTCGCGACTTGAGTGGAGATATGAGCTAATCGAGGGTGTTACTGGCTATGCCGGCATTGCCGCCAAGGATAGGAAGCGTGAGGGTGACGGCAAGACTCCTCAGGGGTTGTATGCTCTAAATCGTGGCTTGTACTATGTCAATGACTTCACTACAAAGTTCCCGATGGAGCAGTACTACGAGCGATATATATGGGACGAGAACCCATATAGCGCAACGTACAACTCTCTGCTACGCAACCCAGCGCCAGGCACAAAGGGCGATAGGTTGTGGGAGCATCGCAACTTGCAGTATCGCTATATCGTTGTTGTTGAGTACAACACCTCGCCAGCCGTGCCGGGCAAGGGTAGTGCCATATTTATCCATGCATGGCGAGCTCGTGGCAAGGGTACAGCGGGCTGCGTGGGAGTGTCGGAGCAGAACATGAAGCGCATTGTTGAGTGGCTCGACCCTGACCATAAGCCACACATACTGATTTTGCCTAAGGGCGTGACGGTAAACTACATGCTTTATAACAATTAAAACAAAATAATTAACTAACTAAATACTATAAAACTATGTTTTCAAAAGAGACTTATATCGCTCGTCGTGCCGAGTTGTGCCGCCGTGTGGGCAAGGGCCTTATCTTGCTTCCAGCAAACCCTGAGGTGCCTAACAACTATCCAAACAACACATACTACTATCGTCAGGACTCAACGTTCCGCTACTACTTCGGTCTTGATGTGCCATCGTTGATTGGTCTGTTGGACGCTGAGTCGGGCGAGGCATTCATCTTTGGCGACGACTTCACCGTTGAGGATATCATCTGGACTGGCCCTATGCCAACCATCGCTGAGCAGGGTGCCGAGGTGGGTGTTGAGAAGACCTTCCCACGTAACGACATTCGTGCCGTGTTGCGCAAGGCTATCGAGCAGAACCGCCCTGTGCACTACCTCCCACCATACCGTGCAGAGCTTAAGATTGAGGTTGCCGATATGCTCGGTATTCGCCTCGATATGCTCCACGAGCGCAAGTCACTCGATTTGATGTTTGCCGTAGCTGAGATGCGTGAGAAGAAGTCGGCAGAGGAGATCGAGGCTTTGGAGCGTGCGTTTAAGATTGGCTATCAGATGCACATGACAGCTATGCGCATGTGTCGTCCAGGTGTTGTTGAGCGCGAGATTGCTGGTAAGGTTGAGGGCATTGCTAAGTCGTATGGCCAGGGCGTGTCGTTCCCAACAATCGTTACGCAGCATGGTGAGATTTTGCACAACCACAACCACGATGGCGTGTTGGAGTCGGGTCGTTTGTTGTTGGTTGATGGTGGTGGCGAGTCTGTCGAGGGCTACTGCTCTGACCACACTCGTACATACCCTGTAAATGGTAAGTTTACCGACATTCAGAAGGATATCTACAACATCGTGCTCCGTGCTCATAGCCAGGTTAAGGATATGATTAAGCCAGGTACTATGTACCCAGAGATTCACAAGGCAGCATACCTCTCTCTCGCTGAGGGCTTGAAGGGCGTAGGTCTTATTAAGTCAACTCCAGAGGTTGCTGTTGAGGCTGGTGCTATGTATCTCTTCATGCCTCACGGCTTGGGTCACGGCATGGGTATGGACGTTCACGATGTGGAGAACATTGGCGAGCGCTCGTTCGACTTCTCAACAGTGTTGGAGCGTGCTCAGAAGTCGGCAACATGCGTGCACCGTGCTACATGGCGTGTTGAGCCAGGCACAGTGATGTCTGACGAGCCAGGTATCTACTTTATCCCTGCACTCATCGATAAGTTCCGCTCGGAGAACAAGTTTACAGATATCGTTGACTACGCAGCACTCGACAAGTTCCGTACATTTGGCGGTATCCGTATCGAGGACGATGTGCTTGTAACAGAGAATGGTAGCCGCTTTATTGGTGATAAACTTCTTCCACTTACTGTCGAGGAGCTTGAGGCTGTTATCGGCAAGGAGGAGTAGAAAAATATCCAATAAGCATAATAATATCTTTAGGTTTGCGTTTGTGTAGGTAAAAATTACATAAAGCGTAAACCTAAAGATTTATTAGATATGACAATGAAGACAGATATCGAGATTGCTCGAGAGACAAAATTAGAGAATATTCGTGACATCGCAGCCAAGATAGGTATTGCCGAGGACGATCTATTCAACTATGGCAAGTATATCGCCAAGGTGCCTTATAGGCTTATCGACGAGAGGAAGGTGGCTAAAAACCATCTTATCCTCGTTACGGCTATCACCGCAACAAAGGCGGGTGTGGGTAAGACTACCGTGAGCATAGGCCTCGGCATGGGTCTTAACCATATTGGCAAGAAGGCTATCATCGCCTTGCGCGAGCCATCGCTCGGCCCATGCTTCGGTATGAAGGGTGGTGCTACGGGTGGCGGCTATGCTCAGGTGTTGCCATCGGAGGATATCAACCTCCACTTTACGGGCGACTTCCACGCCATAACCTCGGCAAACAACCTTATTGCAGCCTTGTTGGATAACTACCTATACCACAGCCGCTCGCAGCAGGTGGGCCTGAAGCGTGTTATGTGGCGCCGAGTGCTCGATATGAACGACCGCTCGTTGCGTAACATCACCTCGGGCTTGGGTGGCTCGGCAAATGGTATCCCCACAGAGACAGGCTTCGACATCACGCCAGCCTCGGAGATTATGGCTATCTTGTGTCTTGCGCGCAATGTCGAGGATCTGTATGTGCGCATTGGTCGCATTGTGCTTGGCGTTAAGTATGACGATACTCCACTTACTGTGAACGACCTCGGTGTTACGGGTGCTGTGGTGGCATTGTTGAAGGATGCTATCAACCCTAACCTCGTGCAGACAACCGAGCATAATCCCGTTATTATCCACGGTGGTCCTTTCGCAAATATTGCGCATGGCTGTAACTCAGTGATTGCCACAAAGATGGCGATGACACATGCCGAGTACACCGTTACTGAGGCAGGCTTTGGTGCCGACCTTGGTGCCGAGAAGTTCCTCGATATCAAGTGTCGCCAGTCGGGTCTTAAGCCAGACCTCACGGTGCTTGTTGCCTCTACGCTTGCCCTTAAGATGCATGGTGGCGTGCCCGAGACCGAGATTAAGCTGCCTAACATGGAGGGTCTTAAGCAGGGCTTTGCAAATCTCGACCGCCACGTGGCAAACCTCAAGAAGTTTGGTCAGACCGTGCTTGTATGTTTCAACCGCTTTGCCAGCGACACCGACGAGGAGATTGCAATGGTTATGGAGCACTGCGAGGAGCTTGGCGTGCGCTGCGTGATTAACAATGCCTATGCCGAGGGTGGCGCTGGTGCAGCTGAGCTTGCCCGTGCCGCTGTTGAGCTTATCGAGAATGAGCCTTCGCAGCCTATCAACTACGCCTACAACCTTGAGGACTCTATCAAGGAGAAGATTACCAAGGTGGCTAAGAATATCTATGGCGCTGGCTCAGTGGTGTTTGGCCCTAAGGCAAAGAAGCAGATCGAGCTGTTGGAGAAGTGGGATATGGGCCACTTGCCAGTATGTATCGCCAAGACTCAGTTCTCGTTTAGCGCCGATGCTAAGCGCTACGGCTCGGTTGAGGGCTTCGAGATAAACATCAAGGATATAGAGCTCAACGCAGGTAGTGGCTTTATCGTGGCTCTCGCGGGCGATATCATGCGTATGCCAGGCCTTAGCAAGACCCCTCAGGCGGGAAATATACACCTTGCCGAGGACGGTACTGTTGAGGGTATAGTATAGAAATAGGGCAGCTCGGCTGCCCTGTTTTGTAATTTTGTAAGTTAGCTATGAATCCAATTTTTCTCTTTCCTACGGAGCTTGAAGCACGTGCGTTTTGTGGCGTATGCCCTGATGCAGAGGTGGTTATATCGGGTGTTGGTATGGCAGAGACTGCTGCCACTATTGCCCGCATAAATGCCACGCAGAGCCTTGAAGGTAGGGTGGTTATCCTTGCCGGCATTGCTGGTTGCTATGAGCATAGGTGCGCCGTGGGCGAGGTGGTAGAGGTCGTTTCGGAAGTAGTCGCCGAGCTTCCCGAGCGCTTTCGCCAGATCTATCGTGTTGAGCCATTGACCCATCTTCGTGGTGTTGCGTCAAATACGGTATCTCGCTGTAATGTTGCTAGTTGCGGTGCAGATGTCGAGAATATGGAGGGTGCAGCACTCTTTGCTATGGCGCGCGATATGGGCTTCCGTGCGGTGGAGATTAGAGCGGTGTCGAACGTGGTGGGCGACGACTTTTCGAAGTGGAACATAGCGCTTGCCACCGAAAATCTTGCAAAAACATTGAAGAAGTATGCAGAATAGAACTTTGCGATTGGCGATTTCGCCATGCCCCAACGACACCTTTATGTTCGATGCATTAGTGAATAAACGCATTGACCTTGAGGGATATAGGTTTGATGTCGAGTATCACGACATCGAGCAACTTAACGAACGAGTGCTGGCGGGTGATGCTATGATTAGCAAGTGTAGCACGGCGCTACTTAAGGCTGTGGGCGAGCGTTGTCGTCTGCTCGATAGTGGCTCGGCACTTGGTCGTGGAAATGGCCCGTTGTTGGTGCGTCGCAAGGGCGATACCTCGCCTATTAAGCGAATAGCTGTTCCTGGTATTTACACTACGGCTAATGCGCTGATAGGTAGGCTATTCCCCGATATCGAGGAGCGTGTGCCAATGCTCTTTTCTAAGATTGCTGAGGCTGTTGAAGCGGGGGAGTTCGATGCCGGTGTGCTTATACACGAGGGTAGATTTGTCTATGAGCGTCGCAACCTCGAACTCGTTGCCGATCTTGGCTTGGAGTGGGAGCAGAGAGTAGGGCTTCCGTTGCCCCTTGGCTCTATTGTTGTCGATAGGTCGCTTGGCGAGCAGGTGGCGAGCGATGTTGAGCGCCTTATCCGCCGTAGCATCGAGTATGCCTTTGCTAATCCTACCGTGTCGCGCGACTTTATTAAGAGCCATGCTCAGGAGCTCGAAGATGAGGTTATCGATAAGCATATTTCTCTCTTTGTCAACGACTTTTCGCTGACCTTGGGCGACGAGGGTAGGCGAGCTGTCGAGGAGCTTACGAAATAGGACATACAGCAGATAAATATTGGGAGAAGATGCCGAGGCATTTTCTCCCTTTTTGTTCTTCGCTATGCCCCTATCTATCTCTGTTTTTGCCTGTTTTGTCGCTCAATTGTCCACCATTCACTCCGTAAAATCACCCATTCAGCAAATAAAATAGCTGATTTATTAAAAAACTTTAAAAAAAGTTCTCTTATTAAATATAATGTATTACCTTTGCACAATGACTTATTGTCGCCACGATCGTAGGAGTATGGTTGTGGTGACACTCTCTTGTTTGATATAGATAAGAGTAATTATTTTAATAAAAAACTATAATATGAGTAATGTAAATCTAACACCTAGCTACCTATTTGAGGTTAGCTGGGAGGTGTGCAACAAGGTTGGCGGTATTCATACCGTTATTGCCTCGAAAGCACCTACAGTGATGCGTAAGTTGGGCGACAACTACATCACTATTGGTCCAGACTTTACTCAGGATGCTGCTAATCCTGAGTTCAAGGAGGATAACTCACTTATGGCAGCATGGCGTGAGCAGCTCTACCAGCAGGGTGTGCGTGTTCGCATCGGCCGCTGGGCTATCAAGGGCGAGCCTATCGCTATTCTTATCGACTTCAAGTCGTTCTTCGCACAGAAGGACGATATCCTCAAGAAGTTGTGGGAGAACTATGGCGTTGACTCATTGTCAGGTCAGTGGGACTATGTTGAGCCAGTGTTGTTTGGCCACGCAGCAGGTGTTGTTATCGCATCGTTTGCTGAGCAGTTTGCTGCAACATCAAACAAGGTTGTTGCTCACTTCCACGAGTGGATGGCAGCAGCAGGTTCGCTCTACCTTCGCGACAACGCTCCTTATGTAGCAACAGTATTCTCTACTCACGCTACTGTTATGGGCCGTTGCATCGCTGGTAACCGCCTACCTCTCTACAACGACCTTCACAAGTTCAACGCTGATGAGCTTGCTCGTCAGTTCAACGTTATGGCTAAGCACTCTTTGGAGAAGTCGGCAGCAACACATGCTGATGCATTCCTTACCGTGAGCGAGATTACTGCTAACGAGTGCCGCTTCTTGCTTGGTCGCGAGGTTACACGTGTTACTCCTAACGGCTTCGAGAACGACTTTGTGCCAGAGGGTAAGGCATTGGAGGCTGTGCGTAGCGCAGCTCGCAAGCGCATCCTCGAGGTAGCTCAGGCTTCATGGGGCTGCAAGTTCGAGAGCGAACCACTTATCGTTGCTACAAGCGGTCGTTATGAGTATCGCAACAAGGGTATCGACGTATTCCTCGAGTCGCTCAAGCAGCTTGCTGCGTCGCACATCGACCGTGACATCGTTGCTCTTGTAGCTGTTCCTGGCGCTAACACAGGTGCTCGTGAGGATCTTGCTGCACATCTTGCTGATGGTAGCAATGGCATCGACCCATCGAAGAAGCGCTACCTTACTCACAACCTCGAGAACGAGGCATGGGATCAGGTATGCCAGTCTGTTGAGGGTAGCATCCTCTCAACAACAGCTTCACGCGTAAAGGTGTTGTTCGTGCCTACATACCTCAATGGCGAGGATGGCATCTTCAACATGCCATACTACGATGTATTGGCTGGTGTTGACCTCTCAGTATTCGCATCATACTACGAGCCATGGGGCTACACTCCACTCGAGTCAGTAGCTTATGGCGTACCAACCGTTACAACAACTCTTGCTGGCTTCGGTCTTTGGATTGCTAAGCACTCATCACACGAGGGTGTAGATATCGTTCGTCGCGATGACTACAACGAGCGTGAGGCAGTTCTCCAGATTACAGATGTTATCAAGCGCTACCTCGCAATGGACGCTGAGGCTATGGCTGAGGCTCGTGAGGGTGCTCAGGAGATGTCATCGACAGCTCTCTGGAAGAAGCTCTTCAAGGAGTATATGGCAGCATACGAGGAGGCTATCGACAACTCAGTATCACGCACTAACCGTGTACTTATCGATGGTGGCGACCGTCAGTCGCAGATTAACTTCGTACGTCAGCAGCTTACATCAAACCGCCCATCATGGCACCGTTTGATGGTTGAGAAGGGTATTCCAGAGCGTCTTAAGGCCCTCGAGGAGCTTTCACGCAACTTGTGGTGGTGCTGGACAGCTTCTGCTCGCGATTTGTTCGAGTCGGTAGATCCAGAGCTTTGGGTAAAGGTTGACCGCAACCCTATCGTTCTTCTCGACAAGCTCTCTACAGCACGCTGCGAGGAGCTCTGCAACGACAAGGAGTTCCTTAAGCGCATGGACGCTGTATATAAGGAGTTCACCGACTATATGGCAGAGAAGCCATCATCAGAGCACGCACGTGTAGCTTACTTCTCAATGGAGTATGGTTTGCACTCAACACTTAAGATCTACTCTGGTGGTCTTGGTATCTTGGCTGGTGACTACCTCAAGGAGGCTTCTGACCGCAACGTGGGCATGGTTGCTGTAGGTTTGTTGTACCGCTACGGTTACTTCACACAGCGTCTTTCTGCTCAGGGTGCTCAGGAGGCAACATACGAGGCTCAGAACTTCTTCAAGCTCCCTATTATGCCAGTACGTGACGAGTTCGGCAACTGGGTAACTACTCAGGTAGCTATGCCAGGTCGTACACTCTACGCTCGTGTTTGGAAGTGCCAGGTAGGTCGTACCGACCTCTACTTGCTCGATGCTGACTACGAGGCAAACCTCGAGGAGGATCGTCAGGTAACATACTACCTCTATGGTGGCGACTGGGAGAACCGTCTAAAGCAGGAGATTTTGTTGGGTATTGGTGGTATCCGTGCCCTTACCAAGATGGGTATCAAGCAGGAGGTTTACCACTGCAACGAGGG